>JBOGOC010000133.1:0-2287 GCA_050747525.1 Candidatus Polarisedimenticolia bacterium | reverse complement strand
CCGCCGCCAGGAAGGCCGTCATCTGCATCCCGCCCACCGTGAACCGCTTCTCCACTCGCCCGTCCACCGTGAGCTGTGACTCGTTGCGCTGGTCGTTGAGCTTGCCGGTCACCGAGAAGACGCGCTGGGGCGTGAGCAATCCATGGTCGTCGTGGTCCTCCACGTTGGAGACGAAGGTGTACGGCAGGCCAGACGCCCAGCTGAACGTGCCTCCCACCAGAATCTCGTGAGGCAGGTGCGACACCACCTGGTACTTGAAGACGTGGCGCTGGTCGTAGCTCAGGTAGCCGCTCGCCTTGTCGCTCACCGCAGGGTCGTTCCCCACCACGCTGGAGAACGACTCGGCCTCTCCCTCGGCCGTCGACCACGTGTACGACCCCTGCATCTGCCAGTTCCGGTGCAGCCTCTTCTTCAAGGTCAGCTCCCAGGCCCGGTAGCGCGACGCGTTGAAGTTTCCCACGCGCAGCACCTGGTTGAAGTTGGGATTGAGGGTGTACAGGTCGGGGGCGCCATTGCGGCTGAGCACGGCAAGCCAGCGGCCGCCGCCGAAGGCGTACCTGATGGCGCCGAACCTGTCCAACTCCAGCTGGCCGCCGTCCCCGCACACCGCCTGCGGGTCGACTCCGTAGGTCTCGACGAACCCGGCGCATGTGATGTGATTCATGTCCTTGTCCTGCAGGAGATCCTCGCCCGTGCGGCTGATGTATGTGACGCCGACCGACCATTCGGGCGCCAGCTCGCGCTCGAATCCCGCCGTCCACTCGTCGGTGCGGGGCGTGCGCAGGTTGCGGTCGGTCTGAGGGATCGAGACCGAGGCACTCAGCGGAAGGGACAGCTCGCCGGGCAGGGCGTCACCCCCCACGAGCGTCGAAAGCGGCCAGGTGGCCACCCATGACTCCGGCTGCTGGTCGGTGACCACGGTGCCGAGGAACAGGCGGTCGTAGTAACGCCCGAAGGTCCCGTACACCTTGGTCTTGCCGTCGCTCCACGGATCCCACGACACGCTCAGCCGGGGAGACAGGTTCGTGTTCTCGATGGTGAAGCTCTCGGCACGCCGCTCCGAGGGTGTCGTGAACTGGCCCGTCAGGACGATCTCCCGTTCCGCGCCGTTGAGGTCGATCTCGCCGTCGCCGTCGACGTCGAACTGGAGGGCGGGCGACCCCGGCAGCGGCGTGAACGGCTGGGTCATCACCCCGTCGAGGCGGCCAGGCGTGTGAGTGCACGAGTAGTTTGCCGCGATGGCCGCCTCGCAGACGATGTCGAACCGCCGCTGAACCTCGACCGCCTCCTTGCCGGGATCGAAGCTGGTGAATCCGAGGGAATTGACCGACTCCCGGTCGACGCGCGCGCCCAGGTTGAGCGTCAAGTTGGGTCGGACCTTCCAGGAGTCCTGCACGTAGCCCCCCATGTTGTAACTGTCCGCGCTGAGCTCGCGCTGCAGCGGGTCGTACACCTGGATGGTCAGCGTGCCGCGGGCCTGGAAGGGGCTCACGGGGGGCACGGCGCAGGGCGGGCCCGCGGTGTTGCACCTGTTGTCCGTGATCACCGGGTTGACGACCAGGTCCTCGTGATAGGACTCCGACTCCATCAGGAAGCCGCTCTTGAAGCTGTGCTGCCCGAGCCGGTCCTCGAGGGTGTACGAGAAATCGGTCTTCATCGTCGCCCGTCCCAGATTGACGCTGCTGCGCACGTTGTAGGCGCCATCCTCCGAGAGCGTGAACTGGCTGGTTCCCGGGATCGCCTCCCGGATCAGCCGCCGCATCTCGTCCTGCTCGCAGTTGAGCGAGAAGCAGGGAAGGTGGGCATGGAGCGTCCCGTTGGTCTCGAGGCGCTGGGCCGTCTCCACGAGCCTGAAGTCCTCCGAGACCGGATCGATCTCGATGCGCGCGTCCAGATAGGAGAAGACGACCTGCATCAGCAGGGCGGGAGAGAGGATGGCCGTCCACGTGAGCTGGGGGAGAGTCCCATCGGTGCCGAGTCTGAAGTCGGTCTCAAGATCGATGGTCTGGCCGATGTAATTGCCGAACGTGTCGATGGGGTCCTGGTTGACCTGGAAGGTCAGCTTGTGCGCGGTGGACCCCTGCCAGGTGAGCTTCGCGAAGTTGCGCCATCCCTCGAAGGTGCGCAGGCTGGTCGAGCGGTCCTCGAAGACGACCGGGGTCTCCTCGTCGAAACGCTCCACGGCCACGAAGTACCACAGATGGTCCCTGACCACGGGGCCTCCCAGGGTGCCGTAGATGTTGGTGTCGGTGAACGACGCCGGCTCTTCATCTTTCGTACCCGCCCC
>JBOGOC010000132.1:0-2293 GCA_050747525.1 Candidatus Polarisedimenticolia bacterium | reverse complement strand
CCGCCGCCAGGAAGGCCGTCATCTGCATCCCGCCCACCGTGAACCGCTTCTCCACTCGCCCGTCCACCGTGAGCTGTGACTCGTTGCGCTGGTCGTTGAGCTTGCCGGTCACCGAGAAGACGCGCTGCGGCGTGAGGAGGCTGTGGTCGTCGTAGTCCTCCACGTTGGAGACGAAGGTGTATGGCAGGCCCGATGCCCAGGTGAACGTGCCTCCCACCAGGATCTCATGGGGAAGGTGCGCCACCACCTGGTACTTGAAGACGTGCCGCTGGTCGTAGCTCAGGTAGCCGCTCGCCTTGTCGCTGACGGCCGGATCATTCCCCACGACGCTGGCGAACCCTTCGGCCTCCCCTTCGGCCGTGGACCACGTGTACGACCCCTGCATCTGCCAGTTCCGGTGCAGCCTCTTCTTCAGCGTCAGCTCCCAGGCCCGGTAGCGCGAGGCGTTGAAGTTCCCCACGCGCAGCACCTGGTTGAAGTTGGGATTGAGGGTGTACAGGTCCGGCGTACCGTTGCGCGAGAGGGCAGTGAACCACCGCCGCCTGAACGGGTCGTACATGTAACGCACGGCGCCGAACCTGTCCAGGTCCAGCTGGCCTCCGTCTCCGCAGACCGAGTGGGGGTCGACTCCGTAGGTCTCGTCGAAGCCTTCGCACGAGATGTGGTTCATGTCCTTGTCCTGCAGGAGATCCTCGCCTAATCGGCTGATGTACGTGACGCCGACCGACCATTCGGGGGCCAGCTCCCGCTCGAACCCGGCCGTCCATTCGTCGGTGTGGGGAGTGCGCAGGTCGCGGTCCGTCTGCGGAACAGAGACCGAGGTGCTCAGTGGAAGCGACAGCTCGCCGGGAAGCGCGTTCCCCCCCACGGTCGACGCCAGGGGCCAGATCGCAACCCACGTGGACGGCTCCTGGTCCGTGACCACGGTGCCGAGAAAGAGCCGGTCGTAGTAGCGCCCGAAGGTTCCGTATACCTTGGTCTTGCCGTCGTTCCACGGATCCCACGACACGCTCAGCCGGGGAGACAGGTTCGTGTTCTCGATGGTGAAGTTCTCGGCGCGCCGCTCCGATTCCGTCGTGAAATGGCCCGTCAGGACGATCTCCCGTTCCGCGCCGTTGAGGTCGATTTCCCCGTTGCGGTCGACGTCGAACTGGAGGGCGGGCGACCCCGGCAACGGAGTGAACGGCTGGGTCATCTCCCCGTCCAGGCGGCCCGGCGTGTGAGTGCACGAGTAGCTTGCCGCGATGGCCGCTTCGCGGACGATGTCGAACCGCCGCTGCACCTCGACCGCTTCCTTGTCCGGATCGAAGCTGGTGAATCCGAGGGAGTTGACCGACTCCCGATCGATGCGCGCGCCCAGGTTGAGCGTCAGGTTGGGCCGGATCTTCCACGAGTCCTGGATGTATCCACCCATGTTATAGCTGTCCGCGGTCAACGAGCGCTGCGCCGGGTCGTACACCAGGATCGATATCGACCCCCGCGCCTGGAGCGGATCGGCAGGCGGTAGGGCGCACGGGAACTGCGCGATGCTGCACGAGGTTTCCGTGATCACCGGGTTGACGACGAGATCCTCCTCGTAGGTTTCCGCTTCGAGCAGGAAGCCGCTCCTGAAGCTGTGCTGCCCGAGCCTGTCGTCGAGGGTGTAGGAGAAGTCGGTCCTCATGGTCGCCCGACCCAGGTTGACGTTGCTCCGCACGTTGTACGCGCCATCCTCCGACAGGATGAAGTCGTTCGTCCCCTTCACCTCCTCACGCTTCAGGCGCCTCATCTCATCCTGCTCGCAGTTGAGCGAGAAGCACGGCAGCCTGGCATTGAGCGTGCCGTTGCCGCCCAGGACCTGGTCCGTCTCCACGAGCCTGAAGTCCTCGGAGACCGGTTCGATCTCGACGCGGCCGTCCAGATAGGAGAAGACGACCTGCATCAACAACGCGGGTGAGAGGATGGCCGTCCATGTGAGCTGAGGAAGCGTCCCATCGGTGCCGAGCCTGAAGTCGGTCTCCGGATTGATGGTCTGGCCGATGTAGTTGCCGAAGGTGTCGACGGGATCCTGGTTGACCTGGAGAGTCAGCTTGTGCGCCATGGACCCCTGCCAGGTGAGCTTCGCGAAGTTGCGCCATCCCTCGAAGGTGCGCAGGCTGGTCGAGCGGTCCTCGAAGACGACCGGGATCTCCTCGTCGAAACGCTCCACGGCCACGAAGTACCACAGATGGTCCCTGACCACGGGGCCTCCCAGGGTGCCGTAGATGTTGGTGTCGGTGAACGACGCCGGCTCTTCATCTTTCGTACCCGCCCC
>JBOGOC010000131.1:0-13795 GCA_050747525.1 Candidatus Polarisedimenticolia bacterium | reverse complement strand
TGAACTCCTCACTGAACTTCCGCCTGTCTCGTGCCATCCCGTGGACCTCCCGGACCATTATCGTCCGAATCTCGCTGTCCAGAAAAAGGGGGGAAGATCAGCCTGAGCCGGGTCGAGCGAGCGTTGCCCGCGCGCGCTTTTGCGCGGGCAGCGAGCGAGGGCGAAGGCGGAAGCGGGAGTGAGCCGTCGTGGCCAACGCCACGACGGCGAACGGTCCCGGAGACCACTCCCCGCCGGGCGGCGACCATGACTGAAGCGCCCCGGCTACTTCTTGCGGAGCTGCTCCAGACGGCGGTTGGCTTCTTCGGCCGCCGCCATGTTTCCCCGCCAGTCCCGCACGAAGAGCTCGTACTCGCGGATGGCCTCCTGCTTGCGGCCCATCTTCTCCAGGAGGCTCCCCAGGTTCAGGTGATAGCGGACGTTGTTGGGGTCCGCCGCCATCGCCTTCTGGAAGTGCTCCAGCGCCTCTTCATCGCGGTCCTGCGCCTGCGCCACGATCGCCAGGTTGTTGTGGGCCTCGGCCATATCCGGGGCGAGCTTCACGCCCCGCTCGGCGGCCTCACGGGCCTTGTCGAAGCGCTGCAGCGTGGACAGGCAGCTGGAAAGGTTGACCCAGGCCTCGGCTTTGTTCGGGTCCATCTCGGTCGCCTGCTGCAGCCGGCGGGCCGCCTCCTCGACGTTCCCGTCGTTGAGCTGGGCCATCCCCAGGCGGTAGATGATGGCTGGATCGTCGGGGCGGTTCTGCCGCGCCTTCTCCAGGAAGACGGTCGCGTCGTGGAACCGACCTCCCATGTAGTGGAGCACCCCCAGGTTGTACAGGGCCGAGGGGTTGTTGGGATCGTTGAGCACCGCTTCGTTGAAGGCGAGAAACGCGCTGCGCCGATCCTGTTGCGCGAGGTAGGCGTTGCCCAGCGCCAGGTAGGTGTCGGTGCGCGCCGGGTCGAGCTTCACGGAGACGGCCAGAGCCTGGATGGCCTCCTTGGTGCTGCCGGCATCCAGCAGGGCCACCCCCAGCCGGAAGTGCGCGTCGGCGTCGGACGGGTTCTTGACGGCGGTTTCCTTCAGCTCCTCCAGCGAGGCCTTTGCCGAAGCGGTGGCGCCGGACCCCGGCTGCCGATCGGCCGGAGGGGCTCCGCACGCGGAAGCCAGCATCCCGGCCAGGCAGAGGACGGCGGCCGGTCCGGCGGAGCGCTTCCGATCATCCATCTCTGCGTCTCTTGATGATCTCGCGCGCCTTCTTGAGCGCCTCGTCGCCGTCGCCACGCTTGCCCGGAACGCTCTCGACCTTCACGTCGGGCTGTATCCCCCGCCCCGTGTACACCTCGCCCCCGAGATCCGCGTGCTCGGCGGCCACCACCAGCACCACGGCCCCTCCCGGCAGGAGCCGCGGGGACTGCACCCCGGACTTGCCGTAGGTCTTCTCACCCACCAGCACGGCCCGGTGCGACTCGCGCAGGCTCCCGGCCAGCGTCTCGGCGGATGAGGCGGTGTTGCGATCCACCAGGACCACCACGGGCTTGTTCTCGGGGATGATCGGGCCTCCTCCTGAGGGCGGCACCGTCTCGGTGACCTTGCCGTCGGGAGAGATGGTGGTCCCCGTCGGGGTGCCGGGCTTCACGAACATCCCGGTGACCTTCGGGACCTCGGAATCGGCACCTCCGGGGTTGCCGCGAAGGTCCAGGATGACGGCGTCGGCCGTCTTCATCTGCTCCACCGCCTCGCGGATCTGCGTCTGGCTGCGAGGGTCGTCGAAATTGGTGATGGCGATGTAGCCCACGTTCTCCGCGAGGCGCCTGGAGTCCACCGTGCGGCTGGTCCCCAGCGCCACCCCCGTGGAAGCGAACTCGGTCGCGTCGGTGCGCTCGCTGAAGAACAGCCGGGCGGTCTGCTCGGAGCTCCGGAGTCGCGTGTTGCGGTCATCGAGGCTCGAGAGCATGATCGCGATCGCTCCCAGCGCGTCGGCAGGGGTCTTGAGGCGTCCCTCGAAGCGATCCTTCCAGACGAGCCAGTTCTGGTCGTGGAAGGTGCGATCGTGATACCGGTCGCGCACGAACTCCCACGACATCCGGTACATCTCCTCGGGGTCCTGCGGCGCGTCTCCCCTGAGCAGGTCCCGCGCGTCTTCGAGGCGCCCCATCTCGCCGCGGATCTTGGCCAGCATCAGGCGCGATCCCCCCATGTCCTCCATCGGATCGAGCGCCGTGGCCTCTTGGAACGCGCGCGCCGCCGGCTCGAGGCTGCCGGCCAGCTTCAGGGCCGTCCCCAGCAGCGCATGGCCCACCGGGTTGTCCGGCGACAGCCGCAGCGCCTCGCGCGCGGCCTTCGCCGCGTCGTCGTAGCGGCCCGCCTCGTTGAAGACCATCGCGGCATCCAGGTGCCCGTAGAGGTACGCGGGCTCTTTGGCGCGCGCGAGCTTCAGCAGCTCGGCCACCCCTTCGTCCACGCCTTCGGCGCGCAAAGATCCGGCCAGCGCGGTGAGCGCGCGCGCGTCGTCGGGCGCTCCCGCGACCGCCTTGCGCAGCTCGGGCTCGGCCTCGTCCTCGCGCCCCATCGCCCGCAGCAGCGCGCCCCTCAGCAGCGCGTCCGCCGGCTCGGGTGAGGAGTGGCTCTCCAGGAAGCTCTTGACCGCTTTTTGATCGAGCTGAAACACGTCGCGCGCGGCGCGTTGGGCGTGAACGTCGTTGGGGTCGGCTCTCAAGGCGTCGACCGAGGCCTGCCGCGCCCCTTCCCGATCACCCGAGGCCGAAAGGGCGAGGGACAGGCGCGCCAGCAGGATCGGGCGCAGGAGCGGCTTCGCCTCGTCCGTCGCTTTCTGGCGGGCGCGGGCCAGCTCCAGGTCGAGAGCGCCGGTGGCCTTCAGCACGGCCAGGTATCTCCGGTACGCATAGAGGTCGCCGGGATACCGCTCGGCCACCTCGCCCCACGCGCGCTTCTCTCTCTCGGGGTCGTTCGCCTTGCGTGCGGCGTAGCCCAGGTTGTACAGGGCCAGCGAGCCCCACTGGCGATCGGTGGAGGCCTGCTGCAGGCTCTCCATGGACTCCTTCCAGCGGCCCATGTCCCGGAGCGCCGCCCCGTGGGCGAAGTGGTGGGCCGCTTCGCGCGGAGCCAGCCGCTCGGCGGAGGCGTAGGCCTTCTCGGCACCGGGCAGGTCGGGCTTGCTGCGCAGCAGGCGCCCCAGCGCGGCCCAGGCGTCGGCGTCCTGAGGCGTGCGCTGGACGGTCGCGCGCGCGGCGTCGATGCCGGCTCTCAGCTCCTGGATTTCGATGCGGTGAATGCGCGCCGGTGACGCGTCCGGATCGATCTCCAGGAACTGTGTCCAGATCTTCTCGGCAGCTTCCAGGTCTCCGAGATTGCGGCGCGAGAGGGCCAGGTACGCCATGGCGGTCATGACGCGCGGGCTCTCCTTCAGGATTCCCTCGAACACCTGCGCGGCCCCCGCGTAGTCTCCCAGGCCGAAGCGCGCGCTCCCCAGCCCCACCAGCACCCGCTCCCGGTCGTGCGGGTCCAGGCCCACCTGGAGCGCTCTCGAGAAGTGCTCGGCCGAGGGAGCGAACTGGTACTGAGCGTTGAGCAGCTCGCCGTAGCCGATCATGGCGGTCACGTCGTGCGGCTGCGCCTTGAGCACCTCGCGGTACTGCTCGGCGCTGCGGACCCAGAAGCCTGCCGTGCGGAGCGCCTCGGCGAACTGCAGCCTCAGGTCGGTGCGCGAGGGCGCCGAGGCGACCGCCTCATCGTAGGCGGCCAGCGCCTCCATGGTCGAGCCGGCATCCAGCGCCGCCTTGCCGCGGGCGGCCAGCTCGTCGGGAGTCGGGGGGGCGGACTGCGCCAGCACGGGGAGCAGCGCGGCTCCCGCCAGCCACAGGATCGATGCCGCAAGCGCGCGGGGGACGAGGCGGTGGAAAAATGCATTCATAGAAGAGCCCTTAAGATACAGGCAACCCTGATGACTGTCCACCCCTCAACCCCCCGTACCGCGCACCACGCGGCCATCCTTCATGACGAATTTGACCCGGGACAACGCCGTGACATCTTGAAGCGGATCGCCGGCCACCGCAATGATGTCGGCGCTGTGACCCGGGGCGATAAGGCCGATCGAGTCCGTCATCTTCAGCGCCCCGGCGGCGTGAACCGTCGCCGCGCGCAGAGCCTCGATGGCAGGGACCCCGGCCTCCTTCAGGGCCAGGAACTCCCTGGCGTTGGATCCATGCGGCAGGACTCCCCCGTCGGTCCCGAACACGAGGCGCACCCCGGTGCGCTGCGCCAGGGCCACCGAGCCGAGCAGGGCGGCGGCCGCGTCCGGCGGAGCGCCCGCCAGAAGCGAGGCCAGCGTCGGTATCAGGAACACCTTCGCCTCGCGCAGCGCCGCTGCGTTGGCGTCATCCAGATACGCGGCGTGCGCGAGGCCGTCCACTCCGGCTCGCAGGGCGGCGCGGACACCGCCCGTGCTGATGGCATGGGCCACCACAAGGCGCCCGCTCCGGTGGGCCTCCTGCACCACGGCGGCCAGCGCCTCGTCGGAGATCTCGTAGGCCTCCGGCCGGCGGAAGGCCTCGGCCGGCCATCCCGTCACGCACACCTTCACCAGGTCCGCGCCCCAGGCGACGTTGTCCCGGACCCTCCGGCGGAACGCGTCCGATCCGCCGGCGATGCCCAGACCGTTGAACTCGCACACACCGTTCTTCGTGCCGATCCACTGCCCCGCCGCCACCACGCGCGGCCCGGAGGCCGTCCCCGCGGCGATCGCGTCGCGCAGCTTCAGGACGGCGTCGGTGGTGGCTCCCAGGTCGGCCACGGTGGTGAACCCCGCCTGCAGGATGGCGCGCGCATTGGCGGCAGGTTCGCCGCCGATCATGAGATGCACGTGCGCGTCGATCAGGCCCGGAAGGACCGTGGCGTCACCCAGATCGATGACCTGGGCCGCCCCGGAGGCCTCGAAGTCCTTCACCGGAACCACGCGGCTGATCCTGCCGCCCGAGATGACGATGGCCGAAGGAGGCCCGTACGTCCCCTGCACGGGATCGAGCCACCGGCTCACCAGCAGCGCGGTGTCGGCGGGTGCGGCGGCACGCGCGTGAGCCGCAACCGCCAGCATCGCCCAGAGCAGGCAGGCCGAGCGCCTGGCGGGAGCGCCTGTCCTCCTCACGGGACCGGGGTCAGGGAGCCGCGCGCAGGAAGCGCCAGAGGTTGGCGCTCTCCCACTGGAGCGCGGAGCGGTAGAAGCGGAACTGGCGCTCTTCCTCACGGAAGCGGGGCGAGTGCAGGCTGCGCCGACCGTTGGGAGATTCGCGGAACCCGATGGCGGCATGCAACATCTCGTGATAGACGATGTAGTCCATGAAGAAACCCGGAACGAACGGCCTGTCGAGCGCCGGGTTGATCCGGATCATGCGCTTTTCCTTGTCGAAGCACCCGAAATCGATCGAGTACCGGCGATTCCTGCCGTTCGACTTTCCCCAGGTGATGGCCGCGCGCAGGCGCCCGTCGAAGTAGCGTTCGTTGAGGCGCTCGTAGGTGTGGCGCAGGTCGAAGTGGAAACCCCTGTGCCAGAGATTCAGATGCGCGCGGTGCCTGGGCCGCCCGCCGATGCGATGGGCGTTGGTGCGGATGTAGCGGTTGAGGATCCGGTGGCATTCGGGCGTGGGGCGCCGCACGTACTGGGCCAGCGCGGACACGATGGGGGGGGGCGCGTCGAGGAACATGTGGTGCACGCGCACCTTCACCAGCCTCGGGGAGGCCGGCGTCACGTACACCATCGAGGACCGGTTGTCCGTGATGGTGATCGCGATAGGCTTGCCGGTGAGCCTATCCAGGCGGCGGCGAAGCTCCAGCTCGAGCATCTTCGGATCCTCTTCCAACGCTCCCGGAACACACCCCTCCGCCACACCGTGGCTGACGGCTCTCCCGGGTCGGAACTGGGTTGGAGATGCCCGAAATATACCCCAACCGCCGCTGGGCGGTAAAGGAGGGGGCAGGATAATTTTCAGGATGATTAGTGCTTACGGGTCAACAACTTGCGGGAATACGACTCAGAAAAGCCAGACGATGGAGCCAATCATCTGGAAGTCCGGGGCCCCTTCCGAAAGCCCCCCGCCGACTCCCCCCCGCAGCATGAAGTGCTCGCTCAGGGACCAGTCGAATCCTCCAAACAGGCGGGCGTCGTTGCTCAGGCCTTCGTAGCGCTCCGACTCTATGGCGTACTCCAGCACGAGGGTCAGATTGGAGGTGGCCGTGATGAGCATCGCCACCCCGCCGAGGAGGCTGTTCTGCCCTTCCAGCTCGATCGAGTCTCCCAGATCGGCGTCCTGGTTGATGCGTATGCCCAGGTTGCCAGCCAGCGTGAACTTGCCCCACTCTTTGCGGGCGCCCGCGAAGAACTCGACGTTGGTCTCCCCCGTGCCAAGGAAGTCGTCCTCGCTGCCGGTGGGGAGCGTGAAGAGCACCCCCACGGAGATCTTCATCGGATCGGTGACGACGGAGACCTTTCCCCACAGGTCGGTGTCGGTGAGCCCCGTGTCGCCTCCTCCATCGTCCGGATCCCGGTGGGCCAGAGCCAGACGCCCTCCGAACTCGAAGTCCTCGGCCACGTTCATGGCGAAGATCGCCCCCGTCGCGAACAACGTGGCATCGGACACGTCGCCGTCCTCATCCGGAAAGTCCGCGGTGTTGCTCAGCCACTGGCCCTGCCCCTCGAGCCAGAACGATGGGACCAAGGCCGAATCCTGGACGAAGCGCAGGAACAGGCGGTTCTTGGAGACGGCCGTCGGAGCGGTGGCGGGCGGGCTGGATGTCTGGGCCAGGGCCGGCACGCCGGTGCTCCCGAGCAGAACCGCGCAAAGACCCACCGGCCCGAGCCTGTCGACCATCGCCATCACGCCTCCTCTGCCCGGACGGACCGGGCGCTTTGATTTCGGGGAGCCAGGCGGCCCGCGCAAGGAGGATGACGAGGCAGGCAGATGAGGGCCGCGCACCAGGAACCGCGCCATGGTAGCCACGCGGGGCGGCCCCCGCAAGAGCGAAACGGGATGTCTAGGACGACTGGGCCGGCACCTTCAGACCCATGCGTCGTGATGGGCGTGGCCTCGCGCTCATTGTCTCGGCGCCGTGCAGCACGCGGGCCCGGTGGATCTGGGAGCGCAGCTTGGAGCGGGCGGCCATCTCGATCTGGCGGACACGCTCCCGGCTCAGCCCCAGGGTGGTCCCGATCTCCTTGAGGGTCAGCACGCGGCCGCCCGAAAGACCGAAGCGGCGGGAGATGACCGCGCGCTCCTTCTCGTTGAGGCAGGTCAGGCTGCGCTCGAGGTGCGCCAGGCTCTCGCGGCGGATGATCTCCCGCTCGGGATCTTCGCACCTGTAGTCAACCAGGATCTCGATGAGGCGCGCGTGGCCTTCCGTGCGCGCGGCATCGTCGAGCGACACCGCGCGATAGCGCGGACCGGGCGCAGGCTCGGGCAGGCACTGATCGCACGACGGCTCGGGGGCCTGGTGGCCATGCTGGGCGCGCAGCGCCTCGGACTCGGCCTTCAGCCGCGCCACCTTCTTGCGCTGGTAGCTGGGCACCCGGATCATCGAAGCCTGCTCGGCGAGCGCCTTCAGGATCGA
The DNA here is from genome assembly GCA_050747525.1 of Candidatus Polarisedimenticolia bacterium. Lineage (GTDB taxonomy): Bacteria > Acidobacteriota > Polarisedimenticolia > JACPZX01 > DASXTC01 > JBOGOC01. The sequence continues at coordinate 6,196 of JBOGOC010000131.1, read as the reverse complement.
CTTGCGCACCCACCAGGAGGCATAGGTGATGAACTTGATCCCTCGCGTGTGGTCATAACGGGAAGCGGCGTGGATGAGGCCGATGTTCCCTTCGTTGAGCAGGTCCTCGAAGGGGAGCCCCATGTTCTGGTACTCGCTGGCGATCTTCACGACGAATCCCAGGTTGGACAGCACCAGCTCGTCCATGCCGTCGCGGCGGCCGTCCGAGATGCGCTGGCCAATCTCCAGCTCTTTCTCTTTGCTCAGCAGTGGGTAGGTCCTGATGTCCGAGAGATAACGACTGAGTGCAGAACCACCGCGCGCCGGCTTCATCATGCTGCTCCCATGGTGTCAGCGCCCAAGAGTCTGGACGAGCTTCTTGTCGTTCTGGTTGCGGATGTGTGAGAGGGGTGACGCAGACACAGGGTCATCGTGGAGACTGGACGAGACGACCACCACGGTAGAGCCTCCCCCCATCGGACAAAGGATGACCCAGCAAAATGCGTACCGGCTTCCCCGAAAATCCCGACGGAGACGGGAGTAGCCCCTAAGTTGCTATCAGAGAATATCTTAGGGACCAGGCCTCAGCGAGGCAGGCTTGCGAGGGGTCTACACTTTCGGGGGCAAGATCAGGACAGGGTTGAACCCAACAGACACAAGTGTCTGAAAATGCTAACCATTTACGCGGCTACACGGAATGTAGGGGGACTACCGGCGTTGTATGGTCCTTGCCCAATTGAGTGCGGCATCTTTTACCGCGAAAGGGGGTGCGCGTCAAGACCCGTTGACTTGGCCGGCGGCCATTCTAGATTCTCTCTCATGCCTGCCGTTCTGGTGGTCGAAGATGATCCGGACCTGCTCGACCTGGCCGCTCGCATCCTGAGGCTGGAAGGATGGGATGTGGACACCGCCTCCACGGGCCGGGAAGCCCTCGAGCGGGTGCGCCGCCGATCCCACGACGCCGTGGTGCTCGATCTGATTCTCCCCGACGCCGACGGTGTCCTGCTGTATGCCCGGATGCGCAAGGTGCGCCCCCGGCTCCAGGGGCGCACCATCTTCATGACCGGCTTCACATCCGAAGAGCCGGTCGTGGACTACCTTCGATCCTTGAGCGCTGAGTTTCTTCAGAAGCCCTTCGCCGCTGAAGAGTTGGTGCGCGCTGTGGAGCGGGTGGCGCGCGTTCGGTCGGAGCAGACGGCTAATGTGGCAGGGTCGAAGCGCTCTTGAACTGAAGCCCCGACAGCGTGGGGACCCCTTCGGGCAGCAGGTCGCAATCGTCCCAGTCCCCCTCGTTGGCCTCAAGACGTTCCATCAGCTCGAGCAGCAGAGCCATGCGTGCCAGAGCCTGCGTCCCTTCGAGCGAACCGTCGTCCGCAAGCATCTTGTTCGCGCTCGCCTCCATGAGCTCTTCCAGGCTTTCTCTCAAGCTGATCATGGCGACCTAGACCTCCAGTGGGCTCCTGCCATCCATCCTGCTTGTGTCTGAGTTCTCCTCTTGAATGCCGGCACCTTGCCGTTTATTCCGCGGCCTCTATCTGGCTGCAATCATCCTTGCACGTTAGATGCCAGAGCCGGCCATCCGGTTGACATGACGGATCGAAGCAAGCCCATGTCATTCTGTTCTCATGGACTTGGAGGGAGGGCCTCCCGGGCGTGCCGACCGCTCGCGCGAGTGTCCTAAAAATGGATCCGGTGACGGTCGGCGGTGGACATGCCCGGATCGTGCGGAATCAAAAAACGGGTAAGGCAAGCCGCGAGAGGGTTTCCGGGTCGTACTCTTCCTTGTAGCGCGCAAGATCCCAGGCCAGGTCCTTGGCGATCTGGTCCATCATGCGCTCTCCGTCCAGCAACGCCGCTTCTGCTCCACCCACGCGGCCCGTCCTGAGGATGCCTCTCGAGCGCAGGCGCTCGCGCCTTCCCAGGAACCTGCTGCGGTTGAAGCGCAGGTAACCCGCGTCCATCACCTTGCGCTCGCGCTCCGAAGGGAACATCAGAGCGTAGTCGGGCATCAGGAGGTAGTCCCTGTTCTCGGGGCGGCTTCCGGGAAGGATCACCGCGGCCGGGATCGGACGCAGCACCGGTGTGGACAGCTTCCGGTAATGCCCCGCGGCGTCGCGCACCTCGAATTCGATCGGCAGCTTGTCGTAGAGATTGGGGAAATCCACGCGGTCCTGAACGTGGTAGAGAAGCCCCCCCATGTGCGCTCCCACCAGCAGGAGCTTCGGCTTGAGAGAGGTCAGCCTGGCATAGGGGCTTCCCGCGCCGAAGGGGGTGGCGCAACGATCGTGCCCCTCGGTCACCTCGGCGGCACGCGCTCCCACCGCCACCACCGACGCCACCGGATGCAGACTGCGCACGGAGCGCGGCGTCTGCCGCAGCAGCTCGGACAGCAGGCCGCTGCGCGACGGGGTGGCCGACACGTCGAACAGCACCGACCCGTCCGGGCGGGCGTCGGGGGCCATCCACGCCGACATGACGAGCGTGCCCGCGGCTCCCAGCAGCTCGAGCAGCGCTTCGGTCACCTCTCCCGGACCGCCGGTGACGAAGCCCAGCTGCCGCATCGACACGTGAGCGAACACCAGGTCACCGGGACCGAGCCCCAGTGCCGCGAGCTGCTCGCGGATCTCCTGGCGGCCGATTCTTCGGAAGACTCTGCTGTTGATCGACTGGATGCGGGAGACGAATCCCATGGGCGCTAGTTCCCCCAGTCCACCGCGATGCGGTATTCCAGCACCGCCTCCTTGTCCCGCGACACCGGCACGCTGAACTCGAGCGTCGTCGCGTCCACCTTGATGGGAGGATGCGAGGAACTCAGCACCTTCCAGTCCCCTGCCACCGGCTCGCGCACGATAACGGTGACGTCCTCGGTCTTGTGGTTGCGGATCGAGATGCGGAAAGCGGTCTCCGCATCGTACCGCCCGGCGCTCACCGCCCGGAAGTCGGTCTGCACCCGCTCGGCGGTCACGTCGAACGCGCGCCCCACCTGCAGCCGCACCGTCTCGTCCTTCGGGGTGTGATCGATGCGGTCTTCTCCGATGAACTGCAGGCTCCCCGAGGCGTCCTTCTTGTAGAGGCGCACGATACCTGCGGGAAGCGGCATCCCCAGGTTGTTCTTCTCGCTGTTGACCAGCTCCAGCTGGACCTCGGGCCTCAGGCTGGCCTCCGTGCCGGGCACCATTCCGCGGAAGTACATGGGCTGACCGGTCAGTAAGTAGACCTTCTTCACCGCGATCCCGGGCGACTCCAGGAGCTGGATCTGCTTGGTCTGGCGGTCCTTGATGGTGGAAGGGCGCTCCAGCGTGTAGAGGTGGTACTCGAAGAACGACTCCTCGGCGAACGCCGGGCGGGCGGCCTGCATCTCCTCCATCGCCCGGGCCACCTTCATCGCATCTTGAGGGGCGCGGTGGACGTCGCCCGCCACCAGCTTGAGCGTCGCGTTCTCGTACGTGGCGCCGCTGGTGTTGTCCAGGGTGACCCACCCGGTCAACGCCAGCTTCGCGTCGTCTCCCTCCACCACCCCGACGTAGTCGGCCGCCCAGGTGAGCCCTCCCGTGAGGTACGAGGTCTCCACTTTCTGGCTACCCCCGCTGTCCGCCTCGAGCAGCCACACCAGGGTGGGCACGCTGATCAGTCCGCCCGGGATCTCGGGGAGCACGGGCCGCGCGGGCGGATTGACGTGGATCGATCCGCCGATGTCGTACACCATCCCGCCGTTGGTGCTGATGAGCGTCCCCTCCTGCTCGCGCGCTCCCTGGGGCGATCCCTCGCCGAACACCAGCTTGACCCGCCGCCCGATGAACCGCTCCATCAGCTTCTCGGGAGAGATGAGATCGAACTCGTAGTTCTGCTCCCTCACGTCGAGCCGTCCGGACTGCGGCACGCTCGCGATGTGGACGGTGCGCGGGTTGATCTGGGCCGCCACATCCATGTAGCGCAGCTCGTTGAACCCGGCCGACAGCGAGACGGTGCGTGTCTCGCGGACCAGCCCCAGGTTGCTGTTGTAGATGGTGACCGCCACGCTCTCGCGCGCCCCTTCCGCCCGGCTCACGTGCGAGGCGGCGGACGGCGGCGGCGCCCCCGCGGATGAGGTCGCGATGAGCAGGGCCGTGCCGATGAGGAGGAGGGGCCGGCGCATCGCGACCGAATATATCGCACGATCGAACCAGGTGGTAGACTGGCCCACCGATGCTGTCGGACGGGCGTTTTTACCGTTGGGGGCTCGCGCTTGCCACCCTTCTTGCCGGCGTCCTGCGCTTCGCCTGGCTCGGCTCGGTCCCCGCGGCCCTGTACTGCGATGAGGCTCTGCACGGCTACGAAGCCTGGAGCCTGCTGACCACGGGCCGGGATCGCCACGGCGTGCTGCTCCCCTTCGTCTTCGATGTCTTCGGTATCGGCTGGAGCGAGCCCCTCTACATCTACCTGACGGTGCCGGCGGTGGCCCTGTTCGGCGCCACCCCGCTGGCCGCGCGCTTCGTCGCCGCCGCTTCCGGCACCCTGGCCGTCCCGGTGGCGGGACTCATGACCACCGCGCTGCTATCGGCCTATTCGGCCCATGGAGCGCGCGGAGGCCGGGTCAGAGAATCGGGGGCGCGCGTGGCCGGCCTGGCCGCGGCGTTCCTGATGGCCACATCCCCCTGGGCGGTGCATTTCAGCCGCATCGGGTTCCAGGCCTCCCTGCTGCCGCTGCTGTTCGGTGTGGGATTCTGGATGGCGGCCACCGCGCTGCGGTCCGATGCCTCGCACCGCGGCGCCCGCTTCATCGCGGCCGCGGCCGCGCTGGGGCTCACACTTCACACGTATCCGACGGCCCGGCTGGCCATGCCCCTGCTCGTGACCGCGTTCGTGTGGACTCACCGCCGCCAGCTTGCCGGCCAGAGACGACTCTGGCTGCCGGCCGCGGCGGTGATGGCCGCGCTGCTGATTCCGGTGGCGGCCTTCTCCCTCACCGAGCGCGGTTGGCGGCGCTTCGCGAATCTGTCGGTCGCCACCGCGATGCCCGGGACCAGCATGCCAGGCAGGGCCGCCGCCCTGGCCGGCAATTACCTCACTTACTACTCGCCGCGCTTCCTGATCACGGAAGGAGATCCCAATCCCCGGCATGGCGTGCCGGGCCACGGCGTCCTGCATCCCCACGAAGCGCTGCTGGCGATCCTCGGGCTGGTGGCGTGCGCGAGGAGCCGGTCCCCGGGAGGCCGCTTTCTCCTGTGCTGGATCCTCCTGTTCCCGGCGGCCGCCGCCCTCACGGTCGATCCGCGCCATGCCGTGCGGGCCCTGGTGGCGCTTCCGGGGCTGTACGCCGTGGCGGGGGCGGGCGTGGCCCAGCTGGCCGCATGGTGGCGGGAGCGCCCCCGGGCCCTGGCCTCGCGGGCGGCCGCGGCCGCGATGGTCGTGCTGGGCCTGATGGCGGCGTGGAGCACGTCGATCTACGCGAACGACTACTTCACCAGGTGGCCGATCACCTCGGCCCAGGCCTTCCAGTACGGGCTGCGCGAGACCTATGACTACCTGAAGCAGGTCTCGGCCGGGCACGACAGCATCTACGTGACTCTCAACGAGGACGAGCCCTGGATCCAGCTCGTCTACTACCAGGGCATTCCGCCGGAGCACTACCAGCGCACTCAGCTTAGAGATACACCCTACCTGTTCAAGGAGAAGGTGTTCTACAAGGGGGACCGGATTCCGAATCGCCGCAATCCGATCTTCGTGTTGAAGCCGTGGGAAGTGCCGGACAAGGGCGTGACACCTCGCCACGTCATCCGATATCCGGACGGGTCTGCGGCCTTCGTGATCGCCTGGTAGTCGCGCGCGGGCCGGCGGGGGGAATGGTCTCCGGGCCGCGTTCGCCGGCGTGGCGTTGGCCACGCCGGCTCACCCCGCTTCCGGCCTCGCCCTCGCTCGCTGGCCGCGCAGAAGCGCGCGCGGCCAACGCTCGCTCGACCCGGCTCGGCCTCCAGAGGGGCCCGGAGACCATTCCCCCCGCCGCCCCTCCATGCTGCACCCACCGATCACAAGATCAGTGCCCGACCCGGTAGTATCCGCTCGGCGGTCCCGCCCTCGGTCCGGCTAGAGAAACGCAAAGAGCATTTGCTTTTGCTCTTCTCTTCGACGCGAGGGAGGAACGGGTCGCGCGGGTGATAGGAAGGCGCCCAGGGTCTTGCGTGACAGTGGCGAGTCCCCGGCGGCGGGAGTGGTTGCCGGGGCTCTCTGGAGCCTGAGC
>JBOGOC010000130.1:0-3011 GCA_050747525.1 Candidatus Polarisedimenticolia bacterium | reverse complement strand
GAGGGCGCGATCCGCGAGCTGAAGGCCGAGCGCGACGGGGAGATCGAAGTTGCTGGCCCGGACTTGGCGCAAAGCCTGACCGAACTTGGCCTGATCGATGAGTATCGAATCTACCTGCACCCCGTCGTGCTTGGTCACGGCAAGCCATATTTCGCCGGGCCCCGGCCGCGGCTCCGCCTTATGGCTAATGATCGGATTGACGAGGATGTGATCAGGTTGGCCTACGTTCCTGCTTAACGACTCGCCGGATGGAAATCGCCGCTGAGTCTGGTCCACATCCCCGCCGACGGCCACGTGAAGACTGGGCTCTACTCCAGGGCGACCAGCTTCACCTTGACCTTGCGCGTCTCGTCGTCGCGCACGACTGTGAGGGTCACTTCGGCTCCCACGCCTGCGCTCTCGAACTGGTGCAGGAGGTCGTCGGCGCTGCCGACCTGCTCGCCGCCCACCGCCACGATGCGATCGCCCAGGATCCAGCGGCCCGATCGGGAGCGGCGCACCCCCTGAAGGCCGGCGCGCTCGGCCGGCGTGCCGCTCCTGACCTCCAGGATCGCGGCTCCTTCCAGCCCCAGCTGCCGCACGCGGCTGTCGGCGATGAGGCTGGCGCCGATGCCCGCCTGGATCGGCTTGCCGTGCTCGATGAGCTGCGGCACGAGCCGTTTGACGGTGTCCACCGGCACCGCGAAACCGATCCCGGCCGAGGCGCCGCTGGGGCTGTAGATGGCGCTGTTCACGCCCACGAGCCTCCCCTGCGAGTCGAGCAGCGGCCCGCCCGAGTTGCCGGGGTTGATCGCGGCGTCGGTCTGGATGACGTCCCGGATGGTCCTCCCGTTGGGAGAGCCCAGCTCGCGGCCCAGCGCGCTCACCACGCCCACGGTGAGCGAATGGTCGAGCCCGAACGGATTGCCCACCGCGAGCACCGTCTGCCCCACGGCCAGGTCACCTGATCGTCCCACCGGCAGGGGCTTCAGCCTGGCCTGCGGCGCGTCCACGCGCAGCACGGCAACATCCTTGTCTTCGGCCCATCCGACCACGTCCGCCTCGTGCTCGGACCGGTCGGCCAGCGTCACCAGGACGCGCCGCGCACCTTCGATCACGTGGAAGTTGGTCACGATGTGCCCGCGGTCGTCCCAGACGAACCCGGTGCCGGTGCCGCGCGGGATCTCGAAGACGTCGAGCGAGAAGAAGTCCTGCCGCAGCGCGGTGCTGGTGATGTTCACCACCGACTCGGTGGCCTGCCGGAAGATCTCGATGTTGCGCGTCTCATCGGCGGTCAGGCCCGAGGGGAGGGGCTGGCGGGCGGGTGAAGCGGACGGTGCCCGATCGGGCGCGGGCTCAGGCGGAGGGGCGCCGCCGCCTGGCAGCATCCGGGCCGCCAGGAATCCGGCCAGCAGGGCGGCCGCCACCAGGAACGTAACCTGGGGAAAGCGCACCGATGGGATCGTCTCCGTCTGCATCTCGAAACGAAAATCTAACACACGCAACACGCCCCGACCTTTACCCGCATGGCATTGCGGGGCGCCCTTCCTATCATTTCAGCAGGAATGAACTAACCAACGTCAGGTGGAGGTACTCATGAGATCGGCGTGGGCCCGGAAAGCGGGCATGTTGTTGGCGCTGTTGATACTGGCCTATGCACCCGCCATGGCCCTCGATAAGCTGCAGGATGGCATCTATGCCGTCAATCCGGACAAGCCGGATGAGCTGCTGTCCCTGAATGCGGAGCCGGACCTGCGGGTCCTCATTCTCGAAAAGATCAAGCCGAAGACACTCAGCGAGGCGCACTCGGTGGCGCTTCGCGAGTGGGTCGAGAGCGGCGGCGTGCTGTGGGTGTCGGGAGACGCGGTCGAGACTCCCCTTCTCGCGCTCGTGAGCAAGGGGATCATGTTCGGCGACTTCAACTACAAGAAAGCCACCACGGGGAAGCAGGGGGGTGAGCTGATCGTGCGTGGGGCCTCCGACAGGCTCGTGATCTACGATCATCCTCTGACCGTGGGAGTGGACGAACTCTTCATCCAGCCGGTCCGGAAGTTCGACGGCTCGAAGGATCTGATGCCACTCGTCGAAATGACCGACATGGCGGGGGAGAAGGGCATCGTCCTGGGGGCCATCTCCGTGAAGCGGGGGTACATCGTGCTGGACGGGACGAAGACACCCCAGGGCATGGCCAGGAGCGCCGGCGACTTCAACAGGGACAAGCCGCATGCGGTCAAGATGGCCGACGACACGTGGAATGACTACGACTGGGGGAAGCTGATGGAGAACGCCAAGGCCGTGAAGGGCAGTTACCCTCCACCCAAGACCTAGCGATCGCCGGCGCCGTGCGGCTGCTAGAATCGCGCCGGCATGGCCGGCATCCGGTACCGCTTCGGTGAGTTCGTTCTGTCTCCCACCCGCCGCCTCCTCCATGGCGGCGGGCGGGAGATTCCTCTGATCCCACGTTACTTCGATCTCCTGCTCCTGCTGGTGGAGCGCCGCGGCGAGGCGGTCTCGCGCCGGGACATTTTCGATCGGGTCTGGAGCGACGTCGTGGTGAGCGATGGCGCGCTGAGCCAGGCGGTCCGCTCTTTGAGGCGCGCGCTGGGCGACGATCCACGCCAGCCGGTCTTCATCCGCACCATGTCCCGCCACGGGTACTGCTTCATTCATCCGGACGTCCGAGTGGAACCCGAGGGAAGGCCGGCCCCTCTCCTGCCGGATCCTCCCGCGCCGGCCCCACCCGCCTCCGTGCTGGTAGAGCGTCTGATGGATGCCTCGATACCGCTCGACGAGCGGCGCGACGCCGCCGAGGCGCTCCATGCGGGGGGGACGCCGGAGGCGCTCCGGCTCATGGACGAGCGGCCTCCGCAACCCGACGCGCTCGCGCTGATGCGGGACGCGCGGTGGGACGTCCCCGGAGCAGGAGAGGTTCCGGTTCTGGGCCGCCCGGGCGGGCTGGCCGCCCTGTGGCGCCTCGCGATCTGGCGGCTTCGTCAGGCGGCGGGCGTGGCCGCGACCCGATGGGGCTCGGC
>JBOGOC010000129.1:0-21809 GCA_050747525.1 Candidatus Polarisedimenticolia bacterium | reverse complement strand
GGGCAACACCACCAACGTGCAGCCGGTTCCGAACGTGCCGCCGGGACTCATCCTGGTGGACGAGTACTTCGACGGCGGTGCGAGGGGCGTGGGCTCGGACGGCAGCACGACGGGCATCGGGGTGGTGCCGGTGGGCGGCTCGGTGTCGTTCGACTTCTACCGCCGCGACGGCCAGGACCAGATGAGGGCATCGCTGGCCTGGTATGACGCTGACGGCGACACGCTGCGCAACGACCTGGACCTGGAAGTGATCTCCGGCGACTACGACCTCGCCGACCTTGGCAAGGGGGTCTGCCAGACCACGAACCTGTTTAATCCACCGCCGCAGGGTCCGTTCCCGGACTTCTGCGGGTTCTGCACGTACGAGGCGCTGGACCCGAACGGGGGGGCGGCGTACTACGACCCGACGGGCAACAACCCGTACGTGAAGATCTGGCGCGGCAACCAGATGCGCGAGTTCGCCGGCCAGTTCACGCTGCGTGCGGAGTGCAACCAGGACGTCGACGAGGAGCTCCCCTGCTTTGACGACGCCAACCCGGGTGCGATCTGCTCGGACTTCGATGCGGCCCCGCAGAACGAGCCCGACTCGATCAACACGACCGAGCAGGTGATTCACCACTACTTCGGTGACGCCGGGGGTTTCGGTCTCACCCGCAGCGGCGGTGAGCACGGCTTCCACCGTGCGCGCGTGCGGTTCAAGAGCACGGGCAGCTCGACTCCCGTGCCTGACGCCCCGGCGATCGCCCGCGGCGTGGACGGCATCCTCCAGACGGCTCCCGCGGGCGACGACTCGGTGCTGACCACGGGCGCCGGCGTGACCTACATCGGCACCGGCCTGGACGGGATCGTGCAGACGACGGCGAACGCCGCCGACGTGCAGCTCATCCCGCCGGGGAGCTTCGGCCAGCCGTTCGCGCTGGCCATCGCGGGCCCGGTGTACAACAGCCGCATGGGGAGCACCATCTCGCTGAACCGCGACGTGTACAACTGCTCGGACCGCACGGTCACGCTGCGCGTGGCCGACGGCAGCCGCATCCTGGCCAACGCGTTTCAGGCGGAGACGACGACCAACATCGGACTGCGCAGCCGCATCGAGGCGCTGGATCCCAACGGCCTGGTGCGCGACACCGAGGCCGGCCTGACCTTCCTGGCCGACCCGGGCGTGGCGACGTTCCGCGTGGGACGCGCCAATCACTACACCTCCAACGCCAGACGCCTGCAGTTCATCTCGGACCGTCCGGGCGCGACGAACCCGATCTCCAACAACGGGATCGTGGAGGTGAGGAGCGGCTGGACCTTGCGGGCCGTGTACGACGACCAGTCCCCGACCTCACCGGGCGGCCCGGTCCCCGGCGACGCCGTCACCGTGGCCAAGGTGAACTGCGCTCCCCTGCTGGGCCCCGTGCTCCTCTTCCCTGCCGGTGGCGGCGTTTCGGGCGACCCGATGCGCAGGACCCTGGTGACGGGCGGGTGCGACGTGGGACGCAGCCGCGGCGGTCGCGGCGACTTCTACTTCGACGCGGGAGAGGCCATCGTCTACCAGGTCGGGTTCGCCAACCAGAACCTGGACCAGGCCATCAACCTGAAGGCCACGCTGAGCTGCACCGACCCGGTGCCGGGCGGGGCGAACCCCTGCTCGTTCCTCGGTCCCCTGCCTCAGTCGGTGGAGCTGGGAGAGATCCCGGCCGGCCGTGAGGGAATCGCCGCGTGGACGATCAACGTGGACGCCGGCGTGAAGACGCTGGCCACGGCCGACCGCGCCGTGGACCTGGTGGTGAGCTTCACGTCGCGCGGGACCGACTGGGGCGACCAGCTGGCGGCCCAGACGTTCACCTTCCGGGAAGCGCTTCAGGCCGACACGGAGACCCTCAACTACCACACCGACTTCCCGGCGGGAGGCACGCTGGCGGCCGATCGCAATCGCGACGGCAGGGTCCAGACTGTGCCCCCCGGGTCGGAGGCCAGGAACCTCGAGCTGCTCACCTTCAGGCCCTTGAACGACACCGGGACGTGCAGCGCCGGACGCTGCTCGAACATCTCGAGGACCTGCTCGATCAACACCGACTGCGACAACCCCAACACCGCGATCGCCGCCCAGATGCCCTGGCGGTTCGACTCGAACGCCGGCGGCTTCGTGGCGCGGCGGGCCCCGGACATGAAGGGCGGCGGGGGGGTGCAGAACCAGCTGGCCTGGTTCTACAGCACGGGAGGCGGCTGCGGCTGGCAGACGCAGAACAACGGTGTCGTGGGATCGTCTGGGACCCTGCCCAAGGGCACCTGGCACGCCGGCCACGGGCCGGTGGGGATTTTCCGCGCCCCCAATGCATGCCCCGAATACACCATTCCGACCGATCCGACGACGGCGCCGTTCGTGGAATTCGTGCACGACCTGCTCGACTCGCCGGTCATGCAGCGCGTCAACACCGCTCCCGACGCGCGCGGGATCCCCTTCGACATCCGCATGGAGACGGTGGGCTGGAACGAGACCCAGGAGCTCATCGACACGTCCAGCTTCACGCAGATCGAGGTCGATTCGAACATCGACGACGGGGGGCCCGTCACGCTCGGCGATTCGTACAGCTACCAGACTCCCTCACCCGGCACGATGGCCGGCCCGAAAACCAGCGCGGCCAATCAGCAGCGCACGTTCGGTCCCCTGAGGGACAGCAACGGATCGCTGGCCACCAAGACCGGCGTGAGCGGCGACGAGGTAGGCGTTGCGGAGCCGATCATCCAGCGCAGCGAGACCAACGTCAACGAGAGGCTGCTGATGGCCTTCCCCGTGGCGGACGTGGACGGCAACACGCCCGGGTTCCAGGAGAACACGGCCGTGGATCCCAACACCGGGCTCCCCATCGTCCCGGGGGTGTGCACGGGTGGAGTCTGCAGCGCGGGAGGCGACGCCCTGATCGGCATGCCCTGTGTCACCCATGCCCAATGCACGGGCCCGGGCACCCTCATCGGGCACAGCACCGCCTGGGGCCCGGTGCGCAACCGCGAGATCGACCTCCCGGCGGAGCGGTTCGAGGAGCTGCGCGGGGCCAGCGGCAACCGCTTTCAGTTCGAGCTGAGCTGGTGGCTGCTGGAAGGGGGCACCGGCGGCGGGCTGGGATGGACCATCGACGACGCCTACTTCCACTGGTCGGAGAGGCATCCGATGGACCAGAGCGACACCGGCATCAACGATTGCGCCAGCATCCCCTCCCGCCTGGGAGCCAATCCGGCCGCCCGGCAGTGCGGGACCATCACCTGGGAACGCCTGACGACGCACAACTGCACCACGGGGATCAAGGTGACCGTCACCGACGCCACGCCCGCCCCCGCCCCGGCTGGAACCTGCACCGCGGGCAGGTGCGTGGCCGGCCTGTCGTCACGTGTCGGCACGAGCTGCGCCACGAATGCGGACTGCACGTGCGCGCCGGGTGAAGTGGCCATCGACGCCCGCAGCACCACCGAGCCTCTCGGAGAGGCCTTCTGCCTGGCTCCTCAGGGAGGCGGCATCTTCTCGGGCGTGGTGCAGCTGAGCGCCGTGGTGGACCAGAAAGGGATCCTCAACGTCAACGCGACCCAGGGCGAGAACTTCAACATCGTGGCGTCGTACGCGGACCCGGAGTGCGACCAGGACGGCGACGGCGAGCTGGCGGAGAACAACTTCCGTGACGTGGACGGCGACGGAGTTCCGAACTTCGGCGCCGACGCCGTGTCCAACGACATCAGCTCGACCGACTTCCTGGCGCAGGGGCAGGGGTCGTCGGACGACGACAACTGCTTCGACGACGTCAGCCTGCTCGACGTCTTCAACCCGGCCAACACGGCCCAGCGGGACAACAACGGCAGCGGCACGATCACGGCGGCCGACTGCGCGCCTTCGCCGAGGAACGGCCAGTGCGACTGGGACGACGACGGCCACGGTGACCTGTGCGACAACTGCCCGCTGGCGGCGAACAACGATCAGCTCGACACCGACGGAGACGGCGTGGGCAACGCCTGCGAGGTGGTCGACATCGACGGGGATGGCGATCTCAACAGCGCCGACAACTGCCCCACCCTGTACAACCCCAGCCAGGCAGGTGGGGTCCGCGGAACGTTCTGCGACGACTTCGGCGACTTCGACGGTGACCTGGTCGACGAGGTGAACGACAACTGCCCGAACGAAGGCGTGGTTCAGTCTCCCGGTCCTCCGGCCCCCTCGTTCGCCGCTACCTACAACGCCGATCAGCTCGACAACGACGGCGACGGTATCGGCGACAAGTGCGACTCGGAGGACTTCGACAACGACCTGGTCCCCAACTTCGTGGACAGCTGCCCCACCTTCTACAACCCGGCAGACCCGACCTTCCACGTCCAGACCGACAGCGACCTGGATCCGAAGCCCGTCAACAGGCGCTATGGCACGGGGGACGACCGCAAGGGGATCGACATCATCCCCGGAGTCGCGAACTACTGCGACCCCGACTCGGACGACGACGATCTGTCGGGGATCCCCGATGACCTGCTCCAGGTGGCCTCGGAGCTGAGCTGCGAGCATTCGCGCAGCGGCACCACCAACATGGCGTCCACCCCCGTGTCGGTGGGAAGCATCACACTCGCGGCCGTGGCCCTGACGGACGACGGGTCCTCCGACTTCTTCTGCACATCGGGGGACCCCGAACCCAACAACAACCCCGGGCTCCCTCAGCCCTGCCCCCAGGAGGGCCCCGGAAGCCCGAACAACGACGCCTTCTGCAACACGCCTCCCGCTGGCACGGACGGCATCTGCGCGTCGGTCCCCGACGGAGTCGCGGACCCCGGAGAGCTGGCATCGGTCATGCTGACGCTGACCAACACCTCGGTCGACAAGCTGGGCGCGTCGATCCCCCTGAACAACCTGACGGTGGGGATCCGCCCGCTGACGCCCTCGGTCGGCTGCACGCCGAAGGCGCAGGTCTTCATGGGGAACATGGGTGCCGGCGCGGTGGGCGTGCAGACGCCTGCCGGAGCGCTCAACTTCATCATCGACCCGGCCAACCCCGGGCCGGGACGATCGTCCCTCGCGAAGCTGGCCGAGGCGGAGTTCGCGCTGACGGCGACGGCCGATGGAATCGAGGGAGTCCCCGAGAAGACGTTCAAGTTCACGGTGGACATGGATCGCGTGGAGTGGCCCCGGATCCCGGCCAACTGTCCTTCCATCCCGGCCTCACCGGTCGGCACGCTGTGCGAGGACTTCGACACGAACCGCAACGGCGTCCCGGGCCTCCAGTTCAGCAGGCTGCCGATCAGCACGACCCCGGGCGATATTCTCCGGGCCAACGGCGATCCCGACGACGACATCCTCGGCTACACGATGGACACGGGAGCGAGCCCGACCGGCACCGATGGCCGCATCTGCACGGACGACAACGGCGGGTTCATCGGCTGCCAGGCCCCCGTGTACGAGGAGAACGACTGGCATCTGCACTCCGCGTTCGAGTACCCGGGCGCGGCGTACGACGTGGGGGGGCTGGGGCCCGGCATCGGCGCTCCCGACGGCGGGAAAGCGCACTCGGGGGTCCGCTCGCTGCACATGGGGCGCCACCTGAGCGCGACGTCAACTCTGGTGGACACGCTGAGGCTCCGTCAGGTGTCGGCCTTCGTCCTCGATTCCCAGGGGGATCCGAGCATCCCCGGGGTGGTGCCTGGCCCGACGTCCACGCTGGAGTTCTGGCAGATCATCTCCGTTCCGGATGAGGAGAACTTCGGCAGCGGTTTCTTTTGCTGCTCCTTCGGCGGCGGTCAGGTGCACGTGAGCCTGCTCGGCTCTGACGGCAGGTTCGAGCGGTGGCAGCGGCTCACGCCGAACTTCAACGGATATGACTCGAGGATCCAGGAGACGATCAGCATCTGCGGATTCGACCCTGGCGACGATCAGATCGCGCCGGCCAACGAGACGATGTGCAACTTCAGCCCGCTGTATGCCGACAAGGGTGACGTCTTCGGAACAGACACCACGTGCATGACGGACACGGACAACAACGATTACCAGCACAAGGACTGCGGGGACATCACCTGCACCCCGGGCCCCGGGTGCACGGAGTCCAGCTCGACGCCGGGCGCGGGGGTGTGGACCCGCACGGCCTTTGACCTGTCCGGCTTCTCGGGGCGCGTGGCGCGCCTGCGCTGGATCGGAATGGTCGAAGGCGGCTGGTCGTTCGCGACCCAGAGGTCGGCCATGGAGCCCGATCCAGGCGGCATCGCATATCAGTACTACGACGGCGACGACGGCTGGTACGTCGACGACATCCGGCTCACCGATCTGCGCCAGCAGCCATCCTTGACCGCACCCGACAACGTGACCGGCCTGAGCCAGTGCACCACGGGGCAGGCCACGGGCAACTGTGGCGCCGTCTCCATCAGCGTGGCCGGGTCGGTCGCGTTCGGGTCGAGGCGCCTGATCGGCCTGGACTCGCTGCTGCAGCCGGTCCCCCTCGACGCGAGAGGATCGACGGCGGGCAACGATCCCAACACGCCGGCCGCCGAAGGCGCGTGCGACAACGGCGTGCTCCAGTTCCAGTGGGAGCAGCTCGACCTCGTGACCTCCTCGGTGGTGGACGTCATCTCTCCGTTCTCCCCGCAGGGGATCGTGCAGGTGGCTCCGAGCCGCGACACCCTGTACCGCGTGACGGCGCGGTGCTCCTCGGATCTGACGTGCCTGGGGCAGCAGGATGTCGTGGTCAAGACCTACACCGGTGATGGAAGCGATCTCGGCCCGCAGGCGGCATTGAATACCGCCGGCGTGACCACCGAGGTCGGTCTGGATGTCATTGGGGGGGCCACGGCGACGCTGCGGTGGCCGGCCCGCACGCAGCCGCCCGGGATCAGCGGCTACGACGTGTTCCGCTTCACGTACGCGGCAGCGACGACAGGAACGGACGTGTTCAGCGGCAACACGTTCGACGGGGACTGTTTCGCCAACGCCGTGGCCCAGACCCCCCTCGGCACTCTGACCTCGCTCAACGACGCGAGCACCCCGGCGGTGGGAACGTCCTACTTCTATCAGGTGGGCCACTCCTCGACGAATGCCCTGGCCGTGGCCCCGCTCGGCGTGCAGCCCCCCAGCGCGACGACGCGGCCCGGCCAGCTGGTGACGGCGGGGGTGACCTGCCCATAGAGGGGCACGTGCTTCACCACCGCCCGGGCATTAGCTTGACCCGGTTCCCGGGCCCATGCCCCGGGCGGGAGGTCCCCTCATGCGATGGTCTCTGCTTGTGCTCATGGCTCTTTTCCTGCATTCCGCGACGACCGAGGCCGCCGCGCCGAAGGGCACCACGGCCTCCGCGACGCTCCCGCCGGCCTGGAGCGTGCAGCTGGACGGTGAGGTCGAATGGCAACGGGTCGCCCCGCTGGGCCAGATCCTGGTCAAGACGTCCGGCAGCCTGAGCGCTCTCGACCCCGGGAACGGAAAGACCCTGTGGAGGCACACCGACCTCGGCGGACTGGCGCAGGACCACTACGAGGAGATCCCCGGAACCACCCTGGTCGTCGTGTCGGACGGCATGGCACGGCCGCGTGCGGTCATCCTCGATTCGGCCGACGGACGCATCCTCTTCGACTCACGGGCGGCCGGAGTGACGCAGGTCCTGAGCCGGCATTTCCTGCCGCAGAGCCGCGCCCTGCTGATCTTCGGGTTCCGGGAGGGGGACCCGGCCACCACGATGTTCCTCGCCGATGCGGAGACCGGCTCGCTTCGATGGAAGAACAACCGGCTCCTCGAGGGAAAGGGAAAGATGACCCAGGCCCTTGCGGCTTTCTTCCAGGCGGCCACCAACCAGTCGGGCATCGTCGGCGAGCCCATGGAGATCACCGCAGACACCTTCCTGGTGGCCTCCACCACCGATCTCTACGCGGTCAGGACCGGCACGGGCGAGATCGCCTGGCGCGTTCCGAACGTGCGCGACACGCGCAAGACCCGCTTCTACGCCACCGGGAAGGCGCCCGGCGTCGTCTTCGTTGGGAGCGAAGCCACGATGAGCATGACCTCGACCGCCGGTTCGGGGGGCACGACCGCGGACTCGGCTTACAGCGAGTACCGGGCGCTGCGTATGGCCGACGGCGCCTCCGTCTGGCCGGAACCGATTCGCCTGAAGGGGGGCCTGAACGACGTCCTCTTCAACGACCGGGGCCTCATCCTGAGCCCGGGGACGGCGGGAAAGGGGAAGATCCTCCTGTGTGACTACCGCTCGGGAGAGTCGCTCTGGGGGAAGAAGGGCAAAGGGCTCGAGATACTCGGCGGCATCATCAATCACGACTGGACGCGCGCCGGCCTCGTCCTGACCACCGGGTACGACAGCGCCTGGACGAACAAGGGCACGCAGTACCACCTGACTTTGCTGGACGTCGAAAACGGCGCCCTCCGCTTCGACGAGCCGTTGCGGCTGCGCGGCCAGATCGTCTCGACCCAGGTGATTCCGGCCGGCCTTCTCTTCACGACCACCAGCGAAGCGAACATCCTCGATCTCAAGACCGGACAGCCGCTCCTCCAGGAGGGACTCCGCTCCGACGAGTCTCTCGTCACCACCATCAGCGGCCGGCAGCTCTACGCCTACTCAGGCCGGGACGGAACCCTGCATCGCCTCGACCTCGACCGGGGCACGCTGGCCACGTTGTCGAAGACGCCCGTCCGCCTCGAGGAGGACGACGCGCCCCTGTCGATCGAGGCGGACGAGGACCGGATCACCGTCATCTCGAGCCAGAACGTCATCGCATGGAGCCCGGGAGGAGATCTGAGCTTCCACGCCTACCACGCCTCCCCTCGCCTGCCGGCCCTGACGCGCGTCCTCCTGAGGGCGGAGCAGGTCCGCATGGGGATGGCGGCCGCGGCGGCCGGCATGGCCAGCGCGACGTTCGCGTCGGCATCGACGGGGACCGAGCCGGGCTCCTTCGATCGCACCGTGACCGCCGCTGCCGCGACGGGCTACGCCCAGGCGGGCCAGCAGCTCGCCTGGATGAGCGGGCGCTATGGAGAAGCCGCCCGCACCCGCTTCAAGGCCACGGCCGTGGCGCCCGACTTCGTCTTCATGATGGTGCAGCGGGAGCGCGGCCTGCACGGCCTCGCGAGGGTGAGCAAGGCCACCGGCCGCATCGAAGCAATCATCGACCTCGGACGGGACAAGGAGCCGATCTACGACGTCGACGCGGTCTCGAACCTCATCTATTACCGTTCGGGCCCGAGCACGGTCGCCGCCTACCGCTTCTGACCCGGCGCCCCTCGGCATCCCTCCCACGGAACTCCAGGCAGGCTCTCGACAATACTCATGTGTGAGGCCGGGACAGCTGGTCAGGGCCGGGGTGACCTGCCCGTAATCACCCCGGCCGGACCGGACGCCAGGGCTGCTCCACACGTGCCGGAGCGTCGCCGGAACACATCGATCCCTGACGGGGAATTAGTGATCGCCAAGGGCCATTTGTTCCCCTGCAGGAAATAGATTGGCGGCCTCTGGATAATGCACGTATAAGATTCGCGGATGCCGGGGATGGATCGGGCTCTCGAGCGGTTCCTTTCGAACGATGCCGCCGCGGTGGAGGAGATCCGCGGGGTCATCGAGGGGGTCGTGCGCGCCTTCCACGTGGGCCATGATCAGGCGCCCGATCTGATCCAGGAAGCCTTGACGCGGCTCACCGCGGCCCTGCGCGAGGAACGCTTTCAAGGAGCCTCGTCCCTGAAGACCTACGCGCAGAGCGTGGCCAAGTACACCTGCCTGGAGTTCCGGCGCAGCCGAAGACAGGACACCTCGCTGAATCCGGACTCGGTTCCCTCGTCGGCGCACTGGTCCGCGCCCGATCGGGCGGTGCTCGACATCGAGGAGCATCGCAAGGGGCTGGAGGCGTTCGCCTCCCTGCCCGAGGAAACCCGCCGGCTCTTCCTCCTCATTTTCATCGAGGAACTCTCGTACCGGGAGGTGTCGGCACGCCTGGGCATCAGCGAGGGGGCGACCAAGTCGCGCATCCGCCGCCTGCGGGACGCCTGCCGCCGCCTTTACGGCGGAAGGCGGGAGGCCGGCTGGAGGTCGGCGCGGGTGCGGGAGGGGATCGAAAAATGAGCGGGCCGCGATCGAAGGAGCATCCTTTCCTCCTCCCCTGGTACCGCACCGGGCGCCTCGACGCCGAGGAGGAAAGGGACATCCGGCAGCATCTCGAAGTCTGCGCCGAATGCGCCGAGACATCCCCCCGGATCGCGCTGATCGCCCACCACCTGCGCGCGGTCGCGGCGCCGCACGTCGGCTCCCAGGAATTGGTCGACTTCGAAGGCGGGCGGTCGCCCGACCCCGCCCTGCGGGCCCGCATCGAGGCCCACCTGGCCGCCTGCCACGACTGCCGGGGCGATCTCGAGGCGTTGCGCTCCGCGTCCATGAAGGGCCATCGGCGCCCGGGACGGCGCTGGCTCCCGGCCGCGGCGGCCATCCTGCTGCTCTCTTTGGCGGCGCCGGCCGCCTGGCGATGGTGGAACGCCTCGCCGGCCGCGGGCGGCCTCTGGCTTCCCGCCCGGCGCTCGGTCTCGGACCAGCCCGTCCTTTCATCCCCCGGGCCCTGGCCGGTCACCATCCAGCTTCCGGCATCCGCGCCGCAGGGAACGTACAGGGCCCGCGTGCTGGACGAGTCGGGACGCGAGCTGGCGACGATCGGACCTGCCGTCCGTCCGGATGCCTCGGGACGTCTTGGCATCGAGATCCCTCCCCTTCCCTCACCGCGGCAGCTCGAGCTGGCCCTCGAGCCGGAGGGGTCCGCGCAGGTCTCCTACACGTATCGGTTCAGGACGGCGCCATGACCGCCCGCGCCGCCGTGCGGCTCCTGAGCGGCATCCTCCTGTTCGGATCGATGATGCCCATGAAGGCGGCGGACGATGCGGCCGGCACCGTGACGGCGCTCTGCGCGCAGAAGAAGTACGCGGAGGCCGAATCGGCAGGCCGGTCCTTCCTGGCCCAGGCGGAAAGGGAGCACGGCCCCGGATCGCCGCAGGCGGCCGCCGCCCTCGATGCCATCGTCTCCATCGGGTACGCCAGCGCGGGGTCATGGAGGCCGGCGGACATTCTGCCGCTCGCAGAGCGAGCCGTCCGCATCAAGGAGGCCCTGCCGGTGCCCGATGAAGCCGGTCTCGCCCTCAGCCTCAAGCAGCTCGCCCACTCCCTCGCTTTCCTGGGCCGGCCGGTCGAGGCCATCTCTCTCATGACCCGGGTGCTGGACATTCGCGAGAAGCTGAACGGGAAGGACCATCCGCTGGTGGCCGAGGCGCACAACAACCTCGCGGCCTCTCTGGGCGCGGCGGGCGATTACGCGGCCGCCCGCCCCCATTTCGAGGACGCCCTTGCGATCTACGAGAAGACCCTGGGTCCCCTTCACAACAAGACCCAGACGACACGGTTCAATCTGGGCAAGCTGCTGGAGGCTCTTGGAGACTACGAGGCCGCCCGAACCTTTTTCGAGCATGTGATGAACAGCAGGAAGATCGAGCCGAGGCCCGCCGGCCCGGGAGGGCCCGCCGGAGCCATGCTCGTCTACGGCGGCCTTCTGCGGAAGATGGGAGAGCCGCGCGCCGCCGAGCCCTACGTGCGGCGCGGACTGGAGCTCATGAAGGAGGCTCATGGACCGACGAGCTCTCACGTCGGATGGGCGTTGTCCAGCCTCGCCCGGCTGTACGAGGACATGGGACGATCGGACGAGGCGCTCCCCCTCTACGAGGAGTCGCTGCGGCTGCTCACCGGAGCGCTGGGCCCGCGGCACCCGGGCGTGGCCGAGGCGATGGCCTCGCTCGCGGCGTTGAAAGCGGCCGCGGGGGACCGGGCCGGCGCACTCCGGCTGGCCGAGGAGAGCCTGCGGATCCGGGAGGAGAATGGCAGCGGGCCGCAGGCGGCGCGGGCCGGGACGATGCTTCTGCTGGCGGCTCTGGAACGGTCCTCGGGCCACGCGCGCAGAGCGCTCGATCTGGCACTGGAGGTGGAAGAGCTGATCCGGAGCCATTTCCACGAGGTGGCCCGCGGCCTGTCGCAGCGCCAGGCCTTCGGCTACGAGAGGATCCGCACCTCCGGGCTGGATCTGGCGCTCACCCTCGCTTCGGACGAAGAGGGCGAGCCCCGCGCCGACTCGGTGCGCCGGATCTGGGATCAGCTGGTTCAATCGCGGGCGCTGGTGATGGACGAGATGGGGATCCGCCGGGCCGCCGAGGCCGCCGGTCAGGAGCCCGGCCTGGAGAACCTGGCCGCCTCGCTCTCCACGGCGCGGACCAGACTGTCGCAGATCGTGATGAACGTCCCTGAGCAGAAGGACGCGGCGGCCCACCGGACGAAGGTCGCGCAGGCCCGATCGGAGAAGGAGCGCGCCGAGCGCGAGCTGTCGGAGGCCAGCGCCCGCTTTCGATCGCTGCTGGCTCCGGGGCCCGGATCGCTGGACGAAGTGGCCAGGCATCTTCCGGCTCGCAGCGTCCTCGTCTCCTACATCGTGTTCGAGCGGTCGGGCGGCCCGAGCCGGCAAGAGAGCATCCCGTGGTATGGAGCCCTGAGGATCGACTCCACGCAGCGTCAGCCCGCCTTCGTCCCGCTGCGGCCGGCCGCCGAGATCGAGCAGCTCGTCTCCGCGTGGCGGCGGGAGGTCGGCCTCGATCCGGCGGCGCCGTACGAGGCCGGCGGCGAGGCCCGCTTCCGCCGCGCCGCGGCCGCCCTGCGCGCCGCCGTCTGGGATCCTGTCGCCGCGGGACTCCAGGACGCCCGCCACGTCTTCATCGTCCCCGATGGAGCGCTCCAGCTGGTGAGCTTTGCGACCCTTCCCCTGGGTGAGCAGCGGTACCTCGTCGACTCTGATTTCGACATCCACTACCTGTCCGCGGAGAGAGACCTGGCCCGATCCACTTCGTCCCCTCCCACCAAAGGACTGCTGATCCTGGGGGCTCCCGATTTCGACTCGCGCCCTGGCGCGACCTCCTCGGCTCCGCCGACCACGGCGTCGCGCAGGCGTTCCCCGTGCGATCTCCCGGGATCCCTCCGCTTCGAGCCGCTGCCAGGATCCCGTGTCGAGATCGAGCGCATCGAATCTCTCTGGAGCGAGCGCAAGCGGGACGGGACGCCGGGGATGGTGACCCGGCTGATGGGCGATCAGGCCGGAGAATCCCGATTCAAGGCTCAGGCGGGCGGGCATGAGGTTCTGCACCTGGCGACGCATGGTTTCTTCACCGCGGACGGCTGCTCATCCGGCACCGCGGAGACGCCTGCGGTTGCCGCGTCACTGGACGACTCCCTTCTGACGACCGGGCTCGCGCTGGCGGGGGTCAACCGGCGCGACGAGGCCGTGCGCGCCGGGGAGGACGACGGCATCCTGACGGCCGAGGAGATGGCTTCCCTGGACCTCTCCTCGACGCAGTGGGTGGTCCTCTCGGCATGCGAGACCGGGCTCGGCCGGATCGTCTCGGGCGAAGGGGTGCTGGGCATGCGCCGATCACTGGCCATCGCGGGCGCGGGAACGGTGATCATGAGCCTGTGGCGCGTGGAGGACGAGGCCACGCAGATCTGGATGAGTGCCCTTTACGAGGCCCGGCTCGACGGCCTCTCGACGGCGGCGGCCATGCGCGCCTCTTCACGCGCCCTTCTGGAAGATCTGCGACGGCGCGGCCGGACCACCCACCCTTACTTCTGGGGCGCCTTCGTGGCCGAAGGAGACTGGCGCTGACCGGCCGGCGGTCCGGATCGGCCCCGCGACCCGTGTGGTAGCATGACCGCTCCTGTCTGACGGCTCTTCACAACGAGGCGTTCATGGCGTTCATCACCTTCGAAGGGATCGAGGGATCGGGCAAGACCACCCAGATGCGCCTGCTCTACGAGCATCTCAAGGAGCGGGACATCCCGGTGGTGGTCACCCGCGAGCCGGGCGGCACGGTGATCGGCGAGCGGATACGCGGCATCCTGCTCGACCCGACCACCAAGGGGCTCATCCCGCGCGCCGAGCTGTTCCTCTACGGGGCCGCGCGCCTGCAGCACATCGAAGAGGTGATCCAGCCCGCACTCGACTCGGGGCGCACGGTGCTGTGCGACCGCTTCATGGACGCCACGGTCGCCTATCAAGGATACGGGCGCGAGATCCCGCTCAGCGAGGTGAAGGTGGTCAGCTCGCTGGTGACGGTGGACCTGAAGCCCGATCTGACCATCCTGCTGGACCTGCCCGTGGAGACCGGCCTGCGCCGCGCGCGCGAGCGCAACAAGGCCGACGCCGCCTCGGCCGCCTCGCGGTTCGAGGAGGAGGACCTCGAGTTCCACCGGCGCGTGCGCGAAGGCTATCTGGCGGTGGCCGCGGCCGAGCGCTCGCGCATCCGCATCGTCCCCGGGGATCAGCCGGTCGAGAAGGTCGCGCGGCAGGTGCAGGCGATCGCCGGCAAGTCGCTCGGCCTGTCCTAGAAAGATCCCACCATGACCGCACTGCGTGACATTGCCGGGCACGGCAGCTCCATCGACGCGCTGCGCCGTGCCGTCGCCTCGGGCCGGCTGCATCACGCCCTGCTGTTCCACGGGCCGGACGGGGTGGGCAAGCGCACCACGGCGCTGGCCGTGGCGGCCGCCCTGCTCTGCCGTGAAGCCTCGCGCCCCGAGGGGGACGCCTGCGGCGCGTGCGCGTCGTGCTCCAAGGTGGGCAAGGGGATACACCCGGACGTGCAGTCTCTGACTCTCGAGAAGACGGTCATCCCCATCGACGCCGTGCGCTCGCTGCGCCAGGAGGCCGGGTACCGCCCGTTCGAGGGGACCCACCGTGTCTTCCTGATCGACCCGGCCGACCGGCTCAGCCACGAGGCGCAGAACGCCCTGCTCAAGACGCTCGAGGAGCCCTCGGCTTCGGCGCGGCTGATCCTGATCACGTCCCGGCCGGCCCACCTGCTCCCCACCACCCGCTCGCGGTGCCAGGCGCTGGCGTTCGGAACGCTGCCACCCGCCGAGCTGGCCGCCCTGCTGGAGCAGGCCGGCATGGCCCCCGAACGGGCGCAGCGTGCGGCCCGGCTGGCGCAGGGGCGCTACGGCGCCGCGCGCGACCTGGACCTGGAGCGGGCCGACGAGCTGCGCGACGCCCTGATCGCGGTGCTGGACGTGGTCGCCACCCCGGGCCCGCGCGCGGCGGCCCTCGATCAGGCCGACGCGCTGGGCGAGGAGGCCGACGAGATTGCCGAGCGGCTCGGCGTGCTCGGCTCGCTGGTGCGCGACATGATGGTGATCGCGGCGGGGGGCTCCCAGGACATGCTCGTCTCGGCCGACCGCGCCGCCGATCTGACCCGCCTGGTCGCCCGCTTCCCCGCCGATCCCGACGTCTTCGTGCGCATGATGGACCGCGTGGGGACGGCCCGCGTGGATCTGGAACGCAGCCTCAACCGCAGGCTGCTGGCCGAGACGTTGCTGCTCGACCTGGCAGAGGCGGCGGGGGAAGGGAGCTGATCTGAGCCCGTTCGCTCTCGCACGCACCTACCTCCTGATGTTCAAGGGACGCTTCGCGGCGGGATTCCTCCTGCTGCTGGCCACCAACGCGCTGGCGCTGAGCATCCCCTGGCTGCTCAAGCACGCGGTGGAGGCGCTGCAGGCGGCCGACCACGGGCGGCTCACGCGCCTGTGCCTGGCCATCGTCGGGGTGGCCGTGCTGCAGGGGGTCATCCGGACCCTGTCGCGCCTGGCCATCCTGGGGGCGAGCCGCCACGTGGCCTTCACGCTGCGCTCGCGCCTGTTCGCCCACCTGCAGCGCCTGCCGCTCACCTGGTACGCCCGGCGATCCATCGGCGACGTCAGCTCGCGCGCGGTGAACGACATGCTGCTGGTGCGCTCGTTCTTCGGGCCGGGAATGATGAACCTGGTGAACACCACCTTCGTGTACCTGATGGCGGTGTCGATGATGATGGCCATGGACGCGCGGCTCACCCTCATCGCCCTGGCCCCCTATCCTCTCTTCCTGCTGGTGGTCAACCGGCTGAGCCGGCGCATCTACGGGCACACCATCGCGGTGCAGGAGCAGCTGGGCGCGCTGGCCTCCAAGGCGCAGGAGAACATCTCCGGCATCCAGCTCATCCGCACCTACGCGCGCGAGGCTCACGAGGCCCGTGCCTGGGAGACGATGTCCAAGGCCTACCTGGGGAAGGTGCTGGCGCTGGCCCGCGCGCGCGGGGCCATGATCCCGCTGATGGGGAGCATGGCTTCGGCCGGCACGCTGGTGGTGATCGGCCTGGGAGGACGCGACGTCATCGAAGGGCGCCTCAGCCTGGGGGACTTCGTGGCCTTCAACGCCTACCTCGCCGCGCTGGTGTGGCCCACCTTCGCCTTCGGCTGGATCCTGAACACCTTCCAGCGCGGGGCCGCGGCGCTGGGGCGCATCTCGGAGGTGCTGTCGGCCCCCGCGCAGGTGCGCGAGCCGGTGGGGACGGAGGCCGGGCCGCCCCTGCACGGAGCCATCGAGATCCGCGGGCTGACCTTCGCGCACGAAGCGGCCTCCCCGGGGACGCTGCACCTGCGCGACGTCAGCCTGGCCGTTCCGCCCGGCGGAACCCTGGGGATCCTGGGGACGGTGGGAGCCGGCAAGTCGACCCTGGTGAACATGCTGCCCCGCGTGGTCGAGCCCCCGCCCGGCACCGTCATGCTGGACGGGATCGACGTGCGGGAGATACCGCTCGGGAGGCTGCGCCGCGACATCGGCATGGTCCCCCAGGAGGCATTCCTCTTCTCGCGCAGCCTGCGCGAGAACGTGGCCTTCGCCGCGCGCGAGATCCCCGGGCCGCGCCTGCTGGAGGCCGTGGAGGCCTCGCGCCTGTCGAAGGACCTGCCCCTCTTCCCCGGCGGGCTCGACACCATCGTGGGCGAGCGGGGCATCACGCTGTCGGGGGGACAGCGCCAGCGGGCCACCATCGCCCGGGCGCTGGCCGCCGATCCTCCCCTGCTCATCCTGGACGACGCGCTGTCCAGCCTGGACGCCGAGGTGGAGCGCGAGGTGGTGGAGGCGCTGCGCGCCCGGCGCGGCCGCAGCACCATGATCCTGGTCTCCCATCGGGTGGCCGCCCTGTCGTGGGCCGATCGCATCGTGGTGATGGATCACGGAGCCGTGATCGAGGAGGGCACCCACGATCAGCTGATGGCCCTCGGTGGCCTGTACGCCGAGATCGCGCGGCGCCAGAGCCTGGCCGCGCGGCTGGAGAGCGCATGACCGGCTCCGGCTCCCACCACGACGAAGAGGTGCTCGGCCGCGTCTACGACGCGCGCATGATGCGGCGCCTCTGGGCCTACGTGCGGCCGCACCATGGCCTCATCACCCTGTCGCTGCTGCTCCTGGTGGCGGTGTCGGCCGCCCAGCTCGCCCAGCCCTATCTGATCAAGATGGCCATCGACGGGCCGATCGCAAATGGGGACGCGCGCGGCCTGGGCTGGATCGTGGCCGCCTTCGCGGGGCTGCTGGTCCTGGAGTTCTCGCTGCGCTACCTGCAGATCTACGCGCTGGAGAAGACGGGCCAGAACGTCGTCCACGACCTGCGCGTGCAGGTGTACGGTCATCTCCAGACCCTCTCCTCCAATTTCTTCGACCGCAACCCGGTGGGGCGCCTGGTCACGCGCGTCACCACCGACGTGGAGACGCTGGCCGAGGTCTTCTCGTCCGGCGTGGTCACGCTGCTGGGCGACAGCCTCAAGCTGGTGGGCATCGTGGTGCTGCTGTTCTGGATGGACGCGCGCCTGGCGGCCCTCACGGTGACGGTGCTGCCGCTGCTGGGCGTGGTGGCCTTTCTGTTCCGTATCCGCATCCGCGACGCCTTCCGCATGGTGCGCTCGCGCGTGGCGCGGCTGAACGCCTACCTGGCCGAGACCCTGGGCGGCATGACCGTGGTGCAGCTCTTCCAGAGGGAGCGCGCCAACGAGAAGGAGTTCGACGAGATCAACCGGGCGCACCGCGACGCCGATCTCTCCTCGGTGGTGTACGACTCGATCTTCTCGTCCATCATCGAGCTGGTGGGAACCCTCTCGCTTGCCATGATCCTGTGGTACGGCGGCGGCCGGGTGCTGCTGGGGGCCATCACCTTCGGCACCCTGGTGGCGTTCCTGGAATACGCCCAGAAGTTCTTCGGGCCCATCCGCGAGCTGGGGGGCTACTACTCGGTGATGCAGTCGGCCATGGCGTCGTCGGAGAGGATCTTCGCCCTGATGGACACCGCTCCCGAGATCGTCGCCCCCGCCTCCCCGAAGCGTCTGCCCGCCTCGCGGCCCGGGGTGACCGGAGAGGTGGTGTTCGACGACGTGCGCTTCGCCTACCCCGGCGGCCCCGACGTGCTGCGCGGCCTGTCGTTCCGGGCGCACCCGGGCGAGAAGGTGGCCCTGGTCGGCTCCACCGGCGCGGGGAAGACCACTGTGGTGCGCCTGCTGCTGCGCCTGTACGACCCGCAGGAGGGGGCCATCTACCTGGATGGCGTGAACGTGCGCGACCTGGACCCCCGGGAGCTGCGCCGGCGGGTGGGGGTGGTCCTTCAGGATCACGTGCTCTTCTCGGGGACCATTGCCGACAACATCGGCCTGGGGGACGCCGGCATCTCCAGGGAGCGCATCGAGCGTGCGGCCGAAGCCGTGCGCGCGCATGGCTTCATCGGCGCCCTGCCGCGCGGCTACGACGACGACGTGCGCGAGCGCGGCTCCAACTTCTCCATGGGCCAGCGTCAGCTTCTCTCCTTCGCGCGGGCCCTGGCCTTCGATCCTCCGGTGCTGGTGCTCGACGAGGCCACGGCCTCGGTCGACTCGCGCACCGAGATGGAGATCCAGAAGGCCCTGCGCACCCTCACCGGAGGGCGCACCTCCCTGGTCATCGCCCACCGCCTCTCCACCATCCAGGAGTCGGACCGGATCCTGGTCCTGCACCACGGCGTGGTGCGGGAGGAGGGGTCCCACCAGCAGCTGCTGGAGATGGACGGGCTGTACCGAATGCTGCACAGACTCCAGTTCCTGGAGCCGGTCCCCTTCTCAACATGAGGGGGTGACGGGGGGCCGGAACCCCCATATCTTGCGCTTCTGGCTTGACATGACGGGAGGATGGGTTTAGGCTGAATCACGTCCACGGAGTGACGTGCCGAGCCAGTCCATGAACCCGACCTCAGGGCCGGAAGCCCGCACAGGGCCCACGGTCAACCTCACACCCCATGCGCTCCGCGTGCTGGAGCGGCGGTACCTCGCCCACGACCCCCAGGGGCGCGCCATGGAGTCCCCCGAGGAGATGTTCCGGCGGGTGGCCGACAACGTGGCCTCGGCGGACCGGGACCTCCCCTTCGAGGGAAGGCGCGACCCCGGGCGGACGGCCGAGAGCTTCTTCCGCCTCATGGCCTCGATGGAGTTCCTCCCCAACTCCCCCACCCTCATGAACGCCGGGCGCGAGCTGCAGCAGCTCTGCGCCTGCTTCGTGCTGCCGGTGGAGGACTCCATGGAGGGGATCTTCGAGGCGCTCAAGAACGCCGCCATCATCCACAAGACGGGGGGCGGCACCGGGTTCAGCTTCTCGCGGCTCCGGCCGCGCAACAGCCGGGTGCGGACCACTTCGGGCATCGCCAGCGGCCCGGTCTCCTTCATGAAGGTGTTCAACGCGGCCACCGAAGCCATCAAGCAGGGCGGGATGCGGCGCGGCGCCAACATGGGGATCCTGCGCGTGGACCACCCCGACATCCTGGAGTTCATCGACTGCAAGCGCGACGGCGCCGAGGTGACCAACTTCAACATCTCGGTGGCGATCACCGACGGCTTCATGGCCGCCCTGGAAGCCGACGGCACCTACACGCTGCGCGCGCCGGGCGAGCCGGGAACCGGCCCCCCCGTGCGCCTGCGGGCGCGCGACGTGTTCGATCGCATCGCCGAGAACGCCTGGCTGTGCGGCGATCCCGGCGTGATCTTCATCGACCGGATCAACGCCTTCAATCCGACGGCCCACGTGGCCCCCATCGAGGCCACCAACCCCTGCGGCGAGCAGCCCCTTTCCGACAACGAAGCCTGCACCCTGGGATCGCTCAACCTCGGACGGTTCGTCACCTCCGGGCCGGCCCCCGCGCTCGACGAGCCGCGCCTGGCCCGCGCCGTGCGCGACGCCGTGCACTTCCTGGACAACGTCATCGAGGTGAGCCGCTACCCCATCCCCGAGATCGAGCGGGTCACCCGATCGAACCGCCGCATCGGGCTGGGGGTGATGGGATGGGCCGACCTGCTGATCGCCCTGGGCATCCCCTACGACTCGCAGGAGGCGCTCGACCTGGGCGGGAAGGTGATGGCGTTCATCGACGCCGAGTCCAAGAAGGCCAGCGCGGACCTGGCGCGCGAACGGGGCCCCTTCCCCAACTTCCCGGGAAGCCGTCACGACGCCGCGGGCTCGCCGCCCCTGCGCAACGCCACCACCACCACAGTGGCTCCCACCGGGACCATCAGCATCATCGCGGGGGCGTCCAGCGGCATCGAGCCGCTGTTCGCCGTGGCCTACGAGCGGCGCAACGTGCTGGACCTGGCCGAAGGAGAGGCCATGTACGAGGTGCATCCCGCCTTCGCCCCTCTGGCCCGCGAAGCGGGGGCGCTGAGCGAGACGCTGCTGGCCGAGGTGGCCGCCCACGGGAACGTGCGCGACCTTCCCGACACGCAGGTCCCCCCGGCGCTCAAGCGGCTCTTCGCCACGGCGCACGACCTGGAGCCCGAGTGGCACGTGCGCATGCAGGCGGCGTTCCAGAAACACTCCGACAACGCCGTCTCCAAGACGGTCAACCTGCCCGAGTCGGCCACGCCGCACGAAGTGCGGGCCGCCTACCTCACCGCCTGGCAGCTGGGCTGCAAGGGAGTGACGGTGTACCGGCACCGCAGCCGCCGCCACCAGGTGCTGGATCTGGCCGGCGTGGGGGCCAGGCATGGCAACGGCAACGGCTCGGCCCTGCGGCGTTTCGCGCGCCCCGAGATGGCGTCGGCCGGCCGCGATGCGCTGGGCCGCGCGCTGGCCGGTACGATGCGGACCACCAGGCTGGCCGCGCGCGTCGATCCTCTTCCCGCGGAGACCACCGCTTCCACGATGCGGTGCCCCGACTGCGGCGGCCCGGTGGTCCCCGAGGCGGGATGCCTCGACTGCCCCGACTGCGGCTACTCCGAGTGCTCCTGAGTCACAGCAGGAAGTAGCCGGGCCCCACGCGCATCCGGTGCAGCACCTCCGGGTCGAACGCGAAGGCCACCGCCGTGCTTCCCAGCGCGTGGCACAGCGCCAGCACGAACAGGTTGGGGTGGCGCCGGAAGAGAACGGAGAACACGAACCCGGCCAGGAACGTGACCGGCACCAGCACCGGATTGGGAAGGTGCAGCGCGGCGAAGACGGCCGCCACCGCCAGCTCGCACACCAGCGGCCGCTCGATCACCGCGGCCAGCCTCCTGTGGATGTAGGCCTGCAGCAGGTACTGCTGGAAGAACCCCCAGACCAGCAGCGCGCCGAACCGTTCCGGGTCGAGGGCCTCGGGGCTCCAGTGCCCCGTCCACCAGGCGCGCAACAGGAAGAACGACACCAGGGGCACGGTGGGGATCGCCGCGTCGCGCAGGGCGGGGCCCAGGTTGTCGAGGCGCAGGCCGAGATCGGCGAGACGCTCGCGGTGGCGCCAGTGCGCCGAAAGGGACAGCCCCAGCCCCAGCACGTAGACGATCTGGATGGCGTGCGGGCGGCGCGACCAGATCCAGATGAAGGAGAAGACCACCATCAGGAAGAGCCCCAGCTCCAGCAGGTGGACCCACGTCGGGGCGGGGCGGCGCGCGCTCATGGCCATTGACGCGCCGTCGCGACGAGCCGCCGCCAGCTCTCGTGGGACGCCCGGGCCG
>JBOGOC010000128.1:0-62299 GCA_050747525.1 Candidatus Polarisedimenticolia bacterium | reverse complement strand
CGCGGCCCCCCCGACATCGTGTACCCCAGCACGTCGTCGTTGGGGTCGCCGATGGCGCGCAGCGGGTCGTTGGGGTCGGGGCCCAGGGGAAGCCGTGACCACTGGAACCCGGGGACGCCGTTGCGGTCGGTGTCGAATCCCTCGCACAACACCCCCGGCAGGTTGAACGGCGGGAACTGAGGACAGCTCGGAGGGATGAGCGGGGCCGACGGATAGGCTGGCATCGTGGCCGCCCCGGCGACGATCACGGCCCGGACGAGCAACTTCGCGCGCGTCGTCATGACCCCCCCCACTGGGCAGGCCTTGATGGTACGCCGATTCAACGCCTGGGGCAATGCGGGACGCCTCAGGGGCAGGCGCGCGCCAGCCGCGGCACCCCGTTGGAACCCGCGCCGATGTTGTTGACGCCGGTTCCGGGACAGTGGTTCCGCGCGCGCACGACGTAGAAGCTCAGGAACGGGTGCGGTTGAGGTGCAGGACTCGGGTCGATCGCTATCCGGAACACGTTGTCCAAATCGAGGCACACCGTGTTCTGCATGAAATCATCCGGGACGGCGGAGCGCAGGGTGTCGTACCAGGCCGGCGGAATGCCGCCGGAGGGGGAGGAGGCGGTCCACGTGATCGAGGTCGTGTCGTTCGAAGAGATGTAGGTGACCGTCAGGTCGACCTCCGCCGGCGTGGCCCAGAAGCCTCCATTGGCGTCGTCGCAGTCCCCCTCGCAGACAGCGTAGCCGTCCTGGTCGTCGTCCACGTCGGGGTAAGGAACGGGCCAGTTCGGGGCGGTGCAATCGTTGTTGACCAGGTCGCCGCACACTTGCGGAGCTCCGGGATAGACGGACGGGTTCGAATCGAGGCAATCCCCCTGGCACTCGTTGAGCCCGTCGCCGTCGTCGTCATGATTATCCACGTCCCCCGGATAGGGGGTCGGCCAGGCCGGGTCGTTGCAATCGTTGTTGAAGCCGTCGCACGCTTCGGGGGCTCCGGGATAGACGACGGGGTTATCGTCGTCGCAGTCCCCCTGGCACGATGCGATGCCGTCGCCGTCGGCATCCGCGTCCAGCGGGTACCACGGCCACTCCACGTCATCGCAGTCGTTGTTCACCCCGTCGCCGCAGACCTGAGGCGCGCCCGGCCGGACGGCGGCGTTGCCGTCGTCGCAATCCCCCTGGCACTCGCTGAGGCCGTCGGCGTCGTCGTCCGTGGCGACGCACGGCCCCGGCGCCGGTCCCTGTCTCAGGTCTGTGATCCGGATGTCGTCGATCCACCAGCCGTCGTCGGCGTCATAGTAGTTGTAGGCGAAATCTCCGGGATCCGGCTCCAGGTTGGATCTATAGGTCCCGAAGGACCACCCCCCCTCCACCATCCCGATCCAGCGCAGGCGCGCCACACGCCCGGCGAAGGATGAAAGGTCGAAGGTCGATCGCGCCCAGACGCCGGGTCCCTCGGATCCCGTCTCCGTGCACCCGGGCCCCGGCGAGCAGCCGCTGATGGCGCCGCAGTCTCTATGAACATAGTCGTTGTTGTCCGTATCCACGACGCAGGTGACGTCCGTGCCGAAGACGTCCCCCAGGTCGGCCCACATCGGACTGCTGTCGCACATGGTCTCGTTGGCGGGCGCGATGAAATCGTCCGCAGGATCGAAGCCGCAGAGACTGATCGTCTCCTGGATGATCGAGTCGTAGCCATTCATCGCCGGCGTCAGGCGCTGCCACCGCTCGAAACGACCGTAGGCCGACAGGAGGCTGATCTGCACCTGGCCGCCGCCGAAGCTGGTGCCCGGCTGGACGAATCCGTTGCCGAAGTTCTCGTCGTCCGGCACCGAAATCAGGTGCCAGAACTCCATGACGCTGGCGGGTCCGGGAATCACACCCGGGATGTTCGGGTCCCCTTGAGAGTCGAGCACGAAGGCCGACACCTGGCGCAGCCGAAGAACGTCGTACCACGTGCTGGTCGGACTGAGATGACGCCCCATGTGCATGGAGCGCACGCCCGAGTGGGCCTTGGGATCCGGCGAGGGGTCGCTCATGCCGTAGCCGACGCCGGGCCCTTCGAACGGCGAGTGCAGGTGCCAGTCGTTTTCGGTGGCCACTGGCGCCTGGCAGCCCACATACCCCAGGTTGTCGTCCTTGCAGATTCTCCCGGCCGTGCCCAGGGGACGCGGGCCTCCCGACATGGTGTATCCGAGGACGTCGTCGTCGGGGTCGCCGATGGCGCGCAGCGGGTCGTTGGGGTCGGGGCCCAGCGGCAGGCGCGACCACTGGAGCCCGGCACGCCGTTGCGGCTGGTGTCGAAACCCTCGCACAGCACGCCCGGCAGGTTCATGGGCGGGAACTGTGGGCAGCTCGCGGGAATAGGAGGCGCAGGCGGGTCGGCGAAGAGCACGGAGGCCGCAATCGAGGCCAAGGCTCCGGCCAACAGTACCCAACGAACCATCGTCGCTCCAGGCGGGCAGGGACCTGAGC
Source organism: Candidatus Polarisedimenticolia bacterium (assembly GCA_050747525.1). GTDB lineage: Bacteria > Acidobacteriota > Polarisedimenticolia > JACPZX01 > DASXTC01 > JBOGOC01. Next base: position 59,837 of record JBOGOC010000128.1, on the reverse strand, counting down.
ATACGACTGTCGGCTGCCTAGGGACAAGCTCCCTTCCGCGGACAGCCGCTAGGGGCAGGCCGGGGCCCCCGGCGGTCCCTCCGTCCCGCAGCCCCTTCCACAGCGGAGCGTGCCGTCCGAGCGCGTGCCGAGGCCGCCATTCCAAGCGCCCGGGCAGCTGTTCTGGGCGCGCACGAAATAGAAACGCAGGAACGGGATCGGCTGCGACGCCGGCTCGACCATGAACCTGTTGGTCTCGTTCGTCTCGGCGCAGGAAGCGGCTTGGAGCCCGAAGGGCGAGTCGTGCACCAGCACGTCATACCTGACGGCGTTGGTTCCGCCAGGGAAAGTGGGGGGCGTCCAGGTGAGGGTCGTCTGCCCTGTGCCGGCATCGAACGCCACATCGAGGGTGACGGGTGATGGCACGGCCTGCAGGTCATTCCTGGCATCGTTGCAATCTCCCTGGCATGGGGACAGCCCGTCACCGTCCGCGTCCACCTCAGCGGGGGGGAGCGTTGGCCAGAGCCCATCGCTGCAGTCGTTGTCGAGCCCGTCACAGATCGGGGGGGCACCGGGGTAGACCGCTGGGCGCGTGTCGTCGCAGTCCCCCGTGCACTCGGTGAAGCCATCCCCGTCGCCGTCCTCCTCCGAGCACGGTGTGGGCGCCTGCCGCAGGTCGGTCAGCATGATGTCGTCGATCCACCAGCCGTCATCGCCGTCGTAGTACTGATAGGCGATTCCGCCTGGATCGGGCTCCAGCGCGGACCGCTGGGTCCCGAAGGACCAGCCCCCCTCGACCATCCCGATCCAGCGCAGGCGGGCCACACGGCCGGCGAAGTGGGACAGATTGAAGGTGGAGCGCGCCCAGACCCCAGCCCCCACCGAGCCGTTCTCCGTGCACCCAGGCCCTGGCGTGCATCCGCTGATGGCGCCGCAGTCCTTGTGAAGAGAGTCGTTGTCATCGGTGTCGGTGGTGCAGGTCGTGTCCATGCCGAACACGTCCCCCAGATCAGCCCACATCGGACTGAAGTCGCACATCGTTTGATCGGCTGGCGCGATCTGGTCGTCGCCGGGATCGAAGCCGCACAGTGAGACCACCTCCTGGATGGTGGTGTCGTACCCATTCACGGCAGGAGTGAGCCGCTTCCAGCGCTCGAATTGGCCTTCGTGGCCCAGGAGGCTGACCTGAACCTGCCCGCCACCGAACGAGTTTGGAGGCCAGGGGGCTCCGAAGTTCTCATCGTCCGGTACCGAGATCATGTGCCAGAACTCCATCGTGCTCGCCGGCCCGGGCACAACTCCCGGGATGCCGGGATCTCCTTGCGAGTCGAGCACGAAAGCGGAGACCTGGCGCAGGCGCAGCGTGTCCTGGATCGTGGTGGTGGGGTGAAGGTGCCGTCCCATGTGCATGGAGCGATATCCGGAGTGGGCCTTGCCGCCATCCGGAGCCCCCGCCACGGGCTGGCCCGGCGGTGTGTATCCGGCCCCGGGTCCTTCGAAAGGAGAGTGCAGGTGCCAGTCGTTCTCCTCGGCCACGGGCGCCTGGCAGCCGACGAACCCTCCCATGTCGTCGCTGCAGATCACGCCGGCTGTTCCCAGCGGGCTCGCACCCCCCGTCATCGTGTATCCCAGGACGTCATCGTCGGGGTCGCCGATGGCGCGCAGCGGGTCGCTGGGGTCCGCGCCCAGCGGCAGGCGCGACCACTGGAATCCGGGGACGCCGTTGCGGTTGGTGTCGAACGTCTCGCACAGGACGCCCGGAAGGTTCAGGGGAGGAAACTGCGGGCAGCTCGGGGCAATGGGAGGCGCCGGGGGGTCGGCGAAGGCCGCGGCATAGCCCAGCCCGAGGACCGAAGCCAGAACCGCCAGCCGGATTGCCCACATCGCGTCAGCCCCTCCTGTCATGTATTGACGCCAGGGGCCATCCGGTTCCAGCTCTTTTCAGGGACAGGCGTGCCCCACGCGCGGCGTGCCGTTGGACCGGAAGCCGATGCTCCCCGTGGCCGTCCCCGGGCACCCGTTCTGGGCGCGCACGAGATAGAAGCGTAGGAAGGGCTGGGGCGGCAGGGAAGCGGGCTCCGTGGCCGTGGTGTCGAACCAGTCGTCCGACTCGACGCACTCGGCCGAGACGAAATCGAGCGAGTCCTGGGCGCGCAGCACGTCGTACAGAACCAGGGTGCCGCCCGGCGCGGTCGGCGGGGACCACGTGAAGGTGGTGACCGCCGTGGAGCGGTCGTACGACATGTCCAGGACGACGCCCGACGGCGGGGCCCACGAGGTGGCGCTCGCGTCGTTGCAGTCCTGCTGGCACTCCGAGAGCCCGTCGCCGTCGTTGTCGATCTCCAGGTTCGGGTTCCAGGAGACGCTGCAGTTGTTGCGGATCCCGTCGCACAGCTCGGGCGCGCCGGGATAGACGGTCGGGTCGGTGTTGTCGCAGTCTCCCGCGCACTGAGCGAAGCCGTCGCCGTCTCCGTCCAGCTCATTGGCCGGGACGGCGGGCCACGCCGGGTCGTCACAGTCGTTGTTGATGCCGTCGCAGTGCTGAGCATGTCCGGGCCGCACGGCCGCGCTGGCGTCGTTGCAATCCCCGGCACACACGGCGTACCCATCCTGGTCGGCATCCTCGTCTCCGGGGGGCGGGGCGGGCCAGGTAGGGTCGTTGCAGTCGTTGTTGACGCCGTCGCACACCTGGGGAGCTCCGGGATAGACGCCGGGGTTGTTGTCCTGGCAGTCGAGCTGGCACTCGCTGAACCCGTCGCCGTCGTCGTCCACGCTGTTGAAGTCACCAGGAAGAGGAGCCGGCCACGACGGATGGTTGCAGTCATTGTTGACGCCGTCGCAGACCTCGGGTGCGCCCGGGTAGACGGCCGGATTGGCGTCATTGCAGTCTCCTGCGCAGGCCCGGATACCGTCCCCGTCCACGTCTTCATCGGGGGGGCTGGTGGGCCATTGCGGGTCGTCGCAGTCGTTGTTCACCGCGTCGCTGCACACCTGGGGGGCGCCTGGATACACGGCAGGGTTGGCGTCATCGCAGTCCGAGGCGCATTCGTCGAACCCGTCGCCGTCGTCGTCCACGGCCGTGCACACCCCCGGCGCCTGCCGGAGATCGGTCAGTACGATGTCGTCAATCCACCAGCCGTCGTCGCCGTCGAAGTACTGATAGGGGATACTGGAGGTCTCCAGGGCGGATCGATCGGTAGAGAAGGACCAGCCTCCTTCCACCATGCCGATCCATCGCAGCCGGGCGACGCGGCCGGCGAACGAAGACAGGTCGAAGGTCGATCGCGTCCATACGCCGGCCCCTTGGGCTCCGGCATTCGTGCAGCCCGGGCCCGGTGTGCACGAGATGTCGCCGCAGTCCTTGTGCGCGGGATCGTTGCCGTCGGTGTCGACGACGCAGGTGGTGTCGGACCCGAAGACATCCCCCTTGTCGGCATACAGCGGGCTGGAGTCGCACATCGTCTCGTTGGCGGGCGCTATCAGATCGTCACCGGGATCGAAGCCGCACACGGAGATAGTCTCCTGGATGATCGAGTCGTAGCCGTTCGAGGTCGGCGTGAGGCGCTGCCAGCGCTCGAACAGGCCGTCGTTGGCCAGCAGGCTGATCTGGACCTGACCCCCGCCGAAGGTCCCTCCCGGCGGGATGAAGCCATCGCCGAAGTTCTCGTCATCCGGAACGCGGATGATGTGCCAGAACTCCATGGTGCTGACCGGTCCCGCGACAATCCCCGGGATGTTCGGATCCCCCTGAGAATCGAGCACGAAGGCCGACACCTGACGGAGCCTGACGGTATCCCCGAGCGTGCTCGTGGGCCAGAGGTGCCGCCCCATGTGCATCGAACGCGCGCCTGTGCGGGCCTTGCCGCCGTCAGTCTGTCCCGGACCTGCGTACCCGGCCCCCGGTCCTTCGAAGGGAGAATGCAGGTGCCAGTCGTTCTCCGCGGCCACGGGGGCCTGGCAGCCGGAGTAGCCCGCCGTGTCGTCGCTGCAGATCACGCCGGCGGTGCCCAGCGGAGACGGGCCGCCCGCCATCGTGTAGCCGAGCACGTCGTCGTTGGGGTCGCCGATGGCGCGCAGCGGGTCGTTGGGGTCGGCGCCGAGCGGCAGGCGCGACCACTGGAATCCCGCCACGCCGTTGCGGTCGGAGTCGAACCCCTCGCACAGCACCCCCGGCAGGTTCAGCGGCGGGAACTGCGGACAGCTCGGGAGGATGGGAGGGGCTGGCCCATCGGCAACGGCCGAGGCCCAGCCGAGTATCAGGATCGATGCGAGCACCGAGGACCGGAGCGTCAAGGACACGTCCTTCCCACGCGGGGCGTGCCGTCGGACATGGAACCGATGCTCCCCGTGGCCGTCCCCGGGCAGCCGTTCTGTGCGCGCACCAGGTAGAACCGCAGGAAGGGCTGGGGCGGCAAGGAAGCGGGCTCCGTGGCCGTGGTGTCGACGTCATCCGACTCGAGGCACTCGGCGGAAGGGAAGTCGATCGACTCCTGGGCGCGCAGCACGTCGTAGATGACCTGGGTGCCGCCCGGCGCGGCCGGCGGGGACCACGTGAAGGTGGTGACCCCCGAAGAGCGATCGTAGGACATCAGCAGGACGACGCCCGACGGCGGGGCCCATGACGTGGCGTTCGCGTCGTCGCAGTCCTGCTGGCACTCCGAGAGCCCATCGCCGTCGTTGTCGATCTCCTGGTTGGGGTTCCACGTCCCGAGGCAGTTGTTGCGGATGCCGTCGCACAGCTCGGGCGCGCCCGGGTAGACGGTGGGATTGGTGTTGTCGCAGTCTCCCCCGCACGGCCGGTGGCCGTCGCCATCGCCATCCAGCTCGTTGGCGGGGACGGCCGGCCAGGAAGGGTCCGAACAGTTGTTGTTGATGCCATCGCAGAACTGGGTGAAGTTGGGGCGCACGGAGGCCGCGGAGTCGTTGCAGTCACCTTCGCAGGTCGAGTACCCGTCGTGGTCGGCGTCCGCGTCGTCCGGCGGCGGCGTGGGCCAGGCGGGATCGTTGCAGTCGTTGTTGACCCCGTCGCCGCACACCTGGGGGGCGCCGGGATAGGTGCCGTCGTAACTGTCCTGGCAATCCCCCTGGCACTCGCTGAATCCGTCTCCGTCGTTGTCCACGTTGTCCACGTCGCCGGGATGCGGGACCGGCCAGCCCGGGTCGTTGCAGTCGTTGTTGAAGCCGTCGCAGACTTCCGGAGCGCCGGGATAGACGGACGGGTTATCGTCGTCGCAGTCCCCCTCGCAGGTCTCGATGCCATCGCCATCGGCGTCCGCTTCGAGCGCGTTCAGCGGCCACTCAGGATCGTCGCAGTCGTTGTTGAAGTCGTCGCCGCACACCTGGGGCGCGCCAGGGTAGATGGCCGCGTTGGCATCGTCGCAGTCTCTCTCACATTCATCGAAGCCGTCGGCGTCGTCGTCCACGGCCGTGCACGGCTCCGGAGCCTGCCGCAGATCGGTCAGGCGGATGTCGTCGAGGAACCAGCCGTCGTCGCCGTCGTAGTAGTTGTAGGCGGTCCCCCCCGGGTCGGGCTCCATGACGGATCTCTGCGTGCCGAACGACCATCCTCCCTCCACCATGCCGATCCAGCGCAGGCGCACCACCCGGCCCGCGAACGGCGACAGGTCGAAGGTGGATCGTGCCCACACGCCGGACCCCCGTGAGCCCGTTTCCGTGCAGCCCGGCCCCCCCGTGCAGCCGCTGATCGCGCCGCAGTCCTTATGGAGGGGATCGTTGCCATCGGTGTCCGTGGTGCACGACGCGTTGATTCCGAACACGTCACCCAGGTCGGCCCACAGAGGGCTGTTGTCGCACATCGTCTCGTTGGCCGGCGCGATCGTGTCATCCCCGGGATCGAAGCCGCAGATGCTGACCGTTTCCTGGATGATCGAGTCGTACCCGTTGAGGCCCGGAGTGAGGCGCTGCCAGCGCTCGAAGCGGCCGTCTCCTGCCATCAAACTGACCTGCACCTGGCCGCCGCCGAAGGACCTTCCCGCTGGAATGAAGCCGGAGCCGAAGTTCTCGTCGTCGGGAACCGAGATGATGTGCCAGAACTCCATCGTGGTGGCCGGTCCTGGAACCAGGCCCGGGATGTTCGGGTCTCCCTGGGAATCCAGAACGAACGCGGAGACCTGACGGAGCCTCAAGGTGTCCTGGAACGTGTTGAAGGGTTCGAGGTGCCGTCCCATGTGTAAGGAACGAACCCCGGAGTGCGCCTTGCCGCCGTCGGCCTGTCCCACGGAGGGCTGACCAGGGGGCGTGTATCCGGGCCCCGGCCCCTCGAACGGCGAGTGCAGGTGCCAGTCGTTCTCCGTGGCCACGGGGTGGCAGTACAAGAACCCCAGGTCGTCTGCGCAGACCTTTCCGGCCGTCCCCAGAGGACGCGGCCCTCCCGACATGCTGTACGCCAGCACGTCGTCGTTGGGGTCGCCGATGGCGCGCAGCGGGTCGTTCGGATCGGGACCCAGCGGCAGCCGTGACCATTGGAATCCGGGGACGCCGTTGCGGTTGGTGTCGAACCCCTCGCACAGCACTCCCGGCAGGTTCAGCGGGGGAAACTGCGGACAGTTAGGAGGGATGGGCGGCGCTGGATCGGCGATGGCCGGCGCGGCCATCTCGAGCGCCAGGACACCAAGGATTATCAGAACCGGAAAGATCGCCGCGGGCCGGGTCAGCATCGTCGCACCGCCTGGGAATGGCCCATGTTACACCCGTTCGTGACCTGTGGAGCCTGATTTTCACCAGGGTTCGGGCAGCGGCTCCGATGGCACGGGCCCGGGGGGATTCTCCTGCGGGGAGGTCGCCGGTTCTTCGGTGGGCGGCGCGACGAAGCGTGACCTTGCCGCCCTCGAGACGATCTGCTCGCACTCAGCAGCGGAGACCTGGCCGCTGTCCACCAGCGTCTCGCACGCCTGTGAGACGCAGTGCACGAACAGTCCGCGGTTCTTCCAGGGAGCGAACGGATCGCACGACAGCTCGCCGTCGCAGTTCTCGTCCCGGATGTCGCCCGGAAGCTCCGATGCGTCGGGGTTCACCAACGGGCTGCCGTCGTCGCAGTCACCGTCGCAGTCGGTGAAGCCGTCCCCGTCTTCGTCCGCGCAGGGCGAATGGCGAAGATCGGTCACCACGATGTCGTCGATCCACCAGCCGTCCTCGGCGTCGAGGATATACGGATACGCGAAGCCCTGGGGCTCCATGGCGGAGCGCTGGGTTCCGAAGGACCAGCCTCCCTCGACCATCCCGATCCATCGCAGACGGGCCACGCGCGCGGCGAAGGGGGACAGATCGAAAGCCGAGCGTGTCCAGACGCCCGTGCCCAGGGCGCCGTTCTCCGTGCAGCCCGGTCCGGGGGTGCAGGTGATGTCGCCGCAGTCCTTGTGTATGGAGTCGTTGTTGTCCGTGTCGGTCACGCAAGTGGTGTCCGACCCGAGGACATCCCCCTTGTCGGTGTACATGGGGCTGTTGTCGCACATCGTCTCGTCGGCCGGGGCGAGCGCGTCGTCCCCGGGATCGAAGCCGCACAGGGAGACCGTCTCCTGGATCCTCGAGTCATACCCATTGAAGTTGGGGGTGAGAGGCTGCCAGCGCTCGAACAGGCCGTCAGCCCCCAGCAGGCTGACCTGCACCTGCCCTCCCGCGAAGGTCCTGCCTTGAGGGATGAACCCGCTGCCGAAGCCCTCGTCATCGGGGACGGAGATGATGTGCCAGAACGACATCGTGCTCTCCGGACCGATCACCAGGCCCGGCACCTCGGGGTCTCCCTGCGAATCCAGCACGAAGGCCGAAACCTGCCGCAGCCTCAGCGTGTCGTACAGGGTCGTGGATGGCCGAAGGTGCCGGCCCATGTGCATGGAGCGCATGCCGGAATGCGCCTTGCCGCCATCGGGAGCGCCCGCCTCTGGCTGGCCAGGCACCGTGTACCCATCGCCCGGGCCCTCGAACGGCGAGTGCAGGTGCCAGTCGTTCTCCTCGGCCACGGGGGCCTGGCACCCCACATACCCCAGATTGTCGTCGCTGCAGATCACCCCGGCGGTGCCCAGCGGACTGGCGACCCCCGATATCGTGTAGCCGAGCACGTCGTCATCGGGGTCGGCGAGGGCGCGCAGCGGGTCGGCGGGGTCGGGCCCGAGCGGAAGTCGTGACCACTGAAAGCCCGGGACCCCGTTGCGGTCGGTGTCGAAACCCTCGCACAGCACGCCCGGCAGGTTGAGAGGCGGGAACTCGGGGCAGCTGGGGGCGATTGGAGGCGAGGCTGCCGGAAGAGCGAGACTGATGACAAGGAGCAGAGCTCGCATGTGATCACCACGGCTCGGGGAGCGGGTCCGAAGGCACCGGCCCGGGGTTCTCTTGTGGCGTCGTCGACGGCTCCGGCGGCGGCGCGACGAAGCGGATCCGCGCGGCCCTGGAGACGATCTGCTCGCACTCCTCCGCGGTGACGAAACCGCCGTCCACGAGGCTCTCGCAAGCCTGGGACACGCAGTGCACGAACTGTCCGCGGTTCTTCCAGGAAGCGAACGGATCGCACGACAGCTCCCCGTCGCAGTTCTCGTCCCTGTGGTCCCCGGGAAGCTCGGCGGCGTCGGGGCTCACCAGCGCGCTGCCGTCGTCGCAGTCTCCGTCGCAGCCGGTGAAGCCGTCCCCGTCCTCATCTGCGCATGGCGACTGGCGCAGGTCGGTCACCACGATGTCGTCGATCCACCAGCCATCCTCCGAATCGAGGAAGTAGGGATAGGTGGTCCCTAATCCCGGGTCAGGCTCCATCGCGGAACGGTAGGTCGCGAATGACCATCCTCCCTCGACCATCCCGATCCATCGCAGCCTGGCCACCCGCCCGGCGAACGCGGACAGGTCGAACTCCGAGCGTGTCCACACACCCGGCCCCAGGGATCCGTTCTCCGTGCACCCCGGTCCCGGCGTGCAGGAAATATCGCCGCAGTCCTTGTGCCTGGTGTCGTTGAAGTCGGTGTCCGTGAGACAGGTCACGTCGGATCCGAAGACATCCCCCTTGTCGGCGTACATGGGACTGTTGTCGCACATCGTCTCGTCGGCGGGAGCGAGCGCGTCGTCTCCGGGATCGAAGCCGCACAGGGAGACCGTCTCCTGGATCCTCGAGTCATACCCGTTGAAGGTGGGCGTGACGGGCTGCCATCGCTCGAAGAGGCCATCGTCTCCCAGCAGGCTGACCTGCACCTGTCCCCCTGCGAAAGTGGTGCCTTGAGGGAGGAAGCCGTTGCCGAAGTTCTCGTCGTCGGGGACGGAGATGATGTGCCAGAACGACATCGTGCTGGCAGGGCCTATGGCCAGCCCGGGGACGTCGGGATCGCCATGGGAATCGAGGACGAAGGCGGAGACCTGGCGCAGTCTCAGCGTGTCGTACAGATTCAGGGGCTGCAGGTGCCGGCCCATGTGCATGGACCGGAAGCCGCCATGGGCTTTGCCCCCCTCGGTCTGCCCCAGATCGGGCCGACCCGGAACCGTATAACCCTCCCCGGGCCCCTCGAACGGCGAGTGCAGGTGCCAGTCGTTCTCCTCGGCCACGGGGGCCTGGCACCCCACATACCCCAGATTGTCGTCGCTGCAGATCACCCCGGCGGTGCCCAGCGGACTGGTGACCCCCGATATCGTGTACCCCAGCACGTCGTCATCGGGATCGCCGAGGGCGCGCAGGGGATCGGCGAGGTCGGGCCCGAGCGGCAGGCGCGACCACTGGAAGCCCGGAATGCCATTGCGATCGGTGTCGAACCCTTCGCAGAGCACGCCCGGCAGGTTGAGAGGCGGGAACTCGGGGCAGCTCGGGGCGATGGGGGGCGCGGCTGCCGGAAGAGCGAGACTGATAGCCATGAGCAGAGCTCGCATGATCACCACGGCTCGGGGAGCGGGTCAGAAGGCACGGGCCCGGGGTTCTCCTCTGGCGACTTCGACGGCTCCGGCGGCGGCGCGACGAAGCGGATCCGCGCGGCCCTGGAGACGATCTGCTCGCACTCCGCCGCGGTGACGAGGCCGCCGTCCACGAGGCTCTCGCAAGCCTGGGACACGCAGTGCACGAGCTGTCCGCGGTTCTTCCAGGGCGCGAACGGATCGCACGACAGCTCCCCATCGCAGTTCTCGTCCCGGCGATCGCCGGGGAGCTCAGGCTCGCCGGGGTTCACCGCGGCATCGTCGTCGGCGCAGTCTCCGTCGCAGTCCGTGAAGCCGTCACCATCGCCGTCGGCGCAGGCAGGAGCCGGCTGGCGCAAATCGGTCACCACGATATCGTCCACCCACCAGCCATCGTCCCCTTCGTAGTACTGATAGGAAATGGAGGACGTCTCCAGAGCGGATCGATCAAAGGAGAAGGACCACCCGCCCTCCACCATGCCGATCCAGCGGAGCCGAGCGATGCGTCCGGAAAAGGGGGAAAGGTCGAACGCCGATCGTGTCCACACGCCCGTGCCGAGGGAACCGGTCTCCGTGCAGCCGGGGCCTGGCGCACAGGTGATGCTGCCGCAATTCTCGAGCGGCGGCTCCACGTCGGGGTCCACGGTGCAGGCCGCGAAGCTTCGAAGGACGCTCCCCTTGTCGCTGTAGAGAGGGCTGCTGTCGCACATCGTCGCGTCACCGGGAGGAAGGGCATCATCACCGGGATCGAAGCCACAGAGGGAGATTGTTTCCTGGATGGTCGAGTCGTAGCCGTTGAAGTTGGGCGTGAGGCGCTGCCAGCGCTCGAACCGGCCGCCTGCCCCGAGCAGGCTGATCTGGAGCTGGCCGCCCGCGAAGGTCGTGCCCGGCGGGATGAAGTCATTGCCGAAGTTCTGGTCGTCCGGAACGGAGATGATGTGCCAGAACTCCAGCGTGCTGTCCGGGCCCGGAATGAGCCCGGGGATCTCCGGATCGCCCTGCGAGTCCAGCACGAAGGCCGAGACCTGGCGAAGGCTGAGGGTGTCCTCCAATGTGCTGCCGGCTCTCAGGTGCCGTCCCATGTGCATGGATCGGAGGCCCGACCGGGCCTTCCCTCCATCAGCCTGCCCGACGTCGGGCCGGAAATAAGCCGGGTATACGGGATGAGGGTCCTCGTAACCTGCTCCGGGCCCCTCGAACGGTGAGTGCAGGTGCCAGTCGTTCTCCTTGGCCATCGGAGCCTGGCAGCCCGAGAACCCCAGGTTGTCGTCGCTGCAGGTCACCCCGGCAGTCCCCAGCGGGCTGGGGCCTCCCGCCATCGTGTATCCCAGAACATCATCATCGGGATCTCCCACGGCGCGCAGGGGATCGTCGGGGTGGGCCCCAAGAGGGAGGCGCGACCACTGAAAGCCCGGCACGCCGTTGCGGTCGGTGTCGAACCCCTCGCACAGCACGCCCGGCAGGTTGAGCGGTGGGAATTCGGGGCAGCTTGGCGCGATGGGGGGGCCGGGAGGGTCGGCAGGAGCCTCCCCAAAGCCGGTCACCAGAACAAGAGCGGACAGGAACACCACGTGCCGGACGCTCATGGCCTCTCCTCCCCCTATCAAAGCCGCGGCATCATCGTCCTTCGATGGAGTCTTCCCTTTCTATACATTGAACCTGGAATAGATCCAGTTCCCGCGCGCATCGGTTTTTTCCAGGGACGGGATGCCTCACCTCGGCTCGGGAAGGAGCTCCATAGGCGGAGTTCCAGGATTCTCCTGCGGCGAAGCCGCGGGCTCCGGGGATGGCTCGACGAACCGGAGCCGTCCCGCTCTCGAGACGATCTGCTCGCACTGCTCCTGCGTGACGAACCCGCCGGCCACGAGGCTCTCGCAAGCCTGCGACACGCAGCGCACGAATTGTCCGCGGTTCTTCCAGGGACCGAATGGGTCGCAGGAGATCTCTCCGTCGCAGTTCTCGTCCCGGAGGTCACCGGGGAGCTCCGGCTCGCCGGGGTTCACCGCGGCATCGTCGTCGGCGCAGTCGCCGTCACAGTCCGTGAAGCCGTCGCCATCGTCGTCGGCGCAGGCCGGGGCCGGCTGGCGCAGGTCGGTCACCATGATGTCGTCGATCCACCAGCCGTCGTCGGCCTCGTAATACTGGTAGGCATCGGAACCCGGGTCGGGTTCCAGAGCCGATCGATACGTCCCGAACGACCAGCCTCCCTCCATCATCCCGATCCAGCGAAGTCGCGCCACCCGCCCTCCGAAAGGCGAAAGGTCGAATGCGCTGCGCGACCAGACTCCGTCGCCGAGCGAGCCGGTCTCCGTGCAGCCCTGGCCGGGCGTGCACGAGATCCTGCCGCAGTCCCCGTGCGCCGGATCGTTGCCGTCCGTGTCCGAGACGCAGGTCGGATCGGTGCCGAAGACGTCGCCCTTTTCGTTGAACACCGGGCTCGTATCGCACATCGTCTCGTCGCCTGGCGCGAGCTGATCGTCGCCGGGATCGAACGCACAGAGGCTGATGGTCCGCTCGATCGTCGAATCGTACCCGTTGAAGCTCGGGGTGAGCCTCTGCCAACGTTCGAACGTGCCGGCATCTCCGAGCAGGCTCACGTGCACCTGTCCCCCGCCGAACGCCGGAATGCAGCCTGCAAAGCCGCACGGGTGGCTGCCGTCGGGCATCCTCATGATCTGCCAGAACTCGAGCGTGCTGGAGGGGCCGAGCAGCAGCCCCGGGATGTCCGGATCTCCCTGCGAGTCGAGCACGAACGCGGAGACCTGGCGCAGCCGGATCGTGTCCGAGAGCGTCGTGGCGGGATCGAGGTGCCGGCCCATGTGCATGGAGCGGAGGCCGGAGCGAGCCTTGCCGCCATCGGGCGAGCCGATGGCGGGGCCGAAGCCCGCCGCGTCGTAGCCTTCCCCGGGACCCTCGAGGGGTGAATGCAGGTGCCAGTCGTTTTCCTCCGCGACCGGCGCCTGGCACCCGATGAAGCCCAGATTGTCATCGGCGCAGATGACGCCCGCGGCACCGAGGGGGCTGGGCCCCCCCGACATCGTGTACCCGAAGACGTCGTCATCCGGGTCTCCGATCGCGCGCAACGGATCGTCGGGGTCGGCTCCGACAGGGAAGCGCGACAACTGAAAGCCCGGCACGCCGTTGCGGTCGGTGTCGAACCCCTCGCACAGCACGCCCGGCAGGTTGAGCGGCGGGAACTCGGGGCAGCTTGGGTCGATGGGGGGGCCCGGGACGACCGGCTCGGCGACCGCCTCCCCCGTGGCCATCAGCAATGCCATTGAGGACAGGAATACCAGGTGTCGGATGCTCATGGACGCTCCTCCCGGAAGGGCCACGAAGGCTCCCCCTTTCCTTATTGATCTCAGGAGGGAATTGGTTCCAGCCGATCCGCGCTCAGGGGCACCGTGGCCCCACCCGCCCCGCCCCGTCCGAAGCGTATCCCAGGCCGCCGGTCGCCGCGGCGGGACAGGCGTTCTGGGCGCGCACCAGGTAGAAGGTCAGGAACGGCACGGGAGCCGATGCCGGCTCGACCATGAGGGTGTCCCCCTCATCCGACTCGTCGCACGACGCGGCGGCCAAGTCGAAGGGCGAGCCTGTGCGCAGCACGTCGTAGATGACCGAGGTCCCCCCAGGCAGGGCGGGGGGCGACCAGTCGAGCGTCGTCACGCCGGTGCCGCCATCGAACACCATGTCGAGGACGACGGGTGACGGCTCTTCCCAGGCCGAGGCGTCGCGGTCATGGCAGTCTCCCTGGCAGGGGGTGAGGCCGTCGCCGTCGAAATCCGTCGTTTCAAAGGCGGGGATCCACGGGAGGAAGCAGTTGTTCCAAATCCCATCGCACAGCTCCGGCGCTCCGGGATAGATGGTCGGGTCGAGGGGCTCGCAGTCGTTGCAGCTGATGAACCCATCTCCGTCCAAGTCCTGCTCGTTGAGAGGGACCTGGGGCCACCTCGGGTCGTTGCAGTCGTTGTTGAGGCCGTCGCAGAGCTGCGGGTATCCCGGACGGACCGTGAAGCGCGTGTCGTCGCAGTCCCCGGCGCACACCGGGAACGAGTCATGATCGGCGTCGACATCGTTCTCATCGGGCTGCGCGGGCCAGTTCGGGTCGTTGCAGTCGTTGTTGAGGCCGTCGCAGACGGGGGGCGCCCCCGGGTAGACGTTCGGGTTGGTGTTGTCGCAGTCGCCGGCGCACCCACGGTAGCCGTCATTGTCCGCGTCGCCTTCGGCCGGCGTCGGGACAGGCCATTGAGGATGATTGCAGTCGTTGTTGAGCCCGTCGCACACCTCCGGCGCCCCCGGATAGACGAACGGCCTCGCGTCGTCGCAGTCTCCCTGGCACTCCGAGAGGCTGTCTCCGTCGTTGTCGATCTCCAGGTCCGGATTCCACGAGCCGTTGCTGCAGTTGTTCCGGATGCCGTCGCACAGCTCGGGCGCTCCGGGATAGACGACCGGGTTCGTGGGGGCGCAGTCGGAGCAGTTGTGGTGGCCGTCGCCGTCGTCGTCCAGGTTCTCGGAGCTGGCGTCGGGCCACGCCGGGTCATCGCAGTCGTTGTTCAGTCCATCGCAGATCTGAGGGGCACCAGGGTAGACGCCGGGCTGCGCGTCGTCGCATTCGGCGCACACCGGGAAACCGTCGAGATCGAGATCCACATCGTCGGGATGCGGTTCCGGCCACGTGGGATCCTGGCAGTCGTTGTTGAGGCCGTCGCACACCTCTGGCGCTCCTGGATGGACCACGGCGCGCGCGTCGTCGCAGTCTCCGGAGCATTCGGTGAACCCGTCGCCGTCGTTGTCCGAGAGCTCGCCGGGATGTGGCACGGGCCATTGGGGGTCGAGGCAGTCGTTGTTGAGCCCGTCGCACAGGTCGGGGGCGCCACGGTACACGGAAGGATTGGTGTCGTCGCAGTCCCCCTGGCATTCGTCCTGTCCATCTCCGTCGTCGTCCGTGGCGGTGCATGGCCCCGGCGCCACTCGCAGGTCCGTCAACATGATGTCGTCGATCCACCAGCCGTCGTCCTGGTCGAAGTACTGGTAGATACCCGCGTCGGATTCGAGGACCGATCTCTGCGTCCCGAACGACCAGCCCCCTTCCACCATGCCGATCCATCTCAGCCTGGCCACACGCCCGGTATAAGCAGACAGATTGAAGGTGGAGCGTGCCCAGACTCCGGCCCCCACCGAGCCGTTCTCCGTGCAACCTGGGCCAGGGGAGCAGCCGCTGATGTCACCGCAGTCCTTGTGGAGGGCGTCGTTGTTGTCCGTATCGACGGTGCAGGTGCTGTCCGTCCCGATGACATCCCCGAGGTCGGCCCACAGAGGGCTGTTGTCGCACATCGTCTCGTTGGCGGGAGCAATGAGATCGTCGCCGGGGTCGAAGCCGCAGAGGCTCACCGTCTCCTGGATGGTCGAGTCGTAGCCGTTGAGGTTCGGTGTGAGGTGCTGCCACCTTTCGAACCGGCCATCGACGCCCAGGAGGCTGATTTGCACCTGGCCGCCGCCGAAAGACTTTCCCGGCGGGATGAAGCCGAATCCGAAATTCTCGTCGTCGGGAAAAGAGATGAGATGCCAGAAATCCAGCCTGCTGGCCGCGCCGGGGACCACCCCGGGAATGTTCGGATCCCCCTGCGAGTCGAGGACGAAGGCGGAGACCTGGCGGAGCCTGAGGGTGTCCCCGAACGTCGACGTCGGGCTCAGGTGGCGCCCCATGTGCATCGAGCGCACACCCGAACGGGCCTTGCCGCCGTCCGGGGCTCCCGCGGGCGTCTGCCCCGGGAGGGTGTAGCCGTCGCCGGGCCCCTCGAACGGCGAGTGCAGATGCCAGTCGTTCTCCTCCGCGACGGGGGCCTGGCACCCGACGAATCCCAGGTTGTCGTCGGCGCAGATCAACCCCGCGGTTCCGAGCGGGCTGGGCCCCCCCGTCATGGTGTAGCCAAGCACATCGTCGTTGGGGTCGCTGATGGCCCGCAACGGGTCGTTGGGGTCGGCCCCAAGCGGAAGGCGTGACCACTGGTAGCCGGACACACCGTTGCGATCTATGTCGAACCCCTCGCACAGCACCCCGGGCAGGTTTAGCGGAGGGAACTGGGGGCATCGCGGGGGGATGGGGACCGCCGGCACATTGGGATCGAGGGCCGGTGCGTTCCCGCCGCCGGGCGGGCGGGGACGCAGCTCTTTCTCGGCGGAGCGTCCCGGGGAGGCTGCGGTCAGAACCAGAAGCAGGAAGACGGCCGGAGCTCGAAGGCGCATAGGTCCCCCATCATACGCCGGTTTCCTTCGTCTTCTTATTGATCCGAGCGGGCGAACAGTTCCCTGAGGCTCGTCTCGTAGGGGGGGCGGGCCAGGCCCACCTCGGTGATGATGGCCGCGATGTAGCGGTGGGGGGTCACGTCGAAGGCCGGGTTGGACACCTCGATCCCCTCGGGGGCGATGGCGCGGCCGGCCAGGTGGGTGACCTCGGCCGGGGATCGCTCTTCGATCGGGATCTGCTCGCCGGAAGGAAGCTTCATATCAATGGTGGACAGCGGGGCGGCCACGTAGAAAGGAACGCCATTCTCCCGCGACAGAACCGCCACGCCGTAGGTGCCGATCTTGTTGGCGGTGTCGCCGTTGGCGGCGATGCGGTCTGCCCCCACCACCACCGCGGCCACGTCGCCCCGGCTCAGGAAGTGCCCTGCCATGTTGTCGGTGATCAGGCGCACGGGGATGCCGTCCTTCGCCAGCTCCCAGGCGGTGAGGCGCGCCCCCTGGAGAAAGGGCCGCGTCTCGTCGGCCAGCACGGTGATCGCCTTGCCCGACTCCACAGCTGCGCGGATCACCCCCAGCGCCGTGCCGTAGCCGGCCGTGGCCAGGGCGCCGGCGTTGCAGTGAGTCAGCACCGTCCCGCGATCGGGCAGGAGCGCGGCGCCGTGCCGCCCCATCGCGCGGCAGGCCTCTTCATCTTCCTTGCGCACCGCCAGCGCCTCGCGCACCATCGCCTCGGCCGCGCGGGCGGGAGGCTCCGCCGCGAGGGACCTGTGCAGCCGCCGCATCCTCTCGATGGCCCAGAACAGGTTCACGGCGGTGGGCCGGGTGGAGGCCAGCAGGTCGCAGGCCGACTCCACGCGGGCCGCGTAGTCGGCCGGCGACAGCTCGCGGCCCCGCACGGCGGCGAGGGCCACCCCCATGGCGGCCGACACCCCGATGGCAGGCGCCCCGCGCACCGCCATATCCCGGATCGCGGCGGCCACATCCTCGGGGGTCGTCAGGGTGAGATAGACCTCCTCGGCGGGGAGCAGGCGCTGGTCCAGCATGACCACGCCCGACGGCGACCACTCCACCGTGCGGAAGCTGCCGCTGCGCAAGTCGTTCATGGGGCCGATGATATACTGACGCCCCGATGGGCGACAAACCGTACTCCACCGACCCCGCCCTCGAGCCGGCGCCGGTCTGCGGCACTCAGGACACGGCCGGCGTCGACCCGGCGCGCGACATCGGATTCCCCGGCGAGCCCCCCTTCACGCGGGGCATCCAGCCCACCATGTACCGCGGTCGGGTCTGGACGATGCGGCAGTACGCCGGGTTCGGGACCGCCGCGGAGACCAACCGCCGCTTCCGCTACCTGCTCTCACAGGGACAGACCGGCCTGTCGGTGGCCTTCGATCTGCCCACGCAGATGGGGTACGACTCGGATCACCCGATGGCGCTGGGAGAAGTCGGGCGCTCGGGCGTGGCCATCGACTCGATCGACGACATGGAGGTCCTGCTCGACGGGATCCCGCTCGACAGGGTCTCCACCTCCATGACCATCAATGCCACCGCCGCCACCCTGCTGTGCCTGTACGCCGCCGTCGCGCGGCGCCGGGGGATCCCGCTCGAGAGCCTGTCGGGGACGATCCAGAACGACATCCTGAAGGAATACGCCGCGCGCGGGACGTGGATCTACCCGCCGGGGCCGTCGATGCGCCTGGTCACCGACACCCTGTCCTTCTGCACGGAGACGCTCCCTCGCTGGAACCCCATCTCGATCTCGGGCTATCACATGCGCGAGGCCGGGTGCACCGCCGTGCAGGAAGTGGCCTTCACCCTGGCCAACGGCCTGGCCTACCTCGAAGCGGCGCGCGCCGCGGGGCTGGCGGTCGATCGCATCGCGGAGCGGATGTCGTTCTTCTTCGCGGCCCACAGCCACCTTCTCGAGGAGGCATCCAAGTTCCGCGCGGCGCGGCGCCTGTGGGCGCGGCTGCTGCAGGAGCGGTTCGCGGTCACCGGTCCGCGTGCCCTGATGATGCGGTTCCTCACGCTGACCGGCGGCTCCACGCTCACCGCGCAGCAGCCCGAGAACAACGTCGTGCGCGTGACCGTGCAAGCGCTGGCCGGTGTGCTGGGAGGGACCCAGTCGCTCCACACCAACTCCATGGACGAGGCGCTGGCCCTGCCGACGCAGCAGGCGGCCACCGTGGCGCTGCGCACGCAGCAGATCCTGGCGGAGGAGTCGGGCGTGGCCTGCACGGTGGATCCGCTCGCCGGATCGTGGTTCGTGGAGTCGCTCACGTCGCGCATCGAGCAGGGGGCCCGCAAGCTCATCTCCGAGGTGGACGCCCGCGGCGGGGCGGTGCGCGCCATCGAGGAAGGATGGACGCAGCGGCAGATCCAGGAGTCGGCCTGGCGGCTGCAGAGGGAGATCGAGTCGGGGGCGCGGGTGATCGTGGGGGTGAACGGCTACACCGACGATCGTCCCGCCACCATCCCGCTGCACCGGCTCGACCCGGCGCTGGAATCGGATCAGGCGAAGGCCGTGGCCCGGGTCAGGGCGGCGCGCGATGCGCGCGCGGTGCGCGGCGCGCTCGATGCGCTGCGCGAGACGGCCGCGGGGACCGGCAACATTCTCCCGCGCATCCTGGACGCCGTGGAGGCGCGCGCCACGGTGGGAGAGATCGCCGACACCCTGCGCGGGGTCTTCTCCACCTACACCGAGCCGATCGCATGAACGACGGGCACATGCTCGACGTGAAGGGACTGCGCGTCTACATCTTCACACCCGGTGGGGTGGCCAGGGCCGTGGACGACGTGACCTTTCACATCGACCGTGGCGAGGTGCTCGGGCTGGTCGGCGAGTCGGGGTGCGGCAAGACGATGACGGCCCTGTCCCTGTTGCGCCTGGTCCCCGAGCCGGGCCGGATCGTGGGAGGGGAGATCAACTTCGAAGGAGAGGACCTGCTCGCGCTTCCCGAGAAGAGGCTGCGGCAGCTGCGAGGCTCGCGGATCGGCATGGTGTTCCAGGAGCCGGCCGCCGCTCTCAACCCCGTCTTCACCATCGGCTACCAGGTGGGCGAGGCCCTCATGATTCACAAGGGGCTCACCCGGCGGCAGGCGCGCGAGGAAGCGGTGCGCATGCTGGCCGAAGTGGCCATCCCCGATCCGCACCGGCGCGCCCTCGAGTACCCGCATCAGCTGTCAGGAGGCATGCTGCAGCGCGTCATGATCGCCAGCGCGCTGGTGTGCGGCCCGAGCCTGCTGGTGGCCGACGAGCCCACCAGCGCCCTGGACATGACCATCCAGGCGCAGATCGTGGAGCTGCTCCTGGGCCTGCGGGAGCGTCATGACCTCACGGTGCTGCTCATCACGCACGACCTGGGGGTGGTGGCCGAGATGGCCGACCGCGTGGCGGTGATGTACGCGGGGCGCATCGTGGAGGAGGCCTCCACGCGCGACCTGTTCCGCGCGCCCCTTCACCCCTACACCCAGGGTCTGCTGCGATCGATCCCCGGGACGGCGGCGGGCCCGACGTCCGGGACGGGGCGGGCCAGGCTGCAGGCCATCGAAGGGGTGGTTCCGGGGCTCCTCTCGCTGCCGGCCGGCTGCGCCTTCGCGCCGCGATGCCCTCAGGCGATGCCGGCCTGCTCGCCGCGGCCTCCCGCGCTGCTGCATCCGGCCCGGCGCGGGACCGGCGACGTGCCGCACGGGGCGCGGCGCGTGGCCTGCTTCCTGCACGAGCCGGAGCCCGAGCGGACTCCGCCTGTCGAGGGGCGCGGCTGGGACGCCGCGTCGGGGAGGTAGGCGGCGGCGTCATGGCGGACCTGCTCGAAGTCTCTGGGCTCACCAAGCACTTCCCGATCCGCACCGGGCTCTTCTCGCGCGAGACGGGGCGCGTGCGTGCGGTGGACGGTGTGAGCTTCTCGATCCCGCAGGGGCGCACCCTGGCCCTGGTGGGCGAGTCGGGCTCGGGAAAGACCACGCTGGGGCGCTGCATCCTGCGCCTGGTGGAGCCCACGTCGGGCTCGGTGCGCTTCGACGGGCAGGACGTGCTCACGCTGTCGCCGCGCGACATGCGTGCCCGGCGGCGCGACATGCAGATCATCTTCCAGGATCCCACCGGGTCGCTGAATCCCCGCATGACGGTGCAGTCCCTGGTGGGCGAGCCGTTCGCCATCCACCGCGTGGCCCGCGGCAGCGAGAGGAAGGAGCGCGTGGCCGAGCTGCTGAGCATGGTGGGGCTCGAGCCCTCGGCGATGGACCGGTACCCGCACGAGTTCTCCGGAGGGCAGCGGCAGCGCGTCGCCATCGCGCGGGCCCTGGCTCTCAAGCCGCGCTTCGTGGTGGCCGACGAGC
This sequence comes from Candidatus Polarisedimenticolia bacterium, assembly GCA_050747525.1. GTDB lineage: Bacteria > Acidobacteriota > Polarisedimenticolia > JACPZX01 > DASXTC01 > JBOGOC01. The sequence continues at coordinate 39,398 of JBOGOC010000128.1, read as the reverse complement.
CGGTGTCTGCCCTGGACGTCTCCATCCAGGCGCAGATCGTCAACCTGCTGGTGGGGCTCCAGGAATCGCTGGGGCTGACCTACCTCTTCGTCGCCCACGATCTGAGGCTGGTGCGGCACATCAGCGACCGGACCGCGGTGATGTACCTGGGGCGCATCGTGGAGCACGCGCCGACCCCGGCTCTGTTCGAGACCCCTCGCCATCCCTACACTCAGGCCCTTCTGGCGGCCATTCCCACCATCGATCCCGAGACTCGGCGCCGGCGCGTGGTGGTCCCCGGAGATGTCCCCAGCGCCGCCGCCCCGCCGCCCGGGTGCCCCTTCCACACGCGCTGTCCCCTCGTCGAGGATGTGTGCCGGCGCGAGACCCCGCCCCTGGCGGACATCGGGGGCGGGCACCTGGCCGCCTGCCACCTGGTGAAGCCGGGGGAAGCCGGGCCGGCCCTGTCTCAGGCAGCCGCCACACGCCATGGGACTCTTGACTCCGGTCCGGGGGGGTGACACCATCCACCCTTCCCTGGGCCTTTGAGGAAACTCTTCTCTCTACAGATGCGTATTGACACGGGAATCCCCGTGGCGACGAGCGGGGGCGCGCGGACGACGCGACTCGACCCCGACTGCGGACGACATTACTCGATGAGAGGTGTGATGATGGGTGTGAGCAGGTGTGCTCTGACGGCAGTGCTGTGCCTGGCCCTGTCGGGCCTTCCCGCCCTGGCGCAGGCCACCAATGCACAGGACCCGGCCGCCACCCCGGCTGCCCCCGAGGGGCCGCCTCCCGTGCCGCTGACGCTGGCCGAGGCGGTGGCGATGAGCCTTCAGAACAACCTGGACATCCAGACGGCCCGCATCACGCCCAGGATTCGAGAGCAGGACATCTATTTCGAAGAAGCCGCGTTCGATCCCAACGTCGGCGGGTTTGCGGAGAAACAGGACAACTCCACACCCACGCAGAACGTGTTCGACATCGATCCCAACGACATCCCCTCCCAGGGCCTGGAAGTCATTCAGATCGATGAGACCCTGGAGCGCTACGGGGCGGGGTTCCGGGATCCGGTGCGCTGGGGAGGGGAGTACTCGGCGGATCTGTTCCTGACGCGCCGAACGTCCACATCGGCCAACCAGCTCCTCCCGACCACCTACTTCGCCGCGTTCGTGCTGGCGTACAACCAGTCGCTCCTGCGGGGCTGGGGGAACGAGGTGAACACCACGCGCATCACGATCGCCCGCACCAACCTGGACATCAGCCGGTCCGATTTCCTGGGGAGCGTGCAGGACACCCTGCAGCGCACCGAGGACGCCTACTGGGAGCTGGTCTTCGCGCGCCAGGATCTGGAGGTCAACCTCGAGTCGCTGCGCCTGGCCCAGCAGCTGCTCAAGCTGAACCGCATCAAGGTGCAGGTGGGGACCCTGCCTCCCATCGAGATCACCACCGCCGATGCCGAGGTCGCCAGCCGCGAGCAGAACGTCATCGTGGCCGACAACGCCGTGCGCAACGCCGAAGACACGCTGCGCCTGGTGATCAACATGCCCAAGACCGACGACCGGTGGGCGCGCGCCATAGTTCCGCTGGACACCCCGTCCTACGTGGAGCGCACGGTGGACCTGCCGCGCGAGATGGAACAGGCGATCCAGGAGCGGCCGGATCTGCAGGCGGCCCGCCTGCAGATCGACAGCAACCAGACGCTGCTCCAGTTCGATCGCAAACAGATGAGGTGGGATCTCAACGGGTACGCGAGGTACCAGCTCTCGGGTCTTTCCGGCGACATCGAGGACCCCATCCAGCTCTTCCCCCCCCCAGCCCTGCCGATTCCCGTGCAGGACCAGGACTTCGTAGACGCCCTCGACTTCATCCCGGATCGGGATTTCCCGTCGTGGACCCTGGGCGTCACCCTCAGCGTCCCGCTGGGCAACAACGCCGCGCAGGCTTCGTACGTGAGGTCGCGGCTCGGAGTCGAGCAGGCCGAGTCGAACTACCAGGCGCGCAAGCTGACGGCCGAAGTGGAGGTGCGCACGGCGGCGCGCGCTATCGACACCGGCCGCAAGCGCATCCAGGCCGCCGAGAAGAACGTGGAGCTGCAGAAGAAGAAGGTCGAAGCGGAGCAGAAGAAGTTCGAGAATGGGATGTCCACGTCGTTCCAGGTCCTGGAATTCCAGGAGGATCTGACCACCGCCCTGGGCCAGATGAACCGCGCGCTGGTGGACTACCGCAAGTCGCTCACCGCGATGGAGCGGGCCAAGGGAACGTTGGATGAGTATCTGAACGTGGAGGTGCAGTGAGATGAATGAGCCGGTCATGGACAGGCCGGCCGCCCCCCCGGCCAACCCTGTCTCCCGCATGGCGGGGGCCATCACCGCTCCGGTGACCACGTTCGAGGACGTGGCGCGCCGGCCCGGGTGGCTGCCCCCGTTTCTCGTCTACCTCGGCGTCTTCCTGGTCGTGTTCGCCGTCTTCTCGATGCGTGCCGACTGGGTCGCCATCGTCACGGACCAGATCGAGAATGGGCCGTTCTCCGGGCTGATGCCCGACGCCATGAAGGACCAGGCGGTGCGCGATGCCGCCGCCCCCATCAAGGCGATGTCGCCCCTTCAGCTCACTCTAACCAATCTGTCGAACTACGGGCCCGGGCTGCTGGTCTTCTTCCATTTCCTGGCGGTCCTCTACGCGTCGCTGTTCGTGATGATGGGGTCGGTCCCCAACCTGAAGCTCGGCAAGGCCTGGCTCAACTTCCTGGTCTGCTTCCTGATCATGATCGCCTACTTCGCCATCTACTCTGTGGGACAGTTCGCCTTCAAGGACGCCCCCGACAGCCGCGTGATGCTCACGGTGCTGGGCAGCGTCGTGGTGACGGCCGCATGGATCTGGCTGCTCAACAGAAGGGCGACGGCCGATCCGGAGTATCACGGCATCCTGTCGGTGCTGTCCTACGGCAGCATGGCGCTGATGGTGAGCACTCTGGCCCTGCTGGCGCTCACGCTGGTCTCGCCGACGCCCATCGCTACCCCGCCCGAGCAGATGGTGAAGGCGCACCCGGGGGCGCTCATCAAGACGGGGATTCCCGTGCTGCAGAAGCTGCTGGAATCCCTCAACGTGTTCTGGATCTGGTTCTATGTTCTGTTGACGCTGGGCTTCCGCGCGGTCACCAAGCTGTCCACCGGGCTGTCCGCCTCCATCGCCTTCCTTCCCTGGGCTGTGGTGGTGCTGATCTCGTTGGCGATGGCCGCCGTGTCCGGCTGAAGGGTCTGTACCGGCCATGAAGAAAGCACTGATACTGATCGGCATAGCGGCGCTCATCGGCGCCGTCGTCGCAGTGAGCGCGCGCTCGGCTACCCGCAAGGGGACCAAGGTCTACGAAGAAGAGGCGCGCACGATGGACCGGCTGGTCTCCACCGTCAAGGCATCGGGTGAGATCCAGCCTCGGGTCTACGTGAACATCTCCTCCCAGGTCCCCGGCGAGATCGTGGACCTCAACGTCAAAGAAGGAGACCGGGTGCGGCGCAGCGACGTGCTGCTCCAGCTCGACCCGAGGCAGTACCGGGCCTCGGTGGAGCGCCTGGAGGCCAACCTGCGCATGGCGCGCATCAACCTGGAGCGCGAGAAGACGGCTCTGGCGACCTACCAGAGCACCCTGCGCCGCCAGGAGGCACTGGCCCGCAGCGATGTGGTGTCGGCCGAGGCGCTCGATCAGGCGCGGCTCCAGGTGGACACCGCCCGGATCACGGCCCAGTCGCTCGAGGAGACCATCCGGCAGGCGGAAGCGGACCTGGTCAAGTCCAACGACGAGCTGGCCAAGACCACCATCCGCGCGCCCATGGACGGCCTGGTCACCCGCGTCAACGCCAAGCTGGGAGAGCAGGTCATCATCGGGACCATGAACAACCCGGGGACCGTGATCCTGGTGCTGTCGGACATGAGCGAGCTGCTGGCCGAGGTGCGCGTGGACGAGACCGAGGTGGCCGAGGTGAAGGCAGGCCACAAGGCCAGCGTCGACGTGGACGCGGTGGAGGGGCACTCCTTCCACGGGCTGGTGACCGAGATCGCTCACACCGCGATCAAGGACAGGGACGTCCAGCGCTTCACGGTGAAGGTGTCGATGGCCGCGAGCGAGAAGCTCGACGGGCAGGCGCCGCCTGCGAGCCCCGAGGCAAGGGAGCTTCCCCTGCCTGCGCGGCTCTCGCCGGAAGGGCGCCTCGCCGCCCTGCGCCCCGGCATGTCGGCCCACGCCTCCATCGAGGTGGCCGAGGCGCTCAATGCACTGGTGGTCCCCATCCAGGCGGTGGTGGAGCGGCCGCGCAAGGAAGTGGACGACGCCCTCTCCGGCAAGCCGAAGGAGCCGGACGGCGGCACGGTGGCGGCCGAGAACGGGCGCAGCGACGGGGACGACGAAGGCGTGGACGTCCTGTTCGTGGACCGCAAGGGGATCGCGGAGATAATTCGCGTGACCACCGGCCTGTCGGATGAGTTCAACGTACAGATCCTGGGTGCCACCGGGCTTCAGCCCGGCGACAAGGTGGTGGTGGGACCGTACCGTACGCTCAAGAAGCTCAAGCACGGCGACGCCATCGTCCAGGCGGAAAAAGATGAAGATCTGAAGGAGCCTTCCTGACGTGGCGAACCTGATCGATGTGAAGGACCTGACCAAGACCTACGTGATGGGAACCGAGGAAGTGCACGCCCTGGCCGGCGTCTCGGTGGGAATCGAGCGCGGCGAGTACGTGGCCATCATGGGCCCGTCGGGCTCGGGCAAGTCGACACTGATGAACCTGATCGGCTGCCTCGACTCTCCCACCACCGGCACCTACATCCTCAACGAGCGTGAGGTGTCGCGCATGGACGACAACGAGCTGGCGGCCATCCGCAACAAGGAGATTGGCTTCGTCTTCCAGACCTTCAACCTGCTGGCCCGCACGTCGGCGCTGGGCAACGTGGAGCTGCCGCTGATCTACGCCGGCATGTCGCGGACCGAGCGGCTGGAGCGGGCCAAGGCGGCCCTGGTCTCGGTGGGGATGGCGGACCGGATGAACCACCGGCCCAATGAGCTGTCGGGCGGGCAGCGGCAGAGGGTGGCCATCGCGCGCGCCCTGGTGAACGACCCCTCCCTCATCCTGGCGGACGAGCCCACGGGGAACCTCGACTCCAAGACGGGGGAAGAGGTCATGAACCTGTTCGACCAGCTCAACGCGAGGGGCAACACCATCGTGGTGGTCACCCACGAAGAGGACATCGCCCACCATTCGCGCCGGATCGTGAGGCTGATGGACGGCAAGGTCCTCTCAGACCAGACCGTCGCCGCGGCGCCCCGGAGGTCATGATGTTCGGCGAGAACCTGGCCATCGCCTTCCGCGCCCTGTGGGCCAACAAGATGAGGTCCCTGCTCACGACGCTGGGCGTGATCATCGGCGTGGCCGCGGTGATCGCCGTGGTGTCGATCGTGCAGGGGCTGTTCTTCGCGGTGAACAACCTGTTCAAGGACCTGGGCGCCGGCTGGGTGCGGGTGATGGCCCAGCGCCCCGAAGGACCCGAGTGGGAAGGCAAGATCATCAAGCCGCTCTACCGCGAGGACGCCGACTACCTGATCGAGCACGCCGCGCTGGTGCAGGGGATCGCGCCGTCGATGTACTTCGGCGGCATCACCATCAAGAACGGCGAGCACCGCTCCAGCACCGACGTGCTGGGGACGGTGCCGTCCTACATGGACGTGGTGAGCTTCTACGTGGATCGCGGCCGCTTCTTCACCTTCCTGGACGATCGGCAGCGCCGCAAGGTGTGCGTGATCGGCGCCAACATCATCGAGAAGCTGGAGCTGGACGAGCCGGTGGTCGGGCAGACCATCCAGGTCGGCCCGGCCAGCTTCACCATCATCGGCATCATGGAGGCGCGTGGCGAGCTGATCGGGCTCAACCTGGACGATTACATCTTCATGCCGTACAGCACCGGGCGCAGCCTCTTCGGCGAGGAGCAGATCTTCAACACGTTCTGGGAGGTCTCCGTGTCGCAGCCGGAGAAGATGGAGCTGGCCAAGACGCAGATCATCGACGCCCTCAGGAGGCGCCGCAAGCTTCCCACCAAGCAGGACAACGACTTCACGCTCTTCTCCCAGGAGCAGATCACGTCCACGCTCGGGACGATCTCGGGGTACGCCACCGGGGTAGCCGGCGGCATCGCCGGCGTGGCGCTCTTCGTGGGCGGGATCGGCATCATGAACATCATGCTGGTGTCGGTCACCGAGCGCACCCGCGAGATCGGCGTCCGCAAGGCGGTGGGAGCGCGGCGGGACAACATCCTGATGCAGTTCCTCATCGAGGCCACCATCCTCACCGTGCTGGGAGGGGCCCTGGGGATCGTGCTGGGGGTCGGGCTGGGGTCGATGGCCGCGGCCCTCATCCCTCAGTTCCCGCCGGCGCACGTCCCCGTCTGGGCGGTGGTGGCCGGGTTCTCGGTGTCGGCCCTGGTGGGGGTGGTGTTCGGCGTCTACCCCGCCCTGCGGGCCGCCCGGCTGGATCCCATCGAAGCGCTGCGCTACGAGTGAACCGATGACCCCCGGCCGCGCCCTGCCGGCTCTCGTCGCGCTGCTGGCGGGGCTGGCCTCTCCCGCCGCCGCGGCGGCCGGCGGCGCATCCGACCTTTCTCTCATCGAGGTCACCCCCTTCTACGGCTACCGCTTCGGCGGCGATCTGGGCGACTCGCAGGTCGACGACGCGGCCGCGTACGGCCTTCGGGTCGGCTGGAACCTGGACCAGCACGCCCAGATCGAGGTGATCTACAGCATCCAGCGGACGCGCCTGGAGCTGGGCAGCGACCTCTTCACGCCGGCCGGCGACGACCTCTTCGATCTGGACGTCGAAACCTGGCAGGTGGGGGGCATCTACACCTGGGGCCACCTGCGCGAACCGGCGCGCGGCTTCGTGGGGGCCGCGGCGGGGGTCAACGTCTTCGACCCCGACACCCCCGAGGTGGACGGCGACAGCCGCTTCGCCTTCACGCTCTACGCGGGGTCGAAGCTGCGCCTTTCACGCGCCGTGGCGCTGCGTCTGCAGGCGGGCTGGATCATCACCTGGCTCGAATCCGACAGGGATGTGCTGTGCGTGGACGGGCAGTGCGTCGTGGAAGGGAATTCCGACTTCTTCAACCAGGTGGAGCTGTCGGCCGGAGTCAGCTTCGGGTTCTGATCACTCGACTTTCGAGCGCTCGTCGCGATTCCACCACGAGTCGAACCACCCGCCGTGAAGGGTGCACTTCTCGGTCGGCTCGGCCCCTTCGGCGAAGGCCATCCAGCGGGTGTCGTCGCACGACCAGCGGGCCAGCCCCCCGGAGAGGGGATCGACCTTTTCCCACACGATCCCCGACGGCTCCACGAAGGGATCGTTCGTCTCGGCGCCCACATGCTCGATGAAGTCGACCCAGATGGGCAGAGCCGCCTGCGCCCCGGTCAGGCCGATGGACGTGCCGTCGTCGAAGCCGACCCACACCAGCGCCAGCAGGTCGGGTGTGAAGCCGGTGAACCAGGCGTCGCGGTAGTCGTCGGTGGTGCCTGTCTTGCCGGCAGCGGTGCCGGTGAATCCCAGCTCGCGAGCCGACGCGGCGGTTCCCCGGTCGAAGGCTCCCTGCAGCGCCACCGTCACCAGGTAGGCGGCCTGCGGTGAGACGGCCCGCTTCGCCTTCTTCGGCTCGTGCTTCGACGACACACGCCCGCGCCCGTCGCGCACGGCGTGGATGATGACCGGCTCGTGGGGGAGGCCGCCGTCGGCGATGGTGGCGTAGGCGGCCGCGATCTCCAGGGGCGTGACCTCCTGCGCTCCCAGCGCCAGGGAGGCGTAGGGCTTCAGCTCCGAGGCGATCCCGGAACGATGGGCCGCGTTGATGACCGCCCCCATGCCGATCGCCTCGGCCGCGCGCACGGTGGGAACGTTGAGCGACTGCTCCAGCGCCATCTGCGCGGTGACCGGGCCGCGGAACTCGTTGTCGTAGTTGGCGGGCGCCCAGAGCTTCCCGCCCACCTTGCGCTCGATCGGCGAGTCGTCGAGCTGGGTGGCGGGAGTGAAGGGCTCCTCGCCCCATCCCGCATGGATGCCGTCCTCGTACCCGGCGAGGTACACGAACGGCTTGAAGAGCGACCCCGGCTGGCGCCTGGCCTGCGTGATGTGATTGAACTGGTTGCTCGCGTAGTCGCGTCCGCCCACCAGGGCCAGCACCGATCCGTCACGAGGATCCAGGGCCACCAGCCCTCCCTGCAGCCGGCGCCCGACGTCCTTGCGCCGGAGCTTCGAATAGGTGCGCTCGAGCTGTGTCAGGCCGCGGCTGAGCGCCTCCTCGGCCTTGCGCTGCATCCCGGCGTCGATGGTGGTGAAGATGCGCAGCCCCGCCGTCGTGAAGTCGCCCGAGCCTTCCTCGATCGACTGGCGGGCGTGGTCGGCGACGAAGGAGAGCCCGCGCGCGGGAGCCTGCTTCGGGGCCGCGTCCTTGGCCACGCGGAGCTTCATCTTCGCGGCCTCCTTGCGCTGCGCTTCGGTGATCTTTCCCTGTTCCTGCATGGCGACCAGCACCTGGTCGCGCCGCTCGACGCACCGGTCCAGGTGAACGAAGGGGTTGTACACGCCCGGGGCCCTGATCAGGCCGGCCAGAGCGGCCGACTCGGACAGATCCAGGAAGCGGACGTCCTTGCCGAAGTAGAACGAGGCCGCCTGGGCGAAGCCGCCGACCGACACCGAGCCGCGCTGCCCCAGGTAGACCTCGTTGAGGTAGGCCTGCAGCAGGCGGTCCTTGGTGTAGCGGGCCTCCAGGATCATGGCCACCACCGCCTCGCTCGCCTTGCGCGACCAGGTGCGGCGCTGATCGAAGTAGAGGTTCTTGGCGAGCTGCTGGGTGACGGTGCTCCCTCCCTGCTTGATGGCCCCGCTCCGCACGTTGGTGACCATGGCCCGGCCCATCCCCACCGGGTCGATCCCCATGTGCTGGAAGAAGCGCTGGTCCTCGGTCACCAGCACCGCGTCCACCAGGTGACGGGGGAACTCGGCAAGCGGAAGGACCGTGCGGTCTTCATGCATGGAGCCGTAGAGGGTGGTCAGGGTCTCGGGCTCGAGCGGCACTCCCTCATCGACCTTCTCGCCCGAATCGGCCTCCTCAACCGACAGGATGCGCGAGCCGCTGTGGCGCACGCGCACCGCGCGAGCCGGGACCGGCCCCTCCACTCCCTCGTACGCCCGCACGTGGACGCTCAACGTGGGGCCGGTGCGGAACTCGCCGGGGCGCGACGGGTCGGACTTGACCTGGCGGTATCCCAGACGGCGCAGGCGGCCGACGAGATCCTCGGCCGAGAGGAGGGCCCCCGGTTTCAGCAGGACGGCGCGACCCAGGATGCGCGTGGGAGACTCCAGCTCGCGCGCCTCGAAGCGGGCCGCCACGCGGTACGAGACCACGGTGAGGACCAGCAGCATGACGATGAGCGCGATGGAAACGGGGAGCAGGGACGCGATCACCAGGCGGCGAAGAAGGCGTCGCTTCGGTGATGGTGTGGTCGAGCGCCCTTCGGGACGCGTCCTGGGCGGCCAGAGACCGTAGGAAGCCATCGAGGCACCCCCCTCCGTCCCCCTGGAGGCCGGCTGCATTGGGGTCGGTGGCGACACTATAGCAGCGCGGCTCGCGTGTCACGCAAACCTCCGTCAAGTCTGAGAAAATCGCCATCGAGATCCTCGAAATCCCGCTTCTGTGAAATTTCATGACAACCCCTTGACCCACCGTGAACATAGGAGTATGTTCCGGGCGTATTGTTGTTACAGCATAACCAGGACGTGAGACAGGTTCTGCGCCCCTTGCTCCAGAACCCTCCTCAGGTCCTCCTGGACCGAACCTCTGTCGTCCATCGGACGTTTTTGCAATCGGAGCAAGGGGCGCAGAAAGACCCTCCTCAATACCTCCATTGACACATGGCCCCTCGTTCTGGTGGGATCGTCGGCCAGAATCTCGAACCTTCCCAAGGAGGACGCACGTGAGAAGACTGTTTCCGATCCTTTTTGCGCTCGCGATGCTGAGCGGGGCGGGCCTGGCGGCCCTGGCCCAGGGAGCATCGCCCGACTGGCACATGAACACCACCATCATCGAGGCGTGCACGTGCCCCATGTTCTGCCAGTGCTACTTCAACGCAGAGCCGGCCGGCCCGGGCGGGCATGGCTCGCACGGCGGAGCGTCCGACCACCATTACTGCCGGTTCAACAACGCCTACAAGATCAACAAGGGGCACTACGGGGCCGTGAAGCTCGACGGCACCAAGTTCTGGCTGTCCGGTGATCTGGGCGGAGACTTCTCGCAGGGGAAGATGGACTGGGCGGTGCTCACCTTCGACAAGACGACGCCGAAGGAGCAGCGCGACGCCATCCAGGCGATCGCGAAGAAGCTGATGCCGGTCACGTGGAACTCGTTCACCACGTCCGAGGGGGAAATCTCCTGGAACGCCGGAAAGAGCGAGGCGCACGCCCTGCTGGACGGCGGCAAGACCGCCGAGGTGAAGCTGCAGTCAGCCCCCACCGCGATGGTGAAGTCGGAGCCGGTGGTTATCAAGAACCTGACCTACTGGGGCGCCCCGCGCAACGACGGCTTCGTCCTGATGCCCAACATCGTGCAGGGCTACCGATCGGGACCCAAGGCCTACGAGAGCAAGGGGACCAACGGGTTCATGATCACGTTCGACATCGCTTCGAAGGACGCTGCGGGACAGTAAGTCTCAGGAGGGCCCGGGGGGGAGCCCCTGGGCCCTCAACCACTCCGGATTGAAGACCTTCGACATCGAGTTGCGCCCCGAGTCGCACAGCACCGTCACCAGCGTGCTGCCGGGCGGCAGAGTGGGGGCCAGCTTCAGCGCGCCGGCCACCGACAGCCCGGCGCTCCCTCCCACGAAGAGCCCTTCCTTGCGGATGATGCGCCACATGGCATCCAGCGCTTCGGCGTCGGTGACGCGCAGGATGCCGTCGAGCACCCGCGGATCGAAGATCCCGGGACGCCGGCCGATCCCCACCCCTTCCAGGATCGACGAGCCTTCCGCCTTCGCCTCGCCCATGGTCATGAGGTTGAAATAGATGGAGCCCATCGGGTCGGAGCAGACCACCTTGATGGCCGGGTTGCGCTCCTTCAGGTAGCGCCCCGCTCCGCACAGGGTGCCGGACGTCCCCATGCCGGTCACGAGCGCGTCGATGCGCCCGCCCGTCTGCGCCCACAGCTCGGGGCCGGTCGTGTCGTAGTGCGCGCGCGTGTTGGCGGGGTTGTTGAACTGATCCAGGAAGACCGCCCCGGGCGTCTGGGCGGTGATGTCCTGAGCGATCTGGTGGTAATGCTTCGGGTCGCCCCAGGGCGCCTTGGGGACGAGCCTCACCTCGGCGCCGTACGCGCGCGCCATATCGGCCTTCTCGCGCGCCATCGTCTCGGGGATCACCAGGATGCAACGGTATCCCTTGGCCGCCGCCACCATGGCCACCGCCACGCCGGTGTTGCCGGCCGTCCCTTCCACGACCGTCCCACCGTGGAGCAGCCGTCCTTCCCGCTCGGCGTCCTCGATCATGGCCAGCCCGATGCGGTCCTTGACCGAATGCCCCGGCCCCAGGAACTCGCACTTCCCCAGGATGCGACATCCGAACTCGTCGAACGCGCGTAGATGTACCAGAGGCGTGCTGCCGACCAGGCCGGTGGGCTCCAGAGGCTTGTCGTGATGGGACATGAGCCGGATTATACGCTCAGGGATCGATCCTTATGGAGGCGAGCACCTGCCCGAACTCCATCTCGGAGACCTCCGGACCGCCCTGCGGTCCGCTCATGCCAATGATGAACAAATGCGCGCCGCGCGGGACGATCCACAGACGCGACAGCGTCTTGAACTCCTCACCGGCGTCGTTGCGCACGGTGAAGCGCACCCGCGTGTGAGCGGCCTTCAGGCCGGAGATCTCGGTCTCGTGGATCTCCTTGTCGAACTGGAAATCCTGAAAGGTCTGCCGAAGCGGCTCCGCGATGGACTTGAGGATCGCCTTGGGAGACGAGCCGGCCATGCTGCCCAGGGGACGCAGCATCACCTGGATGGACGGATTCTGGTCGGAATGCGGCTCGGGGTGACGGGTGAAGGCGAACAGGGGCGCACCCGCGGAATTGCGGATGGCCTCCTCCATTTCCTTGTCGGACAGACGCACGCGGCGGCGATTCTCCTCCACCTGCTGCATCGACAAGGTGGACCAGCCCGCGGGACGCTCGAGCGAGATGCCGGCGGTGGCGTTTTCGAAGCGCTCGCCCGCGATCGAGGCGCCGGCGCACAGCAGGCCGATCGCCAGGAGAACGATGCTACGATGAGACGTCGTGTGACGCATGAGACCCTCCCTGCCGCCGAATATGGGCCGCATGTTTTCACTCCGCCAGCCGGGAGAAACCGCCGTGAAACCGCCGCCTTTGGTCGTCTTCTTCGCCCTGGCGGCCGTCGCCGCGCTCACGTGCACCTCGGCCACGGCCCACGACTTCTGGATCGCCCCGACCACCTTCCATCCGGAGGTGGGCGTGGAGTTTCCCGTCCGTCTTCTCGTGGGCGAGCATCTTCAGGGCGACGGGGTCCGACGCAATCCGGATCGCATCGAGTGGTTCGCCGCCGTGCAGGGAGAGCGCAGGCTCGAGGTGCGAGGCCGCAAGGGCGACGATCCCGCGGGCCGGCTTGCGCTGGATGCTGCTGGCCTCTGGGTGATCGGTTATCGCGGACGCACGTCATTCCTCGAGCTGGAGCCCGCGAAGTTCGAGGCCTACCTCAAGGAGGAGGGGCTCGACAGGATCGTGGCGCTTCGCAAGCAGCGTGGCGAGAGCCAGAAGCGGTCGCGGGAGCTCTACTCCCGCTGCGCCAAGAGCCTGGTGTCGGCGGGTGGTGGCCCGGCGAAGTCCGGCCACGATGTCCCTCTGGGGATGCCGCTGGAGCTGATCCCCGTGGAGGCGCCGGGCGCCAGACGCGCCCCCTCCACCTTCCCGGTGCGCCTGCTGTTCCGTGGCGAGCCTCTGGAGGGAGCGCTGGTGGTGGCGCTGGGGCCCAACCAGGCGCACGCCAGCGGCCGCACCGGCGCCGACGGGCGCGTGTCACTCCAGCTGGCGGGTCCGGGGTTCTGGCTGATCAAGGCGGTGCACATGACCGAAGCGTCCGACCGAGTGCAGGCGGACTGGGAGAGCCTGTGGGCGTCGCTCACCTTCGAGATCCGGCAGTGACGCCCACAGGCTGGAGGCTCCGCTCCTACGGGATCGTCTCCTCCACACACACCTTCTCGATGGAGTAGATGTAGGCGGCCCCCGAGTTGATGGCCGCTCCATCGAACCCGTACGCTCCGATCAGCAGCGTCTTCCCGCTGGCGGAGACCGATCCCGAGAAACCGAGCCCGGGCGCGGTGTCGCTGGCCTGCACCTTCTTCAGGAGCTTCCAGACGCCGTTGGCGTTGCGCCGGTAGACGTAGGCTCTCCCCTCGACGCTCGAGAACTCGAGCCGGCTCGCCACCATCGTGTTCCCGGAAATCGCCACCTGGAAGCCGAAGTAGTCCTGGTTGCCGCCGGCGGCGTCGAACAGCTTGGCCTTCTGCGTCCAGACCCCTCCCACCTTCTCGAACACGTACGCCGCCCCGCGGAAGAGAGACGGCGAGCCGGCGGGGGCGTCGTCGTCTCCGTGGGCGCCGACCACCAGGCCCACCGAGCCGACCGACACGCTGGTCCCGAACCTGTCGTGCGCCTTGCCGTCGGCGGCGAGGATCTTGGTCTCGATCCACGCGGTCCCGTTGAAGTCGTAGACGTAGGCCGCTCCCGCAGCGAGCCCCAGCGTGTGATCGAAGGCAGGGCCGACCACGGCCGTGTTGCCGTGCACGCCGACATCGTTGCCGAAGAACTTGGAGTCGACGCCGACGCCATCGCTCCCGTGCAGCTTGGCCGTCTGGAGCCAGGTGGTCCCGAAACGCTGGAATATGTAGGCGGCCCCGGAGTCCAGGGCGAGGTCGTCGTCGTGCGTGGCGCCGACGATCATGCGGTTTCCGTCGATCTCCACCGAGAAGCCGAACTGATCGCCGAACGGACCGATGAAGGGGCCCGTATCAAACGGGGTCACGAACGCCTCGAGGCTCCACACCCCCGAGATGCTTCTACGAAACACGTGCACGGCGCCGCTGAAGGCCAGGCTGTTCACCGTGGTCCCGTAGGCCCCAACGACCACCGTGTCGCCGCTGATCGCCACCCCTTCGCCGAAACGGGCGCCGACCTGGGGGAGCGCGGGGAGCAGCTTCGCTTCCTGCACCCACACGTTCCCCGCGTCACGCCGGTAGACGTAGGCGGCGCCGGAGTTGAAGACGCCGTCGTCGTCATCTCCCGGTGTGCCGATCACGGCGAAGTCGCCGTCGATGTCCGAGGACCATCCGAAGAGCCCCCCGATGTTGCCGTCGGCCGGGCTGATCTTCACTTCGTCCAGGACGTCTTCCCCGCATGGGACGGGCTGGACGATGGCCGCCCTCACGGACGGTGACTGAAGCGCTGCGAGGCACAACACCGCGGCCGCCGAACGCCAGATCTTCATCATGTGTCCTCCTTCGAGGCCTGAGGGAGCGCCGCGTCCGTCCGTCGTGGCGGGGGCCGGCGCCTCCGGTTCTGACCCTGGAAGCGAGGAAAGGGCTCCGCGCAGATACCGCTATCTCCGGGAGGAGTTTTTTCCGCATTGGGATCAGAGGTGTGAGCCTTACCATGTCGCAGAGGAGGGGATCATGAGCATTCGGTGGAGATGGCCGCTGGCGGGGTTGGCTGCGGTGCTGGCCGGTGTGGGGGCGTACGGCGCGCCCGCTGTCCGGCAGCAGGAGGAGCCCCTTCCGTTGGAAGAGCAGATGGGGGAGAGCGACTGCGGAACGGATCAACGGTGGCAGGAAAGCGGGTCCCCCGGGATGGGAGGTCAGGCGCTCAGCTTCGGGTGCCCGAAGCAGGGGACCTGCGACAATCCGGGCGTCCGCGACCCCTTCATCCCCGAGTGGAACAGCCCCATCCGCACGGTGACGCTGCAGATCAACGTCCTGTGCAACGACGCGGGGACCGTCTGCCGCTCCACGTCCGGGCAGGTGGCCACGGCCCTGGCGCAGCTGAGGTTCCACTTCGACGATCTGAACCTCATTCGGGACGATTCACGGATCCGGTTCCTGGCGTTCACCCGATTCATCAACGACTCGCGGTACATGAGCCTGCCGAACCTCTCGCTCCCCAACCCCGACGACTTCCCGATGAAGGACCAGTACGCGCTCAGCCCGGCCACCCTGCTCAACATCTGGGTGACCGACATGGTCCCCGCGGCCAACGGCATCCGCGGCCTGTCCACGTATCCGTGGGACCCGCTGGCCACGCAGCCGCGCGGCGGGATCCTGGTCCACTTCCAGGAGTTCAACACGCCCAGCGAGGTGCTCACGCACGAGATCGGGCATGCCCTGGGGCTGTGGCACACGCACCGAGGCGGCACCTCGCAGGAGGGGGAGCCGATGTGCCATCCCTGCTGGGAGAGCACGCACTTCCTGTTCGATCCCAACGCCGATCACGTCGGCGACTACTGCTCGGACACCTACGCGACCGATCCGCAGTTCTTCTGCGCCCCGACCAGCACGTTCGACACCTGCATCTCGCCGAGCTACCGCTTCTCGTTCTTCGGCTGGGATCCCGAGAACTTCATGGCCTTCGGCCCGCTCCGGTGCCGGGAGCGCTTCAGCGACCAGCAGATGGGACGCATGCACTGCTGGTCCCAGGACGCGGTCCCCGGATGGGTCACCGGCCAGTCGGACACCTGCGCGGCGGCCGGCCCCATCCACGTGGGGCGCAACTACGGCACCACCGTCGGGGCGACCGCCACGGCCGGGATCATCGAGTCGGATTGCGACGAAGGGGCCGACGGCCTGGTCGACGTCTGGTACAAGTACGTTTCCCAGGACGGCGGCCCCGTCACGCTGTCGCTGTGCGGCACCGGGACCTCGTTCGACTCGCAGGTCTCGGTGCACACGAGCTGCGGGAGCCCCCAGCTGGACGAGGTGGGCTGCTCGGAGAGCCGACTGAACTGCGGCCTGAACGGGAGCCAGGGGCGGATGACCTTCCAGGCCACGGCCGGCCAGACCTACTTCATCCGCGTGACCAACGACACGGGCGGGCCCGGAGACTTCGAGCTGCTGATGTGCGAGACGGGAAGCTCCGGGTGCGAGCCGCCTCCGAAGATCAGGCCGGCGCAGCTCCCCTGAGGCCGGGTCGTGCGCGCGCAACCAAGGGTATCGCCGGCCGTCTCTGATATGATCGCCGCAAACCTCAGGCGGCCGGCGCGCATGATGGAAGAGCAGGGGGATCGCGACCCGGGTCAAATCACGGGGCTCCTCGTCCGATGGAGCCGCGGCGATCATCTGGCCCTGGGGGAGCTGATCCCCCTGGTCTACGCGGAGCTGCGGCGGCTGGCCGGCCGGTCGATGCGCTCCGAGCGCCCCGACCACACGCTCGAGCCCACGGCACTGGTGCACGAGACCTTCGTGCGCCTGGCGCAGGGGATCCCACCCGAGCTGGAAGACCGCGCGCACTTCTTCGCGCTGATGGCGCGTCTGATGCGCCACATCCTGGTGGATCACGCGCGAGGGGCGCTCGCCGCGCGGCGGGGAGGCCCCGGCTCCAGGCGCGTGCCGCTCGAAGAGGCCGACACGCCCGCCGAGGACGCGCTGCACGATCTCGTGGCGCTCGACGAGGCCATCGAGGCGCTGCGGGGCGTGGACGAGCGCAAAGCCCGGGTGATCGAGCTGCGCTTCTTCGGCGGGCTGGACGTGGAGGACACCGCCCGCGTGCTGGGCGTCTCCGTCCCAACCATCGTGAACGACACTCGCATGGCCCGCGCCTGGCTGTGCGATCGCCTGGGGATCGGTGGAACGGCCAGGACCGCCGTCCCCAGGGCCGTCCGATGAGCGCCCCCGGCTGGGAGCGCCTCGAGTCGCTTTTCATCCGCGCGATGACGCTCCCCTCGGCCGAGCGCTTGCGCTTCGCGCGCGCCTCGTGTCCCGAGGATCCGGAGCTGCGCGCGCGGCTGGAGCGCCTCATCGAAGCCGAGACGCGCGAGCCGGAGTTCCTGGAAACGGCGGTCCGCAACGGGGCCGCCGCCATCACGCGCGACCTGGCGGCCTCGCGCACGGGGTCCAGGATCGGTCCCTACCGGCTGGTGCGGATCCTGGGGGAAGGTGGGAGCGGCACCGTCTACCTGGCGCGCCGGGACGATGCCCAGTACGACGCCACGGTGGCTATCAAGCTGCTGCATCCCGGCGCGGCCAGCCGCGGGATGATCGACCGGCTGCGCGCCGAGCGCCAGATCCTGGCCCAGCTCGATCATCCCCACATCGCGCGGCTTCTGGATGGAGGGACCACGCCGCAGGGCGAGCCCTACGTGGTCATGGAGTACGTGCAGGGCGTTCCCATCCTGGAGGACTGCGCCCGCAGGAGCATGTCCGGCGCGGACCGGCTCAGGCTCTTCCTTCAAGTGTGCGGAGCGGTGGAGCACGCGCACCGGCACCTGATCGTGCACCGCGACCTGAAGCCGGCCAACGTCCTGGTGACCGCCGAAGGGATACCCAAGCTGCTCGACTTCGGGATCGCCAAGCTTCTGCGGCCGGGGCCCGACGGCGGCGAAGCGGCCGCCGACACGACCCTGGCGCCCCTCAGGATGCTCACGCCGGGCTACGCCAGCCCCGAGCAGATACGCGGCGAGCCGGTCACCACTGCCGGCGACGTGTACTCGCTGGGCGTGCTCCTCTACGAGCTTCTGACCGGGCGCAAGCCGCACGACATCCACCCGGGCCTGCCTCCCGGCGAGATGGAGCGGCGGATCTGCTCCACCGAGCCGCCGCGGCCGAGCGCAGTCCCGGGCGTGGCGGCCGGCACGGCGCGCTGGATGCGCGGGGATCTCGACATCATCATCCTGAAAGCGCTGCGCAAGGAGCCGTCCCGGCGATACGCGACGGTGCGCGAGTTCTCGGCCGACATCGAGCGCTTCCTGGCCGGCCGTCCGGTGCACGCGCGGCCCGAGACGCTTTTCTACGTCACCGGCCGGTTCGTCCGCCGTCACCGGATCGGCGTGACGGCCGGGGCGATCGCGGCGGCAATCGTTCTTGCGTCCCTGGTGGCCGCGCTGCTCCAGTCGGCCCGGGCCCGGGCCGAGCGCGACCGCGCCGAGCACATCGCCTCCATGCTGGTGGGGATGTTCGAGATCGCGTCCCCGGGGCGCGTGGACGGGATCACGGTCCAGGATCTCCTCGACCACGGTGAGGCGCAGATCGAGAAGCTGGCCGACCAGCCCGACACGCAGGCCGTGCTCATGCAGACGCTGGGAGATCTCCACGAAAAGAGCGGCGAGTTCTCCAGGGCGGCTGCGCTCTACGCGCGCGTGGTGGGGCATCAGGAGAGCCGAGGGAAGGATCCCGCGGCCCTGGCGTCGGCGGTGCACCACCTCGGCCGGGCCGTCGCGCGCGCCGGAGACTACCTGCGCGCCGTGTCGCTCTTCCGCCGGAGCCTCGGCCTGCGGCGCACCCTGGATCCCGGCGGGAGCGCCGAGGTCGCGTCCACCCTCAACGCGCTGGGACTCGCGCTGCACGAGATCGGGCAGTTCGAGGAGGCCGAGCAGCACTACCGCGAAGCTCTGCAGCTGGACGTCAGGCTGCTCGGCCCCGAGCACGTGCACACCATCCTGGTCCGGGGGAACCTGGCCCTGTTGCTTCACGACACCGGACAGCCCGTGGAAGCCGAGGCGCTCTACCGCTCGATCCTGGCGACGCTGGAGTCGCGCGCCGTTCCCGACGAGCATCAGGTGTCCGAGATGAGCGACGGTCTGGGGCTGGCGCTGGAGGCCCAGGGGAGGGATCCCGAAGCGGCCGGCATGTTCCGCCGGTCCCTGGCCATCCGGCGGAAGATCCACGGAGAGGACAGCTATCTGGTGGCCCGCTCCATGAGCCACCTGGGCCTGGCCCTGGCCAAGCACCGGGACCTGGAGGAGGCCGAAGCCCTGCTTAAGGACGCCGAAGAGCGCCGCCGCCGGCTGCTGGGGGAGACGCACATGGAGTTCGCGGAGACCCAGTTCGCGGTGGCGACGCTGCGCGCGGCCCAGGCCCGCTGGGAGGAGGCGGCCGCGCGGTTCGAGAGGGCGGCCACCATCTATCGGACGGCCCTCGGACCCCGCCATCCTCTTGTGGGAGAATCGCTCCTGCAGCTTGCGCTCGCAAGGCGCTCGGGAGGCCATCGCGCCGATGGCTGCCGGGCTCTGAACGAGGGGCTCTCCCTGCTGGGCTCCAAGGATCCGCGGGCTGCGAAGGCAAGGGAAGGGATGAGCGACTGCCTGTGACCTTGGCCCTGCTCGATCGACTGCCTCGCTGAGGACCGGCGGCGCTTCAGGGACAGGCGCGCCCGGTGCGCGGCGTGCCGTCCGAGGACGTGCCCAGCGGGCCGGTCCCGTTCGGACATGAGTTCCGCGCGCGAATGAGATAGCTGAAGAGACCGCCCGGGGGGGGCACGTCCGGGTCGATCGACACCAGGTCGGGGCCGTCGTCCGTCTCCAAGCAGATGGCGGCGGCCGTGAAATCGGACGAATCCGCGGATCGCAGGGTGTCGTAACGGGCCGACATGCCGCCGGCGGGCGAGGGCGTCGTCCAACTCAGGGTCATCCCGTCGGCGTCGATCTCCAGATCGGGCACCTCGGAAGGGGCCGCCCAGATCGTGGCGTCGTCATCATCGCAGTCGCAGGAAGCGTGGAATGAATCGTCGTCCGCATCGGGCGACGGGTCGGCTCGATAGATTGCGCCGTTGCCGAGCATTTGGCAGTTGTCATAGTCGCAGGACTGTCCGCCCCAGACCAGCATCGATGCGCCGGTCCAGACCGCGGTGTGATCCAGACGTGCCATCGGGGCCCCCGCCGCCGACATCGGCTCCCAGACATTGTTGCCGGGGTCGTACAGCCCTCCGCTGGAGTAAGACACCATCCCGTAAGGGGCACAGTCGATTTCGTAGCAGTGCCCGCCGCCCCAGATGATCATGCGGCTGCCGGTCCAGACTGCCGTGTGGTTCTCGCGCGGCGGATCGGGTTGCCCGACCATGGAAACCGGGAGCCAGAGGTCGTTAGCCGGATCGTACCGGCCCCCGGCCCCCGGGTACTCCCGAAAACCGTTGTTGTCATAGCCTCCCCAGACGATCATTTCGGAGCCGGTCCAGACCGCCGAGTGGAAGCCGCGCGGCGCGGGCGCGCCTGTCAACGATGTGGCAGTTTCCCACTGATCGTTGGCCGGATCGTAGCGGGCTCCGGTCGCCACCGTCGGGCGCGCATCGCCGCCCCAGACGATCATCCGCGTGTCGGTCCAGATCGCGGTGTGCCCAACCCGCGCCGAAGGGGCTCCCGCCATCGACGTCGCCGTCCATGAGTTGAGCGCCGGGTCGTAGCGGCCGCCGCTTCCGAGAAGCGTGGCCGGACCTGACTGACCGCCCCAGACGATCATCTCGGCGCCGCTCCAGACGGCCGTGTGGCCGGAGCGCGGAGATGGAGCCCCGTCGAGAGACATCCCCGACCACGAGTCGCCCAGCGGATCGTATCGTCCTCCCGTCGAATCCGTGGTCCCTCCCCACACCACCATGCGGTCGCCGGTCCAGACGGCCGCGTGTCCGGTGCGGGCCGTCGGCGCGCCGATCGTCGACGTGGGGCTCCAGGCATCGAGGGCCGGATCGTAGCGGCTCCCCGTGTTGCTCCCCCCGCCCCAGTTGATCATGTGACTGCCGGTCCAGACGGCCGTATGCCCGAGCCGCGGCGAAGGATACGGAGGCGGCTGAGAGGGGAGCCACTGGTTCGAGGCCAGCACGTATCGGCCCGCCGAGTTGTGCCCCAGAAGGTGGCCGCCCCACACGATCATCGTGGTGCCGGTCCAGACCGCCGCGTGCTCGTAGCGTGCTTCGGGAGCCCCCGTGGTGCTCACCGTCGTCCAGAGGTTGGACGCCGGATCGTAGTGCGATCCGGACCCTGTCGGCCCGGTCGGCTGGTAGCCGCCCCAGATGATCATGGTGGGCCCTGTCGAGACCGCGGAGTGCCGGTAGCGCGCGACCGGCCCCGGCGCGGTGGCGCTCCAGGAGTCGCCGGCCGGATCGTACCGGCCGCCGGTGCCCACGATGCCGCCGCCATTGATGCCGCCCCAGAGGACAACCCTGCCACCCGCCCAGACCATGGTGAACAACTCGCGCTGGACGGGGGCGCCGGCGATCGACATCGGCAGCCATGAGTCCGACTGCGGGTCGTAACGGCCGCCCGAATGACGCGGGCCGCCGGGACCTCGTCCGCCCCAGACGATCATCTGGTTCCCCGTCCACACGGCGCGATGTCCCTGCCGCCGCTCCGCCGCACCCACGGTCGAGGTCGGCTGCCAGGTATCGGTCGCCGGGTCGTAGAGACCGCCCGTGTCGGTCTCGGTGTTGAAAGCCAGGCCGAACCCTCCCCAGACGAGCATGCGGCTGCCGGTCCAGAGCGCGGTGTGGGCGGCGCGGGGAGACGGCGCCTGCACCATGGACGTGGGCGTCCAGGAATCGTCGAGAGGATCGTAGCGGCCCCCGGTCGCCAGGATGGCCCCCGAGAAAAAGCTGGTCCCACCCCAGACGATCATGACGTTTCCGGTCCAGACCGCCGTATGGTTGCCGCCAGCCTGGGGCGCGTTGACCAGAGAGATCGGCGCATGGCTGTCGGTGGCCGGGTCGTAGCGGACCCCCGTGTTGCTCCCCCCGCCCCAGAGGATCATGTGACTGCCGGTCCAGACGGACGTGGCATTGGCTCGCGGGTCGGGAAATGGCACCAGCGCACCGGACTCCCAGACATCGTCGGGCTGGCACGATGTGGCGGGGGACGGACCCGTACCCGCGACCGCGGCGACATCGAACTCGGTCGAGACATCGTTTCGGGGTTCGTCTCGGAGGCCTCGCGTCAATCGTTGGGCCAGGACGGGCCGCACCAGGCACTCCTGGATCAGGAAGGAGTCACCCCCGAGAGCGGCCTCCAGCTCGCGCAGACGATCCGGGAGCTTGGACCGGCGCGCCATCCGCGCCCACTCCGCCCGCAGGGCCGTCGAGGTGATCGCGAGCGCGGCCGACTGCCGCAGGTAGGTCCGGACCTTGCGCTCGCTCAGAGCACGCGGGACCGCGTCATCGAAGGGGAGCCGCGCCCCGATCTGATGGCGGTAATAGACCGCGTCGATCGCGCGCTGTGCGGCGACACGCTGCTCGAAGGTGAGCGTACGAGGAGAAGCCGCGGGAGCCACGTGCCCCGTGGCGAGCGCGAGTCCCAGCAGTATGGCCAATCCCGGTCCAATACTCAGCACAGGACCTCTCGTCGGATGACCGATCCTATCACGGTTCGGTGCGGGCACCGTGCCACGATAACACGTTGTCCGGGAAGCGCTTACCTGCCTCCGGCAGTTTGACCTGTCTCCCGGGCCTGTGTTAGCCTCCGGTCTCCGAAAGCTCTGAGAACGCCGCGAGATCCGCGGCCGCTCCCCGATAGAATCGTCGATTCACGCACCGGAGGGCACGACCGGGTGTTCGACCAGTACATGCAGGCCCTGCTCCTGCTGCTGGTGGCCGCCTCCACGGCGGCGGGACTCATCGCGCTGTCCCACATGGCCGGCCGTGTGGCCGGTGGCTCGCGCACCAAGACCTACCCCTACGAGTGCGGCAGCCTGCTGCTGGACAAGGAGCCCCGGCGCGTCCCGATCAAGTTCTACCTGGTGGCCATGATGTTCATCCTGTTCGACATCGAGGCCGCCTTTCTCTACCCGTGGGCGGTGATGTTCCGTAGCCTGGGATTCGCGGGCTTCGTGGAGATGATGGTCTTCATCGGAGTGCTCGTGGTCGGGTACGTGTACATCTGGCGCCGCGGCGCGTTCCGTTGGGAGTAGCGGTGGGCCTTCCCGCATCCGCCTTCATCACCACGCCCGTTCCCACGGCCGAGCAGGGGAGCGCCACCACCCTGCGCGCCATCGAGAGAGTGAAGGAAGCCTTCCCGGGCTCGGTGCTCGAGCACGTGACGTTTCGCGGCGAGGAGACCATCGTGGTGGACCCCGCCCGGCTGCCCGCCATCTGCCGCCTGCTCAAGACCGACCCCGAGACGGCGTTCGCCATGCTGACCGACATCACCGCCATCCACTGGCCCGAGCGTCCCTACGAGTACGAGGTGGCCTACCTGCTCATGTCGCTCAAGCACAACGCGAGGCTGCGGCTCAAGGTCAGATGCGGCGGCGAAGCGGGCCCCGCGAGCGTGCCGAGCGTGCTCCCCGTGTGGGGGGCGGCCGACTATCAGGAGCGTGAGGAGTGGGACAAGCTGGGGGTGGTCTTCGAGGGACATCCCAACCTCAAGCGAATCCTCCTGCCGGAAGACTGGGAGGGTCATCCGCTGCGCAAGGAGTACCCGATGGAAGGGATCGGGGCCTGAGCCATGCCCTACCGAACCGAGACCATCGAGCCCGGCACCGAGCTGATGATCGTCAACATGGGGCCGTCGCACCCCAGCACGCACGGGGTGCTGCGCCTCATCTTGACGCTCGACGGCGAGCGGGTGGTCAAGTGCGAGCCGGTGATGGGATACCTGCACCGCGGCATGGAGAAGATCGCCGAGAACAAGACCTACACCCAGTTCATCCCCTACACCGATCGACTCGACTACCTGGCGCCGCTGTCCAACAACGTCGCCTTCGCGCTGGCCGTGGAGAAGCTGGTGGGCACACGCGTGCCGCCGCGCTGCGAGCACATCCGCGTGCTGGTGTGCGAGCTGTCGCGCATCTCGGCGCACCTGCTCTGGCTGGGGACCCACGCGGTGGACCTGGGGGCGATCACGGTCTTCATGTACACGTTCCGGGAGCGCGAGGTGCTGTACAACTTCTTCGAAGCGCTCACCGGCACGCGGCTCACCACGTCCTACACGCGCATCGGGGGACTGTCGCGCGATCTGCCGCCCGGCTTCCTCGACGACGTGTCGCGCTGGCTGGAGAGGTTCCCGCGGGACCTGGACGAGTACGAAACCCTGCTCACCAAGAACAAGATCTGGGTGGAGCGCACGCAGGGCGTGGGCGTGCTGAGCATCGAGGACGCCATCAATCTGGGGACGACCGGCCCGAACCTGCGCGCCAGCGGCCTGGAATGGGATCTGCGCAAGGCGCGCCCCTATTCGGGCTACGAGCAGTTCGAGTTCGAGGTCCCCATCGGCACGGTGGGCGACGTGTATGACCGCTACCTGGTGCGCATCGAAGAGATGCGCCAGTCGGTGAAGATCTGCAAGCAGGTGGTCAAGACGATGCCGGGCGGCCCCATCAACGTGGACGACCCCAAGCTGGTGCTCCCCTCCAAGGAGAAGGTGCTCACCAAGATGGAGGAGCTGATCCACCAGTTCATCATCGTCACCGAGGGGTTCGAGGCCCCCAAGGGAGAGGTCTACCACGCCATCGAGTCGCCCAAGGGAGAGCTGGGGTTCTACGTGGTGAGCGAGGGCGGCGCCGCGCCGCACCGGATGAAGATCCGCTCCCCGTCCTTCGTGAACCTGATGGCGTTGCCGCCCCTCTGCGAGGGCTCGCTCATCTCCGACGTGGTGGCCATCATCGCCAGCCTCGACCCCGTGATGGGGGAGGTGGACCGGTGAGCGGGGCGCACGCGGTGGGGGTGGAGTTCGCCCGGGCGGGCCGCGGCCTCAGCGACGAGACGCTGCGCCGCATCGACGAGGTGATCGCGCGCTATCCGGTGAAGCAGTCGGCGCTGCTGCCTGCCCTGTGGCTAGCCCAGAAGGAGCAGGGGTTCTGCGGCCTGGAGGCGCAGGAGCAGATCGCGCAGAAGATCGGCGTCAGCCCGGCCTTCGTGGGGGGGGTGGTGTCGTTCTACACCATGTACCACACCAGGCCGGTGGGCCGGCACGTCATCGACGTGTGCACCACGGTGTCGTGCTGGCTGCGCGGGAGCGATGATCTGGTCGGGCACATCGAGAAGCGCCTCGGCATCAAGGTGGGGGAGACCACCTCCGACGGGCGCGTCACGCTGCGCACCGTCGAGTGCCTCGGGTCGTGCGGCACCGCGCCGATGTGCCAGATCGGCGACGACTTCCACGAGAACCTGACGCCTCAGGCCATGGACGCCCTGCTGGAGACGCTGCGCTGATGAGCGGGTTGAGCGAGAAGGTCCTGACCCTCAACATCGGGCACGACGACCAGGTCGACCTGAAGGCGGCCCGCGGCCGCGGCGTCTACGAGCGGCTGCGCCTCGCTCTCACCATGACCCCCGAGGCGGTGGTGGAGCAGGTCAAGGCATCGGGCCTGCGGGGACGCGGCGGCGCGGGGTTCCCCACCGGGTTGAAGTGGACCTTCATGCCCAAGGAGACGCCCAAGCCCCGCTACCTGGTGGTGAACGCGGACGAGTCGGAGCCCGGCACCTTCAAGGACCGGCTGCTGATGGAGCGCGATCCGCACCTGTGCCTGGAGGGGATCCTGATCTCGGCGTGGGCGATCAGGGCTTCCATCGCCTTCATCTATATTCGGGGCGAGTTCGTCTACGGGCACGACACCCTGGCGCGCGCCATCGAGCAGGCGCGCGGCGCCGGGCTGATCGGGCGCAACGTGCTGGGCTCGGGGTGGGACGTCGACGTCATCCTGCACCGCGGGGCGGGGGCCTACATCTGCGGCGAGGAGACGGCGCTCATGGAGAGCCTCGAGGGCAAGCGCGGCTACCCGCGGATCAAGCCCCCCTTCCCCGCCACCTTCGGCGTCTACGGCAACCCCACCACCATCAACAACGTCGAGACGCTCGCGATGGTCCCCTTCATCATCGAGCGCGGTGTCCCCTGGTTCACCGGGATCGGACGGGAGAAGAACACCGGGCCCAAGCTCTACTGTCTCTCGGGCCACGTGAAGCGTCCCGGCGTGTACGAGACGGAGCTGGGGATCCCGTTCACGCGCCTGTTCGAGGAGCTGGGAGGCGGGCCGCTCGACCCGAAGCGCCCCCTCAAGGCCGTGATCCCGGGCGGCTCCTCGGCGCCGGTCCTCACGGCCGAAGAATGCGCCGACGCCTTGATGGACTTCGACGGGCTGGCCGCCAAGGGGAGCATGCTGGGCTCGGCCGGCGTCATGTTCATGGACGACTCGGTGTGCATGGTGCGAGCGCTGGAGCGCGTGCTCAAATTCTACGCGCACGAGTCGTGCGGGCAGTGCACTCCCTGCCGCATCGGGTCGGACTGGATATACCGTCTCGTCTCTCGCATCGAGCACGGGCAGGGGCAGGCGGGCGACCTGGAGACCCTGGTGTCGGTGTGCGACGGGATGGTGGGCAAGACGATCTGCGTCTTCGCCGACGCCGCCGCCCTGCCCGCCAAGTCGTTCGTCGCCAAGTTCCGCCACGAGTTCAACGATCACATCAGCCTGAAGGGGTGCCCTCAGGGCAGGGGAGCGGTGCGTGCCTGACACCGTGAAGCTCACCATCGACGGGAAGGAGATCGAGGTCCCCAAGGGGACCACGGTCCTCCAGGCGGCCGGCATGATGGGGCTCGACGTCCCGCGCTACTGCTACCACCCCGGGCTCACCATCGCCGGCAACTGCCGCATCTGCCTGGTGGACATCGAGAAGACCCCCAAGCTGTCCACCTCGTGCACCACGATCGCGGCCGACGGGATGGTGGTGCACACCGCGGGTGCCAAGGTGGAGGAAGGGCGCCGCGGCGTGATGGAGTTCCTGCTGGCCAACCACCCGCTCGACTGCCCGATCTGCGACCAGGCGGGGGAGTGCCGGCTGCAGGATTACGCCTACGAGCACGGCCAGGGGGGCTCGCGCTTCGTCGAAGAGAAGCTCAAGGGCTTCAAGCAGAAGTCCATCGGCCCGCACGTGGTGCTCGACACCGAGCGCTGTATCGTGTGCACCCGCTGCGTGCGCTTCACGGACGAGATCACCCACACGGGCGAGCTGGGGGTGTTCCAGCGCGGAGCGCACGCCTACATCGACATCGTGCCGGGCCACCAGCTGGACAACCTGTACTCGGGCAACACGGTGGACATCTGCCCGGTGGGGGCCCTCACGCTCAAGGAGTTCCGCTTCAAGAAGCGCGTGTGGGAGCTGCACGACGTGCCCTCGGTGTGCGGCGCCTGCGCGCGCGGCTGCAACGTGAACGTGGGGACCGCCGACAACGAGGTCCACCGGCTCACGCCCCGCGAGAACCAGGCCGTGAACCGCTGGTGGATGTGCGACGTGGGGCGGCTGTCGCACCTTCAGCTCGAGCAGCCCCGGCTGCTGGAGGCCGCCTCGCGGACGGCCGCGGCCGGAGAGTCACGCACCCTCCCCTGGCCCGAGGCGCTCGACCTGCTGGCGCAGCGCCTGCGCGCGGCTCGCCCGGGGGCTGTCGCGGTCGTGGCCTCGGCCTCCCTCACCCTGGAAGACCTGTACATGCTGTCGCGCCTGAGCAAGGAGGTCCTCAAAGAGGCCGACGTGGTCCTGCCGGCCCACGTCGAGGGAGAAGACGACGCCCTCCTCATCCGAGCGGACAAGACGGCCAACGCGGCGGGAGCCGGGCGGCTGGGCCTGGCCCTGGACGACGGCGCGCGCCTCCGGAAGGTCCTGAAGGCGGGGGCCGAGGGGCGGCTCGACCTGCTGCTGGTGCTGTCCGAGCCGGTGGCCGGGCTGGACGCTCTGCAGGGGAAGACCTTCGTGGCCGTTCACACACCGTTCGCGGAGCACGCCCGCCACGCCGACCTGGCCCTTCCGGCCGCAGCCTGGGGAGAGTTCGAGGGGACCTGGGTGAACTTCCAGCATCGGGCGCAGCGGGTCCGCCGCGCGCTCACGCCACCGGGGGTGGCCCTGGAGGGGTGGCGCCTGATCTCCGAGCTGATGCTCCGCATGGGGGTGCCGGCCGCGCACGCGTCGGCGGGAGACGTATTGGGCGAGATGTCGGCCCGCGTGGAGTCGCTTCGGGCCCTGGCCGGGAAGCCCCCCGGCCCTCTGGGGGTCGCGCTGTGAGCGAGCTCGGCATGGAGCTGGCCACGGGGCTGCTGAAGATCTCCATCATCCTGTTCATCGTGATGACGGTGGTGGGGAACATCGTCCTGGTGGAGCGCAAGGTCGCCGGCTGGATCCAGGACCGCATCGGCCCCAACCGCGCCGGCCCGTGGGGGCTGCTGCAGCCGCTCGCCGATGGGATCAAGTTCATCTTCAAGGAAGAGATCATCCCGGCGCAGGCCCACAAGGCGATCTTCCTGATGGCGCCCGCGCTCTCGCTCACCGCTGCGCTCACCGCGTTCGCCGTCGTCCCGTTCAGCAGCAACCTGGTGATCCTGGGACGCGAGATCTCCCCCATCATCGCCGACCTGGACATCGGGCTGCTGTGGATCTTCGCGGTCGCGTCCCTGGGGGTGTACGGCGTCGTGCTCGCGGGATGGTCCTCCGCCAGCAAGTATTCCCTGATCGGGGGCCTGCGCTCGTCGGCGCAGATGATCTCCTACGAGCTGTCGATGACGCTGAGCGTGGTGGGTGTGCTGATGGCGGCGGGGTCGCTGCGGCTGGCCGACATCGTGGACGCCCAGGGGGCGAGCGTGTGGTACGCGCTGGCGCAGCCGCTGGGCTTCCTGGTGTTCATGACCTCGGCCTTCGCCGAGACCAACCGCCTGCCGTTCGACCTGCCCGAGGCGGAGCCCGAGCTGGTGGCCGGATACCACACCGAGTATTCCTCGATGAAGTTCCTCATGTTCTACATGGCCGAGTACGGCAACATGATCCTGTCCAGCACCCTGATGGTCCTGCTGTTCTTCGGCGGCTGGCACCTTCCGGGGCTCGACCGGCTGCTGGCGGGGGCGCCTGACAGCGTGGTGGGGCTGGTCCACCTGGGGGTGTTCTCAGCCAAGCTGAGCTTCTTCCTCTTTCTGTTCATCTGGGTGCGCTGGACTCTGCCGCGCTTCCGCTACGACCAGCTCATGAACCTGGGCTGGAAGGTGATGCTGCCTCTGGCGCTGGTGAACATGACCTGGAGCGCTCTGCTGATCCTGGGAGGATGGTTGTGAGGCCCACCCGATGAGCGGCCTCGAGCTCTTCTTCTGGGCCAACGCCATCGTGGCCATCATGACGGCCGGCGTGGTGATCCTGCACCGCAATCCGGTGGTGTGCGCGCTTTCGCTGGTGCTGCACCTGTGCTCCATCGCGGTCTTCTTCCTGCTGATGGAGGCCAGCTTCCTGTTCGCCGTGCAGATCATCCTGTACGCCGGCGCCATCATGGTGCTCTTCCTGTTCGTGGTGATGCTGCTGGATCCGTCGGGCGAAGGAGTGGCCGGCCGCACAGGGGGGGTGCAGCTGGGACTCACCCTCGCGGCCGCGGCGGCGCTGCTGGTGGGGATGGCGCAGGTGCTGCCGGGCCTTCGGCAGACCGCGTCTCCTCCGGTCCCCGAGGGATTCGGTCAGATCCACGCGATGGGGCGCCACCTGTTCACGGACTACCTGTTCCCCTTCGAGGTGGCCAGCCTGCTGCTGCTGGTGGCCATGATCGGGGCCCTGTTCATGGGACGCCGGGAGGCCGACTGATGATCCCCTTCGGCAGCGTGATGCTGGTGAGCGCGGTGCTGTTCGTGATGGGGATCGTGGGGGTGCTGATCCGCCGGTCGGCGCTGGTCGTGCTGATGAGCATCGAGCTGATGCTCAACGCGGCCAACCTGGCCTTCGTGGGCGCGTCACGCCAGGCCGGCACGATGGACGGGCAGCTCTTCGCCTTCTTCGTGATGACGGTGGCCGCGGCGGAGGCGGCCGTAGGGCTGGCCATCATCATCGCCATGTTCCGGCGCCGGCGGACCACCGACGTGGACCGCGTCAACCTCCTGAAATGGTGAGGCCATGAACGCGATGGACGCCATCTGGCTCCTACCGCTCCTGCCGCTGGCGGGGTTCGCCATCCTGGGGCTCGGCGCCATGGCCGGGGAGAGGATTCCCAGGCGGGTGGTGGCGCTGGTCGGCTGCGGCGTCATCGCGATCTCCTTCCTGCTGTCGGTGGGCGCGGTGACCGGCCTGGCCGGGCTCGACCCGCACCACCGGACCCACGAAGTGACCGTGGGGGAATGGATCGCGCCGCTGGGTCTGAGCTGGACCTTCGTCCTGGATCCGCTGTCGTCCGTGATGATCCTGATCGTCACGGGCGTGGGCCTGCTCATCCACATCTACTCGGTGGGGTACATGTGGGACGAGCCCGGGTTCGGGCGCTACTTCTGCTTTCTCAACCTCTTCATGGCGATGATGCTCACCCTCGTGCTGGGGGGCTCGCTGCCGATCCTGTTCGTGGGATGGGAGGGGGTGGGGCTCTGCTCGTACCTGCTCATCGGC
Source organism: Candidatus Polarisedimenticolia bacterium (assembly GCA_050747525.1). Lineage (GTDB taxonomy): Bacteria > Acidobacteriota > Polarisedimenticolia > JACPZX01 > DASXTC01 > JBOGOC01. The sequence continues at coordinate 9,041 of JBOGOC010000128.1, read as the reverse complement.
TTCTTCTACACGAAGACCGACTGCGCCGACGCGGGGCGCAAGGCCTTCATCGTGAACCGCATCGGCGATGCGTCGTTCGTCACCGGGATGCTCCTCGCCTGGCAGACCTTCGGCGGGACGTTCGACATCCCGGAAATCATGGAGCGCGCGCCGGGAGTCGCCGCAGCCTCGCCCGGAACGGTGGCCGTCATCGCGCTGCTGCTGTTCGGGGGCGCCGTCGGCAAGTCGGCGCAGATCCCGCTGTACGTGTGGCTCCCCGATGCCATGGCCGGCCCCACGCCGGTGTCGGCCCTCATCCACGCCGCCACCATGGTGACGGCCGGCGTGTACATGGTGTGCCGCATGTCGCCCCTGTTCGTGCTGGCCCCCACGGTCATGACCCTCGTGGCCGTGGTGGGAGCCGCCACCGCGCTGCTGGCCGGGGTGATCGCCATCGCCCAGAACGACATCAAGAAGGTGCTGGCCTATTCCACCATCTCGCAGCTCGGCTACATGTTCATGGCGGCGGGCGTGGGCGCCTTCGGGGCGGCCATCTTCCACGTGACCACCCACGCCTTCTTCAAGGCGCTTCTCTTCCTGGGCTCGGGCGCGGTGATCCACGCGCTGCACGGCGAGCAGGACATGAGGAAGATGGGGGGCCTCAAGTCGCAGCTTCCGCGCACGTTCCTGTTCTTTGCTGCCGGCTGGATCGCCCTGGCGGGGGTCCCCCTGACCTCGGGGTTCTTCAGCAAGGACGAGATCCTCTATCACACGTTCCTGGTGCTCCCGTCCCTCTGGGTCGTGGGGGCCGGAACCGCGTTTCTCACAGCTGTGTACATGACCCGCCTGATGGGGCTGACCTTCTTCGGGCGGCCGCGCTTCGACGCGCACGGCGATCACCACCTGCACGAAGCGCCTCCTTCGATGGCGGTGCCGCTGGCCATCCTGGCGGTTCTGTCCCTGGTGGGAGGCTTCATGGGGATGCCTGCCTCGTGGGTGGGGGAGAGTCCCTTCCACCGCTGGCTGCACCCGGTCTTCTCGCTCCCCGAAGCGGTGGCTTCCCCCGGGCACCACGGCCCCGAGGGCCTGCTGATGGGCGTCTCGTCGGTGCTGGCGCTGGGCGGCATCGGGCTGGGGTACTGGCTGTGGGTGACGAGGCCGGAGCTCCCCGGACGGATCGCGGAGAGCTTTTCGGGGCTGTACACCCTGGTGCGGGACAAGTTCTACGTGGATGAGATGTACGACGCCGCGATCGTCCGGCCCTACTACGCGCTGTGCAGGGCCCTGGCGAGGTTCGACACGGTGGCCGTGGACGGAGCCGTGAACGGCGTGGCCGCGATGATGGAGACCTCCGGGCAGGTGCTCAAGCTGTTCCACTCGGGATTCGTGCGCAACTACGCCCTGCTCTACCTGGTGGGGGCTGCGGCGGTCCTCTGGTACCTGGTGGCATGATGCCCGAGACCATCGTCATTCCTCCGATCCCGTGGCGCCTCCTGTCCCCGTTTCTCTCGCTGTCGCTGGGGGCGCTCGCGGTCACGCTGATGGCGGTGGGCCCGCTTTCCTGGCGCCGGCACACGGGCTGGGCCGCCCTGCTGGCGCTGATTCCTCCGGCCTGGTTCACGGCCGGCCTGGCCTCGACGCCACCCGCCGACGCCCAGACAGCGATGTCCGGCATGGTGGTGATGGACGGCTTCGCTCTGGGTTTCTACGCCCTGTTCATCGTGACCGCCGCGCTGGCCCTGCTGCTGTCGGTCCCCGCGCTGGCAGACGCGCGCCACGCGGCGCGCGGCGACTCCGCCGAGTACGACTGCCTGGTGCTGTTCGCCACGGCCGGGATGATGCTCATGTCGTCCTCGACCAACCTGCTGGTGCTGTTCCTGGGGCTGGAGGTGCTGTCGCTGCCACTGTACGTGCTGGTGGGGTTCGAGAGGGGGCAGGAGCGCTCGCTGGAATCGTCGATGAAGTACTTCCTGCTGGGAGCCTTCTCCACCGGCTTCACCATTTACGGAATGGCCCTGATGTACGGGGCGACCGGGACGCTCGACATCACCCGGATGACCGAGACCGCGTCACCCGTGCTGCTGCTGGCAGGGTTCGGGCTCACGCTGGTGGGCTTTCTGTTCAAGATCGCCATCTTCCCCTTCCACTACTGGCTCCCCGACGTGTACCAGGGGGCCCCCACCAGCGTGACGGCCTTCATGATCGCGGGGACGAAAGCCGCCGCGTTCGCCTCGGTTCTGCGCCTGGTGGTCAGCTCGCCGCTGTTCTGGGACGGCCCCATGGCGGAGGACTGGACGAAGCTGCTCACCGTGCTGGCCGCGCTCACCATGACGGCCGGCAACGTCGTGGCCCTGGTGCAGAACGACGTCAAGCGGCTGCTGGCCTATTCGTCCATCGCGCACGCCGGATACCTGCTCATCGCGCTGGTGGCGCGCACGGGGGATGGCGTGGCGAGCATCCTGTTCTACCTGGCCGCGTACCTCTTCATGAACCTGGGGGCCTTCGCGGTGGTGCTGGCGATCGACCGCTCGCGGGGAGGCGCCGGCGAGGGAGACGCCCTGCCGGCCTACGCTGGCCTGGGCCGGCGGCATCCGGTGCTTGCGGCCTCGATGACCCTGTTCATGATGTCGCTCATCGGCGTGCCGCTCACCGGCGGGTTCCTCGGCAAGTTCTACATCTTCAAGGCGGGGGTGGACGCCCACCTCTACGGGCTGGTGGCGGTCGGCCTGCTCAACAGCGCCCTGGCCGCGGCCTACTACCTGAAGGTCGTCCTGGCGATGTACATGAAGGAGCCGGTCTCGGAGCCGCCCGCCGTGCGGCTCCCCCTGCCGCTCTGGTTCGGGATCGGCATCAGCGCCGCCGGCGTTCTGTATCTGGGTGTCTTCCCGGCGCGGGTGCTCGAGTTCGTGCGCACCGCGATGCCCTGATCACCTATAATCGTTTGCCGGACTAACATGACGATGCTGCTGCTGGATCTGCTGCGCGAGGACCGCATCTTCCTGGACCTTCACCCGAAGGACGTGCGGGAGTGTCTCGAGATCATGACCGGGAAGCTGTGCGCCTGCGGCGCCCTGGCCGATTCCTCCGACGCCATCACGCGGCTCCTGGATCGCGAGGGCACGATGTCCACCGGCATGGGGGGCGGCGTGGCGGTGCCTCACGCCAAGAGCCCCCTGCTGCGTGACATGGTCGTGGCGCTCGGCCAGGTGAGCGACGGCGTGGACTTCAAGGCCATCGACGGGCGGCCCGTGCACCTGGTCTTCCTTCTGATAGGCCCCCCCGACTCGACCCGGCAGCACGTGGATCTGCTGGCGCGCATCGCCTATCTGGTGAAGTCTCCCGGCATGGTCGAGGCGCTGCGCTCGGCCACGACGCCGGAGCAGATCCTGGCCGCCATCAGGTCCGAAGTGGCCCGGGATCGTCGCTAGAGGCAAAGCCCCGCGTCTATTTGGGCGGCGGCTGGATGTGGCCCCCATCCTCCAGGGCTGACAGGAACTTGAGGCGGTCGCTGGCCAGGGCGCGCAGGTCGGATCCCAGGTCCTCGAAGCTGGCCCCCAGCTCGTCGAACGCCTCCGCGTGGTTCTTGAAGGCCTTGACCCCGGCGGCGTCGAGCCTCGTGTCCTGCGCGTCCCCGGGCTCGGGCCTGGCGATCCCGCGGGAGCGATAGGGGTCGAAGTCCCGATCCGCCTTCACGTAGGCTTCCATGGCGACGGCGGTCCTGTGCCACGAATCGCCAGCCGCGGTCTGCCTGTCCGCCAGGGTCTGCAGCCGGCTCAGGATGCGGTAGACCATGTCCTCGGTCTTGAGCTTCCCCTCCGCCGTGCCCTGGGCGGTGAAGTCCTTGCTCTTCTTGGCCGCCTTGGCCTCGGCCTTGAGCCCGGTCATCTTCTTCTTCACCGTGGCGACGCCGGCGTCGAGGGACTTCTGGCGTTCCGCCGCCGCCGTCTGCACCTGAGACGAGGCGTCCTTCCAGGTGGCCGCCGTCTGCTCGATACCGGCCTCCAAATGCGGGAAGAGGTCGCCGATGGTGAACTGCTTGAGAGGCTTGTCCATCGGTTTCGCATCCTGCCCCATCGGCAGGGTGCCGGCGGCGAGGCACATCCCCGCCGTCAGAAGAATCGTTCTCTGGATGGATCGCATGTAAAGGTCCTCCTGGGTCCAGTGTCCCTCCCCCCGGAAGGGGGGAGGGAGCGCAATTTATCACTGGAGTGGCGGATTCCCGGGGGCGGATGGGTGGGTCAGGTCGTTCGCGATTTCACTTCGGGGGAGGAGGCTGGATGTGTCCGCCCTTTTCCAGCTCCGACAGGAACTTCATCCGGCCGCTGGACATCCCCTGGATCTGGGTCCCCAGCGCGGCGAAGCTCTTGCCCAGCTCGTCCATCGACTCGGTGTGCTTCTTGAATGCCTGCACGCCGGCCTGGTCGAGGCGGTTGTCGGTCCCCGCGGCCGCGCCCGATTCCGGCTTCGAGATCCCCTTGGAACGGTACTGGTCGAACTCCTTGTCGGCCTGGACGTAGGCGCTCATGGCGTTGGCCGTGCGGTTCCAGACGTCGGCCGTCTCCTTCTGCTCGGTCGCCAGGGTCTGCAGCCGGGCCAGGATCTTGTTGACCACCTCTTCGGTCTGCAGCTTCCCTTCGGCGGTGCCCTGGGCGGTGAAGTCCTTGCTCGCCTTGGCGGCCTTCGCCTCGGCCTTCAGCTGGTCGGACTTCACCTTGACGGCCGCCGCGCCCTCGGTGACCGCCTTCTGGCGGGCGGCGGTCTTGGTCTGGAGCTCCGAGCTGGCCGTCTTCCATGTGGCCGCGGTCTGCTCCAGCCCCGCGTCAATCTTGGGGAACAGGTCGCCGATCGTGAACTTGCTCAGGGGCTTCGCCATTTCCCCGGCCGGTTCCTGGCCCATCAGCACCGTGACCACGGTGAGGCACAGGGCGGCCGCAAGAAGAGATGCTTTCCTCATTTTCGCCATCGCCGACTCCATCGAATTGTGGGTGCACGTACCCCCGCGGAGGGACCCCGGTTCTCCCAGCATGCGAGGAAGGGCCACAAGATACCACGGGCCTGATTTTCCGGTCTCGCCTGGGGGTAGACTCCCCTGAGAGACAGCCCACCCGGGTGATAACCAAGGCTCAGCGGGAGCGTCCAAAGGACTGAATGGACACGGCGGATGACGCGCAGGCCGTCGCGCTGGCACGCGACGGCGACGTGGAGGCGTTCCGGGGTCTGGTGGAGCGCCACAGCCGGGCCCTGTTCCACCTGGCATGGCGCATCACGGGAAACGAGACGGAGGCAGAAGACGTGGTCCAGGAGACTTTTCTGAAGGCTTACAACGCGCTGGACCGGTTCGAGCAGCGGGCCCAGGTGGGGACCTGGCTGCACAGGATCGCGGCCAACACCGCCCTGGACGTCGTGCGCTCCCGGCGGCGCCAGGGGGAGCGGGTCGAGGCGGTCGACCCGGAGGATCCGGCGCCCGTGGAGTTGCTGCCGGCCACCGACCCCCTGCCCGATCGGCTGGCGGAAAGCGGAGAAGTGTCGCGCCGCGTGCACGCCGCCATGGCGCAGCTGACCCCCAACGAGCGGACCGCCTTCGTGCTGCGACACTTCGAGGATCAGAGCATCGACGAGATTGGACGGGCCCTGGGATTGAAGGAGAACGCCACCAAGCAGAGCATCTTCCGTGCGGTGCGCAAGCTTCGCCGTGCCCTCGAGCCGGTCGTGGCGGGAGGACGCTCATGAGTTCCACGCTGCATCTGAGTGAAGACGATCTGGTGCTGCATCACTACGGAGAGGAGGGGCGCCCGGACGCCGCCGCGCACCTGGCGGACTGTGGCGTGTGCCGCGGCGCACTCGCGGGATTGCGGCAGGTGCTCGACGCCGTGGAGCGGGCGCCGGTCCCCGACCCGGGACCGTTCCTGGGCGCCCGGGTGTGGGCGCGCCTGGCGCCGCGCCTCCCTTCGCGAAGCGGTGACCGGGGGGCCATGACGGTCCGCAGCGCCCTGCGCGCGGCGATCCACACGCGCCGATGGGCCGCGGCCGCTTCGGTCCTGCTGCTGGTGCTGGCGTCGTTCCTGGCCGGCGTGTGGCGCGGTCGGGGCGCGGGAGACGCGTCGATCCCCGAGGAGATCCGCCAGCGGGTCCTTCAGGTTGCGGTGGCCGATCACCTCGAGCGCAGCGACCTGCTGCTGACCGAGCTGCTGAATGGCGTGAACGGGTCGGGGACCGGCCCGGCCGCCGCGGAGGGGTCGGCTCAGTCGGCGGCCCGCCGTGCCCAGGCGGAGACGCTGGTCGCGGCCGGCCGCATCTACCGGCAGACGGCTGAGGCCGCGGGAGACCAGGGGCTGGCCGCCATGCTGGGCGATCTCGAGAGAGTGCTTCTGGAGGTGGCGCACGCCGATGATCCGACCGCGGCCTCGAGGCTGGAGGGGCTGCAGAAGCAAGTGGAGTCCAGCGGGATTCTGTTCAAGGTTCGCGTGATGAGCCGCCAGCTGCGCGGCCCGTGGCCGCAGCCCGCGCCCGATCGTTTGGAGCGTGCGGGGCGAAGGACGTAAGGGAGACACCAGGACATGATGAAGACATGCATGCGATGGATCGTGATCGGGATGCTGGCCTTGCTGGCCATGGTGTCCGTCCGGGCCCCCGGGTTCGCCGGCTGGTTCTCGGAGGATGAGAGCGAATCGGCGGAGGACCACGAAGAGGAGCTGTACGACGACGGCAGCGAGGCGCTCGACAATGGCGACTGGGAAGAAGCCCTGGAGCTGTTCGACGAGGTAGCCGGCATGAAGGGACGTCGCGCCGACGGGGCCCTCTACTACAAGGCCTGGGCCCTGTGGAAGCTGAGGCGGGCGCCGCAGGCTCTGTCCACGCTCGACCTGCTGTCCTCCACTTACCCGAAGAGCAAGTGGAAGGATGACGCCAAGGCGCTGGCCATCGAAGTGCGCCAGGGGAGCGGCAAGGCGGTCCCGCCCGAGGAGGACGACTCCGAGGAGCTCAAGCTGATCGCGCTCAACGGCCTCATGCAGATGGACCCCGAGAAGGCCGTCCCCATGCTGGAGCGCTTCCTGGCGGGAGGGAGCTCCCGGAAGCTCAAGGAGCAGGCCCTCTTCGTGCTCGTGCAGACCGGCACGCCGCGCGCGCGCGAGGTGGTCGAGAAGACCGCCCGCGGCCAGACCAACCCGGCGCTCCAGCGCAAGGCGGTGGAGCTGCTGGGAATCTTCGGCGGCGACGAGTCCCACCGACTGCTGAAGGACATCTACACGACCACGCAGGACGACCAGGTGAAGCGCCAGATCCTGCAGGCCTACATGGTGTCGGGGGAGACCGCCTCGCTTCTGGCCGTGGCCCGCACCGAGCGTTCCGAGGCGCTGCGGCGCGAAGCGATCAACTACCTGGGCGCCTCGGGGGCCGAGGACGAGCTGTCGCAGCTATACGCGAGCGAGACAAGCAAGCAGCTGCGCGGGGAGATCCTGCAGGCCCTGGCGGTGTCCGGCTCGGAGCGTCTGCTTGACCTGGCGCGGCGCGAGAAGGACCCGGAGCTGAGGCGCAAAGCCGTCCAGAGCCTGGGAATCATGGATGGCGACATGACCAGCCCGGTCCTGCTCGAGATCTACGCGTCGGACAAGGACCTCGACGTGCGACGGGCCGTGCTGGACGCATTCTTCATCCAGGGCAACGCCAAGGCCATCATCACCATCGCGAGTCGCGAGAAGGACCCGGTGATGCGCCGGGCCGCCGTGGAGAAGCTCTCGGTGATGGGCTCGAAGGAAGCCAGCGACTATCTGATGAAACTTCTCGAAGAATAGAGGAGGCCCCATGAGACCCGTTCTTCTGGCCGCGTTCCTGGCCACGTTTCCAGCCGGCGCGGCGGTCGAGCCCGGCCAGCCCCTGATGGATGGAGGGACGATCGAGCGGCGCGCGATGAGCGGCTCGATCTCCGAGCAGGTCCGGGGCCTGGCCCGCCAGGCGGGAGGCCCGTTCTGGATCGGCTACGCGGCCGCCATGATCGAAGGCGAGCGGATGATGTGCTGCTGGGATTCGTTCAAGGACATCGAGAAGGGGAAGTGCGAGGGATGCGACCTGGAACGGGACAAGGGGGTGAGCATCAACTCCGATGACTCGCGATCGGGGCGCCTGGAAGGGAACGGCACGTTCATGGTGCTGGCCCGTGTGAAGGAAGGAGAGATCCAGAAGGTGCGCGCCCTTTCCATGGACTGTGCCCTGGATACGGGCCGGCTGACTCTGTACTGGCTTTCGCCGGTGAGCGAGCAGGAGAGCCTCCGCTGGCTCGCCTCCATCGTGAAAGAAGACTCCCGCCACAACGGTCCGGGCGAGGAGGCCGTCATGGCCATCGCCCTGCACCGCGGCGACGAGGCCGGCCGCCTGATGGCCTCGTACCTCGAGAAGGGACAGCCGTCTCACGTGCGGGAGCAGGCGGCGTTCTGGACCGGCAACACCCGTGGACGCGCCGGTTACGAGGCGCTGAAGGCCGCCCTGCGCGGCGACGACTCGGAGGAGTTCCGCAAGAAGGTGATCTTCGCCCTCTCGCAGAACGACACGCCCGAAGCGACGGACGAGCTGGTGCGCGTCGCGCGCACGGACGACGACTCGGAGGTACGCGGAGAAGCGCTCTTCTGGCTGGCGCAGAAGGCCGGGGAGAAGGCGGCCGGCGCTCTCGAAGAAGCCATCGAGAACGACCCCGACACCGACGTCAAGAAGAAGGCGGTCTTCGCGCTGACGCAGATGCCTGACGAGGAAGGGGTCCCGAAGCTGCTCGAGCTGGCCCGCAAGCACCGGAACCCCGCCGTCCGCAAGGAGGCGATCTTCTGGCTGGGTCAGTCCGGGGACCCGAGGGCGCTGGCCTTCTTCGAGGAGATCCTCGCCGACTGAGGGCCGGGGCCGGATGATCCTCTGGGGTGGGCAACCCCTTGGTGAGCTCTATGCGGGTTACGACCCGGCCACCGACACCTGGACCACGTCACCCTATCAACCGAGAATCCCCGCCCCCACAGCGGTCTGGACGGGGACCCTCATGATCGTCGCGAAGCGTGTTCCCCCCATCAGCTCGTCCCCGC
>JBOGOC010000127.1:0-5665 GCA_050747525.1 Candidatus Polarisedimenticolia bacterium | reverse complement strand
GGCCCCGCCCGCGCCGTCCGCCGGCGCGGGGACTCCGGCCCCCTCTCCCGCGACCCCCGTGCCGGCCGAGACAGCCCCGCCGGCGCCCGCCGAGCCCGAAGTGACCCCTCAGTCGGAGCTGATGGCGATGGTGCGGAGCACGCCCGAGACGGCCACGCTTCCCCTGGACGTCACCATCAACTACTACAAGGCCGCCGAGAGCTCCACGTTCGTGACTCTCACCCTCGAGGTGAAGCGCTCGGCGCTGCCGCCCGCGTTCGATCCCGACACGGCGATTCTGTCGGCCGAGGCGGTCGACGCCGCCACCGGCGAATCGCAGCAGCGCTTCTTCAAGGCGGAGCATTTCGGCTCCTACGCGGGCAACCCCTCGGCCACGGTCAACGACACGCTGCTGTACCAGGCCGAGCGCTCCTTCAACCCGGGAATCTACAAGGTCATGCTCGCCCTGAAGGACCCGGCCTCGGGCCAGGTGGGGCGCATGGAAAAGGAGCTGGTCATCCCCAGCTTCACGGACGGCGACTTCACCCTCAGCACGGTGACCCTGGCCCGCAAGATCGAGCGGCTGGCCACGCCTCCGGAGGCGGGGAAGATCCTGCCCTTCGTGCTGGGCAACTTCACCGTGGTCCCCCGCCCCGACAACGTCTACAAGCAGGGCGAGGAGCTGACCTTCTACTTCCAGATCTACGGTCCCGCCGTGGACGAGATCACCAAGCAGCCGAAGGTGGATCTGTCCTACACCTTTGAGAAGGAAGTGGCGGGCCAGTGGAAGATGGTGGGGCGCCAGCCGGTCGTGACCCCCAACGAGAGCAAGCTCGTGCAGGCCTTCGGACTGCCGCTGACAGGCTGGCCCGCTGGAAGCTACCGCGTGGCTATCAAGGTCACCGATACCATCGCCTCCAAGACGGCGACCTCCGTTGTGCCCTTCACCATCGAGGGCGCGGCGGGCGGAGCATCGAAATCCAAGGCCAAGTCCAAGGGGTAGGCGGCCCGACATGAGGCTCCGGCGTGCGGTGCAGGCCGCGTGCATCGTCCTGCTGCTCTTCCTTCCGGAGGCGCACGCTGCCCGCAAGTTGGACTACCTGGACAAGCCGATCCCCGAATGGCGCGAGGGACCGGTGCGCTACGTCATGACCAAATGGGAGGACGACGAGTACCGCAAGCTCGAGGACCAGGAGTCACGGGCCCGCTTCATCGAGAGCTTCTGGAGGCGGCGCGACGAGACTCCGGAGACGCCGGGGAACGAGTTCCGGGCGCAGTTCTGGAAGCGTGTCCGTGACACCAACCGCCTCTACGCCGAAGAGACGGCCAAGGAAGGATGGCGCACCGACATGGGGAAGATGCACATCCTCCGCGGGCCGCCCGACGAGATCACCCGCGACATGGTCGGCGCGGGACACCGCGGCACGGTGATCTGGACGTACAGGAACACGGGAGAGACGGGGGTCGGCCCCAACGCCGTGGTGGCGTTCGCGCGCGACGTCACGGGTGAGTTCCGCATGACCACGGAGCCGACGAAGGACTCCGACGTGAAGCAGGGGAGCCCCTTCCTCTACCAGCCTCCGATGGGAACCACCGCCATGGCCCAGCAGCAGACGTTGCTGGCGCAGCGGCGCGCCGAGGAGATGTTCAACCTCACGGACCCGCTCATCCGCCTGGCGGGCGGGCCGGCCATCTCCACGCCCCTCGGGCTGGCCTCCGAGCTGGTGAAGCTGCAGGCTCCGCCCAAGGAATGGGAGGTGCGCGAGACCGTCCTGACCCAGGAGTTCTTCGGCAACGTCCCCATGCGGGCGCGCGCCGATTTCCTCCGCACGACCGGCACCGCGACCCTGGTGGTGATCAGCACCGCGGTCAAGAGCAGCGCGATCCATTACCGGCGTAACGGAGACCGCCTCGAGCCCGACGTCGCCTTCTACGGGCGGATCATGGACGTCACGGGCAACGATCTCGTCCTGGCGCTCGACGGCGAAGGGAGCTTCGCCGGCGCGGAGGAGAACACGCACGCCGGCCTGGATGACGACCTCGTGTTCCAGGCCCGCGCGCTGCTGCCCCCCGGGTCGTACAAGGCGCGCATGACGGTGCTGGACCGCACGGGGGGACGGACCGGGACCTACGAATTCCCCCTCACGGTCCCCGCGTTCCCTTCCGGCGAGCTGGCCCTCAGCTCGCTCATGCCGGCCAGCGCCATCAAGGCCCTCCCGCCGGACGGCGGCGGCACCGACCAGGCCCCGCATCCGTTCGTGCTGGGGACCCTGCGGGTCCTGCCGAGGCTGGGACAGGTCTTCAAGCCCGGGGATCAGCTTTCCTTCTACTACCAGGTGTACGAGGCCGCGCGCGATCCCGGCACCGGCAAGCCGAAGCTGGACGTCGACTACGGTTTCTTCACGTCCACCAACGGGCAGGAGCGCGACCTGGGCCACGTGACCTTCGCGGGCCAGGAGGTCGAGGTGCACGGCTACGCCCTGTCGCTGCAGGACTGGCCCGTCGGGCCCTACCTGCTGAGGGTGTCGGTCACCGACACCGTCGCCCAGGTGACCACCACGCGTCAGATGGTCTTCGAGGTCCGCCCGTGACCGAAGCCCGCGTTCCCACCGTCCCGTGGTGGGGTGGCGGGCTGGAAGCGGGCGTGCGCTTCCACAACACGATGTCGCGGAAGCTGGAGCCTCTCCTGCCGGTCGTCCCTGGGGAAGTTCGGATGTACACGTGCGGCCCCACCGTGTACGACCACGCCCACATCGGAAACTTCCGAGCCTACGTCTGGGAGGACGCCCTGCGCCGGTTCCTGCGTCACCGCGGGTTCCGCGTGACGCAGATCATGAACCTCACCGACGTGGACGACAAGACCATCCGCAACGCCGAGGCGGCCGGGGTCCCTCTCGACGACTACACGAGGACCTACATCGACGGCTTCTTTGAGGACCTGGACACGCTGCACATCGAGCGCGCCGAGATCTACCCGCGCGCCACACGCCACGTGCCGGAGATGGTGGCACTGTGCCGGCGGCTGATCGATCGCGGGCACACATACGAGAGCCAGGGGTCGGTGTACTTCCGGATCGCCACCTTCGACCCCTATGGCCGGCTGTCCCACCTCGATCCCGAAGGGATGCGCCCCGGGGCGCGTGGCGAGTCGGACGAATACGAGAAGGACGACGTGCGCGACTTCGTCCTGTGGAAGGCCCGCAAGGAGGAAGAGCCGTTCTGGGACTCGGAGCTGGGCCCGGGACGCCCCGGCTGGCATCTGGAATGCTCCGCCATGAGCATGAAGTACCTGGGGGAAACCTTCGACATCCACACGGGGGCGGTGGACAACATCTTCCCGCACCACGAGAACGAGATCGCGCAGAGCGAAGCGGCCACGGGCGCGACGTTCGTCCGTCTCTGGATGCACTGCGAGCATCTGATCGTCGACGGGGAGAAGATGTCCAAGTCGCGCGGCAACTTCTACACGCTGAGGGACCTCCTGTCGAGAGGCCTCGACCCGCGGGCCATCCGCTATTTCCTGCTGACGGCCCATTACCGCAAGCAGCTCAACTTCACCCTGGACGGAGTGGGCCAGGCCGCGGCCGCCCTCACCCGGCTGGACGACTTCTGCGACCGGCTCGATCGCGAGCCGCCGGGCCGCCCCGCGGACCTGTCGGCGCGTGTCCGCGCGGCGGCCGCCCGGGCCGAGGAGGCGCTTGGGGATGACTTGAACATCCCCGAGGCGCTTGGCGCCGCCTTCGACCTGCTGCGTGAGGCCAACGCCGCCTTCGACCGCGGCGAAGGGAGCCTGGAGGAGCGGCGCGACATCGGGGCGTTCTTCGAGGAGCTGCGCTATCTTCTGGGCGTCACGCGCACCGCGGTATCGATCTCGGACGAAATCGAGGACCTCATCCGCCGGCGCGAAGAGGCGCGCAGGGGGCGGGACTTCTCGACGGCCGACAGGATCCGCGACGAGCTCCTGAGCCGGGGCATCGTCCTGGAAGACACCAGCCAGGGAGTGCGCTGGAAGCGCCGCTCCTGACACCGCCCGCCGCTCGCAGCCCGTCCCGGAGGATCGATCCGTGACACGAGCACGGCAGAAAACCGGTCGTGAGGGGGAAGAGATCGCCGCGCGCCACCTGCTGAGCCATGGCTATCGCATCCTGGCGCGAGGCTGGCGCACGAGGCTGGGCGAGCTCGATCTGGTTGTCAGCCGTGGCGGCATGGTCGTGTTCGTCGAGGTGAAGACCCGCCGCGGGGACGCGTTCGGCCCGCCGGCCTCGGCGGTCCACGGCCTCAAGCAGCTCAGGCTGGCCCGGGTGGCGCTCCAGTTCCTCTCCGACGGCACCCACCCGGACGCCCCCTGCCGGTTCGACGTCATTGCGGTCACCTTGCGCGGAGCGACTCCTCCCCTGGTGGAGCACATCGAGGACGCATTTCGTGTTGTTTGACACCCCCCCTCATGGCGGTATAATGACGGGCCGAGCGGGAATAACTCAGTGGTAGAGTGCAACCTTGCCAAGGTTGAAGTCGCGGGTTCGAATCCCGTTTCCCGCTCCATCCTACCCTCGTGCGGGTCTGCCTGAAGCGAGCTGCGGGGGCGGCGTAGCCAAGTGGTAAGGCAGAGGTCTGCAAAACCTTTATCATCGGTTCGATTCCGATCGCCGCCTCCAAACAGGCCCGTCCAGCTATCCCCTTGAAAAACGACCCCGTTTCTGGCTATGATGTGGCCTCAACGAGCGGGGTCCCCCGAGGAGAGGGCCCCGCGGTCATGTTCACGGGTCAAATCTGACGAATGTCCCAGGATGGCCCGCCGCTGCAGCATGACCTGGGAGATCGACACGACTTCTCACAGCGCGTGGAGACGGCACCCTCGCTGCCAGGTGCTGCCGCAAACCCCGTAGAACTTCGATAGGGTCAGTCATATCGTCATCGTCCGTGGAGATCATCGCGGCACCGGTCAGTTGACAGCCATTGTCAGGCGTGGGACGTGCCCCGCGCTCACGGCATCACCTGGTCCCCGGGGTGGGGACAACTCAAGGAGGAGGAAGACCAGATGAAGAGCAACAAACTGTTTCTCGCCGGCAGCCTGCTCGCGCTCGCCGTCGTGTTCGCGGGGTGCGCGAAACCGCCGGAGACCGAGATGAAGGATGCCCAGGCTTCTCTCGACGATGCACGCGGCAACGCGCAGGCGGACAAGTGGGCGGCCAGCGAGTATGCCGCAGCCAAGAGCAAGATGGACGAGGCCAACCAGGAGGTGGACGCGCAGAACCAGCGCTTCGCCCTGATGCGCAACTACGACAAGGCGAAGGAGCTCTTCGCGCAGGCCAAGACCGACGCCGACAGGGCCAAGCAGGCCGCGGTCGCCAACAAGGAGACCGCGAAGAACGAGGCCAACAACAAGCTGCAGGAGGCCACCACGGCCCTCACCGCGGCGCGTGAGGCTCTCACCAAGGCCCCGGTCACCAAGGACACCAAGGCGGACATCCAGCTCTTCACGTCCGACCTGGACGGGCTGGACCAGTCGCTCGGCGACGTGCGCAACATGATCGCCAGCGAGGACTACACCGGCGCGTCGTCGAAGGCATCCGCCATCATGGCTCAGGCCAACGACATCGCGACGAAGCTGACCGAAGCGGCCGCCAAGAAGGGCCGCAGGTAGGACGACCCCTTCCGCGGGCCGCCGGCTGTTGCAGGCCGGCGG
>JBOGOC010000126.1:0-28576 GCA_050747525.1 Candidatus Polarisedimenticolia bacterium | reverse complement strand
GGCCGGAACAGGGGGGGACCGGCCGGCGGGCGGGTTCCGCGCACAGCCGTAACAAAGCAAGCCGCGTGCCGGTCATGACGAGACCTGCGTCCATTGGCCCGGAGCAGCATTCCCAATGGTTTGCGGCGGTCGGCCGCGGCCACCATCGCTTCGGGGTGGCGGGCCCACATAGGGCCTATGACGGACGGCCCGATTTTTTTCGAGCCCGGCTCACTTCAGGAAGGTCCCGCGCTGCAGCTCGTCGAACGCCTGGCGCAGCTCCTCCTGGGTGTTCATGACGATGGGGCCGTACCATGCTACCGGCTCGCGAAGGGGCCGGCCCGACACGAGCAGGAAGCGCATCCCCTGGTTGCCCGCCTGCACGGTCACCTCGTCTCCCCGATCGAACACCACCAGCGTCCGGTTGTCCGCCTCGGCGGGCGGCTGCGTGTCGGCCCATCCCGCGGATTCCGTGGGGACCGCCAGCGGGCCCGAGGCGTTGCAGAACGCTCCTGCTCCTTCGAAGACGTAGGCGAACGAGTGACGCCCCGTCTCCACGGGGAGCGTGGTCCTTCGGCCCGCCGGCACGGTCACGTCCAGGTAGATCGGCTCGGCCGCGATCTGATCCACGGGGCCTCTGGTCCCGCCGAACTCGCCGCACACCACGCGCACCTGTGTCCCATCGTCACGGCTGACGATCGGGATGCCGGCTCCCTTGACCTCCTGGTACCGGGGAGGAGTCATCTTGAGCGAGGAAGGGAGGTTGGCCCAGAGCTGGAATCCGTGCATGCGTCCATCGGGATCCCCCTGGGGCATCTCCTGGTGGATGATGCCGCTTCCAGCCGTCATCCATTGCACGTCGCCCGCGGCGATCGTCCCGCGGTTCCCCATGCTGTCCTGATGCTCGACCGATCCGGCCAGGACGTAGGTGATGGTCTCGATGCCGCGGTGAGGATGCCAGGGGAACCCTGCGGCATAGTCTTCGGGCCTGTCATTGCGGAAGTCGTCCAGCAGCAGGAAAGGATCGAACTCGTCGGTGTTGCCGAACCCGAACGCGCGGCGCAGCCGGACGCCCGCTCCCTCGAGGGTGGGACGGGATCGTGCGAGTCGCTTGACGGGCCTGATGGACATGGGAGCCTCCTTGCCCGGGATCATAGCAGCCGGGATCGTCGTGCCTGTAGGGACCTTCCGCATGGCGCGGGGATGTCGGCATGGCTGACAGCCGGCCGCGCCACCATACTCGATGCAGGGACTGCCGGAGGTGTCCTGATGGGGTGGTGGAAACGCTTCTTCTTCGAATACGTCGGCAACGTCAGCACGGAAGGAGAGAGGCGGCGCGAACGCCAGGCGCGGATCCTGATGGATCACATCAAGGACGACCTGGCGCGGCGAGGGCTGGCGCCGGTGGAGAGAGAGCGGATCGTGGAGGGACTGAGGAAAGCGGTTCGTGCAGGCGAGCCGGAGCGGTCGAGCTGAGCCGTATCGGATCGCCGGGAAGCAGACATGACTTCGCTCGAGACGTTCCTGTGGGGTTTCGCCGGTAGCGTGTCGGTGGAGATCGTCGCGCTGCTGGGCTTCTACTCGCTCAACCGCGCCAGGCTTCCCGAGCGCTACAGCAAGGTCGGATTCTGGATCACCCGCCTCGTCCTGGCCTGTCTCGCTGGCGCCCTGGCCGTGGGCTATGACATCCAGGGACGCATCCTCGCCTTCAACATCGGCGCCGCCACGCCGCTGATCATCACCTCGCTGGCGCGGGGCCTGCGTCAGCCCTTCGAGGAGCCGATCCCACCCCGCTCCGGACGGCCCCGGCCTGGCGGGGTCTGACGCCCGCCGTCCGGAAATCCAGGACCCGGCCCGTCAACGCCATTCGTACGCTCCCTCTCCGATTGTGTGTCCGGCCCCCTCTGCACCCGCGTTTCCTTCGTGAATGAGTCTGCTGGCACATCCATTGCTGCTTCCTGCAGGACGGGTTGTCGCCCGCGACGAGGTGAACGATGAACGCCATCCGCCGCATCCTGTGCCCCACCGATTTCACGGAGTTCTCGCGGCGAGCTCTCTGGCATGCCGTCACGCTGGCCCGATGGAAGGGCTGCGAGCTCGTGGTGCTCCACGTCCGTCAGCCCGCGGAGGTCCCGGTTCACGCCGCCGCTTCCGTGCGCGCCTGGAGCGGTTCACGGGATGCCGTCACCAAGGACCCGGGCCGCGCGCGGGCGGAGGCTGCTCTGAAGGCGTTCGTGGAGCCGGCGTTCGGCACCGGCGTCGAGATGCGCACCGTCATTCAGGAAGGGGTCGAGATCGACGAGATCCTGCGCGAGGTCCGTGCCCTGGGGGCCGACCTCCTGGTGATGGGGACCCACGGGCGTGGCGGGTTCGAAAGATTCATGCTCGGCTCGGTGACCGAGCAGGTGCTGCGCAGAGCCGACTGTCCCGTCCTCGTGGTCCCGTCGCCGCATGGCGGGAGCGAGGAGGTCGAGGAAGACTCCCCGGCCGGCCCCGGCTCACCCTACGCGCACATCGTGTGTCCCCTCGACTTCTCGGAGACGTCTCTGGCGGCGCTCCACCAGGCCGTGCGGATGGCCAGGGAGGCGGGCGCACGGCTCACGGTGGTGCACGCGGTGGAGCTTCCGCCGTCCCGGATAGGGGAGCCCGACGCCGCGCCCCTGGCGGAGCTTCGCCGGCGCCTTTCCGACGGGGCCGTGGAGCGGGTCATGGAGGTCCTGGCCCGGGAATCCTGGAACGGGATGCCCGTCGACTCCGTGGTGCTGGCGGGCAAGGCCTACCAGGAGATCCTCTCGGTGGCCGAAGACCTCTTCGCCGACCTGATCGTGATGGGCGTGAGCGGCCGCGCCGACGCGGACAGGGCGCTGTTCGGCTCCACCGTCCAGCACGTGACGCGCGCCGCCGTCTGCCCGGTGCTCACGGTGCACGCCGCCTGAGCCGCCTTCCCGTTCCTAGGGGCAGGAGGCTCCGGTGATCGGCGTCCCCGCCGAGCTGAATCCCGTGATCGAGCCGCAGGCATTGCTCGACCTGACCAGGTAGAACCAGACCGTTCCCGGCACACCCGGCTCCTCGGCCGTCAGGTCGGTGCCACCTGACTCCAGGCAGAAGGCTGACGCGAATCCCGATCCCGAGGTGGCCCGCAGCACGTCGTACAGGGGCGCGGTGGCCCCGGTCGATGCCGTCCATGAGAGGGTCGTCGAATTCGCGGCCATCAGCAGGCTGGTCTCGGTGGGCGGAGCCCACGTGCCTCCGTTCAGCGGCGCGCAGTCGAAGGGATCCAGGTGGCCGTCCAGGTCGGTGTCGGCGCACGCTTCCGTCTCGGGATCGATCGCCGGGAAGGGGAGGTTGGTGATGCCGGCGAACTGGAGATCGTCGATCTCCCAGCCGGGGGCCCCCACGCCGCCGTCGGCGCCCACGCGGAACCGCACGCGCACCGTCTGCCCGGCGAAGGTGGTCCCCAGGTTGACCGCGTTCGTGACGAGCGACGGATAGCCGGGGCTGGCTCCGACGAAGCCTTGACGTCCCTGCAACGGGTTGCCCCCTCCCGTCACGGTGATGATTCCGTTGTATCCGGGGGGGCCGGCCGTCGCGATGTCGACCCAGGAGCTTCCGCCGTTGTTGGAGATCTCCATCACGCCGCCGTCGTAGTTGGTCCCGCCCGAGGATTCGAACGAGAACTGGTGCTTGAAGGTGATCATGAAGGTCCCCGCCCCCACCTGAAGCGGCGGAGAGATCACCCACTGATCCGACGTGGTGTCTGGGTCGGGACCGAGCCAGCGGTGATTCGTGACGGCCAGCTCGATGCGGCGCCATCCCCTGGAGGGATCGAACCCGCCGGAGCCGGCCGGCGCCCAGGGGCTGTTCGAGCTTTCCACGTCGTCGGTGGCCGAGGCCATGGCCTCCTCGTCGAAGTGCCCCCTCAGCGTGAACGCTTCCACGACCGGTCCCGGGACTGCCAGCCCCGGATCATCGAAGGCGATCTCGAAGGGAATCGACTCGAGTCCCGGGCCGCCGGCGGCCAGCCGCACGGGCAGCGAGACCGTCGTGGTGCCCAGCGGGAACGAGGGGGGGAAGGCGACCGCGTTCCCGGTGGGGAACTGTACGTCGGGATCGGGTGAGGTGACCGTGCCGGTCGTCCCGGAAAGGTACATGCCCGAGTTGCGAAGCGTCACGGTGAGCTGCCCCGATTCCCCGCCGTCCAGCACGCCATCCATGTCGCACGAAGCGCCGCTGTCGTTCACCGAAGCCGAGTCGAGAGTCAGCTCGCCGCCGGCGGTGTAGCTCTCCACCACGCCGGTCAGGGTGGTCGAGAAGCGATCGGGTGCCACTGCCCCCAGGCCCGCGCCGCGCCGGGCGAACGCCTGATAGCACAGCGCGTGATCCTGCGCGTCGGCCGAAGCCGCGGTCAGCACAGCGTCGCGTGCCTCCAGGAAGGTCGGGGAGGGCGGTGTGAGCTTGTAGCCGGCGACCAGGTAATCCATCATGCGCGACTGCGCCTGGTTGTAGGTCAGGCGCCCGGAGTCGCGCAGCAGCGCCGCGTAGCATTCCCACAGCATCGAAGCCCAGACCTCGCCCGTGTTGTGCACCTCGGCATTGTTGGTGCCGCTGGCGTCCCCCTCGATCGGCGGTCCGGCGGGAAGTGGAACGCCATTGGAGATGTGATGGAAGGTGAGCGGGTTCTTCGTGAAGTCGATGGAGTACGGATACCGGCGGATGCCGAAGTAGTAGCCATCGTTGTAGCCGCCGTCGTTGCCTCCCCCGGCGTTCACATACCCGACCAGGCCGTACACGCCGGTGAAGCCGGGCCCGGCCGGGTGGTTGGCGTCCTCGGGGCGCACGGTCATGAGCATCGCCGTGAAATCGCCCCACCCTTCGCCCATCCCTCCGCCCTGCTGGTTGTTCAGGCCGGCGGCGTTGCCGATGAGCCGGTTGCTGATGTAGTGACCCCATTCGTGGGCCACGATCTGGTTGTCGATCGTCCCGTCCCTGTCGAGCGCCAATTCCCGGAAGAGGGTGACGTTCACCCCGGTTCCCAGGTGTGCCTTGATGAGGTTGCCGTCGTCCTGGGAGA
Source organism: Candidatus Polarisedimenticolia bacterium (assembly GCA_050747525.1). Taxonomy (GTDB): domain Bacteria; phylum Acidobacteriota; class Polarisedimenticolia; order JACPZX01; family DASXTC01; genus JBOGOC01. The sequence goes on along the minus strand of JBOGOC010000126.1, from coordinate 23,526 downwards.
CCAGCAGGCTGCCGATGGTGATGGTGCCGTCGGCCCCTCCCATGGTGATCACGTCCCCGGCCACGTTGTTGGCCACGATGGCGCCGATGGCCCCGGAGAGCTGGGAATTCTTCACCTTCACGGTGAAGTTGCACCCGCCCCGATCCACCAGGGCGATGCGCCCGACCACCGCTGCGGCATTGACGAACGGCGTGGTGCATCCGTCGTTCACCGTGCCGGTCCCCACGACGCCGTCGTCCACGAGCGTCACCTGCTGCGTGTTGGTGAACGACGTGGGGCCGAACAGGGCCATCCCCACCGCGTAGATGTCGGCGATGGCAGGGGGTGAGTTCACGGTCAGGCTCCGCCGGCCGATCCCGTCGAAGATGTACATCTGCATCCTGGGGGAGGCACCGTCCGAGGGGGTCGACATGTTGGCGTTGTTGCGCGCGCCAAAATCCTGCCCCTCGGCCCTCATCGCGTCACAGCAGAATCCGCCGCGCCCGTAGTTGTCGGCCTGCGCGTTGCCGGAGGCCTCGTTGAAGCCGTGATCGTAGAACCAGTCGTGCAGGAAGTTCACGTCGTAGAAGAGCTGGGTGACGGCCGCCATCCGTTGACTGGCGCTGCTGCCGGGAGCCAGGGCCGTGTCGTACGTCCGGTCGAAGGTGTTGCTCGACGTCGTGGTGGCGCGCAGGTCGCCGCCGCCGAAGCCGTCGGGCCCCAGGATATCCGCGTAGGCGTCCACGTTGTTGCCCGTGGTCACCGTGGCCCCCGCCGGCAGCCAGGGATCGTTCGTGCTGATGGGGCCGTTCTGCAGGGTGACCAGCGATGGGCTGGCGAACGGGGCCTGGTACTGGTCCGTGATCCCCGTGGGGTGGGGAGTCGCCACGGTGCCCTGGGGACCGTCGTGGGGGATCCTGGTGACCGGATCGGCCCAGACCCGGTAGCCGAACGCGTCGGACACAGTGAGGTCGTGGCGGAACAGCACTTCGCCGTCGGCCGCCGAGATCACGTAGGCGTAGTGGTCCGCATCGGGGGCGTTCTTCTCTCCCGCAGAGACCTCGACGTAGTACGCGGGCTCCAGACGGTCCGGCAGGCGGAACAGCAGCTTCTTCACGCGCGCCGGCTCCGGAAGAACAAGCTCCCCCAGGCTCAGGGCCCAGGGATCCTGCTCCACCGCCACGAACCCTCCGTCCATCTCGCCTGCTTCCTTGAGGTCGATGTCCTCGATCTCGCGCCCGGTCAGATCGGACAGGGCTGCGGCGACCGCGGCGTTCGGCTTCAGGGCGAACCGGCGGGCGCCTCCATGCCGCCACGCGCCGCTCCCCATGACGTACCCGGACAGTGCGATCGCCTCCAGGTCCCTGTCCATGGCGACCTTGATCTCTTCGCGGAAGATCTCCAGTCCTCCCGCGCGCCCCTGGAAGGAGGCGATGATGAGCCCGCGTCCCGTGTCGTGGACGGCCCCGGGGGCCAGCTCCGGCAGGTCCTCGGCCTCCAGTCCATACAGGGCCGCGAACCGTGCCAGATGCCCGCGAGCTGCGCCCACGGTGTCCGCAGGCTTCGCGCCAGGCGCCGCCTTCCCGTTGCCGGGATCGCCAGGGGCGGCCCAGAGGTAGGTCGGCACGCCGAACCCTTCGTGCACGTGCACGGGGGCACCCTTCTTCAGCAGCTTCCTTTCCTGTTCGCCCAGCACCAGAGGCTTCCTGTCGGCAGCCGTGCGTGGCGCGGACGCGTCGAACGAGGGACGCCGTCCGGTGCGCTTTTCGCCGGATGGCCGGGCCGCGAGGACGGGATAGGCAAGACAGGACAGCAGCAGAAGAATGAGTGCGCGTCGGATGGCCGGCCTCCTTTTATGACGGTCACGCGGGTTTCAGAGGGCCCCTGATTGTACCAGACAAATGGCCCGCGAGCCCTGGATTTTTCGTGGACGGGGACACGACGCCTCTGGTAATGTACCAACAGGTACGGAACACAAAGCATGTCGGCAGGCATCGTCCCATCCCGTCTTCATCTCGGCTGCATCGAGAAGCCGTCGCGGGAAACCGTGCTGTTTCTCGATCGCCCCAGCATACCCGGCCCCGTGCTTTCCCCGGAGATGGCCCCTCAGTTCAGGCCCGAGAGCCTGGCCATGGATGGCCTGGCCCGATGGCGCAGACTGCCGCTCACCGAACGGCTGTTCGATCGCATCGCGCCGTGCTTCTGAGACGGCTGCGTTTCCTGGGGTGGGCCCTGCTCCTGGCGGTCGTCTGTCCCGTGGCGGCCGGAGAGCAGGAAGACCTGGCCGCGGCGCGCAGCGTTTTCGATCGCAACCTGGAGGCCATCAGGAAGCGCGACCGCGAAGCGTACCTGGCCTGTTATCTCGACAAGGAGTCGTTCGCCCGCACGGGGCCTCCGGGCATGCAGACCGGGTTCCGCGAGCATGCCGCCCGATCGGTCTCCGATCCGTGGCCCGATTTGTTCGAAGGGCTCGACCTGAGGCTCGTGCGCGTGAGCGATGGCGTGGTGTACGGCACCTACCGCTACCGCGTGCGCTACGGTGCCACGGAGGATCGCGGGCTTTCGGAACGGCTCTTCGTGCGCACGCCCGCGGGATGGCGCATCGCCATGACGTCCGCGTTCTCCGCCCCTCCGGGCACTCCGCCCCCGCCGCGGGCACTGACCGGCGGCATCCTGGTGGATGGACGCGGAGGGCCCCCGGTGCGCGACAGCGTGGTGGTGATGCGCGAGGGCCGCATCGAGTGCGCGGGAACCCGTGAAGCCTGTCCTGTGCCGGGTGGCGTGGAGACGATGGATGTCCGAGGCACGTGGATCACGCCGGGGCTGATCGACGCGCACGTGCACTTCTCGCAGACGGGCTGGGCCGACGGCCGGCCCGACGCCCTCGACGCGCGTGACCGCAATCCGTACGAAGAGACGGTGGGGAGGCTGCGCGCGCACCCCGAGACGTTCTTCCGCTCCTACCTGTGCTCCGGAGTCACGGCCGTGTTCGACGTCGGCGGCTACGCGTGGACGGTGGGGCTTGTTGAGAGGGCCGAGAACGATCCGGCGGCTCCGCGCGTCGCCGCGGCCGGTCCGCTGGTCACCACGCGCGACCACTGGATCAACATGCCGGCCGAGCGTCAGTTCATGCATGCCACCGATCCCAACGTGGCGCGCGCCGGAGTTTCGTACCTCGCGGCGCTGGGGAGCAGCGCGGTGAAGTTCTACTACATCGTCGAGCCGGGCAGGACGGCGGCCGACTACGTCCCGCTGGCGGTGGCCACCGTTGAGGAAGCGAAAGCGCGCGGCATCCCGGTCCTGTCGCACGCGACGGGTCTGGAGGAGGCCAGGGAGTCGCTGCGCGCGGGCGTGCGGATGCTGGTGCACAGCGTGTGGGACAAGCCGGTGGACGACGAGTTCCTCGAGTTGGCCCGCCGGCAGAACGCCGTGTACTGCCCCACGCTCACGGTGCGAGACGGATACATGAAGATGTACCAGTGGGCGGCCACGGGGGAGCGCCCGGCGAACGTGCCGGACGATCCTCGAAGCTGCGTGGACCCCGACACCCGGGCCAGGCTCGACGAGACGCCGCGCTACAAGGATCGTGCTCCCGCCGATCTGGCGCGCCGCCTCGAGCGTCTCGCGGCCGACAGGGCGGTCATGGACGCCAACCTCATGCGTGTGAGTCGGGCGGGGATCACTGTGGCCATGGGGACCGACGCCGGCAACCCGCTCACGCTGCACGGCGTGTCCGTGAACGCCGAGATGGAGGCGATGCAGGCGGCCGGAATGAAGCCCATGGACGTGCTGGTGGCCTCCACCCTGGGGAGCGCGCGGGCCATGGGGCGCGAGAAGGACCTGGGGACCATCGAGTCCGGCAAGGCCGCCGACCTGCTCGTGCTGGACAATGACCCCACCGCCTCAGTGGACGCGTTCCGCGCGCCGCGCTGGATCGTGCGCGGCGGCGTGGTGCGCGGCGCCCGCGAGCTCGGCTACTGAGGCTTGCGCGCCAGCGTGTAGTGGCCGAAGAGATCCTTCTCCAGGTCCATGGGCGACCCGCCCTGATCCCATCCCAGAGCGTGGCCCATGGCCCTGGCCGCCGCGTTGTCGTCCTTGTCGAAGGCCAGGACCTGGAAGCCGGCCTTCTCCCACATCGCCGCCGGGAAGGGGCACCGGCCATCGGCCCAGGGGATGTAGGGCTTGCCCGGAGGCGCCGGGGCAGGGCTGAGGTTGTAGATGAGCACCCATCCCCCAGGCTTCAGGAGAGCGTGCACGGTCTTCAGAAAGACCTCGTCGTCCACGCCGAGGTGCACGAGCCGTCTGGGGTCGACCGGCTCCGCCGGATGGATGTAGCCGTTCTTCAGGACGTTCTTGGACAGGAACAGATCGTAGCTGCCGCCCACGGCCTGGGCGACCGCTGCCTCCGCGGGGAACTGCCCGTGCAGCAGGGTGAGCCGCCCGGATCCGATCGCGCCCTGGTCGCCGGGCCCCGAGTAGAGCAGCTTGAGCAGGGGATCCACCTCCACGCCCACGGCCTCCGCTCCCATGGAGGCCAGCATGCGCAGGTGCCCCGCGCCGCCGTAGCCGAAGTCGAGGATCCTTCGTCCGCCGGGGGCGGCGAACCCGGCCTGGCCCAGCACCTCCAGCGGCCGGGCGTAGGCCAGCGGCGATCCGTAGCGGGTGTTGTAGTAGAAGCCCTCGTCGAGCTCGAGCTCCTCGAGCCCCTGGCGCGTCGCTTCGTCCAGCGACTTCGCCTCCTCGAGGCCGTAGACCTTCCGGGTCGTCTTGTCCCGCATCACGCGCCGCGTCTCGATGGAGGGCAGCGCGGATGCCGCTTTCAGGAAGCCGCGGGCCAGCTCGCTGGCCACCAGCGGCTCGAGCGACTTCGCCTGATCGCGGATCACCTGAACGGCGGATGGAGTGGTATTGGGATCGGCCGCCTGCGGCGCGGCCATGAGGAGCAACGCGGCGGCTGCATGGATCGGTGTCATGGGATTCTCCTGTTTCCTGGCCGGCTCGCCTTGCTAACGCCACCTGCCCGTGCGGGTTTCATATTATCCTGACACGTGTCAGGAGCTCAGGCCGGAGGTGTTCTCGTGGCGGCGCAACTTCCTCACGTGGTCATCGTCGGTGCCGGCTTCGGTGGGCTGTACGCGGCCCGCGCGCTGGGCCAGGTGCCGGTGCGCGTGACCATCGTCGATCGCAGGAACCATCACCTGTTCCTGCCGCTTCTCTATCAAGTGGCCACGGCCGGCCTGAACCCCGGCGACATCGCCACGCCGGTCAGGCGGGTGCTGCGCCGGCAGACCAACACGCGCGTGCTGCTGGGAGAAGTCCGGCGTGTCGACCCGGCGGCCCGCGCGGTGGAGCTGACCGGTGGGTCGCGACTTTTCTACGACTTCCTCATCCTGGCGGCCGGCTCCGTCCCTTCCTGGTTCGGCCACGACGACTGGACTCCCCACGCGCCGCCCCTGATGGGCCTCGAGGACGCCGTGGAGATACGACGCCGCATCCTGCTCGCCTACGAGATGGCGGAGTGGGAGACCGATGCCTCCGTGCGGCGCGCCCTGCTCACCTTCGTGGTGGTGGGTGGAGGCCCCACCGGCGTGGAGCTGGCGGGGGCCGTCTCGGAGATGTCGCGCCTGGCCATGTCGCGGGACTTCCGCAACATCGATCCGCGCGAGGCGCGCATCATCCTGCTGGAAGGGGGGCCGCGCCTTCTGTCGGCCTTCCCCGAGGATCTGTCGGCCCGTGCCGCCGGCTCGCTGAAGAAGCTCGGTGTGGAGGTGCGCACGGACGCCAAGGTCACCGCGGTGGATGCGCGGGGAGTGGGCCTGGGAGACGAGCGCCTTCCGGCCCGCACCGTGATGTGGGCCGCCGGCGTGGCCGCCTCGCCACTGGGGTCCGGTCTGGGCGTGCCGCTGGCGCGCGGGCGCGTGGCCGTCGAGCCCGACCTCTCGGTGCCCGGCCATCCGGAGATCTTCGTGGTGGGGGATCTCGCCGCCGTGAAGCGGGGCGATGGGCTGGTGCCGTGGCTCGCCCCGGCCGCGATCCAGCAGGGACGTCACGCCGCGCGCAACATCGCACGTACCCTGGCCGGGCTGCCCCGCCTGCCGTTCCACTACCGCGATCGTGGCGCCCTCGCCACCATCGGCCGGTCGGCCGCCGTGGCCGACTTCGGGCGCGTGAAGCTGTGGGGCTGGATCGCATGGGTCGGATGGCTCGTGGTTCACATCTTCTTCCTCATCGGCTTCAGAAACCGCTTCCTCGTGCTGTTCCAGTGGGCCTGGGCCTACCTCACCTACGATCGAGGAGCGAGGCTGCTCACGGCGCGGGACGCCGCCCTCCTGGATCGCGAGCCGGTCGAGGCTGCGGCGGAGAAACCGCCGGCGGGCGGGAAGCCGCGCTGAAGGAGACTGCTGCTACAGTGTGCCGGGTCGGGCGAAGGGGAGGGGCGCGGGTGGAGCTGAGGACGGCCTGGATGGTGACCGCGGTGGTGATGGCGGGGGTGCTGATGCCGTGCGCCGCCGCCGGCAAGCCACCCGCCGCGGGGGCGAGCGAGCGGCGCCTGCTCGACCTGGTGAACGCAGAACGTTCGCAACGAGGTCTGCGGCGCCTGAAGTGGGACGAAGAGCTGGCCAGGCTGGCGAGGCTGCATGCGGAGGACATGCGCCGCGCGGGACGCGTCTCCCACGCGTCCAGAGACGGGACCACCTACGAGGGGCGTCTCGTGCGGGCCGGGTACAGTGCGCGCGCCGCGGCGGAGAACGTGGCCCTGGATCGGAACGTGGAGCGGGCCCACGCGGGGCTGATGGATTCCTCGGGGCACCGGAAGAACATCCTGGATCGGGGGCTCACCGCCATCGGCATCGGCGTGGTGAAGGATTCCTCGGGCGACTCCATCTACGTCGTGCAGGACTTCTCCGATCCCATGGTCGTCTTGAGCGACCAGGAGGCGGTGCGCCGTGTGCGCCTCGCCGCGGCGGAAGCCCGGCGTGGGGCCAATCTGCAGGCTCTCGAGGAGAGGCCCTCCGTCTCGCGGAGCCTGGAGTCCACGCTGCGCTCCTTGATTGGAAAGGACACGGTCAAGGTCGACAAGGGCGTGCTGCCGGGCCCGGGCTGGGTGGTGGCCTACACCAGCCCCGATCCTTCCGAGCTTCCTGACGAGGCGCGCCGCCGGCTCCAGAAGAAAGTCTCCGGCGTGTACGGGATCGCGGCCGCCTTCGCACGCACGAAGTCCCAGCCCTTCGGGGCCTACTGGGTCGTCCTGGGAATCCTCGAGGACCAGTGAGGGGTCGGGCATGAGTTCGTCCGTGATCCGCCGCCGCGCCAGAGAGGCCTTCTACGCGCTCGCCGTGTGCCTGCTCGCGGGCTCATGGGGCTGCCTCTCCTCGACGTCTCCTCCCGCGATCGTGCGCATCGATCCGCCCGCTTCGCCCGGCTCCGTCACGCCCCACCTCACGGCGGCCGGTGAGACGATCCTGCTGAGCTGGTTCGAGCCTGAGGGAGACGCGGGACGGGGGACCCTGCGCTACTCGCGGCTCGAGCATCACGGAGGGACGTGGCGGTGGAATGCTCCGCGGCGCATCACCAGCTCCACGAGCTTCTTCGTGAACTGGGCGGACTTCCCCTCCATCCAGCAGGGCGGAGATGGATCGCTGCTCGTGCACTGGCTCGAGATGATGGGCTCGGGGAAGTACGCCTATGGAATCCAGCTGGCCCTGTCGCAGGACGAAGGAGGGAGCTGGAGGGGGCTGGGCATGCCCCACGACGACAGGGCGCAGGTGGAGCATGGATTCGTGTCGGTGGTGCCCGAACGGAGCGGGTTCCGCGCCTTCTGGCTGGACGGCCGCGAGACCGGTGCGCATGCCGAGGGAGGAGCCGGCGGCTCCACGATGCTGCGGACCGCCCGCGTCGACGACCGGCCCGGCGCGGACGAAGAGATCGACGGGCGCGTGTGCGACTGCTGCCAGACGGGCGCCGTCATGACGGCGGAAGGCCCGGTGGTGGTGTACCGCGATCGAAGCGACGGGGAAATCCGGGACATCTCCATCGTGCGGTGGACCGGAGACGGGTGGACTTCTCCGGCTCCGGTGGCCGCGGATAGCTGGCGAGTGCCTGGGTGCCCGGTGAACGGGCCCGCCATCGCCGTGGACTCGACCGGCCGGCGCCTTGCGGTGGCCTGGTTCACCGCCTCCTTCGACCGGCCGCGGGTGCAGGTGGCCTTCTCGGAGGATGCCGGCGCAACCTTCTCCATGCCGATCGTGGTGGATCGCGGCGAGCCGCTGGGAAGGACGGCCGTGGCGATCGACCCTGCCGGCGACGCCATCGTGGCCTGGACCGGGAGCGGCAACGACCAGTCGGCCCCCCTCTTCGCGTGCCGGGTTTCCTTCGCCGGCGGCGCCGCACGGCGGAGCGAGCGCCTGCTGGTGTCCACGGGGCCCGGGAGCCGGGCGGCCGGTTTCCCGCGCATCGCCATGGCAGGAGAGTCGGCGCTGGTGGCGTGGACCGAGCCCGGAGAGGCCGGCGGCGTGCGCGCGGCCCAGGTGCCGGCAGCCTTGATGACCCTCGAGCGGGTGGTGGCCTCCCGGCCGGCCCCGACACCGGGCAAAGCGCGCGCCTGGGACGGACTGCCCGGCTCGATGGCCCCGGCCTTCGAGGCCGTGGATCTGGAGGGGCGTCCCTACCTGCTCGCCTCTCAGCGAGGACATCCGGTGCTGCTGAACGTCTGGGCCACCTGGTGCGGCCCCTGCAAGGAAGAGCTGCCGATGCTGTCCTCGCTGCATGCGGCTCACGGGCCATCCGGCCTGCACGTCGTGGGGGTGAGCGTGGATGGCGCCGGCTCACGGGCCCGGGTCGTGGAGATGGTGTCGGACGCGCACCTCACCTACCGCATCGTGCTGGATCCGGAGGACCGTGCCTCGTCGCTGTTCCGCCTCTCGATGCTTCCCGCGACCTTCCTGTTCGACGCGGACGGCGTGCTGGTGTGGCGGCGCGAGGGGGTGATCGAGCCGGACGATCCCGGGATGGCGGCCGCGCTCGCGCGCGTCATTGACACCACCGCGGACCCACGCCAATAATCGTTCCGGATGACCTGGCTCGGTGTGTCGATCGGCTCGCTCCCGGTTTTCGCCATCCCGCTGCACGGCGGCACGATGCGGCTGGGCCGTTCCCTCGACAACGACATCGTCCTGACCTTGCCCGAGATCGCCGACGTGCACGCCGAGCTCTCGCTCAGCAACGGCCGTGCCGTGCTCACCGCCCTTCACGGAGAGACGATACTGGTGAAGGGGAAGGCCGTCCCGCGCGCGGAGATCCCTCCGGGAAGCAGCGCAGGGCTGGGAGGATACCGGCTCCACGTCCACGACACGCCCGGAGATCCCTGGTCGGGAAAGGCCGGGTCCGTCTCCACAGGCACCCAGACCCTCGATGACGACGAGCCATCGCCCGCGGGGAGCCCCGGGGCGGCCGGGCCGGTGCGTGTGGTCAGGGTCGTCTCGGGAAAGGACGCGGGGATGACCGTCCCGCTCGATCGGCAGGTCTTCGTCATCGGGCGGGCGCCGGATTGCGAGATGGTCCTGCATGACGAGACGGTCTCGTGGCGGCACGTGTCGCTGGAGAAGACGGACGGGGGCCTGAGGGTGCGGGATCTCGGAAGCCGCAACGGCACCTTCGTGGGCGGGCAGCGCATCGAGGCAGCCTTCACCCAGACCGGAGCGCGCATCCGCGCGGGCCGGACGACGCTCGAGCTGCGAGGCGACGCCGATCGGCAGGTGGTGCCGGGCTCGGGCTCCGGCCTCGCGGAGATGATAGGCCGCAGCGCCGCGATGCGGGGAGTGTACGACGCGATCCAGAAGGCTGCGCAGAGCCGCGTCCCCGTGCTGCTGTGCGGCGAGACCGGCACCGGCAAGGACCTCGCCGCGCGCGCCCTGCACGCCAGCGGGCCTCGAAGCCGTGGCCCTCTGGTTCCGCTCAATTGCGCCGCCATTCCCCCCGACATGCTCGAAGACGAGTTGTTCGGCCACGCGCGCGGCGCGTTCACCGGCGCGGTGACGGACCGCGTGGGAGCCTTCGATCTGGCCAACCAGGGGACCATCTTTCTCGACGAGATGGGCGAGCTCCCCCTCGCGCTGCAGCCCAAGCTGCTCAAGGTCCTCGACGACGGCCGCATCCCCCGGCTCGGGGGCGGGATCAGCCGGAGCGACTTCCGCGTGGTGGCGGCCACCAACCGGGACCTCTCGGAGGAGGTGGGGCAGGGACGGTTCAGAAAGGATCTGTACTTCCGGCTGGCCGTCCTGCAGATCCGCCTGCCGCGGCTGGCCGAGCACCTCGAGGATCTTCCCGACCTGGTGCATCTGTTTCTCGAGCAGGCGGAGGAGAGGACGGGCGTTGCCGGCTCCTGCGAGACCCGCTTCACGGAGGAGGCCCTGGCCATCCTGAAGGACCACACGTGGCCGGGGAACGTCAGGGAGCTGCGCAACGTGATCGAGAGCGCCGTCGTGCGCTCGCCCGGAGGCGTGGTGGAGGGGGCGGCGGTCAGGGAGCTGCTGGCGGCGTCCAGCATCCAGGAGCCGGAAGTCAGGCGCCGCGCTGCATCGCTTCAAGAGGTGAAAATCGAGGCGATCCGCAATGCGCTGGTGGACTATCCGACCAAGAGGGAGGCGGCCCGCCGTCTCGGGATCGCCGAGTCCACTCTGCACGACCTCATCAGGAAGCACCATCTGGAGGACGTGGGCCAGAAGTCCTGAGCGCCCGCTCATGTTCTGAGCGGCGGCCTCCGGAATCCGGAGACCCCCACCGGAAACGCTCGACGCGCTCCCCCCCGGCCACCCCTTTCCCCTCACATTGCCGGTGGCATCCACCCTGCAAGAGGACGTTGGGAATCCAGTGATCGGCGGCTCATGCCGTCGAGGGTCCGTGGCGGCGGAAAACTCGGGCAGGGGGCTTCGTCGCCACGGATCACCTCGAACCCGCGGCCCGGAAGAAGAACGGTTCCCCCCGCAGCATCCCCCTGACCGGGTCCTTCCGGGCCGCCACGCCGCCCCGTGGGATAAGATCCTCACGATCGCCATGGATCTCTCCCTGCTCCTCGACCTGTACGAGCTCACGATGGCGGCGGGCTACCGGCGCGAGCGGATGCTGGAGCTGCCCGCGGCCTTCGATCTGTCCTTCCGCCGCAATCCGTTCGGCGGAGGCTACGCCGTCTTCGCGGGGCTCGACCCGGCTCTCGACTACCTCGAGTCCCTGAAGTTCGATGCCGCTCAGGTGGGCTACCTGCGTTCTCTGGGACTGTTCGACGAGGGGTTCCTCGACGATCTGTCCAGCCTCCGCTTCACCGGCCGGGTCACCTCCGTGGCAGAGGGTGAGGTCGTCTTCGGCGGGGAGCCGCTCCTCACCGTGGAGGCGCCGCTGGGGCAGGCGCAGATCGTCGAGACGGCCCTGCTCAACCTGATCTGCTTCCAGACGCTCGTCGCCACCAAGGCCGCCCGCATCGCGACCGCCGCCCGGAAGGACGGGGCTGAGGCCACCGTGGTGGAGTTCGGCGCGCGGCGTGCGCACGGACCCGACGGCGCGCTGAGCGCCTCGAGGGCCGCCTTCATCGGCGGCGCCCGCGTGACCAGCCACCTCGAGGCAGGGCGGCGGTACGGCATCCCGGTCTCGGGCACGCAGGCGCACAGCTGGGTGATGGCCTTCGACACGGAGCTGGAGGCGTTCCGGGCGTACGCGAGAGCCTTTCCGGACAGCTGCATCCTCCTGGTGGACACGTACGACACCCTGCGCGCCGGCGTCCCCAACGCCATCCGGGTGGCTCGCGAGCTGCGCTCCGCCGGTCACGAGCTGAGGGGGATACGTCTGGATTCCGGAGACCTGGCCTGGCTCAGCCGCGAAGCGCGCCGCATGCTGGACGAGGCAGGGTTCCCCGACGTGAAGGTCGTCGCCTCCAACGAGATGGACGAGCACGTGATCGAATCGGTGCGGCGCGAGGGGGGCCGTGTCGACGTCTACGGGATCGGGACCAGGCTGGTCACGGGGAGCGGACCCGAGGGAGGCTCGCTGGGGGGCATCTACAAGCTCGTGGAGCTGGACGGGCGCCCCCGGCTCAAGGTCAGCTCCGACCCGGCCAAGAGCACGATCCCGGGGCGCAAGCGCCTCTGGCGGGCGGCCCTAGGGAGCACGTTCGAGATGGACATCATGTCGCTCGAGGCGGAGGAGCCGGCCCCGGGGGAACGCGTCTTCGATCCCGGCAACCCGCTGCGCAGCGCGCGCATCCCGGCCGGAAGCCTCCTCGCGGACGTGCGCTCCGTGGTGATGGAGGGAGGGCGGCGCCGGCGCCCCGCGCTCGCCCTCGAGGAGATCGCCGATCTGGCCTGGGTCCGTCTGGATCGGCTGCCGCGAGGATGCCGCCGCCTGCTCAACCCCCACCTGTACCGCGTCTCCATGACGCACAGGCTTCAGGCCGAGCGGGCGAGGCTTCTGGACGAGGCCTCGCGTCCGCTGGAAGGAGGTTCACCATGATCCCCGATCGCGCCGCCCTGCTGGCCGTGGACATCCAGAACGGGTTCATCTCCGAGATGAATGAGCTGCCGGTGCCGGACGCGCAAGCGGTGATCCCGGTCATCAACCGGATCATGCCGCTGTTTCCCATCCGCCTGGGCAGCCAGGACTGGCACCCGCCCGGGCACGGCAGCTTCGCCAGCGTGCATCCCGGGCGGCGCCCGTTCGAGATGGGGACGCTAGCCGGGATTCCCCAGATGCTGTGGCCCGATCACTGCGTGCAGGCGACGCGCGGCGCGCAGCTGCATCCCGACTTCGACCAGAAGCCGCTGCAGGCGATCCTCCGCAAGGGGAGCGATCCGCTGGTGGACAGCTACTCGGTTTTCAACGACAACGTGGGTAAGAACCCCACCGGCCTGGAGGGCTACCTGCGCGGGCGCTCCGCCGGCGCCCTGGTGCTGGCGGGTCTCGCGCTCGACTACTGCGTGCTCTACACGGCCCGCGATGCGCGCCGTCTCATGCCCGAGCTTCCGGTCATCGTGGTGATCGATGGATGCCGCGCCGTGGGTCCCCGCACCGGGGCGCAGGCCCTCGAGGAGCTGAAGACGCTCGGCGCCCTTCTCGTGAGGAGCACCGACCTGTCTCCATGACAGAGGGAGCCCCGGGCGGCTATCATCCGGCCTCATGACGTCCGCCTCGGCCATCCGCTGCGCCGGTCTGCGCAAGACCTACCCTTCACGTTCGGGGCCCGTGCACGCCGTCAACGGCCTGGACCTGGACGTTCCCCCCGGCGAGTGCTTCGGCCTGCTGGGGCCCAACGGAGCGGGCAAGACCACCACCATCGAGATCCTGGAAGGGCTCCTGGAGCCGGGCGGCGGAAAGGTCGAAGTGCTCGGTCTTGCGTGGCGCGGGCATGCGGACGAGCTGCGCCAGCGCATCGGCATCTCATTGCAGGAGACCCGCTTCGGCGACAAGCTGAGCGTGGCCGAGACCCTGGGCCTGTTCCGCAGCTTCTACCGCTCGGGCCTCGAGCCGATTGCGGCGATGGAGATGGTCTCCCTCACCGAGAAGAGCGGCGCGTGGGTCGGCAAGCTTTCGGGAGGGCAGCGCCAGCGGCTGGCCGTGGCGTGCGCCCTCATCGGCGACCCGGAGCTGCTCTTCCTGGACGAGCCCACCACCGGGCTGGACCCTCAGTCGCGCCGACAGCTCTGGGACATCATCCGCGCCCTGCGCGCGCGGGGCCGCACCGTGCTCCTGACCACCCACTACATGGACGAGGCCGAGCGGCTGTGCGATCGGGTGGCGGTGGTGGACCATGGCCGCGTGATCGCGGAGGGCTCGCCGTCGGCCCTGATCTCCCGGCTGGGCGGAGAGCACGTCATCGAGTTCGAGGTGAACGGATCCGCGGGCCGGCAGCACGGGCCCGAGGTCCGGCCCGGCCCGGGCGAGGCCGAGCTTCGCGCCCTGCCCGCGGTGCAGGCCGTGCGCGTGGAGCCGGGGGGGATCTCGCTCACGGTCACCGAGCCGCACGTGGCCATCCCCGGGCTTCTGAAGCACCTGGAGGCCGCCGGAATGGAGCTGGCCAGGCTCACCACGCGGCACGCCAGCCTCGAGGACGTCTTCGTCACGCTCACCGGGAGGCACCTGCGGGATGACCAGTCTGCGTCCGCTTGAGCAGCTGCTGAAGTCCCGCTTGCGCGAGTTCTTCCGCGAGCCGGAGGCGATCTTCTGGGTCTACGGCTTCCCCGTGCTGCTGGCGGTGGGGCTGGGAATTGCGTTCCGCGAGAAGCCCCCCGAGCAGATCCGGGTGGACCTGGCCGCGGAGGCTTCGGCGCCCGCGGCGGACCGCGCGCGTGCCGCGCTGTCTGACGAGCGTTTCGTGGTTTCGGTCTGCTCGGGGGAGGAATGCGCCGCCCGGCTGCGCATGGGCAGATCCGACCTGTACGTGGTGGCGGCCGATCCCGTGCAGTACGTCTACGACGCCATGCGCCCCGAAAGCATCCTGGCCCGGGCCCGCGTGGACGAGGCGCTCCAGCGGCAGGCCGGGCGCACAGACCCCGTGGCCACGCACGACCGCCTCGTCACGGAGCCGGGCTCGCGCTACATCGACTTCCTCATCCCGGGCCTGCTGGGGATGAACCTGATGGGCGGCGGCCTGTGGGGCGTGGGCTTCGTCATCGTGGACATGCGGGTGCGCAGACTGCTCAAGCGGCTCGTGGCCACGCCCATGAGGAAGAGCCATTTCCTGATCGCCATGGTGGGCAGCCGGCTGATCTTCATGCTGCCGGAGATGGCCCTGCTGCTGCTGGCGGGCTCCCTCTTCTTCCAGGTGGTGGTGCGCGGGAGCCTGCTGGCGGTGACCGCGGTGACCATCCTGGGGGCCGTGTCGTTCGCCGGCCTCGGTCTGCTCGTGGCGTGCCGCGCGCAGAAGATCGAGACCGTGGCGGGGCTGATGAACGTGGTGATGCTTCCGATGTGGCTGCTCTCGGGCATCTTCTTCTCGTCCGACAGGTTCCCCCAGGCTATTCAGCCGGCCATCAAGGCGCTGCCGCTCACGCTGCTCAACGACGCGCTGCGCGCGGTGATCCTGGAGGGGGCGCCGATCCTCTCGCAGGCCGGGCGTCTCGCCGGTCTGGCCGCGTGGGGAGTGGTGTCGTTCGCGCTGGCGCTGAGGTGGTTCCGTTGGAACTGATGCGCGTCTTCCTGACGGCCGGCATGGCCTGGTCGCTGATCGCCGCGGACTCTCCGGCGAGCGAGGCGGAGCGCGCGGTGTCGCTGCTCTCCGAGCTGGTCCGCATCCCCAGCGAGAGCAGCCGGACGGATGACGTCAGGCAGGCGGCGCGGTGGCTGAGCGCCAGGCTCGAGGCGGCGGGGCTGCGTGCCCGGCTTCTGGAGACGGAGCCGGGGGCCAACCCGCTGGTGTTCGGGGAGCTGCCCGCCACCACCGGGGGAGCGCCGGTGGTCCTGTTCTACATGCACTACGACACGCAGCCCACGGGGCCCGCTTCCGACTGGGAGTCGACGGGCGGCGATCCCTTCGCGGCCAGGCTACTGTCCGGGCGCTGGGATGAGCCGGGCGTGTCGGCCATCGAGCCAAGAACCCTCGACAACGCCGCGGAGGACATGTGGGAGACGGCGCGCCTGTACGGACGCGGGGTGGCGGACGACAAGGCGCCCATCGTCATGCACCTCATCGCGCTGGAGGAATACGCGCGGCGGCCGGTGCGTCCCCTGCACATCAAGATCCTGCTGGATGGGGAAGAAGAGGTCGGGAGCGACCACATCGGCATCGCGCTGCGGCAGAGCATCGATCTGCTGCGCGCGGATCTCCTGGTGCTGTGCGACGGGCCGATGGACGCTCTGGGGCGTCCGTCGGTCTACCTGGGCACGCGCGGCGACATGCACGCGCGCCTGCGTCTGCGCACGGCCGCGCTCCCCGCGCACAGCGGCAACTACGGGCTGCTCCCCGGCGCGGTGTTCCGTATGGCCGCGCTCCTGTCCACCATGAAGGATCCAACGGGCCGCGTCACCATCGAAGGGTTCGAGCAGGACGTTTCCCCACCGACGGCGCAGGAGCGAGCCATGGTGGCGGAGGCGAGCAAGGCGGAGACGGTCATCGCGCGCGAGCTGGGGGTCATGGTGTTCGAGGGGGATGCCGGTGTTCCATACCACGAGCGGCTCCTCTTCCACCCGACCCTCACGGTCAACCACCTGGTATCGGGCCGGCCCGGCAACCAGGTTCCGGTCCTCGCGGAGGCGATCCTGGAGGTGCGGCTGGTGACCCGGCAGGATCCGCGCACGGTCTTCGACGTGCTGGCGCGCCACGTGAAGAAGCATGAGCCGGCCGCGGAGCTGGAGTATCTGGATGGAGTCGCCGCCGCCCGCATGGACCCGGCGGATCCGTCGGTGGCCTGGGGCATCGCCGCCGCGCGCCGCGCGCTGGGCGACGACCTGCTCGTCTACCCGACTCTGGGAGGAACGCTCCCGCTGCTGGCCGAGTTCGAGGCCGCGGGATTCCGCTACATCGGGCTCCCGCTGGTCAACTACGACAACAACCAGCACGTCGGAAACGAGAACCTGCGGGTGACGGTCCTGCCGAGCGGCATCGCAGCCGTGCGCGCCCTCTACGACGCACTGGGATCGATCAGGCCGGCCCGACGGCCTTCTTGATCAGCGGCGCCAGCTCGCCGCGTGCGTGCATCTCGCGAACGATGTCGCACCCGCCGATGAACTGGCCGTCGATGTAGACCTGCGGGATGGTGGGCCAGTCGGAGAACCTCTTGACCGCCGCCCACTTCTCCTGATCCTCCAGGACGTTGATGTCCTTGATGGGGACCCCGAACTCCTGAAGGACCGCCACCGTTGCAGCCGAGAAGCCGCAGCGGGGCATCTCCTTGGTCCCCTTCATGTAGATGACCACCTTATGCCCGGTGATCTCGTTGCGGATCTCTTCCATGACGTCTCGTTCCATGGTGCTTCGTGCCTCCTCTCTGCCTCAGGTTCCGGCGCCGGCCTCGCCCGGGGCCAGGGTCCGCAGGGCCAGGGCGTGCAGGGCGCCTCCCAGGATGTCCTTCAACGGGGCGTATACCATGCGATGGCGCTCCAGCGTGCTCTTTCCCGCGAACGCCGCGCTGACCACGATCATCTCGTAGTGATCACCGTCACCGACCGTGTCGCGTAGCTCGATGACGGCTCCCGGCAGAGCCGTTGTGACGCGCCGCCGGATCTCGTCGGCTGGAATCATCATGTCCCTCGTGACGTTCAGCATAGCACGCGCCTATAATGGCGCCTGCCCGCGATACTCACCCGTGACGGAGGACATGATGCTGACGCTGTACCAGTTCGAGGGTTCGCCGTACTGCTGGAAGGTGAGAATCGTGCTCGCCGAAAAGGGGATCCCCTGGGCTCCCATCGTCCCGCAGAACCGCGACCAGAACCCGGAGTTCAGGCGGCTCACGGCGGTGGGCAAGGTCCCCGTGCTGGTGCTCGAGGACGGCACCTCCGTGTACGAATCCACCATCATCAACGAGTACCTCGAAGAGCGCTACCCCGAGAACCCGCTGCTTCCGGCCGGCCCGGCCCTGCGGGCCCGCGCGCGCATGGTGGAGGAGACGGCCGACCAGTACCTGGGCCCGGCGCTCCGCAGCATGCTTCTGGCGAGGGCGCGCATGGAGGGCGGGCGGTGGGTGCGACGCCCCGACCCCAGTCCGTCCCAGGAGGCGGAAGGGCTGCGTGCGGCGACCCCCTACCTGGATCACCTCAACCGCCTGGTGCAGGGGAGGGAGCACTTCCTGGATCGGTTCAGCCTGGCGGACGTCGGGCTGATCCCCGTTCTCGGACGCACGGGAAGGGCGGTCGGACTTCCGCTGTCCGAGAGGTGGCCGGGGCTGGACGCGTGGCTGACGAGATGCCTGGCCCGGCCTTCGGTCTCCTCGACCACGCCGGCGCCGCTCGTCATTCATTCCTAACAGGAGGCGGGCCATGCCCCATGGCAGGGGGCTCCGTGTCTTCCTACGCTGCTGTCGATGCTGCACAAACTGCTCGACACGCGTGACGATCCGGCTCTCGCCATCCTGCGCATCGTCCTCGGAGTGACCTTTTTCGCCCACGGCGCGCAGAAGGTCCTGGGGTGGTTCGGCGGACCCGGGTTCCAGGGGACCCTCGAGGGCTTCGGGAGCATGGGTCTTCCCGCGCCGCTCACCACGCTGGTGATGGCCGCCGAGCTGGGCGGCGCGATCCTGCTCCTGATCGGCCTGCTGTCCCGCGTGGCAGCCGCGGGGATCGCCGCGGTCATGGTGGGAGCCATTCTGATGGTGCATCGCCAGAACGGCTTCTTCATGAACTGGATGGGGCAGCAGGCGGGCGAGGGATTCGAGTATCACCTGCTGGTGCTGGCCATCGCGGCGGCGTTGATGCTGGGCGGCGGAGGGGCGCTCTCGGCCGACCTGGTCCTGAGCCGTCAGTCCTCCGGATCGTTGCGGCCCGTCCTGAAGTAGGCTTCCCAGTCCTGGATGTCGCCGGGAAGCGGCTTGTCCTCGGTCGCGCCGCCGCCCGAGGCCGACCGTTCCAGTGCCTCGGCGAACCGGGTGCATCCCATCACCCGCCCGCCGGCCGTTCGCACCCTGGAGCTCAGGTCTCTGTCGGAGGTCACCACGATCACGTCGCCCGGTGCGTTCTCCGCCCGCACCATGTCCACGATCAGATCGTCGGCCGTGCGTCCCGATCCGGAGTAGCGCACCTTCACCCGGCCCGCCTGGTGCGCGCGTCCCGATCCGCCGCGCCCCTCCGCCGGCCCGTCGAACACCACGGTCAGTCGCGTGCTCCGCGCCTCGGCGAACGAAGCCAGCAGCCGGACCAGCTCCTGCTCGTCGCGGGGCAGGCCCAGCCTGCGGTCACGCGCCGCGCCGGCGAGGTTGCTCCCGTCGACGAGATAAGGCATCGAGTGGGTCCTTCGTGCGCCCGCCAGGGCGCATCATGACCTGTCCCAGGATGGCGTCCACCAGCCCCGGCGCCAGGTCGTTCAGGCGCACCAGCGCCCGGCCTCCCGCGGTCACGACGTGATCGCGCTTCCGCCGGCGCGCGGCCGCCACCATCTGCCGCGCCACCTCGTCGGCCGAGGTGGCCCGGATGCGGCCGGATCCCGTGCGGGGAGATGAGACGAGCGCGTTGCGCGAGAATCTGGTGTCGGTGAGAGCCGGATAGAACATCTGCACCTGGATGCCGTCCGGCTCCAGCTCGAGCCGCAGCGCGTCGGCCACCGCGTGCAGGGCAAACTTGGTGGCGCAGTAGCCTCCGTACATGGGCAACGAGCGCCGCCCGATGACCGAGGAGACGATCTGGATCAGGCCGCGCCTGCGGGGCCGCATCAGCGGGAGCGCCTGCTGGATGCAGCGCACCACGCCGAAGAAGTTCACCTCGAAGGCCTGCCGCAGGGCCGGCTCGGAAAGCGTCTCGATGGAGCCGAACAGCCCCACGCCGGCGTTGCACACGAGGATGTCCAGGCCCCCCCACCGCTCGCGTACCTCGTGCATCAGGCGGGCCACGTCGTCGGGCGACGTCACGTCGGCCGGGACCGCCAGCGCGTCGGCGCCGCCGGCCACGAGCGACGCCACCTCCTGGTGCAGGCGTGAAGCAGTGCGCGCCGTGAGAGCGACCCGCGCTCCGGCCGCGGCATAGGCGCGGGCGGCGGACAGACCGATCCCTTCGGACGATCCCGTGACGAGAGCGACGGAGCCCGAGATGCCGGACATCATGCCGCAGTCTAGCGCCGCTCCGCGGCCGGGGGGGGTCAGGGTTTGCGGAAGAGGCCGCGCAGGAGCCCGGCCTGCGGCGCGTCCTGGCCCTTGCCCGTGTTGGCGAGGGCTTCCTTGTGCGTGGGATCCCACTTGAGCACCTGCGCGTACATCTCATGGCTCTTGCGCTCGAGCCCGCCCTTGCGATAAAGGCGCGCCAGCTCGACGTAGCTGGCTACCGCTGCGGGGTTCATCCGGATGGCGCGCTGGAGACTCTCCTCGGCCTTCTTGCGCCAATGAGGATTCTGTCCCTGGCAGGCCCCCAGATAATGGAAGTACTCCGCGCGCCCGGGATCGTTCTCCGTGGCGGTCTCGAAGAGGCGGATCGCCTCGAACAGATCCCCCTTCTCGGCCGCCTTGCGTCCGCGCAGGTAGGCATCGCGCGCCATGGCCGTGCGGTCCATCGACTCGGAGCGGCGCTGGGCCGGGCCGTGCAGCTCGGACTCGTATTCGGCGCGGGTCTTGGAATCGCTGAGGGTGTTGTAGGCCTGAGTCATGGCCGCGAAGAAGGCTTCCAGGTCCTGGAGCATGTCCTCGAGGTGGGGCTTGTGCAGCCGATCGGGATGGTACTGCCGGGCCAGCTTGTAGTAGGCGGAACGGATCGCCGCCTCGTTCGCTGAGCGCTCCACCCCCAGGATGGTGTAGTGGTCGCAGCCCAGGACGCCAAGGCATCGCTCGCGCAGCGCCTGGCGCTCTTTCCGTTCCTCGGGCGCGTAGGCGAGATCGGCCTCGTCGACCGCCTCGGCGCCGGCCGTGGCCGGCTTCGCCCGGGCCGTCCTGGACAGAAAGCTGTCCAGGCTGGAGAGATTCGCGGAGGGGGCACCGGCCAGCATGCCGATGGCTCGCAAGGCGAAGAGGGTGCGCAGGGCGTCGCCACCAGGCATGGGGGAGGTGTCCAGGATCTCGCCGAGTGTGAGCGTGCCATCGGCGCGCGACAGGAGGAACCCTTCGCCGGGCCCCAACGCGACGCGCGGGGCGTGTGACGCGCTCCCCGCGGGAGCCAGCCTGGCGCTGCGTCCCCCGAGGTTTTCCACGAGCCATCCTTCATCGCCCACCATCCGCGAGATCCTCAGGGCCAGCTCGGCCGCGGTGGGACTCTTCAGGGGGCCGGGTCCCGACTCGGGCTCCGCGGTGAAATCGGGAGATGCGTCCGTCTTGGCGCAGGCCTTCGTCGCCTCTTCCACCAGGGAGACGACGGCTCCGATGGCCACCTCCGCGGGATCGACCTGCGAACCAGCATGGGTGACGAGCAGAACGAGCGTGCCGCGGGCGAACCGCAGATATCCCCCGGCGTCCCCCCGGGCAGCCGACAGGCGGACCTTCCCCGACAGTCCGCCTCGTGCCACGTGTCCGAGCACGACGGCGAGCCGGGCCGGATAGGGGCCGTTTCCGGTTTGCATGGATCGGAAGACTCCGATGATCCCGACTAGCCGGCCGGAGTGCCGAGCCACTCCATCCAGGCCGCCAGGAACTCGCCCTGGGACAGGCCTATGGCCTGGCGCATGGCCCGCTCAATATCGGCTCCGCGGCCCAGATGATCCAGCACCTCGTTGAAATCGGCCTGGGACCAGCGTTCCAGGAAGAACTCCATGCGGGACAGGGCCGCGGGATAGGGCATCTGGCCGGCGCATCCTTCGGGGCCCAGGATGGCGCAGCTGGAGGCCACGCGGGCCCGGTCCTTGTTCCCATTGCGGCCTTCCATCAGCTGCGCGAACCCCTCCTGGACCCAGCTGGGGGCCCGCCCTCCGCCCTTGGAGGACACGAAACAGTGGGCCAGCTCGTGAATCAGGACCCTGCGCATGCCGGTGTTGAGGCTGGAGACGCCGCCGACCGGGATTCTCATCTCGCCATCGAACAGCCCTCCCACCCAGTCGGGCGACTCGGTGGCGCGCTGGAACGATTCTCGCGAGTAGAGGGTCACCCTGATGGGGCCCTCAGGAGCGTGATTCAGCTTCCCCGCCAGGTCGGCGTGGGACTGCTCGAGAAAGTCCAGAATCTCGCGCGCGAGCTCGGGGGACGCCTGGTCGCCGTCGAACTTCAGCGCGAAGTGATGGGCCTGAGACGTCTCGAATCCCGTCTCCGCGTCGATCAGCCGCCGGGCGCGCTCGAGCTTATCCGCCAGCTGGGGATCGGGCTTCAGCTCGATGGAGCGCGTCCACAGCTCGACGGCCTTCTCCGCATGGCCTTCCTGCATCTCCGTTTCGCCCAGCAGGTACAGGGCACGTGCCGAAGTGGGATGGTCGACGAGCAGGCCCTGCAGCATCGTCCGGGCTTCGTCGTAGCGCCGGATGTTGATGAGCAGGGTGGCGTAGTTGAGGCGGGCAGGGACCAGCCCGGGCGTGTATCGCAGCGACTCCTCGTAGTGACGGACGGCGCCGTCGGAGTCTCCATCGTTGAACTTCAGACCCGCCACGTACGCGTGGAGGACTCCGGCCTCGCGCCGTGCGACCGGCTCGTCAGCCGAAGGGGCCAGAAGCTTGCGCTCGAGGGTCTCGATGCGCAGCAGGGCCGCCTCCTGGGTGAGGCCATCGCCTTCGGGCGGCGCGACGGGCTCCTGCTGGATGGGCATGCGGGAGCTTCCGGCGGGAACGGCCGGGCGCGGCCGGACCGTGCGCGCCGGCAGCCCCTTCTTGATCGACACGACGAGATCGATCGGGATGCCGAAGCTGCCTCCCGCGCGGCGGCACGTCAGCTCCTGGCGGGAGCGCACGCATCCTTCCGCCTCGATGGTCCGCCCGTCGCGCAGGTGGATGACGTCGGCCCTCGCGGGAGCGGCCGCGCCGAAGAAAAGGCCCGCGGTCAGGAAAGCGAGGGAGAGAGCGCGGCGATCACGAGCCGGCCAGCCGTGTGACGCGCGGCTTGTCGCGGCGGAATGCGGCGGGAATCTCACGGCTCAGCGCCTCCTGTGCCCGCTTCTGTGTCGGATAACGTCCCCAGTAGACGCGATAGCAGCTTCGGCCCTGAAACGTGGTCGAGAGGATGAAGAGCTCCGGAGACGAGGCGCCGGCCTCCACAGCGCGCCTGACCGTGTCGTCCTGGCACGCCATGAGGATCTGGATCGAGTATCCGCCCGGACCATCCGCCACCTGCCGTCCGAAGTGTCGGGCGGCGCCCCGGTAGTCTCCCGAGAGCAGCCTTTCCCGTCCCGCACGTTCGTCGTCGATCTCCTCCAACATAGGGGACGCAGGGGCGGCGTCCACCTTTGCCGGAGGCGCCGATTCACGCGGCAGGGACGGCGAGGTGGATGGCCTGTCCGGCAGGGAAGCCGCTTCGTTGTCGGCTTCGTCGGCCTCGTCGGCCACTCCCGGGTTGGCGGCGGCACCGGACGCCGGCGCGGTCGCATGAAGGGTCGGGTCGGGCAGAGGGAGCATCTCTACGGCATCCCCGGAGCCCTGTGCCATCAGGATGAGAAACAGCGCGGCCGCCCCCACCGCCATGGCCCCTCCCAGGAGGAACCAGGGCCGTGAACCTTCGTCGGGCATATCCTGAGGACCGGGTGGGTCGGGGTGCCAGGTCCGGCGTTCCGCGAGACGCTGCGCATCGAGCGCGGCCCGCTGGGAGGCCGCGCTCATCGAGGGGGCGCCGGGCGTGACGGCCGGCCGGGAGGGCGGCGGCGCCGGCGCGGCCACTTCCTCCGCCTCATCGATGTCGGCCTTCACCACGTCCAGGACCTCTTCGAGCTCTTCGTCGTCTTCGACGAGCTCGAACGGGGGTGCATCGGCCTGGAGGATCTCTTCCTCTTCCAGCAGCGTGATCGGCCCCTCTCCTTCGAAGGGCG
>JBOGOC010000125.1:0-3980 GCA_050747525.1 Candidatus Polarisedimenticolia bacterium | reverse complement strand
GTCGGAGGGGCGGCTCGCCCTGCTGATGGTCGCCTTCGCCGCCTCGGGCGCAGGGGCCCTGGTCCTGGAGGTGGTCTGGACCCGCCTTCTCTCGCTCATCCTGGGCTCGTCGACCCAGGCGTTCACCATCATGCTGACGACCTTCCTGGCGGGGCTCGCGCTCGGAAGCACGGTGGCCACGCGATGGCTCCACCGCGTCAGGCATCCCCTCTTTGCGTTCGCGCTCATCGAGCTGGGGGCGGGCCTGACCGCGTACCTCGGCGTGTACCTGTTTCCCGAGCTCCCCTATGCGTTCCTCTGGCTGTTCAAGTCGACCGACGGCCCGTCGGCGCTCTTCCATGCCGGGCGGTTCGGGCTGGCCGCCCTGGTGATGCTCCTTCCCACGCTGTTTCTGGGCGCGGCGTTCCCCATCGCGGCGCGCGCCGCCCTGGCGGGCCGCCCGGCCGTGTCGGCCCCGGTGGCGACTCTGTACGCGGCCAACACCATCGGCGCAATCGTGGGAGCGTGCGCCGCGGGGTTCCGCTTCATCCCGGCTCTGGGGCTGCAGGGGACTCTGGTCATGGGATGCCTGCTGAACCTGGCGGTCGCCGCGCTGCTGCTCGCCGCGAGCCCCTCGGGACGCCCCGCGGTCAGATGGTCGCTCGCGGGGCTTCTGGTGGTCTGCCTCCCCGGCCTGCTGGTCGGAACCACGCCCTGGAACGGCTCCGTGATGACCACCGGCGTCTTCCAGTACGCGAAGCGCTACATGGCGCAGTTCCCCTCGCGCAGGCAGTTCATGGCGTACCACGAGACGCATCCCCAGCTCTACTACCGTGACGGCCCCACCACCACGGTGACGGTGGAGCGCCGACAGGAGCGCTTCGAGGGGAAGGTCAACATGGTCCTGTCGGTCAACGGCAAGGTGGACGCCTCCTCGACCGGAGACATGGACACCCAGGTCCTGTCGGGGCACCTTCCCCTGCTCGCCTCGCCGGGGGCCCGGTCGGTGATGGTGATCGGGCTGGCCAGCGGAGTGAGCGCGGGGTCGGTGCTGACCCACCCCGTGGAGAGCCTCACCGTGGTGGAGATCGAGCCGGCCATGATCGAGGCGCAGAGCTACTTCCAGAGCCTCAACAACATGCCCCTGCAGGATCCGCGCACACGGCTGCGGCTCGACGACGCGCGCAACGAGCTGCTGGTCTCGGATCGCACCTACGACGTCATCATCTCCGAGCCGTCCAATCCCTGGCTGGCGGGCCCCTCCAAGCTGTTCACGAGGGAGTTCTTCCAGCAGGTGACCAGGCGTCTGCGCCCCGGCGGCATCCTCTGCCAGTGGGTGCAGCTGTACGGGATGGACGTCCCGTCACTGCAGGCGGTGCTGCGCACCTTCGCCTCGGTCTTCCCTCACCGATTGGTCTTCAAGGGCTCGCCCGGAGATCTGCTGGTGCTGGGGAGCGCCGAACCGATCACCCTGGACACCGCGGCGATCCGCGCGAGGATGGCCGAGCCCAGGGTGGCCGCCGATCTCCAGCGCGTGCACGTCGACGACCTGGACGACGTGCTGTTCCGCTTCCGTCTGGCCGGCGATTCGCTCATCCGCTTCACGGGGCCGCTGGATGAAGGCCCGCTCAACACGGACGACAACGGCCTGGTGGAGTTCGCGGCCGCGCGCACCTTGTACCGGGAGAATGACCAGGCCAACGACGCAGTCATGACCGCCATCCCCGACGTGGTCGTGCCGCACGTCAAATGGAGCAGCCAGGACGAGGCCGCGCGGACCGCGGCGTCGCTGGCCGTCCGCCTGGTGCGGGCGGGGGTCACCGACCGTGCCGCGGCCCTCCTCGATGCCATGCTCGCGTCGACGGACCTCACCCCGCAGCAGCGTGCCGCCTTTCTGGCCACCCGCGGGGATCTGCTCCACAAGCACGGTAAGCCGGAGGAAGCGCTCGCCTCCTGGCGCGAGGCCGTGTCGCTCGATCCCTCGCAGCCGCGCGCCGCGATCGGCCTGGCCGCGGCGCGCCTCGCGGACCACGACACGGCCGGGGCGGTGTCCCTGCTGAAGCCCGCGGGAGCGTCGCCGGCCGCCGCTGTGGAGCTGGCCCGCATCCGCTGGCAGTCGGGCGACCCCACCGGCGCTGTGGCGGCGCTCGATGCCGTGGAGCCTCCCGGCACCTGCTCGGGAAGCCCGATCGGACACGACCCGGACGCGGGCCCCTTGATCCACCTGTACCGGGGCCGCATCCTCCAGCAGCGCGGCGACGTTCATGGAGCCATCGGCCAGCTGGAGTTGTTCTTCGCGCTCTCTCCCGGCAGCCCGCGCTCGGCCGAGGTGAGCATCGAGGCCGCCGCCGAGCTGGCACGGGCCTACCTCACCGTCGGGAACACCACCGAGGCGCTCGCGCGGTTCCGGATGGCCGCCGGCATGGCCGATTCGCTCGCCTCCTGGAACCGCCAGCAGGCCGAGCGCCTCATCCCGCGGCGCGAGCTTGAGACCGCGGCGAAGTACCTGCGCGCCTCGCTCCAGTGGAACGCGCAGGACAACGTGTCGCGACGTCTGCTCGCCCTCGTGCTCAACGATCTGGAGCGCAACGAGGAGGCCCTGGGTGTATGGTACGAACTGGACAGGGCGCTGGAGGGGGATCCCGAGGCGCTGCGCAACATCGCAGGGCTGTCGCTGGAGATGAAGCGCCCGGCCGACGCCATGGAGGCGCTGCGCAAGCTCACCGAAGTGGAAGCGGACCCCGTCGAGATGGAGCGCGCCCAGGCGACGCTGGCCCAGTTGATCCGGTCGGCCACGCCCGCTCAGGTCACGGGAGAGGCGCCATGAAGGAGATCCTCGAGCAGCTTCGATCCGTGGGAAAGGAGTCGTACCGGAAGACCCTGCAGCGGCACGGCGTGCCCGAGCCGATCCTCGGAGCCTCCATCGCGGAGATGAAGAAGATCGTGAAGAAGGTGCGACGTAATCACGAGCTGGCGCTTCAGCTCTACGACAGCGGGATCTATGACGCGAGGTACCTGGCCGGGTTGATCGCCGAGGACGACAGGATGACGGTGAAGGACCTGACGCGCTGGGTGGAGAGCGCCAACTGCCCCGCCCTCAGCGAGTACACCGTCCCCTGGGTGACGGCCGAAGGGCCTCACGGGATGAAGCTGGCCCTGAAGTGGATCGAATCGAAGAAGGAGAGCGTGGCGTCTTCCGGCTGGGCCACTCTGAGCTGCCTGGCCGCCCTCAGGGACGATGCCGAGCTGGACCTGGCCCTCTTCAAGCGTCTGCTGGGCCGGGTCCGCGAGTCCATCCACGAGCAGCCCAACCGCGTGCGCTACGTGATGAACGGCTTCGTCATCGGAGTGGGGTGCTACGTCAAGGAGCTGACCGCGCTGGCCCTGGAGACCGCGAAGGCCGTCGGACCGGTCACGGTGGACATGGGTGACACGGCCTGCGAGGTCCCCGATGCGGCTGCCTACATCCGCAAAGTGAAGGAACGCGGCAGTCTCGGCAAGAAGCGCAAGACCGTCAAGTGTTGAAGCGCCACCGCTGAGTGACGGACGCCGCTCGGCGGGGAGTGGTCTCCGCGGCCGCCGCTCGTGGGACGGCGCCGCCCGACGGGGAGTGGTCTCCGAGGCGCGCTCGACGGCGTGGCGTTGGCCACGCCTTACTCGCTCCGCCTCCCTCCTCGCCTCGTGCGGCCTGTCGGTCGGAGGGCCTCGGAGACCACTCCCCGCCGGCCGGCTCGCGATTCATCGGACCGCCTAGAGCACTAACCCGCCGCCGCCAACATCCGTGCGCAATCCAGGGGCTGCGCTTCACCCAAGCCCGGGGAAAGGGAAGAGCATGAGCGAAACGGAGCCTGGTTTTCACGGGAAAAGAGCCAGGTGCCGACGCTCAGGTCTGAGGAGGTGCAGCGGCCGGCGGGCGGGGAGTGGTCTCCGAGGCCCTATGACCGACGAGCCGGGTCGCGCGAGCGTTGCCCGCGCGCGCTTTTGCGCGGGCAGCTCGCGCG
>JBOGOC010000124.1:0-22596 GCA_050747525.1 Candidatus Polarisedimenticolia bacterium | reverse complement strand
AGGGTCACCGAAGCCAGCGCGGCGCGGGAGGAACCGGCACGAGCCTCGCGGCCGGAGCCGGCCCGGCGCGCGGCCGTGCGGCGAGGCAGGCCGAGCATGGGGAGGAACGTCACGATGGTCACGGCGGGCTCGAACAGAGCGGAGACCGGCGCACCGGCGGCCACGCCCGCAAAGACCAGCACGAGACGTCCCGCGGAGCCCAGCAGGATCGCGGCGCCCCAGCGCGCGCGGTGGCCGGGCTCGATCATCACCGTGGCGGCGGCCAGCCGCGTGATCATGGGGAGCGCGATCATCTCGCCGGTGAGGTTCACGACCGCCGCTCCGCGATCCGTGGGAAGGAGCAGGCGGCCGGCCGCATCCACCGCTTCGACGCCGGCCGCCCGCAGCCCGAGAGCCACGAGCGCGGCCAGCCCGGGGATCTCGTGCACGTGCGAGAGGACCACGGGGAGAGGCACCATGAGAGCGGCCTGGGCCGCCGCCATGCCCGTCACGAACGCCGCCGAACGGCGCCCGGCGAGAGAGAGGGCCGCTCCCGCCGCGAAGACGACCAGCGCGCTCCCCCAGGAAGGCGCCGTGAACATCCCGTCGGCGAAACCCCACGCTCCCGTCATCAGGAGGATGCCAAGCTCCTGGCGGCGCGTCATGAAGGATCGCGCTCCAGCAGCCGGGCCAGCAGATCGACGTTCCCCTTCCAGGCCGTGGACTCGTTTTCCAGCACACGGTCGGTGAGGAACTCCGGATCGGCGATGACGATGAGCGCTCCACCCGAGGGAGAGCGCGACGAGGCGCGCGCCACCACGTCGTAGCCGAACGCCTGGTAGAACGATCGCACCGGGACCGACCCGGATGATTCAAGCGGCCAGGCGTTGCGGAACTGGGGGGCCAGCAGCGCACGCTCGTATTCCTCGCGCGTCAGGTCGGGCCTGACCGGGACCGGCCCGAGCGGCAGCGTGCCCACACGAAGTCCGTACATCGCGAGAAGAGGCTCGACGGCTCCGCCGCCATGGCCGCCCGCCGCCACCAGCACACGGCCTCCGGACTCGATGTGGGCCGAAAGGCGCGCCGCTTCCGCCCGCGCGAGGGGCTTCCCCGGGTCCACCACGACCGCCAGCATGTCCGGGCCTCGAAGGGCGCCGATCGCGTCCTGACTCACGATCGGAAGCCAGCCCTGGCGCTGCAGATTGGTCAGGAGCCCGCCGATCGAGCCCTCGTGCCACAGCTCACGCTCGAAGCCGTTGAGGTGCCCGTCGTCCACGAGGGCTACCGGGTGGCCCTCCGGGAGCGGAAGGCTCGGACCCGGGACGGCGGCGCCCGCCAGGCACGCCACCAGGATGCCGCAGGCCGCCCCGGCCACCCACCGCACGGGGCAGCTCGCGGCCATGCAGAGCCAGAGCAGCGCAAGACCGGCCAGTCCCAGGATGCCGGAAGCCACGGCTCCGGCCATCGACACGGGCCGGGCCAGCTCGTCGAACAGATCGATCACAAAGGGCGCCGACCACGGGAGCGCCACGTTCTGAAAAGACGACGTGTCTCCCATCACCACCACGCGGCCTCGACCGGCCCTCGCCTCGGCGGCGAGCACCAGGTCGCCGAGCTGCTCTCCCGGCTGGTAGGCATAGTCCCCCAGATACGCGCCCGCCCCCGTGTTGTGCCTGTTCCCCGCGTCCGACAAGGCGTGCGTTCCGATCACCAGAGGGCGCGCCAGCCCTCGCAGCTGCAGGGAGCATCCCGTTCCGATCCCCGTGCGCCCGATCCCCAGGGGCGGCCGGGGGCGCAGGCAGCTTTTCCATTCGCGCCGAGCCGGATACGCGGAATCGAACCGCACGCGCACGCCATAGGGATCGATCAGGTCGTTGATCGGACCCATCGTCTCGAACAGGTCGGTGTGATCGGCGAGCACCAGCAGGGAGCCTCCCCGCCGCACGAAGGCGTCCAGAGCCCGCTTCTCTTCCGGCTCGAAGGGGGCCGGGGGCAGCATCACGATGACGGTGCGCGCCCGGGAATCGAGCCCCTCATCGAGCGGGCGGTCTCTCACGATCAGGTCGTGTCCGCCCAGCTTCAGGTACCGGCCCAGAAGCCCCAGCATCCCCGAGCTCTGGATCCCCAGCCGCTCCATGACCGGCACATCCAGGTCGAAGAGCGGGCTCCTGACCAGCAGGATGGTCCCCCGGTCCGGCGCAGCGACCGGGCGGACCGTGACGTCCCACGCCGGCGCCACCACCAGGGCGGCCGTCAGCCCAGCAGCCCACGCGGTGACACGACTCCGGCTGCTTTCCGGTGCCGCGTTTCCTTCGGGCCCGGACCGCCGCCAGCCCCAGCAGATGAGACAGAGAAGCGCGAACCATCCCCACGACCACCGGTAGATGGCGGGCGCCTGGCCGGCCTGACCAGCAGCCAGATGCTCGCCCGCCCGGTTGAAGAGGCCGCCATCTCCCAGCAGCCAGGCGGGAGACCAGGAGCTCAGGGTGGGCGCGAGGGCGATCGCGCCGAGCCACGCGGCCAGGCAGCACAGCAGGCGCCCCCTGATCCGGGCGGGGCCGCCGGCGGATGCACACGCCATGACGAACAGCAACAGGAGGTCCAGGCCGGAAGCCGACGGCCCGAAGTCGATGGCCTGCCCCGTGAGCGTCCCCACGATTCCCGACACGGTGCGGGACAGAGCGACCTCGAACCGCCAGACGAGAGGAGCATGCTCGAGCAGGAGCGTCATCCCCAAGCCGAAACCCGCGATGCGGGCCGAGGCGGCGCGCCCTGGGCTTGCGGTGAGGCAGGCCGCCAGGCAGATCCAGGCGAGCCGCACGACGGGGCGGTCGCTCATGGCCAGCACCGGCAGGAGGCCGGCCGCCGGGGCCAGGACGGCCATGGCGGCCAGGCGCCTTGACCAACCGGCCCGGCGCACGGCCGCCGAGCGAAACGCCTCGGAGCACCCCCAGGCGGCCACGCCGGCGGCCAGGCCGAGCCGCTCGACGGAGGAGTCGATGGGGCCGAGCCGCCCCATCACCAGACAGACGACCAGCATCAGGCCGGCCGCACCAGTCAGCGTCATTCGTGAGGCACGTCCACGGGATCCTCGATGCAATGGAAACAGGCGCTCGCGCAGGCGCTCACGGCACAGGCCGAGCCGCCGCAGACGCTCATGGCGCATCCCGATCCGCCGCAGACGCTGGCCACGCATCCGCTCCCCAGACACTTGGAATTGATGCAGGCGCTCCCCAGGCAGAAGGACGAGATGCAGGCGCTTCCCAGGCAGAGACTCCCCAGACAGGCACTGACGGGATTGAAGCTCAACGGAGTCAGGACCTTGTCGGCCTGCATCCGCTGGAGCCTCGCCACCTGGACCGTGTCACGGGGCCCGTCCAGGCCGCCCACCCCGACCTCCAGCCGGCGAGCGAAGAGCGGCGAGAACAGGTCGTCGTCGGCTTCGCGCTCTTTCGGGACGAAGGCGTCCACGTGCAGGACTCCACCGGCCAGCGAGGCCACGAGAGCGGCGGCGATCACGCGGCGCCACCTCATGCGTTCTCCTCGTGGGCGGGTCCCTCGGCGCATGCGGTGCACGCGCTGCCGAAGCACCTCGACCCGACGCACAGCGAGCCCATGCACTGGCTGTTCAGGCAGGCGCTCCCGGCACAGTTGGATCCGACGCATCCGCTGCCGAGGCAGACCGAGCCGCCACAGCCCGATCCGAGGCAGTAGCTTCCCCCGCACGCCGACGCGAGGCAGATGCTGCTGATGGTCCCGCTGTGGATGATCTCCACGCGCTGACCCGCCATCAGCGGCTGCCAGGCCCGATCCGGATCCTGATCGAGCCTCATCACCCCGATCTCCAGCCGGTCGCGGAACAGAGGGCTGAACCCCTCCCGCCCCTCCTCGATCGGCTCTTCGCGCGTGACGGCGCCGGGCAGCCCGCCCACGCCGCACACCACCATCGCCACCGCCACCAGAATCATCGCTGCGCGTTTCATGGCACCTCCTCGATGTGGCCGCATCGTTCTCGATGCGGGCGCGTTCGTCACTACAAGAGGCGTGCCACGAGCAATCCCCTGAAGGGGGAGCGGGTGCGGTCGCGTGCGCGACAGGGTGATGGGACAGGCGTACGGAAGGAGGACGGAGCGCCGGGAGCTCAGCGCAGGGTCAACCGATCCCTGTAGGCGGACGCGCGCGCCGCCATGTCGGGGGCGGCCATGAGGTCTCCCATCACCGCGACGGCCGCGGCGCCGGCGGCGATCACCTCCACGGCGCGCTCCAGGGTGATCCCGCCGATGGCCACCAGGGGGACTCGAAGCCCGGCGGCGGCGCGCGAGACGGCCTCCAGCCCCATGGCGGGCCGCGCGACGGCCGCGTGCGCCGTCTCGAAGATCGGGCCCAGGGCCACGTAGTCCACGGGGAGGCTCCCCGCGCTCACCGCTTCGTCCACGGAGTGCGTGGAGACTCCCAGCAGCCGCGACGCGCCCAGAAGCCCCCGTGCGTCCTGCGCGGGGAGGTCATCGCCCCCCACGTGGGCGCCGTCGGCCCCCGCGAGCACGGCGATGTCGGGGCGATCATTGAGAACCAGCAAGGCGCCCGATGCGTGCGCCACGCCGGCCGCCGCCGTGGCCTCGGCCAGCAGCGCGCGGTCGGGCAGGCGCTTCTCGCGCAGCTGGATCAGCCCCACCCCGCCGTCCACCAGGCACCGCACGATCTCCGCGTGCGGCAGCCCCCCTGCCAGCGCCCTGTCGGTGATGGCATACAAGGGCGGCAGGATCACGGGATCACGTGGGGCCGAAGCGCGACAGGTATTTGGTGGAGATGTTGCCTTTCTGGAAGTCCGGGTCGTTCACGATGCGCAGCTGCAGAGGGATGGTCGTCTTGATTCCTTCCACCACCATGACTTCGAGGGAGCGCCGCATGCGCGAGATGGCTTCCTCGCGGTTGTTGCCGTAGGTGATCAGCTTGGCCACCATCGAGTCGTAGTAGGGAGAGACGCGGCAGTCCGAATGGATCGCCGTGTCGACACGCACGCCGGGGCCGCCCGGCGGGTGGTACGAGGTGATCAGCCCGGGCGAGGGCGTGAAGGTCACCGGGTCCTCGGCGTTAATGCGGCACTCGATGGAATGGCCGCGGAACTGGACGTCGTCCTGGGTGAACGACATCGGCATCCCGGCCGCGATGCGTATCTGTTCCTTGATCAGGTCGATGCCGGTCACCATCTCGGTGACGGGGTGCTCCACCTGGATGCGGGTGTTCATCTCGATGAAGTAGAAGTGCCCGTCCTGCAGGAGGAACTCCACGGTGCCGGCGTTCTCGTACTTCACCGAGCGGGCGGCGGTGAGCGCGGCCTCCGCCATCTTCTGCCTCAGCTTCGGCGTGAGCGCCGTGGAGGGAGACTCCTCCAGCAGCTTCTGGTGCTTGCGCTGGATGGAGCACTCGCGCTCGCCCAGATGCACGAGGCGCCCCCGGGAATCCCCCAGCACCTGGAACTCGATGTGCCGCGGCTCGGTCAGGAACTTCTCGAGGTAGACGTCCGGGACACCGAACGCCGCGCGGGCCTCTTCCCTGGCCACCGGGAAGACGCGGCGCAGCTCGTCCTCGTCCCAGGCGATCCGCATCCCCTTTCCGCCGCCCCCCGCGGAGGCCTTCACGATGACGGGAAACTTCACCTCGCGCGCGATGCGGACGGCCTCTTCTTCGTCGGGCACCGGGCCGTCGCTCCCAGGAAGGATCGGCACGCCGACCCGCTTGACGGTGTCGCGCGCCTTGGACTTCTCTCCCATCAGCGTGATGACCCCCGGCTTGGGGCCGATGAAGGTGATCTTGCACGCCTTGCACACTTCGGCGAACGCCGCCGACTCGGCGAGGAACCCGTAGCCCGGGTGGATGGCCTCGGCATCGGTGATCTCCGCCGCGGCGATCACAGCGCCGATGTTGAGGTACGACTCCCTGGCCCGGGCCGGCCCGATGCAGACGTCCTCGTCGGCGAACTTGACGTGCAGCGAGTCCTTGTCGGCTTCCGAGTGCACGGCCACCGTCTTGATGCCCAGCTCCCGGCAGGCCCACACGATGCGCAGGGCAATCTCGCCCCGATTGGCGATCAGGATTTTCTTGAACATGTCAGGAGGCGAGAACTCGGATGCGGAAGAGGACTTCTCCGTACTCGATCGGCTGGCCGTTGCTCACGGGGATGTCGAGCACTTCACCGGCCACCTCCGATTCCAGCTCGTTCATGAGCTTCATCGCCTCCACGATGCACAGGACCTGCCCCTTCTTGACCACGTCGCCCACCTGGATGAACGGCGGTGCCGTGGGATTGGCGGCCCTGTAGAAGGTGCCCACCATCGGCGAGGTCATCTGGTAGACGTCGGAGGCGGGCGCCACGGAGGACGCGGACGCCCTGGCCGGAACGGGGGCCTGTGCCACGGTGCCTGCGGCTGGAGGCGCCGGCAGCGCTTCGGCAGCCGGCCCGTGATGGTTGCCGGCAGCGGGCACCCGCGCGATGTCCTTCACCAGCTTGAGCTTGAATCCCTCCCGTTCCAGCTCGAACTCCACGAAGTTGGACTGGGAGATGAACTCCATCAGCTCCTTCAGATCGTCCTTGTCCACGGTCACTCCAGGATCCATGGGGCGGCGGCGGGTGTGAGCGTGCGGGAGCCCGAAGGGGTGACGGCCACCATGTCCTCGATGCGGACGCCGGTGCGGTCGCTGAGATAGATACCGGGCTCGATGGTGATCACCATCCCCGCGTCCAGCACGTCCTCGGATCGGGGGCCGAGACGGGGCGCTTCATGAACTTCCAGGCCGACACCGTGCCCGGTGCCGTGGGTGAAGCGATCGCCGAATCCCGCGGCGGCAATCACCTCGCGGGCGGCCGCGTCCACGTCGCGGGCGCTGACCCCGGGCCGCACCATATCGATGGCGCGGCGCTGAGCCTCGCGCACGACAGCGTGGATCTGTTCGGATTCCTGGTGCGGCCGGCCGGCGCACACGGTGCGGGTCATGTCGCTATGGTATCCCTCAAAGCGTGCCCCGATGTCAATCACCACCAGGTCGCCCGCTTCGATCCGGCGCTCGGAAGCGCGGCCATGGGGCAGGGCCGCCCGTGGACCGGAAGCCACGATCGGGGGAAAAGCCGCGCCCTCGGCCCCCGCCTGCTTCATCCGGCGCTCCACCTCCTCCGCCACGTCCCGCTCGGCCACCCCCGGCCTCACCAGGGACAGCGCACTGGCCAGCGCATCGGCCGCGATGCGCGCCGCCTTCTCGAGCAGGGCCATTTCGTGAGAGTCCTTCCGGCTGCGCAGCCCTTCGATCAGACCCCGGCAGGGTACCAGAAGGCAGCCCCCTTTGTCGTGGGCCGCCCGCTGCATCCTTTCCCACGTCCCGTAGGCGACGTGATCGGACTCGAAGCCCAGCCGCGCGCCGGGCCGCGCCAGCCCGATGGCCGCTTCCGAGGGGGGGAGGGCGGTGACGAACGGCTCGAACGCGGGAGCCTGCAGGGACGCCTGCGCGGCATAGCGTCCATCGGTGATCAGCAGGGCGCCCGACCCGGAGATAAGAAGGGCCCCCGCGCTGCCGTCGAACCCGCTGAGGTACCGGACGTTGGCGGGGTGGCCGACCAGAAGGGCGTCCAGGCCCGCGTCGTCGAGGAGCCCGCGGGCGAGATCGAGCCGATCCATCACCTCTAGCGCCTCAGCGCGGCCAGCCAGCGCTCCAGGATCTGGGACTTGCGCACACGCAGGCGCGCCGCGGGATCATCGGACGCCGGAGGCGGGCCCTCGATTTCGGTGAGGCGCGCCACCGCTTCGGCGTTGCCGGGATCGCCACGCAGGATCTCACGGTAGACGCTCGCCGCCTTGGCGGGGAGCCCCTGAGTCAGGTAGAGCTCGGCCAGGGTCGGCGTCGCCAGCACGCCGGGCTCGAGAGCGGCCTCGTGGCCATGGCTTCCCCCCTCGGCTGCGGGGGGGCTCTCCTGGACGGCGGCCGGGGCGGCGGCCGCCTCCTTTTCCACCTCTGCGATCTTGCGCCGGGTCTCCTCGTCGGACGGGCTGAAGGCCAGCAAAGCCCGGTACCGGTCGAGCGCGCCCTGCACGTCCCCCATCTCGCGGCACACGTCGGCCACGACACGCCGCGCCACGAGATTGTCGGGAGCGATGCTCAAGACCGCCTCCATCTGCTCGCGGGCCTCCTCCACTCGCCCCATGTCGAAGTAGATGCGGCCCAGCTGCACGCGGGCCGACACATAAGACGGCTGCTCACGCACCGCCCGCGCGGCGATGCGGGATGCCTCCTCGAACAGGCCTGTCTCATGATACTCGCGGGCCAGCTCCACCAGGAGCCTGACGGAGGGGGCCTGCTGCAGGCGGCGCCTGAGGTCGGCGATCCGGGGGGATTCAGCTGTGGACGGGTCCGTCATGGATGCCTTCGAGAGCCCTGAACCGATCCTACCACCCTGAGAACGGCAAGCCCCCGCCGGGCTGTTCCAGCGGGGGCCGCCTTTGCCTAAAGTCCGGGGCGCCGGGCAGGGTCAGGGCGTGTCGACAAAGTTCACGACGAATTCCGCGGCCTGGCTCAGGAGCGGCTCTCCGCTCAGGTCCTGACCATGGAAGACGATGGTGCACTGCGAGCTCTGGCCCAGCAGCGCCCCCGAGTTGGCCTGCTTGAACGCGCCCGTGAAGAGCGCCACCTGGATGTCGGCGCTCGACTCGGCCGGCACGGTCAGGCTGGCCGGGACCCCCGTGCTGTTCACGAGCGCTCCCAGGGAGGGGTTCCCGCAGAACAGGTCGAAGCTTGTGATCTGGACGTCTCCGAAGATCCCGCTGCTCGACTGCGTCCGGTTCAGGTTGCGCACCTTCACCGTGACGGTGTCGTCCTCGGGAGGCTCCGACAGCATGGTGTTCGGATCGGTGGTGGGCGTCACGTCGGACTGCACAGACGCCGGCACCACGCTGTCCACGATGAGCACGGAGTCCGAGAAGTCCGGGTCATCGATGTCGCTGCCGTTGCATCCCCACAGGCCCGCGGCGAGCGCCAGGGCGGCCAGGGAACAGATGACTGAACTGCGAACCCGATGCATCGAAACGTTCCTCCTTTAGATGTTCTTGACGATCTTCGGCGTCAGGAAGACCAGCAGCTCGGCGGAGTCCTTCTTGTTGACCTTGTTCTTGAAGAGCCAGCCGAAGAAGGGGATCTTGCTCAAGCCCGGGACACCCGTCTGGGTTTCCGACTCCTGCATCTTGTACACGCCGCCGATGACGGCCGTTGTGCCCGTCCGCACCAGGATCTGCGTGTCGATGATCTCCGTCACGATGCCCGGCACGTCTCCTACGCTCACGGTCTGCGAAGGCTGGTTGTTCTCCACCTTGACCTTCATGATGACCGTGTCCTCTGCGGTGATCTGCGGCGTCACGATCAGGCGCAGCGAGGCCGGGACGTACTGCACGTCCACCTCGGTGGCCGTCGTGGTGACGACGGGGATCTGAACGCCCTGCTCGATGGAGGCCGGCTGGTTGTTCTGCGTGGCCACCTTGGGCGAGGACAGGATGCGCACCTTTCCGTCCGCCTCGAAGGCCTCGAGCTGGACGTCGAGCGTGAAGGAATCCAGGACGTTGCCCAGGGACAGGCCGATGCCGCCTGCCGACGGGAAGCCCAGCGGCGCCGTGTTCACGTCACCGACCAGCTCCGCGCGGTGCGGGAACTGCAGGTTGGTGGCGGTGCCCAGCTCGGGAACGGCGCGGGCCGCGATCCTCCAGTTGATGCCCAGATCGCGCTCGTAGGAGCGGATCGCTTCCACGATGCGGGCC
The DNA here is from genome assembly GCA_050747525.1 of Candidatus Polarisedimenticolia bacterium. GTDB lineage: Bacteria > Acidobacteriota > Polarisedimenticolia > JACPZX01 > DASXTC01 > JBOGOC01. Next base: position 12,826 of record JBOGOC010000124.1, on the reverse strand, counting down.
TCGATCATCACCTGGGGGGTCTGCGTGTCGATGGCGTCCAGCAGGCCGTCGTACGTGGACTTCCTGTCCGGCACGTCGCTGATGATCAGGGTGTTGGTCCGCATGTCGGCCACGATCTTCCCCTGATCCGTCTTGACCTGCGTCAGGACCTGCATGGCCTCCTGGACCTTGGCGTACGACAGCGTCCGGGTGAAGGTGACCGGATCGACCGCCTGACGCTGGGCCAGCTTGAGGGCGCGCAGGCTGGAAGCCTCCTGCTGCAGCTTGGAGGTCTTGGCGATGCGGACGACGTTGTCCTCTTCGATGGCGTCCAGGCCCTGGTTCTTGAGGATGACTTGGAAGCCCTGATCCCAGGGGACCTGATTGAGCCGGATGTCCACCTTGCCGGTGACGTCCGGATCGATCACCACGTTCATCTTCATGACGTCCGCGAAGAAGAACATCACCTCGCGCAGGTCGGCGTCGCGGAAGGCGACGGAGATCTTCTCCCCTCTGTAGATCCTCCGTCCGTCGGCGATCGTCTTGCTCTCGAAGGCGGTGGGAGGAAGCGTGGTCATGTTGATCGCCTCGCGGGACCCCCTGGGCATGCCGCTCGCCGGCGGACGCGCCTCGGCGTTGTCGAACAGGACCACGTCCTGGCCGACCTCCTTGAGGCTGCCGGTGCTCGACGCCGGCTCCACCGCCGCCGGCTGGTCTCCAGCCGGCTCCGGATCGAGCGTGGCCACCGGCTGCTCCACCGCCGCGGGCTCCGGGGTCCGGGACGGCCGGGCGTTGTCGGCCGGCTGCTCCACCGCCGGAGCCGACGCCAGGCTGTCATTCCCTTCCGGCTGCCCGGGGTTGGGGTTCAGGAAGCTCACCGCCAGAGCCGGTCCCTGCGTCTCGATAGTATAGGGAGCCTGCCGCGACAGGTCGAAGACCACACGGGTGACCTTCTCGGGCGACATCTTGTACTGCGACGTCCTCACCTGGCGCACCGGGCCCTTGTCCACCGTGAACGTGCGCGGATTGACATCGTTGATCACGCCGGCCACGTCCACAACCAGGCGCGGCGGGTTGGACAGATCCAGCGTCGTGTAGGAGAGCGCTCCATCGCCCGCCAGCATCAGCACGGGCGCGTCGGAGTTCCCCGTCACCTCCACCCCGGTCAGCCGGGTGGCGGGAGCTTCTGGCACGGGGGGCGCCGCCGCCAGCTCCTGGACCGGGGGGTTCAGGGAGGCGACCGGATCCGTCACGGTGGGCTGGGCCTCGGGCGACTGGCTCGCCGTGTCCGAGGTCCCCTCGAGCACGATGACCAGGTCCTGGCCCTGCGGCTCGATCCGGGTGGACGAAGCCAGGCGGCCCATGAACTGCAGGCGCGCGCGCGAGGCGCCGGATGCTCCCTGCACCGTCGCCACTTCGATGGATCCCAGCTGCGCGGTGTTGACGGAGATGAGCGGCTGCAAGGCGCTCACATCCGTGTCGGGCAGCTCGAGCACGAGCGTGGTGGCGTCCGGGTCGTAGGACGTGTAGCTCAGAGGGCGATCGCTCTGAATGGTCACCAGGGTGCTGTTGTTCTCGGTGCGGGTCGAGATCGACTCGACCCGCGCTCCGGTGATGGCCTGGGCCTGCAGCTCGCCGGCTGCCGCTGGCTCTGTGTTGCTCTGCGCAGCCTGGTTCTCGGGCTGCGGCGGCGCCGGCTCCTCGGTGACCCGCGGGTTCGCGGCGCATCCGAGCGCGCCCAGGGTCAGGAGCGTGGCCCCGACCAACCTCCCCCACTTCATGAGCGTCCCTCCTTGGTCAGTGACAGACCTTTCTCCACATCCCGGAACGGCTTGATCCGGGTGGGATCGTTGATTTTCTGACGGAACACGACGAGGCCTGTTTCAGGGTCGATGCGCCGCACCTCGCCGTCGTAGAGTCGATCGCCTTCATGCAACGTCGTGCCGTAGCCGTCGGGGCCAATCACCAGGGCCACATTGCCTCCCTTCCGGTGCAGCACGCCGATCACGGTGATGTCCTGGATGAGCCAGCACTCCATTCCCTCGCCCTGGCAGATCTGGCCGGACATCTGCGCCTGCAGAATGTCCTGGGGCGACAGGAAGGGATCGCGCCGATCCCCGGGGTCGTAGGTGAAGGACCCTTCCGAAGAGCTCTCCTCGTCCCGGCGGATCTGCTCGAGCGCCTTGACCGCGGAAAGGTGATTTGGATCGGCCGGCATGATGGTCATGGGGCCGCCCGGCGCCGGGGCATCCCCGGCCTGCGCCGGCTGCGCGGGAGTCTGCGCGGGCGCCGTCCCGCCTGCGGCCTGTTGCTGGGCCTTCTTCACACGCTCCTTCGCCTTTCCCGCGGTCGTGCCGCTCTGCGCCACCACAGCCGGGGCCACCCCCAGCGCCATGGCCAGCGCGACGGCCACCGGGATCCTGCTCGCACGCTGCGCGCCGCTCATGCGCCCTCCGATGGCTGCTGCTCGACGTAGACGAAGGTCGCGGCCGTGAACGACGACCCGATCGAACGCTGCAGCCTGTCGGCGCCCGTGTTGGCGCGGATGTTGATGCCGCGGACGTTCAGAATGCGGTCGTGCTTTCCAATCACGTCGAGGAAACGGCCGAGATCGTGATAGTTGCCCACGATCTCCATGTTGTAGGCGTACTCCTTGTAGAACTCGTCCTTCTTGATGCTGGCCTCGGAAAGGGCCTTGATGTTGAGGTTGAACCGGCCCGCCTGGCTCTCCAGCCACTTGATGAGCGCGCCCGCCTCCGGCTCCGTCGGCAGGATGCGCCTCAGGCTGGCCAGCTGCACATTCAGGCGATCCGTCTCTGCCTGCAGCTCGGCGCGCATCTTGGCCGCCTGCTGGCCTTCCTGGATCTTGGCGTTGAGCTCGTCCAGCTCGGTCTGCTTGACGTCGTTCTTGGACGAGATCTGCGAGAAATTGGGGTAGAAGAACTGGCCGCCCATGACCAGACCCAGGCCCAGGGCGACGAACACCGCCAGTTGACCCCAGAACGGAAGCTTGTTGAGCATCGTCTCTCTCCTCCGGATCCGGGCTCTACTGGCCCTGCTGCCCGGCCGCGGGCGGCTTGGGCGTCTTGCCGCCGGGCATGAAGCGCGCCGACAGCGAGAAGGTCACGTCATCACGCGACGCCGTGTAGCTGATCTTCCCCACGTCCTGGAACCAGGGGGAGGCGTCGAGGTTGTTGTAGAAGTTGGCGTACGCGTTCGGCGTCATCGCCTTGCCGCTGAACGTGAGCTGGTTGCCCTGCTCCTGCATCGAGACCAGCCACAGGAAGTCGGGCAGGTTGCGCGAGATCTCGTCGAGCATGCGCACGGGAACCTGCTGGTTGTTCTTCAGGTTGGTGATGATGTCGATCTGCTTCTGGAACGAGGCCTTCTTCGCCCGCAGCACCTCGATGGCCTTGCGGTCGTCCTCCACCTTGCGGAGCTGCTCGCGCGCGATGTCCAGGTCCTGATCCAGGCGCTCGGTTTCGGCGCTCAGGCTGTAGTAGCGCCATCCGGTGAAGGCAACGGCGAGGCCCAGAATCACCACCAGCAGCAGGTTCTGGCTGTTGCCGAAGCCCTCGAGCTTGAGGGCCGGGGCATTTCTCCGGACCGGCTCTCTGCGGGCTCCCGTGAGCAGGTTGACCTTGATCATTTGTCACCCACCTTTCGGAGAGCCAGGCCCACCGCCACGGCGGCCGCCGTGGACATCGGCTCGAGCCTGTCGGGCGGAAACGCCCTTTCGTTGACCGAGATGCTGCGGAATGGGTTCATGATCTCCACCTGCGTCTCGAACCTCCGGCTGAGGTAGGAGACCAGGTTCGGCGTGCGCGCCGCCCCGCCGGTGATCTCGAGCAACGACACCGGGTCGGACGCCGAGGTGGCCTTGAAGAAGTCCAGCGTCTTCTGGATCTCCGTGCCCACCGTTTCGTTCACGGCATCGATGATGGCCATCACCCGGTCGCGCGGCGCGGCCCCCATGTCCCCTCTCTTGGCGGCCTCGGCCTGATCGAAGCTCAGGCCCAGCTCTTTCTGCAGGGCGTCGGTGTAGTTGTTGCCGCCCACGGAGAGGTCGCGCCAGAAGATCGACGACCCGTTCTGCATGACCGCCACGTTGGTCACGCTGGCACCGAGGTTCACCAGCGCGATCAGCTTGTGCGAGACGGGCTCGTAATTGATCTCGTAGGCATTCTGCAGAGCGAAGACGTCCACGTCGGCGACCAGCGCGTTCCTGCCCGCCTGGGTGATGACGCTCATGTAGTCGTTGATCTTGTCCTTCTTCACGGCGACCAGCAGCACGTCCATGTTGCCTTCGCCGGAAGACGAGGCGCCCTGCAGGATCTGATAGTCGATGTTGACGTCGCTCACGTCGAACGGGATGTACTGCTCGGCTTCCCACTGGATCGACTCGGCCAGCTCGTCCTGGTTCATGACCGGCAGGCTGATTTTCTTGATGATCACCGAGTGGCCCGACAGCGAGATGGCCACGTCCGACGACTTGATGCGGTTCTGGGCGAAGACGTTCTGGATGGCCTCCACCACCAGGCCCGAGTCCATGATGGCGCCGTCCACGATGGCCTCCGGAGACAGCGGCTCGATGCCCATGTTGACCAGCTGGTAGCCACGGTTCTTGCCGAGCTCCTTCAGCTCGACGGCCTTCACCGAGCTCGTTCCGATGTCCAGACCTACGAGGCTTCTGTTTCGAGAGAAGAGCACGGCGTCACCCTCGATTCGGTTGCGTTCTGTTTGGCGGGATCCGCAACGGCGGGTGCCCGCGCACGCCTCATCGGAATGCAGGGATAAGGAGTTCCCTTTATTCCGATTCCCCGGCGCGGGGGCCTAATATATGTCGGCGATCCGGGGGCGCAACCCACACTCACGCCATCCCCGAAGGATGTGCAAACGGGGACAGCTGAGAAGGCCATGCCTTCCAGGAACGCCCCGAATCCCCTGCCGCTGCCGCATTTGCGCTTGACCGGGGGGACGGGGCGGTGCTAGGGTAACCGTCTTTCCCGGGAGGATTGACTCATGGCCAGGGTGTGCGAGATCTGCGGAAAGGGCCCACAGCGCGGCAACAATGTGAGCCACGCCCACAACCTCACCAAGAAGGTGTGGTACCCCAACCTGCAGAACGTGAGGGCCCGGGTGGGCAAAGGGGTGCGCAGGCTTCGGGTCTGCACCCGCTGCATCCGGTCCAACCGCGTCCAGAAAGCGGCGAGCTAGAACCGATCGCGCCTCAAACCACCGCGATCGCGTCGATCTCCACGCCGGCCCCCCTGGGCAGGCGGCTCACCTGGACCGTCGAGCGCGCGGGGGGCGCGTCGGCGGAGACGTGCCGCGCGTAGACCCGGTTCATCGCCTCGAAATCGTCCAGGTTCGCCAGGTACACCGTGGTGCGCACCACCCTTTCCAGGGAAGTGCCCGCGGCCTCCAGGATCGCCGCCAGGTTGCGCATCACCCGCTCCGTCTGCTCCGTGATGTCCCCTTCCACCAGCCGGCCGGTGGCCGGATCGAGCGGGATCTGGCCCGACACGAAGACCATCCGGTCCGTCACGATGCCCTGCGAATAGGGCCCGATCGCCGACGGCCCCGCCGGCGTGGCAACGCGCTCCCTGCTGGTCATTCTTCCCTCCCCTGGCCGATGATCACTGGAAGACTCTTTCCACGTGCCGGACGCCGTCGAGCTTCCTGAGCCGCTCCATGACGCGCTCGAGGTGGCGCTGGTCCTTGACGTCCAGCACGAGGCTGATCTGCCCCTTGCGATCCTCCGACGTGCGCGCGTCCACGTTTCGGATGTTGGTCTTTTCGTCGGCGATCACGCTGGTGATGCGCGCCAGCAGCCCGGGGTGGTCGTCGCTGTCCAGCAGCACGGTCGCCTCGTAGGTCCCTTCGTCGGCCTTCTCCCAGATCACGTCGATGCGCCGCTCCGGGTCGAACATGAGCCGCTTCACGTTGCTGCACTCGGTGCGGTGCACCGAGATCCCTTTCCCCCGGGTGATGTAGCCCACGATCTCCTCGCCGCGGATGGGCTTGCAGCAGCCGGCCAGGTAGATCATGACATTGTCGAGACCCTTCACCGTCACGCGCGGGCCGTGCGACAGACCGATCTTCTTGACCGCCTTCTGCAGGAACGACTCTTCGCGCGGCTGCAGCTCTTCGGGAGGCATGAGGGCCGTCAGCAGGCGGGACGGCGTGAGCTTGCCGTACCCCACCTGCGCGTGGAAGTCGTCCAGACTGTCGCACTTGAGGCTCTGCAGCGCTGTCTTGACCTGTTCGGGCTTGAACGACTTGAGGGCCACCTTGTAGCGCTTGAGCTCCTTGTCGACGACCGCGCGGCCCAGCTCCACGGAGCGCCGCCTCTCGTAGGCGTTGAGCCAGTGCCGGATCTTGTGGCGGGCATGGGAGGTCTGGACGAAGGCCAGCCAGTCGCGGTTGGGATGGTGCGACTGGGCCGTCAGGATCTCCACCACGTCGCCGCTGGACAGGGGGGTCCTCAGCGGGACCATCTTCCCGTTCAGCCGGGCGCCCGTGCAGTGATGGCCGATCTCCGTGTGGATGGCATAGGCGAAGTCCACCACCGTCGCCCCTTTGGGGAAGGATCGCACCTCGCCCTTGGGCGTGAAGGCATAGACCTCCTCGGGATACAGGTCGATCCGCACCGCCTCCAGGAACTCGCGCGGGTCCTTCACTTCCTTGTGGAACTCCACCAGCTTCTGCAGCCACTGGACGTTGAGCTCCTCTTTGCGATCGAGCGTACGGCCCTCCTTGTACTTCCAGTGCGCCGCGATCCCCTTCTCGGCCACCTCGTGCATCTCGCGGGTGCGGATCTGCACCTCGAAGGGCTGCCCCTTCTCGCTCATCACCGACGTGTGCAGGGACTGGTAGAGGTTCGGCTTGGGCATGGCGATGAAGTCCTTGATGCGCCCCGGGATGGGACGCCACATCCCGTGGATGATCCCCATGGCCCCGTAGCAGTTGCGCACCGAGTCGGTGATCACGCGGAAGGCCACGTAATCGTAGACCTCGTCCACGGAGATGCGCTGGACCCTCATCTTTTTATGGATGCTGTACAGGTGCTTCATGCGGCCGGTGATCTCCGCCGGGATCCCCTGCTCGGCCAGCCGCTGCTCGATGATCCCCCTGGTCTCCTCGATGAACCCCTCGTTGATGCGCCCCTTCTGCTCCAGTGCCGAGCGCAGCCGCGTGTAGGCGCCCGCGTCCATGTGGGACAGGGCCAGGTCCTCGAGCTCCTGCTTGATCTGCCCCATGCCCAGACGATTCGCCAGCGGGGCATAGATGTCGAGCGTCTCGCGGGCGATACGCTCCCTCTTGTCCTGCGGGAGCGCCGACAGCGTCCTCATGTTGTGCAGGCGGTCCGCCAGCTTCACCAGGATGACCCGCACGTCGCTCACCATGGCCAGCAGCATCTTGCGGAAGTTCTCGGCCTGCTTCTCGGCCTCGCTGGTGAAGGGGATGCGGCTGATCTTGCTGAGGGCCTCCACCAGCGCCGCGATCTCCTCGCCGAAGTACTCCTCCAGCACTTCGCGCGTGGTGAGGGTGTCCTCGATGACGTCGTGCAGCAGGCCCACGGCCACGCTGGTGACGTCCAGCTTCAGGTCGGCGAGGATGTAGGCCACCTCGAGGGGATGGTTCAGGTAGGGCTCGCCGGACAGGCGCTGCTGCCCCCGGTGCTCCATGGCCGAGAAGATGTAGGCCCGGCGCAGCAGGTCGAAATCCGCATCGGGATGGTACGACTCGATGCGGTCCGTGATGTCCTCGAAGCGGATCTTCACGAAACCTCCGGAAAACCCCGGCAGCGGGCGCCTCGCGTCTATGCCGTAGAAGGAAAATATAACAGGGGGTGAGCAGGCCGAACAAGGCGCGCGGACCGCCTGGCGGTCGATCAGGCCTTACGGCGGCCCCGGCCCTTCATCAACATCTCCCACCAGATGACGATGGGGCTTGAGACGTAGATGGTCGAGTAGGAGCCGCAGATGACCCCCACCAGCAGCGTGAAGGAGAAGGGGTTGAGCCGGCTGCCCCCGAACAGCCAGAGGGTGACCACCACCATCAGGACCAGGAACGACGTGAGGACGGTGCGCCCCAGCGTCTGGTTGATGCTGTCGTTGAAGAGCTTTTCGAGATCGTCCCCTTTGCGGTGGCGAAGGTTCTCCCTGACCCGGTCGAAGATGACGATGGTGTCGTTCACCGAGTAGCCGACGATGGTCAGCACGGCGGCCAGCACGGTCAGGTCGAACTCCTTGCCGGTGAGGCTCACGGCCCCCAGGGCCACAATGGCGTCGTGCGCCAGGGTCAGCACGGCGCTGATGCCGAAGGCGAATCTGTTGAAACGCAGCACGATGTACAGGAGCATGGCGATCAGCGAGAAGATCACGGCCCAGGTGGCCTTGCTCTTCAGCTCCCGCCCCACGCTGGGCCCGACATAGTCGACGCTGCGGATGGCGAATCCACCCACCACCGCGTTGTCCCGCAGCCACGAGGCGATCTCGGGGGTCACACCAGGGACCTGCCGGGCCTCCTCGATGTCCCTGAACAGTCCGCCATGGGCATTGCGGTACTCCGTGAGCGCGCGGGCCGCCGTGGCGGCGGTCGCTTCCGACCCGGGGACCGCGGCCTGCAGCGCGCGCTCGAGCTCCGACTCTCCGGCGATGTTGAGGTCCAGCTTGCCTGGCGGTGGAGCCCCTGGCAGCCCCGAGCGCAAGGCCTGCAGCACGCGGCTCGAGATGTCACCTTCCTCGAGCACCGCCTCGGCGGAGCCGTTCTGGGGGGGCGGAACACGGATGAGGATGTCGGCGACGGCACCTTCCTGCACGCGGCCCAGGGTCTGGATCTGCGCTCCATCCAGGCCCCGCTCGGCCAGGATGCCGCGGATCTCGTCGATTCCCGGCGGCTGGGCGAAGCGCAGGACCACGTCGGCGCCCCCCCTGAAGTCGATGCCGTACTGCAGTCCGCGCGTGCTCAGGAGGAAGAGGCTTACAGCCACCGCCAGCAGGGACAGCGAGACGAAGATCCACTTCTTGCCGAGAAAGTCGATCCTGGGATTGTGGAAGATCTCCAACCCGTTCCCCTCAGATACTGATGCGTTCCACCCGCGTCCCCTCTCCCAGCACGAGATGGAAGAGGAGGCGGGACACGTAGATCGCCGTGAACATGCTGGCGGCCAGGCCAATCATCAGGGTGAAGGCGAACCCCTTGACGGGGCCGGTGCCGAACTGGAAGAGGAGCAGGGCCGCGATGACCGTCGTCAGGTTACTGTCGAAGATGGTCCAGAAGGCCTTCTGGAAGCCGGCCTCCACCGAGGCCCTCACACCGCGGCCCAGACGCAGCTCCTCGCGGATGCGCTCGAATATCAGGACGTTGGCATCCAGAGCCATGCCGAACGTCAGGATGACTCCCGCGATGCCGGGCAGCGTCAAGGTCGCGCCGATCCAGGCCATCACTCCCATCAGAATGACGACGTTGAGCAGCAGGGCCACCACGGCGTTGATGCCGGAGCCCTTGTAATAGATGAGCATGAAGCCCATGGAGGCCGCCAGGCCCGCCAGCGAGGCCGTGATCCCCTGCCGGATGGAGTCGGCACCCAGGGACGGCCCGACGGTCCGCTCCTCGAGCACGGTGGTACGGGCCGGCAGCGCGCCCGAGCGCAGCTTCAGCGACAGGTCGTCGGCTTCCTGGAGCGTCCCGATCCCGGTGATGCGCCCGTTCTCGCGGATGGTGGTCTGGATGGTGGCCACCTGCACGATGCGCCGATCCAGCAGGGCCGCCAGCTGGCGGCCGGTGTTGGCCGAGGTGAAGTTCTCGAACCGCTGCCCCGCCTCGGGAGTGAGCGTGAACTGCACCTCCGCGGAGCCCAGCTCGCCCCGGCCGGTGCGCGCCGTGATCAGGTCGTTGCCGCTCACCGGCGATTCGCGCGAAAGGAAGTAGTAGACCACCCGTCCACCGGTGGTGTTGGGATCCGTCTCGAAGACCTCCTGGCCGGCGGGCAGCTGCCCTCCGAAGGCGGCGAGCAGCTCCTCCTGGCTGGAGGCCCCGTTGAAGGTCTGGGCCCCCGGAGGCGTGGCCACCCCCTTCCACTCGAGGAAGGCCGGCTTCGCCACCAGATCCTTCACGCGCTCCGGGTCGTCCACCCCGGGCAGCTGGATCAGGATCCGGTCACTCTGGATTCCCTGCCGCTGGACCACGGCCTCGGCCACGCCGAAGGCGTCCACGCGGTTCCGGATGCGCTCGAGCGTGTCGGTGATGGCCTCCTGCTTGATGGAGTCCACCTCCAGGGAAGGGATGGTCACCCTGAGCCCGCCGTTGACGTCCTGCACGGTGTAGGTGGGAAGCTCCGCCTGGATCGTCTTGAGATACTCGTCGCGGGCCACCGCGTCGATGTGGGGGACGAGCACGGAATTGGTGTCCGGCTCGGAGACCACGGACGACTCGAGCCGCAACCCTCTCTTGCGCAGCGCGGCGTCCAGCGTGGAGGCGCGGTTGTCCAGCACCGCCTTCACGGCGTCCTGCGCCTCCACCCTCAACGCGAGGTGGATGCCGCCCCTCAGGTCGAGTCCCAGGCGGATCCCCTTGTACCAGATGGAGACCCCGCAGAGCACGGTGAGGGCCACGACGCCCAGGAGCTTCCATTTCAGGTCGGCGCGCATCGCGTCACTCCCCTGCCTTTTCCTGCTGCAGCTGCGCCACGGCGCTGCGCGAAACGTCGATCTTCACGTTGGGGGCGATTTTCAGCTGAATGATGTCGTCGGTGATGCCGGCCACGACCCCGTGGATGCCTCCCGTGGTGACCACCTTGTCGCCGTTCTTGAGGTTGTCGATCATCGCCTGCAGCGCCTTCTGCTTCTTGTTGGCCGGACGGATCAGCAGGAAGTAGAAGATGATGAGGATGAGCCCCATGGGCATGAGGAAGGTGAACAAGGGATTGGGAGCTTCGGCGCCCGGCGCCTGAAGGGCCAGGACGAACGCGCCACGGGCGGGCGCCATCATGTGTATCATGCCGCTGCTTCCATCACCCTTTGAGAGAGTCGCCCTGAGGACCGCACAGAGTGCCGCAGCCCATGTCAAATGTCAAGCCTATGAAAGTGTTCAGAATGCCCGGACTGGAGCGCGCCCATCAAGTGTCCTGCGCCTGGATCGGCCGGGGCGAGGCGGCCCGGCCCGATCCGTCGTCCCTGCTGCCGCTGCTGGATGACCGGGAGCGCCCCCTCGCACTGGCCACCGTCTCCCAGATCCACTCGAGCCGGTGGCTCCGCGCGGACCGGTCCACGCGCGGCGGGCATCGGGTTCTGGGCGAGGCGGACGCCATTCTGACCGCCGAGCCCGATCTGGCGCTGGGGATCGCCACCGCCGACTGCCTCCCCATCGTGGCGGTCGACTCGCAGGCTCCGGCCCTCGCCGTGGTGCACGCCGGCTGGCGCGGCTCTCGCGCCGGGGTTCTGCGGGAAGCCCTGCTCGGGATGCAGCAGACCTTCGGGGCCAGGCCGGAGAGAACCAGCATCGGGATCGGCCCCGGCGCCGGCCCGTGCTGCTACCAGGTCGGCGAGGAGGTGGCCGAAGCGTTCACCGCCCGCGTCGTCAGGCGCGAAGACGGCGGATCTCCGCGCCTCGACCTCGTGGAGGCGAACCGCCTCCAGGCGCTCGAAGCCGGTATCCTTCCCGGGCAAATCCATTCCCTGAACGTGTGCACCATCTGCAACCCCGACACCTGCCACTCCTACCGCCGCGACGGCCCCACCGCCGGCCGCATGTGGCTCCTGGCCTCCTTGATCTGAGTTCGTGTTCTGGCTCTTGCTCTTCACCTACACGGACCAAGCCGAGCGAAGAAGCGAGGGATTGTCGACGGGCCGGCGGCGGGGAGTGGTCTTCGCGGCCCTATGACCGACGAGCCGGGTCGCGCGAGCGTTGCCCGCGCGAGGCGAGGAGGGAATGGAGCGAGTCGGCGTGGCCAACGCCACGCCGGCGAGCGCGCCGCGGAGACCACTCCCCGCCGCCGGCCCGCCGCGCGAGATGAGCTACATCTTCTTCAGCTCTGCCACCGTGCTCTTGGCGTCGGCGGCGCGCTTGTCGTTGGGGCTCAGCTTGACGAAGGTCTCCAGCTCCGTGATGGCCTCCTTGAACTTGCCCAGGTTCACGAAAGTCATCCCCAGCTGGAAGTGCGCGTCCGCGTTGTCGGGGGCCTGCTGGATCGCCCTGCGGTAGGCGTCGGCGGCTTTGTCCATCTCGCTCTTGTTGAACATCATGTTGCCGAGGTTGTAGAAGGCGCGCCCCGAGGGATCCTGGGCCCCCATCCGCGAGTAGGTCTCCGCCTCCTTCTCGGCATTCCCTGCCTTCTTGTAGGCGTCGGCGAGCAGGCCGTAGTACTCGAGGTTGTCCGGAGCAAGCGTTATGAGCTGCTCGCAGGTGGAGATGGTCTTGTCGAACTGCTCGGTCTCCACGTAGACGCTGGCCAGGTTCGACAGGATGACCTCGGACTGCGGATTGCCTGCGAGCTCCTTCTCGAAGTAGGGGATCGACTGCATCAGCCGCCCCTTCTTCACGAAGAGCATCCCCATGTCGAAATTGAGGCCGGTCACCGTGGGGTCGATCTCGAGCGCCTTCTTCAGCTCGGGCTCGGCCTCCGCGATCTTCTCCGTCTGCACCAGGGCCGATCCGAGATAGCGATGCGCCTGGGCGTCCTCGGGCTTCTCGGTCACCGCTTTGCGGCACGGCTCGACGGCGCCGGCATAGTCGCGCGAGCCATAGGCCGACTCGCAGGCTGACATGGCGTCGGCGGCCGGCTTCACGGCCGGGGCCGCTTCGGGAGCCGGGGCCGGCGCGGCCGCGGGCGCCGCGGGGG
>JBOGOC010000123.1:0-10657 GCA_050747525.1 Candidatus Polarisedimenticolia bacterium | reverse complement strand
TCGCGCGACCCGGCTCGTCGGTCATAGGGCCTCGGAGACCACTCCCCGCCGGGCGGCCTCAGCCTCAGTCGCGGGTCAGTCGCTGGCAGCGGGTGGGCGGCGGGCAGATCAGCGGCTCACCGTGTGGCCTGCCTCGGTGAGGGTGGCCGCGGCGCGTTCGAGGTCGGACTCCCGAAGCAGAAGGTAGTCGGTGTCGTAGGTCGAGACGGTGAAGATGCTGATGCCCGCCCGCGCGAGCGGCCCGGTCAGCGAGGCCAGCACGCCCACCACGCCGAAGTCCAGGGGGCCGACGACCCGCAGGCACCGGAAGCCCCGCTGCGCGGTGACGTCGTGTGGCACGGCAGCCTCGGGGCAGACGATGGAGAGCTCGTCGCCGGTCCGGGTGATCGAGACGAACGGCCCGCCGCCGGCCCAGCGGGGGACCTCGGCGCCCGGGCCCAGCCGGGCCACGGCGCAGGCGCCTGGGAGCAGCTCGAGGGTGTGCGTCACGCGTCGCCCGGGGGATTTTCTGTGAACCACCCGGCGATCCCGGGCATGTGCTTCTCGAAGCCGCCGGGGATCGAGAGGTTCAGAACCCCGGCCCGGCTCGAGCTGCGGTTCTGGAAATCGTGCGTCATCCCGCCCGGAGCCAGGACGAAGGAGCCCTTGGGGGCATCGATCCAGCGATCGCCCATCAGAAAGCTCATCGTTCCCTCGATCACGTAGAACACGTCGTCCTCTTCGTGGGCGTGAGCCCCAGGGCCCTGCGTGTGGGGGTCGAGCCACCACTCGGAGACAGAGTACGTGTCGCCGGTTTCCTCGGTATCCGCCTTGAAGACGGCGCTGATGCGTCCCATGGCATAGGAGCGGCCCTCTCCGGGCGCCAGATAGACCCCGACCCGCTGCATCGTGTCTCCTCCTCTCAGTGACGCCAGCCCACGCTGCGCAGCCATTCCTGGTATCTGCGCTCGAACGTCTCACGGTCGGCGGGCACCACGGACTACCTCCAGCTCCTCGCGAAGCCGCAGGTCATCGGCCGCCAGGGCGATCAGCTCGTCGCGGAGCTCCATGAGCCAAGCCGCTCCAGCAGGCGTTCGACCAGATCCTGGCGCTCCACGAGCTCATGACGCATGTCATGCTGCTCGGTCCGCGCCGCTTCCCGCCGGAGGTCGGGCAGGTAGTCGTGCAGGAGTCTGCTCAGAAGCCTGGCCTCGTGGTCCGTCAGATTGAGGTTCATGTCGTGCTCCAGTCAGAAACGGCCCGTGCCGACATCCTGGATGAATCGGATGACCCCCTTCACGTAGACCTGCTGGTCGTCATACATGGCCATGTGGCTCCCTTCGGGGCAGAACAGGTATCGTCCCTTCCGGACCTTGCCCGCCATCATCTCCATGTGCGCCGGATCCATGGTGTCGTACCGGGCCCCGATGACCAGGGTCGGGACCGTGATGCGCTCCAGGTCGGCCGTGCGATCCCAGCCGGCCAGCTTGCCGCTGGCTCCCAGCTCGCTGGGCCCTTGCATCGGAACGTAGACCTTCTGGTTCAAGTGCGCGAATGCCCGGTTCACCGGATCGGGCCACTGGTCGGCCGGCCTGCGCAGGACGTGATGCACGTAGTGATGCGGCATCAGCAGCTCCATGTACCGCGGGTCCTGGTACTGCCCGGACGATTCGAGCCGCCTGATTTCCGCCAGCGCCGCCTGGTCCATGGCCGGCATCAGCACCTTCGAGGCGTACTCGTTGTAGGCGGGGATGCTGGCCATCATGTTGGAGATGACCAGGCCTTTCAGGTTCTCCTGGTGAGCCAGCGCGTACTCCATGGCCAGGATCCCGCCCCAGGAGTGCCCGAGAAGGTAGAAGTTGCTCTGGTCGAGGCCGAGCGCCCGGCGGACCTGCTCCACCTCGTCGACGGAGCGCGGGATCTCCCATAGGTCCGGGTCGTCCGGCTGGTCGCTGTACGAAGAGCCGAGCTGGTCGTAGTAGTAGTACTCGATTCCGGCAGCGGGGAACCAGCTGTCGAACATCTCGAAGTACTCGTGGGTGGCGCCCGGTCCCCCGTGCAGGAGAAGCACCTTGACGGCGGGATTGTTGCCCACCCGCTTGGTCCAGACGCGGAAGTCCCCCTTGGGCGTGTGCACCGGGATCATCTTCACGCCGCCGGTCAGCACGTCGTCGCGTCCGGAGGAGTCGAGATACCCGTCCTGCGCGCAGCCGTAAAGAACGAGCGTCAGAGCCGCGAGCAATGCAGGTCTGGGCACTTCATTTCTCCAGGTACTTCTTGAGAAACTCGATCGTCCTGGGCCAGGCCTTCTCCGCGGCGCGCAGGTTGGCCCCATCACGCTCCTGCTGGCCGCGCAGGAAGCCGTGGCCGGCCCCTTCGTAGATTTCCGTCTCGTAGGAGCCCTTGACGGCCGCGATGGCGGCTCGCGCCGGCTCGATGGTGGTGTTCACGCGGGCGTCGTCCGCCCCGTACAGGCCCAGCACGGGCGTCTTGAGCGAGGCCAGCTTCTCGGCATCGGGCGACGAGCCGTAGTAAACGACCGCCGCATCGAGCGGGGGCGTGGCCGTCGCGGCGTACAGGAAGCTGACCGCTCCTCCCCAGCAGAAGCCGATGGTCGCCGAGCGCCCGCTGGAGGCGGGAAGCTTCGTGGCGTAAGCGCGCACCGCGTCGAGGCGGGCGGCGACCTCCTCCTTCGGAAGCGCCCTGACCGCCTGGATCACCGCGTCGCGCCCTTCGAACGCCTCGGTGCCGCCTCCTCCCGGCCCCTTGCCCGACAGCAGATCCGGCGCCACCGCGATGAAGCCGTCGGCGGCCAGCGTGTCGGCCACTCCCTTGATCCAGTCGGTCAGTCCGAAGATCTCCTGGATCACGATCACCACCGGGGCCTTGTCCTTGCGCTCCGGGAAGACCACGTACGTGTTGACCGGCGTCGTGCCCCCGGGCACCGCCACGGCGGCATACTCGGCGTGCCGGGTGGTCGATTCGATCGCCTGTTTGGCCCCCGACTCGCCGGGCGGGATGCCGGCAGCGGCGGGCGAGGTGGCGGGTGCGGTCTGTGTCGCGGCCAGGCCGGCCGTGAGGATCAGCGAGGCAAGCAGGGTCATTGGGAAGCCTCCATCGAAACGATCAGGGTGCGCCTATCATACTGCGGGACCGGTCGGAGGAGGGGTCATGGACAAGAGAGGGGAGGACTGATCCCCCGGCGGGCCTGATGCCCGCCCGGGGGATGAGCGCTCAGGGGTGGCCGACGACCACGTAGCTGACCGAGGTTCCTGCGTACTGGGGCTGATACCAGGTCGAGCCGCACTGCTGGTAGGCGATGCCGTTGACGACCTGGGTGACGCAACCGGTCGGCATCGAGGACGCGTAGACGACCGATCCGACCACGGCCGCCGTGCCCACGACGGCCGCGGTCCTCGCGACGGGATGGTAGCAGCAGCCGCCGTATCCATGGTAATAGCCGCCATGCACGTCGACGTCCACGTCACGGTTGACGTTGACGTTCTGGTTGACGTTGACGTTGCGGTTGACGTTCGCGCTCTGGCTCGGGCTGCGGTTGACGCTCGTCCGGGCCCCGCCCCGCGAGACGGCGCCTCCTCCCCGTGCCGCCAGGACCGCGGCGCCCGAGAGCACGAGCGTCAGGAGGATCGCCAGGACTCTTCTGAAGTTCTTCATGTGGGCTCCTATGGGCTGCCGGTGACCGACGGGGCGGTCTTCGGGCCGGTCTTCGCGAAGACGATCTTCTTGGCGTCCGCGGGAGGGATGAACGTGAACGCCTCCGCGTTGAAGGCGGGCGCCAGGTCCCAGTGGAACACCGACGAGTAACGGGGCCGGGCGTCATCGGTCAGCGTGGTGAGGATGAGCTTGCGGGGAAGCGGGCTGGGGCCCAGCTGGAGCCAGAGCTGCCAGTCGAGGCCCTCCTGGCGGTACGCATAGTGCCGGCAGCTGGTGCCATCGATCGCGCTCGGGCCGAGGTCCCGGGCGGAACGGATCTGCGCGGGCGCATTGTCGTCCGTTCCCCACAGGATGAGGTCCACGAGCGGGAGCTCGATGCCGTACCTCTGGTCCAGGGTGTCCACGAGCTGCCGGACCGTGGCTGGGGCCGGCGCCGTGGCGTAGTAGTCCATGCGCCGCGCGTAGAGCGTGAAGGTCTTCCCATCGTAGAAGAACATCCGGGACTTGCGGTCGCTCGAAACGTCGGCCAGCAGTCGGTTCGGACTCTGGACGAGCACGTCCGCGGTTTCGCCGAACGTGACCACCTGTCCATCATCCAGGACTTCGTCGAGAGTGTGAACCGACTGAACCCGATAGACCTTGAGCGAGCGCAGGTACGCTCCCATCGTGTTCAAGGCTTTCATCGCGTCCGGGTCGAGGTCCGGGGTCTGCTGCGCCGGGGTGCCGGTGGGCAAAGCCAACAACGTGAGTACGAGGACGGTTCCGAGATACGCCCTGAATTTCATGGACGCTCCGTCGGCACCTCCCTGAGGTGGGATTTCGCGAGGTTGACGAAGGCTGATGCGCCGGATTCTATCACGCCCCCGGCCGGGACGTCGCGCGCTCGATGGTCAGGCGGCGCTGCTCGCCGCCGAGATCCTCGAGGGTCACGCGCACGGCGTCCTGCAGCAGGCGGGCCGGGAGCTTTTCTCCCCATTCCACCGCCATGACGGCGCCGTCCGAGAGGAGGCTGTCGAGCCCCAGGTCCTCGATCTCAGCGGCGCGATCGATGCGATAGAGGTCCACGTGCACCAGCCGGGACGCGCCCGCGCCATACTCGGTCACCATGGCGAAGGTGGGGGAGTGCACCTGCCGTGGATCCAGGCCGAGCCCTTCGGCCAGTCCCCGCACGAAGACCGTCTTGCCCGCTCCCAGCGATCCGGAAAGGGCCACGATGTCGCCCGGGCTCAGCGTGACCGCCAGCTCCCGTCCCGCGCGCCGCGTGTCGTCTTCGGACGCGCTCACACGCTCGCCCCGCTGGCTCATGGTGCCGCGCGCTCCAGGTGCAGGAACGCCTCGGGGAGGTATTCGATCAGGTCGCCGGCCATCATCGACGTCTCTCCCAGGTCGGCCGCGGCCAGATCCCCCGCCAGCCCGTGCACGTACACTCCCAGCACGCATGACTCAAGGGGCGAGAGCCCCTGGGCCATCAGCGCGGCGATGATCCCGGTCAGCGCGTCTCCGGTCCCGCCCGTGGCCATCCCCGGATTCCCCGTGGGGTTCATCCAGATCTCGCCGTCGGGGTCCGCGACGAGCGTGCCGTGCCCCTTGAGCACCACGTAGCAGGCGTGATCCATCGCGAATGTCCGCACCGCGCCCACGCGATCCTTCTGCACCGCGGCCGGCGTGATCGGCGTCTCTCCGGGCCGCCCCATCAGGCGCCCCATCTCTCCCGGGTGCGGCGTCAGGATGAGCGGGCGCGACTCTCCGCGAAGCTCGGCCGCGCGCCCCACGAAGGCGTTCAGCCCGTCGGCATCCAGCACCACCGGCACGTTGGCGCGCGTCACCAGCGCCCGCACCAGCGCCGCCGTTTCCTCCAGCGCCGTGAGGCCGGGGCCCACCGCCATCACGTCGCACGCGCTCTCCAGCGCGGCGAGCGGGCCCGCGGCGGCGGCCGACAGGGTCCCGCTGTCTGTCTCGGGGAGCGGCTCGGTCATCATCTCCATGACGTGGCCGGCCAGGATGGCCTGGGCCGAAGCGGGCGCGGCCGCGGTGACCAGCCCGGCGCCGGAGCGCAGCGCCGCACGGCAGGCCAGCGCTGGGGCGCCCGACTTCCCCCGCGATCCGCCCACCACGAGGAGCCGGCCGTAGTCTCCTTTGTGGCTGTCCGCTTCGCGCGGGGCCAGGATGCCGGCGACCTCTTCCTCCGACACGAGGTTGAGGCGGGCCTGCTCCGCCTGCACCGCCTCGAACGGGATGCCGATGTCCACCACGTGCAGCTGGCCGCACAACGTGGCCGCCGGCCCGAAGGTGTGGCACATCTTGGGGCACGCCAGCGCGATGGTGTGCGACGCGCGCACGGCCGGCCCGATGAGATCCCCTGTGTCCGCCGAGAGCCCCGACGGGAGATCCACGGAGATCACCGGGGTCTCTGCGCCATTGAGGCCGGCGATCGCCGTGCCGGCCAGCCCGCGAGAGGGGCCGGTCAGGCCGGTCCCCAGGATGGCGTCCACCACCACGGAGGCTTCGGCCAGCCGGGGGAGCGCCTTCTTCCACGCGGCTTCGGTGGCCGTCTCCTCCACCACGATTCCTGCCTTCCGAGCCAGGTCAAGATGGTGCGCCGAGGGGCCGGTCAGGTCGGCGCCGTGCGCCAGCAGCAGCACCACCGCCCTGGCATTGGCGTCCTGCAGGTGCCGGGCCGCGGCGATGCCGTCGCCGCCGTTGTTCCCCTTGCCGCACACGATGACGGCCGGCCGGGAGGCGGCTTCGGGGAAAAGGCGCAGCAGGGTCTGCGCGACCGCGCGGCCGGCGTTGTCCATCAGGGTCACGGAGGGGATGCCGTGCTCGCGCTCCGCCCGCTGATCGATGCGCCGCATCTGCTCCGCGGTCAGGATCTTCATCGGCGCGCATCTTGACATGTTTTTTACCTCGATGATAGCGTCGCTGCGTGTCGGGTCTCTCATGCTCCGCTTCCTGACGGCCGGGGAATCCCACGGCCCCGGACTCTGCGTCATCCTGGATGGACTTCCCGCCGGGCTCGACGTGTCGGTGGATCTCATCAACGCCGATCTGCGCCGCCGGCAAGCGGGCTACGGCCGCGGCGGGCGCATGGCCATCGAGCACGACGAGGCCCGCGTCACGGCCGGCCTGAGATTCGGGCGCACGATGGGGGGGCCCGTCAGCCTGGCCATCGAGAACCGCGACTGGGCGAACTGGACCACCGCGATGAGCCTCACGCCCATTCCCGGCACGACCCCGGAGGCCGAGCGGAGGCCCGTGCGGGCGCCCCGCCCCGGTCATGCCGATCTTGCCGGAGCCCTCAAGTACGGCACGCACGACGCGCGCGACGTCCTGGAGCGGGCCAGCGCCCGAGAGACCACCGCGCGCGTGGCGGCGGGTGCGGTGGCCCGGCAGCTCCTCGCACGCTTCGGCATCCAGGTGGCGAGCCACACGCTGGCGGTGGGGGAGGTGTCGCTGCCGCGCGAGCCCGAGATGACGTGGGACGCGATCGCGTCCATCCCTCCGGACTCACCGTTGCGCTGCTGCGATGCGCGCGTGGAGGCGGCCATGGTGGCCGCGATCGACGCAGCGCGCCAGGCGCGCGACTCGCTGGGAGGCATCTTCGAGGTGGTGGCCAGGGGCGTCCCCCCCGGGCTTGGCTCGTGCCGGCAGTGGGACACGCGTCTGGAGGCGCGCCTCGGTCAGGCCTTGCTGTCGATCCAGGGGGTGAAGGGGGTCGAGGTGGGCGAGGGAGTGGCGGGTGCGACACGCCGCGGGTCCCTGGTGCACGACGAGATCCATTACGATGCGTCCACGCGGCGGTTCTCGCGCCACACCAACCGCGCGGGAGGGATCGAAGGCGGGATGAGCAACGGCGAGGAGATCCGGGTGACAGGCTACCTCAAGCCGCTCTCGACCCTGCCAAGGCCCCTGCGCACGGTGGACCTGGTGGACAAGACGCCGGTGCAGGCGGCCGTGGAGCGCACCGACACGTGCGTGGTGCCGGCCGCCGGCGTGATCGGCGAGGCGATGACGGGGCTGGTGCTGGCCGGCGCGTTCCTGGAGAAGTTCGGCGGGGATTCCATCGATGAGACCGGGCGCAACCTTCGCGGCTATCTGGCCCAGCTGGATGCTTTTTAGATGATACGCGCGTTCGTGGTGGGGCTGCTGGCCCTGGGAGGGCTGCTGATCGTGGCGCGGAGCTTCCCGGCCCCGCCGGGGTCGAGGGTCACCCTGATGGGAGGCGGGATCGCCGGGGCGGACCTCGGAGTGGAAGGCCTGGCGCGCCGCGACGGCATGTGGGAGGGGGCGCGGCGTCTCTACGCGCTGGACGGCGAGCTGCGCTCCCAGGCCGCGGTGCGTCTGGAGATCACCTCGCTGTCCCCCGAGGCCCAGTCGATCAACCTGAGCGAGATGGTGCCAGGGAGCGCGCCTGTGCGCCGACACGGCCGCATCACGATGACCGGCTCCGCGATGGAGATGCGTCTGTGGGACGCCGCCGGGGGCGCGGCGGTCTGGACGGGGCGCGACCATGGGCGATCCATCCTGTGGCATCGCCGCGACGATCGATCCGGTGTGGAGGAATCGCTGCACGAGGAGGTCGTGCGGCAGGCCGACGGAGACGTGTTCCTGGTGCGCGGATGGCTCGCCGCCGGGCCCGAGCGCCTCTTCGTGGAAGCGCTCTACCGTCGCAGCGAGCAGGACGAGCCATGACACGCATGAGGAGCGTGGCGACGCTCGCGGCGATCCTGGCCGGGGCGCTGGCCTGGGCCGGCGCGCACGGGGGGGCCGAGCCGTCCGGTCCCGCCACCGTGACGGCCGTGGTGCTGGGCGTGGCGCAGGACGGCGGATTGCCTCACCTGGGGTGTGTGCGCCCGTGCTGCGAGGCCGCAAGGCGCGATCCGTCGCGAGCCCAGCGTGTGGCCTCGCTGGGCCTGGTGGTCGAGGCCCCGCCCGGGCCGCCGGCCCTCTACCTGCTGGACGCCACACCCGACCTGCGATCCCAGGTCGACACGCTCGCCTCCATCGCGAAGTCTCCGAGGCCGCCCGGCCTGCCGGTGGACGGCATCTTCCTGACGCACGCGCACGTGGGGCACTACACGGGGCTGATGTACCTGGGCAAGGAGTCGATGGCCGCCCGGGGCGTGCCGGTGCACGCCACGCCGCGCATGATCGAGTTCCTCAAGGGGAGCGCCCCCTGGCGCCGCCTGCTGGAATGGGGCCACATCGACGCGCGCCCCCTGGAGATGGATCGGGCGGTGACGCTCGCGGCGGGCGTCACGGTGACGCCGCTGCGCGTGCCGCATCGTGACGAGGACTCCGACACCGTGGGCTTCGTGGTGGCGGGGCCCTCGCGGCGCCTCCTGTACGTCCCCGACACCGACGCATGGGAGGCCTGGGATCGGGACGTGGCCTCGCTGGTGGGAGGCGTGGACGTGGCTCTGCTGGACGGCTCCTTCCATGGGAGCGCCGAGATCCCGGGACGCGCCATGGCCGACATCCCGCACCCGATGATCCCGGCCACCATGCAGCGGCTGGAGCGCGTCCGGGAGGGGCGGCGCATCCTCTTCATCCACCTCAACCACAGCAACCCGGCGCTGTCCGTCGGTTCCGACGAGCGGCGCGCCGTGGAGGCGCGCGGGTTCGAGGTGGCGACGGACGGGATGCGGCTTCCGTTGTGACCGCCTTCCTGGCCCTCGACCAGGGAACCTCGTGGTCCAAGGCGGGGGTGTTCGACGGCGCGGGACGGCTGCTGGGGCGCGGCCGCGTGCCGGTGCGCACCCGCTTCGGCCCGGGCGGGCGGGCCGACCAGGATCCGGCGGCCATCCTGGCATCGGCCCGGCGCGCGATCCGCATAGCCCTCGAGGAGGCGGGGCGGCCCTCCCTCGCCGCGGCCGCCGTCACATCGCAGCGTTCCACGTTCGTCCTGTGGGATCGGGCCACGGGGAGGCCGCTGGGCCCGGCCCCCACCTGGCAGAGCACCGAGGCGGCCGCCGTGTGCGCACGGCTCTCGCGTCACGCGGCGCGCGTGCGGCGGATCACCGGACTCCCCCTGTCGCCCCACTACAGCGCCTCGAAGCTGGCGCGCCTGCTGGAGGCGCATCCGGCCTGGCGCCGCGGGGGGGCGCGCGGGCAGATCCTGTTCGGCCACGTGGCCACGTTTCTCATGTGGCACCTTTCAGACGGCGCGTCGCACGTGGTCGATCCCACGCAGGCCGCGCGATCGCTGCTGTTCGATCTCGGCGCCTCGGCCTGGAGCCCCTGGCTTCTCGATCGGTTCGGCGTTCCGGCCGCCATGCTGCCGTCGGTGAGCCCCAGCCTGGGCCCGCTGGGGGAGATGCGTCTGAACGGCAGGGCCGTCCCGGTGACCGCCATGCTGGGAGACCAGCAGGCCGCGCTGGTGGGGGCGATGGGCCTGAGCCCCTCGGGGGCTGCGGGGACGGCCGTGGTGAACTACGGGACGGGCGCCTTCATCCTGATCCCCACGGGGGGACGGGCCGTCCGGCGCGCCGGCCTGCTCACCAGCTTCGCCTGGACCGACGCGCGATCGAAGCGCCACCTGCTGGAAGGAACGGTGAACGCGGGCGGGGCCGTCGTCGACTGGATGCGCGACGGGCTGGGGCTGACGATCGATGGCCCCTCGATCGATCGGGTGTGCCGGCGCGGCGCTCCGGGCGCGGTGATGCTGGCGTCGTTCTGGGGGCCCGGCTCGGCCGGCCCCGAGGCGCGGGGCGCGGGCCTCCCCTCGGTGCTGATGACTCCAGGCGGCGCTTCTCCCTGGGCCCCGGCCGACGTCGCGCGTCCCGCGGTGGAGTCGATCGCCCACGCGGTGGCCGGCTGCGTTTCCGCAGCGGGGGGACGCGTGAAGCGCGTCGTGGCGACGGGCCCGCTGGCCCGCTCGCGCTTCCTGATGGAGATGCAGTCCGCGCTGCTGGGCGTCCCGGTGGAGGTGCGATCGGACGAGGACGCCACGCTGTCCGGCATCGCGTGCGCCGCGTCGGGCGGGGCGATGCCGGTGCGAGCC
>JBOGOC010000122.1:0-36193 GCA_050747525.1 Candidatus Polarisedimenticolia bacterium | reverse complement strand
TGAACTTCCGCCTGTCTCGTGCCATCCCGTGGACCTCCCGGACCATTATCGTCCGAATCTCGCTGTCCAGAAAAAGGGGGGAAGATCAGCCTGAGCCGGGTCGAGCGAGCGTTGGCCGCGCGCGCTTTCGCGCGGCCAGCGAGCGAGGGCGAAGGCGTATGCGGGAGAGAGCCGTCGTGGCCAACCCCACGACGGCGAACGTCCCCGGCGACGACTCCCCGCCCCGCCGCCCCCCACGAGATCAGAGGACCCGGATGGGCAGGATCATCAAGGGAATCCCGTCGAACTGCAGGCGCCGCTGGAGGGTGGACGACGACTGGTTGTGCAACCAGCGGTGATAGAACTTCTCTTCGCGGAATATCAGCCGGCCGGCGAAGAAGATCGACCGCGGGAACTCCTTGCGCACCGAGGCGCAGAGGTTGCGCATCACGGGCACCATCAACGTCCCCATGGCATAGCGGGAATCGGCGGTGAAGCCCAGCGATCGGGCGTAGCCGACGTACTTGACCACGATCTCCCTGGTGTTCTGCTCCAGGTGCTCGATTTCCTGAATCCCCTTGAAGTTCCCCGAGTCGATGACCCCTACCGAGATGAACAGGAAGTTCTTGAAGTGCCCCGGGAAGGTGTTGTGCACGCCCAGAAACGTGTGCAGCCCCAGGCCCGAATAGCCGCTCACCAGCACCACGGCCGTGGGGGCGTTGTGGTCCATCTCGCGGGACCTCTTCTCCGCATCGGCCGACGGCGGAGGCAGAGGGATGTCCATCAGGTCCTCGTCCAGTCTCTTCATCGTGGAGCGAATGCGGCGGTAATGCCCACGGATCCTCAGGCACAGCACCACGAAGGCGGCGGTGATCAGCAGCGTCAGCCAGGCTCCCTCGCGGAACTTCACCACAGCCACCACCAGCAGAATGGTGCTCGTGAGAAGAAGACCGACGCCGTTGATGAAGAAGCCGTTGAGCCAGGGCCGGTCTGCACGGCGCTCCCCGAGCCAGTGCCAGCACATCGCGGCCTGCGAGAGGCTGAAGGTGAGGAACACGTTGATGCTGTACATGATGAGGAGCAGGTGGACCGAGGCGCCCGTGTAGACGAGGGTCAATGCCGCCCCGACCCCCATCAGGAGGATGCCGTTCTTCACCACCAGGCGCTCGCTGATGTGGGCGAACCGCTTGGGGACCCAGCCGTCCAGCGCCATGTTGGACAGCACGCCGGGCCCGCCGAGGAACCCGGTCTGCGCGGCCGCGAACAGCAGGGCCGTCGTGGACAGCAGCGCGACCACGATGTACCACTCGCCCACGGGCATGTCTCCCATGGACCAGGTGCCCACGACCCGCTCCAGCAGGACGGCGTTGAGGGTCTTGCCCTCCTCCGCCACGACCCCCGTGAGCAGATAGGCGACCAGAATTCCGCCCGCCACGAAGGAGAGCGACACGGCCATGTAGAGCATCGTGCGCTTGGCCGTGGCCACGCGGGGCTCCTTGAGCACGGACAGGCCGTTGCTCACCGCCTCGATGCCGGTGTAGGTGCCGCCTCCCAGGGCATAGGCCCTCATGAAGACGATGAACAGGCCCCAGAAGCCGATGGTCGACAGCCCCTCTTGCGATTCCTTGACCGCCAGACCGACCGTGTCGGCCAGACCGTCCAGGTTGCCGAAGATGGCCAGAACGATGACCAGACCGTGGGTGACCAGAAACATGATGAAGATGGGGATCAGGACCGCGACCGACTCCTTGACCCCTCTCATGTTCAGAACGACGAGGACGGCCAGGCCGGCGAAGCAGGCCCATAGCTTGTAGTCCCCCTTCAGGGCCGGTATGAGGCTGAAGACGGCGTCCGAGCCGCTGGCGATGGAGACGCTGATGGTCAACACGTAGTCGATGACCAGGGCGCAGCCTGAGACCACCCCCGCGTAGGGGCCGAGCAGCTTCGTGGCCACCACGTACCCGCCGCCCCCCGTCGGGAAATTCTCGATGATCTGGCTGTAGGAGGCGGAGATGATGGCGATGGTGGCCGTCATCATCACGGCCAGCAGCAGCGCCATGTGGGGGAAGCTGTACTCGGCCAGGGCGCGATAGGCCTCCTCTGGCCCGTAGGCCGAGGACGACAGGCCATCCACCCCCAGCCCGACCCACGCCAGGAACGCAGCCAGGCCTATCTTGTGGAAGATCCCTGGATCCAATGGGTTACGTGGAGCGCCGATCAGCAGGCGGAACAGGCGTCCCAGCCGGCTGCGCGGTGCCTCGGGCAGGTGTGGCGCGGGAGGCACCGGCGGATCAGCGGCGCTCATAGGGGGCGGATTCTAGCATCCTTGCCCCCCATGGTCAGAAATCACTTGGCATTGGTACGGCAGTTGCTAAAATGTATTTGTCCTGAGGAGGCCAACCATGCCGCGGGGTGTTGCGGACGTGACTGCGACTATGACGAACGTGAGACTGGCCGAGGCGTTTCTCGACAAGGCACGGGAGCGCCTGAAGGCTCTCGACACTCTTCGGAGCGAGGCCGACTTCACGGACGTGATCCGTGAAGCCCGGGATATTGTGGAGCTTTGTTTCCGCGGGATGCTCAGGATCATGGGGGTGGAGGTGTCGCGGTACCGGGACGCGGGAGAGGTCCTGGCCGAGAACATCATCAAGCTCCCTCCCGAGGTGCGCGGCCAGGCAGGACGCCTTCACGAGATCTACGTCGATCTGTCGCGAAGCAAGAGCCTCGTCCCCCCCGAAGAGGGTGTCCCGGTCGAGAAGCTCATGCTGGTGGATGCGGACCGTGCGACTGCCGAGGCCGAGTGGGTCCTGGAGATCGCCCAGCTCACACTGGACATCGTCACGCACCGTCGGGCTTCCGCCTCCCGCTAGCCCTCCGCGCCTCTATCAGCTGGGCCACGATGCTGACCGCGATCTCGGCGGGTGTGTCCGCTCCGATGGGCAGGCCGATGGGGGCGTGCACTCGGGCGAGGTCCTCCTCGGACACACCCCGCTCGCGCAGCCTCTGCCACATGATGGCCACCTTCCGGCGCGAGCCCAGCATGCCGATGTAGGCCGCGCGAGTCCGCAGGGCCTGCTCGATGACGGGCTCGTCGTGCTGATGGCCGCGGGTCACTGCCACGATGTAGCTCCCCTCGTCGACGTCCAGGTGCTGGAAGGCCGAGGCCATCGGGAGGACCAGCGTCCTGTCGGCGTCGGGGAACCTTTCGGGGTTCGAGAAGGCGGGCCGATCGTCCACCACCACGACGTTGAACCCGGCCAGCCTGGCCACACCGGCCACCGCCAGGGAGACGTGGCCTCCACCGAACAGGAAGAGAACGGGGGGGGCTGACAGCGTCTCGAGCAGCGCCCGCCGTGGCCCGTCCGTCTCAGGCAGCTGGATCCAGGCGGCTCGATCCTGGCCCATGATGGCCAGGGACTCCCGCTCCACGGCTCCCCGCAGGGCGGCATCGACGCCCGGCTGCGCCAGCAGGCCGACGCCCGCGGCCAACCCTTCGGATCCGATGAGCCCGCGCCCCACCACGGCCGGTTCCGATTCGGTGCCGCCCACCAGCGTGGCGAGAACCATCAATTCCCGCCGGCGCAGCGCATCGAGCGCCTGCATCAGGATCGCGCGGGCCTGCGATGCCGTTCCATCGGGCAGGAACGGCTCGACGAGGATCTCCACGGTGCCACCGCAGTTGAGCCCCTCCGCCCCGGCCTGCGTCTCCGTCAGCGTGTATGAGCGAAGAAAAACCCGATCCTGGCGCATGGCCTCGGTCGCCAGCGCATGGACCTCCGCCTCGATGCACCCGCCTCCCACCGTTCCTCTCTGCGACCCGTCGGAATGGACGAGCATCTTCGCGCGGCGGGACATGGGCAGCGATCCATGGCCGGCCACGATGCTGGCGATCGCGATCGGCGAGCCTCGCTCCATCGATGCGAGGAGGCCTTCGAGGATCTCAATCATCAAAAAATCTCCGGATCGGTCCTCTTTTTCTTGACAGAGGATCGGATCGTGTTAATGTTATCCGCAACATGATGACGAACGCTTCACCATCATGCGATCACTCATTCGATGATGATGCTTTGATCGTCGAGAACGTAGAGGGCATCGCTCAGGGTCATCGTCACCATCCAGGTCGAGGCACTCCTCGCCACCGACCTTCCCTTTCCCACCCATGGTTCCCCTGACCGTCACCGCCGGCCTGACCACATCATCCTTCATCGCCGACCCAAGGGCGGAAGACGTGCGTCCGGGAACCCTCCGAGGGCTTAATGGAGACCAATTCCAGTAATACCCTGCTCGCCAAGCTTCAGATAGACCCGAAAAACTGGAATGATTGGCGTTGGCAGATGCGGAACCGCCTCGCCTCGATCGAGGATCTGCAGAAGTACATCCGCCTGACACCGTCGGAGGTCAAGGGCATCAAGATGGCACAAGGCAGGTTCCCCGTGGGGATCACGCCCTACTGGGCCTCCCTCCTGGATCCGAGCAACCCACGCTGTCCCTTGAGGATGCAGGTGATTCCGACCGCTCAGGAGCACCTGGTATCCCGCCACGAGATGCTCGATCCGCTGGCCGAGGACAGCAACTCTCCCGTTCCCGGGATCGTTCACCGCTACCCCGACCGGGTGCTGCTGCTTCCTCTTAATATGTGCGCCGCCTACTGCCGGTACTGCACCCGCAGCCGCTGGGTGGGTGACGAGAACGAGATGATGTTCGGTCCCCGCCTGGATGCGGCCATCGACTATCTCAAGCGCACCCCCCAGGTCCGCGACGTCCTCATCTCCGGCGGCGACCCGCTGCTCTTCTCCGACCGGCGCCTGGACGAGCTGCTGGGGAGGCTGCGGGCCATCGAGCACATCGAGTTCATCCGCATCGGCACCCGGGTGCCGGTCTTCCTGCCGATGCGCATCACCCCGGAGCTGGTGCAGACCATGAGGAAATACCATCCCCTCTGGCTCAGTATCCACTTCAACCATCCGGCCGAGATCACCCCCGAGGTCAGGCAGGCCTGCACCATGCTGGCCGACGGCGGGTTCCCGCTGGGGAGCCAGTCGGTCCTGCTCAAGGGGATCAACGACGACCCGGAGACCTTCCGCAAGCTGGTGCACGAGCTGCTCAAGATCCGCGTGCGCCCGTACTACATCTACCAGTGCGATCCGGTGACCGGGACCACCCACTTCCGCACGTCGGTCGCCAAAGGGGTGGAGATCATCGAATCGCTACGAGGGCACACCACCGGCTACGCGGTGCCGACCTTCGTGGTGGATGCGCCGGGCGGAGGCGGCAAGATCCCGATCAACCCCAACTACGTGGTCGATCACACCGGCGGCGTGCTGACCGTGCGCAACTATGCCGGCAACCAGTTCACCTACCATGAGGAACCCGCATGAAGGTCGGACTGACCTACGACCTCAAGAACGAATACGTGGCCCAGCCGGACGATCCGCCCGATGCGGCGGACGAGCTGGACACCGAAGAGACCATCTCGTCCCTGGAGGCGGCGGTCCGCGCCAACGGGCACCGCACCATGCGCATCGGCAGCGCGCGCAGGCTGCTGCAGATGGCCCACGACGACGACCTGGACGTCGATCTGGTCTTCAACATCTCCGAGGGGATCGAGGGACGCGGCCGCGAGGCCCAGGTCCCGGCCATCCTCGAGCTGCTTGGGATCCCCTACACCGGCTCGGACTCACTGACCATGGCGGTCAGCCTGGACAAGGGGATGTCCAAGAAGGTCTTCCGCAGCGAGAGGGTCCCCACACCTGACTGGTTCGTCGCCCCCAGCGTGGCCGAGGTGGACAACTGGGACGTGGAGTTCCCGCTGTTCGTCAAGCCGATCCACGAGGGGACCGCCAAGGGGGTGACCGTCCAGTCGCTGGTTCACGACATGAGGTCGCTCAGGCGCCAGGTGTCCAGGGTGCTGCGCACCTACCGCCAGCGGGCCCTGGTGGAGGAGTACCTTCCGGGCCGCGAGTTCACCACCGGGATCCTGGGGACCAATGGCGAGGCGGGCGTGCTGGGGACCATGGAGGTCATCGTGGCCGATCCGTCCGAGGACAGCATCTACACCGGCACCTCCAAGGCCGAGTTCGAGGAAAAGGTCCGCTACCGGCCCGGCCGGGAGATCGAGCCCGCCCTGAGGCGCAAGGTGGAGGCGGTGGCCCTGGCCGCCCACCGCGCCCTGGAATGCCGCGACTTCAGCCGCGTGGACATCCGGTGCGACGCACAGGGGCGGCCCTGCTGCCTGGAGGTTAATCCTCTGGCCGGGCTCAACCCCCGCACCAGCGATCTGGCCTTCATCGCGCGCTTCGAGGGGATCTCCTACGAGGAGCTGATCGGCCGCATCCTCTCGGAGGCGATCGGACGCAGCCGCCGCCTGAACCGCCGCTCACCGGCCTCGGTGCGCCTGCGGGAGACGGCCTCGGGCGCCTGAATCCCTGCATGGGCGCATCCTGATGGCCGAGGTGGGAATCCTCTGGTGCAAGCCCCCGGAGGCGCTCCCCGAATCCCCCGCCGGCAACCCCGACGACGAGGACGTGATCGTCGAGGTGATCGCCGTCGAAGGAAGCCTCAAGAGGCTGGGCCACACCCCTTCGCGCATCTACGTCGAAGAGGACATCGCTCCGGTGGCTGCCTGGGTGCGTGAGCATCCGGGTGGCGTGATCTTCAACCTCTGCGAGTCGTTCCGCGGGTCGAACCTGGCCCATGCGAACATGCCCGCCCTGCTGGAGCTTCTGGGGGTCGCTTACACCGGCTCGGGGCCCGTGGCCTGCGGGCTGACCACCCACAAGTCCCTGGTGAAGGCGCTGCTGTCGGGACTCGGCCTGCCCACGCCCCGGGGTTTCCTGGCCCGCAGGGGGGAGAGCCTGGGGACGGCCCTGGACGGCCTGGCCTTCCCGCTGATCGTGAAGCCGGCGCTGGAGGACGCCAGCGTGGGGATCGACGAGGCCTCGGTGGTCGACGACCGGCACGCCTTGGAGGACAGGGTGGCTTACGTGCACGAGCGCTACGCGCAGGACGCGGTGGTCGAGGAGTACGTCGACGGTCGCGAGATCAACTCTGCCGTGATCGGCAACGACCCGCCGGTGCCGCTCCCCCTCTCCGAGATCGTCTTCACCTACCCCGAAGGCAAGCGCAAGGTGGTGGGGTACCGCTCCAAGTGGGTCCACGACTCTTTCGAGTACAGGAACACCAATGGGGTCTGCCCGGCGCCGGTCGAGCCCGCCGTCGAGCAGCGCATCAAGGAGCTGGCCGTGGCCGCCTACAGAGCCACGATGTGCCGTGACTACGGACGCGTCGACTTCCGTCTCGACCCGCAGGGCCGTCCGTGGATCCTGGAGGTCAATGCCAACCCCGACATCACCGACGGGGCCGGCCTGGCCCGCGCCGCCCGCGGCAGCGGCCAGGGATACGACGGTCTCATCAAGGTCATCATCGAGGCGACCCTCGGCCGCCGCGGAGCCGTCGAGGGGACCCGCACGATCGGCTCAGGACACTGACTTCGTCCGCCGGCCGTCATGGTGATCTAGTATACGCGGCATGACCGAAGGGCCTCTCATCCGCCCGCTCGCCTCCGCCGATCGGGAGCCGCTGCGCGGCATCCTCGAGCGCACCGCGGCGTTTTCCCAGCCCGAGATCCGCGTGGCCATGGAGCTCATCGAGCACGCCCTCACGCGCCCGGGCCAGACGGACTACGACTTCCGCTGCATCGAGCATGACGGAGCGCTGGCCGGATACATGTGCTACGGAGAGGTGCCCCTTTCGGACCGATGCTGGGACCTCTACTGGATCGCCATCGACCCGGCGTCGCAGGGAGCGGGGCTGGGGATGGCCATGGTCCGGTTCATGGAATCGGACTTGCGCGAACGGCGTGCCCGCAAGGTGTTCATCGAGACGGGCGGAAAGACTTCGTACGGCGCCACCCGCGGGTTCTACGAGGCCGCGGGCTACCGGGAGATAGCCCGCATCCCCGATTTCTTCGCCGTGGGCGACGACAAGGTGATCTTCGGAAAGGACCTCTCATGAAGCAGATCGTGCCCGGCGTTTTCTGCTGGTCGGTGTTCAGCCAGGACAAGGGGCTCGATTTCAACGGCCACCTGGTGCTGAACGGGACGGGTGAGGCGGTGGCCATCGATCCGCCGGCCCCGTCGGCCTCAGACCTCGAAGCCCTGGAGAAGGTGGCCATCCCGCGCACCATCGTGATCACCAACGCGCACCACGCACGCGGGGCGACCGCGCTGGCGGGCCGATGGAAGGCACGCGTGCTGGTGCCGCGGCTCGATGCGGCGCGGCTGCCCGAAGGGACCCGGGTCGACGGGGAGTACGCCGGCGGCGACCTCCTCCCCGCAGGGTTGCGGGCCATCGGATTGACCGGCCAGAAAACCCCGGGGGAGACGGCGCTGCTGGTCGAGGAGATCCGCGTGCTCGTGGTGGGGGACGCCGTCATCGGCAAGCCGCCGGGCCGCCTGAGCCTGCTGCCGCCGGACAAGTACGCGGATCCGGAAGCCGCCCGTGCCGGGCTGAAGCGGCTGCTCGATCACCCGTTCGTCGCGCTGCTGGTGGGGGACGGGTGTTCCCTGCCTGAAGGCGGTCGCCGGGCCCTGGAGGACCTGCTCGGGATCGCATCCTGAGCCCGGCGCCGCAACCCTTCAGTTCCTGCTGAACTGCACCCTGCGCCGGATGGCCCGGCCGATGCACTCTCCCTGTTCGAGTCCCTTCTCGATGGCCGCGCGATAGTGGATCCCGCCGTACAGGCGCGAGACTGCCGCCTCGCGCGCCGCTACGCCGAACGAGCGGAAGAAACGGGGCCGAAGACCGCGGGCTTCGTGCGTGTCATCCACGAACGCGAGCCTCCCGAGCATGTCGGTGAGCTGGAACGCGGCGGCCGCCGACTGCGTGGAGTGCCCCGACGTGTACTCGGGGAAGGGAGGCGTCGACAGCAGCGGGCTCCACGCGGGATCGATCACGTCGTTGATGTAGGTGACGGGACGCAGCAGGTTGTGCGTGTACTTGGCATCCCAGCTTGCGATGAAGGCGTCGGCCACGGCCAGCCCCACGCGCGCGTACGCCTCGGCGGCGCGAGCCAGGGAGAAGCGCCGGCTCGCCGCGACCTGTCCCACGATGGAGGTCCAGTGGCCGGGAGGGGTGCCGGTGTTGCCCGGATCATCCGACCAGAACAGCGCGATCGCTTCCTGGCCGTCCGTCATCTGCGTGGTGACGTCGTAGACCTCCTGAGCCTCCGCCCGGAACGCGGAGCCGATCTCGGTGGAGAAGGCGGGGGGCGGAGGCGGCGAGCACTCGCTCCCGGAGGTCAGCACGAACGGACGCAGATCCCCCCAGCACGGCTGGAGGGCGGGACGGGAGAGGGGTGGTGTCGGCTCCCACAGCCCCTCACCGACCGGCGGAGTGTAGGGACAGTTGTTCACCGTGGCGAAGCCATCGGTCGCCGCCCAGGCCAGGATCCTGTCGGCCGTCTCCCGTCCGTGCGTTACGGAGAGCGCCTTGAACCGCGCCGGCACGCGGGCGAAGCGCCCCTCGATCTCCTGCTCCAGAGCATCGATGGCGGCCAACGTGGGAGCCGAGGCGGACGCGAATGTGGCGCGCATCATCCGGGCCATGGCCGCGTTGGCGACGCTGGGCCAGTGCGCTCCGGGCACCCAGCGCGGACCTGAGCCATCCAACCCGTTGAGCTGCCCGGTCAGCTGGCGACGACCGTACATGCCGGGCACCAGCGACTCGTACAGCGCCACCCCCTGGTAGCCGATCAGGCGCGAGGCCACTGGAGGCGAAAGCCGTTCGGTCTGGATTGCGTCGTACAACAGGTCGAACCAGGCCACGGCCACATCGGCATCGTGAAATGCAGTCAGGCCTGTGGCCCACGCCGGCATCGCCGTCGCGACCGTCGCCAGCAGGCACCCCATCAGAATCCGTTTGAAACCCCGCATGGCAGATCCCCTCAGTGAATTGGTTGACGGGAGCAACACCGGTGCCAGCGGGCGGGGCGTCCTAAGGCCAGGAGGCGACCCGATGTTTCATAAGCCGTATGATGATTTGTACGCGGAAAAACGTAAAAAGCACGTTCTGACGGACGCTCATTCCCCCCATGCCGGCGCGCTGAGCGCGTCCCGAAGGGCAGGTCCTCCGTCATTCAGCACCGGCTCGCCGTGCGAAACGAGGACCATGTCGATGGGAAGACCGGCCAGGGCGGCCAGGCAACTCCGGAAGTCCT
This sequence comes from Candidatus Polarisedimenticolia bacterium, assembly GCA_050747525.1. Taxonomy (GTDB): domain Bacteria; phylum Acidobacteriota; class Polarisedimenticolia; order JACPZX01; family DASXTC01; genus JBOGOC01. The sequence goes on along the minus strand of JBOGOC010000122.1, from coordinate 25,998 downwards.
CGCTGTAGGCGCGTTGCGCCTCGGAGCCCTCTTCGGCCCACGAGTGGGGGGGCACCCGCAGGCGGCCGCGCCCCGCTCCGATCAGCGCATCGGCGACCACCAGCGTGCGGTGCTCGGGGATGTAGTAGATGGTCTCGGCGTCCATCAGCCCCGTGATCGGGTAGGCCATCACGCCCCCCGGGAGCCGTGCCTGCTCATCGAACGTGCGCTCGATCCGCGTGGGGATGTGGCTCGATGCCGCGGCGTGCGCCCAGACCACCGCGCCCGGTTCGCTGCGATAGCGATCCAGGATGGCCTGCGCGCTGCGATCGTGCCAGAAGTTCCCCAGCAGGATCGCCACCGGCCTGCCGCGCCGCGCCACATCGGCGTCCAACGCTTTCCAGAACTCGGTTTCCTCGGGGCTGCCGGCCGGTGGAGCCAGCGGGTCGAACAGGATGAAGGGCTCGGCCGGGTCGGCCGGCTCGTAGGAGACACATCCCACCATGCGGCCCCAGCCGCCAGGCTTGTCCTTCTCCGGTGTCCAGTCGGGATGCGGCGCCGTCCAGCGCCACAGACCCGGCCTCAGCTCACGTGCATCGATGCTCATCGTCTGCCCCTTCTCGAAGGCCGGCTCGCCGCGCGCCAGCGATTCCAGACAGGCACGCCGATCCGCTGCCTGGTCCGGAAGATCGATCACCACGGGCTGGCCGTTCCGCCACCCCACCGCGCGCGCTGCCGCCGCCACGAACGGCTCGATCTGATGGGTGACCAGCACCACCGACGCTCCCGAGTGCCGGCGCTGCTCGATCCATCCCAGCACCTGTTCCCGCATCATACGGTCAAGCGCCTCCAGCGGCTCGTCCAGGAGCAGCACCCGCGGCTCGCCGATGCGGGCGGCCGCCAGCAGCACGCGCCTCTTCTGCCCGGAGGAGAGTTGGTGCACGGTGGCCGACGCTCGATCCTGCAGGCCCACCTCGCCCAGGGCCTGAATGGCGCGCTCCAGCGGCTCTCCCCGAAGGCGGCACACCAGACGCAGGATCTCTCCCACGCTGGCGTACGGAGTCAGGTCGGGCTGCTCGGGAACGTAGGCCAGCTGGCGTCGGGCGAGCACCTCGTCCTTCCAGAGATCGTGGCCGTCGATCTCCACGGTTCCGGCATCAGGGCGCTCCACGCCCGCCATCAGACGAAGCAGGGTGGTCTTGCCGCACCCGTTGGGCCCGAGCACGAGCGTGAGGGCGCCGCCCAGGACGAGACCGGCGCCATCCAGGACCCGATGCTCGCCGTCATACGTGAAGGTCACGTCCTCGAGACGGATCATGCGGTCACCTTGATTCCGGCTTCGCGGCGCGCGGCCCACGCCAGGGCGAAGGGCGCCGCGAGAAGGCTGGCCAGCGCGGCCCACGGAAGCAGGCAGACCACCCCGGCCAGCACGGCCCCCTCACCCGCGGGACGCCACTCATCGGCTCCGTGCTTCGTGGACCTCATCCATCCCGCCGCGCGCACGGACAGCCAGGGCACGCACGCCGCCGCCGCGGCCGCCGCCCTCGCGTCGAGCCACGACGCCGCCGTGCACGCAGCCAGCGCGGGAAGCGACAGCAGCAGGGCGTCCTCCAGGATCCGGCTCCGGCTGGATCGGGGCAGGGATCGGGCCCAGCCCCAGACCGGCAGTCCCCGTGCCATCGAGGCGGAGAAGAGACCCACGGAGAGTCCCGCCGCAAGGACGGTGGCCAGCCGGACCACGGGGCCCGTGGCCGGCGGGACCAGGGCGTTGTTCACGGTCATGGCCACGCCCGCCAGCACGCAGGCCCCCGCGACCAGGAACGGCGCTCCGGCGTCGAGCCCCAGGGCGCGCCAGGCAAGACGCGCGCGCGAAGCCTGGCCGCGCCCATCGGCTCTCCATGTCCCCGCGCCGGCGTCACTTTCCGCAAAGGGGGCGCGCGTCCTGTCGAACAGCGCCATCACGGCCAGGCCGGGACCGAAGGCGGCCCAGTGCCCCCACATGCCGCAGGCGCAGATCGCGAGTCCGGCCACGGCGCGCGCAGCGCGCGGGCCCACGGGCGCTGCCAGATGCGCCGCCCCCAGCGAGATGAGCGGCAGAGCCAGCACCCGCGCGATGTCGATCGCTCCGGCATGAGCGGCCACCACCACGAGCGCCGCCATCGCCACCAGAAGAGGCGCCTGGGCGGCCACCAGCGCCGCCATCATGGCCCGGCGGTGATCGCTCGAGCCGGCAGGAAGATGCCGGATCCATCCCCGGGAGGCCGCACGCAGGCGCGGGGCGGCCCAGGCCGACATGAGAAAGGCGATCCCGGTGGCCACCGCCGCGGGGACGACGCTGCCTCCGCGCCCCACCAGGCCGCCGGCCGCCTGCGCGATGAGCGCGCCCGGCTCCGACTGAAGGCCCAACCAGGCCGTGACGGCGACCGCGGCCGGGAGCGGACCTCGCAGCGCCACACGCAGTCCCGAAGCCGCGTGGAAGCGCAGCAGCGCCGGCAGCACGGGATCCCTGCCGCTCAGCGCGGCACCGCCGCGTGCACCTCGTCGGCCAGCAGCTCCACCGCCTCCACGGGTGTGTCGGGGAGGATGCCGTGGCCCAGGTTGAAGATGTGGCCCGGCTGCGGGCCGGCGTCGCTCAGCACATCGCGGATCTTCGCGCGCAGGACCTCGGGCGGCGCCATCAGGGCCAGCGGATCCAGATTCCCCTGCACGGCCCGATCGGGATGCCGCGCGCGCACGGTTCCCAGCGGAATACGCCAGTCGACGCTGATCACGTCGCCGCCGGCTTCGGCCATCGGATCCAGCAGGCTCTCTCCCGCCGTTGCGAAGTGAATCGACGGCACGCCCATCCCCTTCAGCGCCTCGAAGATCCGGCGCGTGGGCGCCAGCACGTGGCTGCGGTATTCGCGCGGGCCCAGGCATCCCGCCCAGCTGTCGAAGATCTGCACCGCGCGCGCGCCCGCGTTCACCTGCTCGCGCACGTGGGCGATGGCCAGATCGGACAGACGATCCAGCAGCCGATCGAAGGCGCGCGGCTCCCGGTACATCATCAGCTTCGTCTTCTGGAACGCCCGCGTGGGCTCACCTTCGATCAGATAGCTGGCCACCGTGAACGGGGCGCCGGCGAACCCGATCACCGGGATCGGCCGGCCCAGCCGGGCGATCGACTGCCGCATGGCCCGGATCGTCTCGAAGACGAAGCTGACCTGCGAGAGGTCGGGCCGGGGGAGCGCGTCGATGTCGGACGGCGATGTCAGGGGGCGTGGCAGCACCGGCCCGCGCTTCTCCACGATGTCGAACCGGATGCCGAGGGCCAGCACCGGAATCAGCAGGTCGGAAAAGAGGATGGCGGCGTCCAGGTCGAACCGTCTCAGCGGCTGCATCGCCACTTCGCAGGCCAGCTCGGGAGTGCGGCAGATGTCCAGCAGCGAGTGACGCGAGCGGATCTCCCGGTACTCGGGGAGGTAGCGCCCCGCCTGACGCATGATCCACAAGGGGGTGCGATCCACCGGATGCCGGGCGCACGCCCGCTCGAAGCGTGTGGCCGCATTGTCCACGAGAGAATCCTCCGTGAGCCATCATTATCTCAGCTTCAGTCCAGCGCTGCTAATATGACCGCATGCTCAGGCAGCTCGGCCGTCACGAAGCCAAGGTTCGGTCCACGCTCTCGCGGCTGAAGCGGCAGGACTTCGTGCGCCGCTTCCTGACGGGGGATCCGACCCTCTGGAAGCAGGACGAGAATCACGCCAGGGTGATCCGCAACCGCATGGGATGGATGCGGGCGGCCGGCTTCATGCTCGGGCGCATCGCCGAGCTGAACGGCTTCGCCGACTCCATCAAGGCGGCGGGGTTCAAGGATGCCGTGCTGCTGGGCATGGGCGGCAGCAGCCTGGCCGCAGACGTCCTGCGCCGCACGTTCCGCCGCCGCCCCGGCCACCCGTCGCTCCACGTGCTGGACACCACCGATCCGGAGGCGATCGCCGAGGTGGAGGCCGCCATCGATCCGGCGAAGACGCTCTTCATCGTGGCCAGCAAATCGGGGACCACCATCGAGAGCGCCCTGCTGGCCCGCTACTTCGCGGCGAAGGCCCCCCCGTCCCACTTCGCCGCCATCACCGACCCGGGGACACCGCTGGAGGCCGAGGCGAGGCAGAGCGGATTCCGCGCGATCTTCATCAACCCGCCCGACATCGGCGGGCGGTATTCGGCGCTGTCCTACTTCGGCATGGTGCCCGCGGCGCTGCTGGGGATCGACATCGCGCGCCTGCTGTCGCGCGCCCAGCAGGTGATCGACGGAATCCTCCCCGACGTGCCCCCCCAGGATATGGTCCCCTTCGCGCTGGGAGCGGCCCTGGGCGCGCTGGGGATCACGCACCGCGACAAGGTGACCTTCGTCCTGTCGCCGGGCATCGCCAGCTTCGGCTACTGGGCCGAGCAGCTCATCGCCGAGAGCACCGGCAAGGAAGGGCGCGGCCTGATCCCGGTGGAAGGCGAGGATCCGGGCCCCCCGTCGCGCTACGGGCGCGATCGGCTCTTCGTGCGGCTCAAGCTGCACGGCTCGAAGGAGCCGATCATCGATCGGAGGCTGCGGACCCTGAGGGCGGCCGGCAACCCGTGCATCACGCTCGAGCTGGACGACCTCTACGATCTGGGAGCGCAGTTCAACATCTGGGAGATCGCCACCGCCACCGCCGGCTCCGTCCTGGCCATCGATCCCTTCGACGAGCCCAACGTGCAGGAAAGCAAGGACAACACGCGGCGGGTGCTCGAACTGTACACGGAGACCGGATCGCTCCCTTCTCCGCCCGCCGATCTGGACGAAGGAGGGCTGCGCGCGTGGGCGGTCCCCCCGGCCTGGAAGCGGGCCGCGGCGGGAGGGCTCGGGCCGCTGCTGGCCGAGGTGCGGCGCGCGGCCAAACCGGGCGACTACATCGCCCTGATGGCTTACCTGCACGCCGACCGCGCGGTCGCCGCGCGCCTTCACCAGCTGCGCATGACGCTGCGCGACGGATGCCGCGTGGCCACGACGCTGGGCTTCGGGCCGCGCTTCCTTCACTCCACCGGACAGCTCCACAAGGGAGGGCCAGCCAACGGGATTTTTCTACAGATCACCTGCAGCAAGCAGGTGGACCGCCCCATCCCGGGGCAGCCATTCACCTTCGCCACGCTACAGGCCGCGCAGGCCGCCGGAGACTTCGAGTCGCTCGCCTCGCGCGGACTGCGCGCCGTGCGGCTGCACCTGGGTCCATCGAAAATCGCGGGGCTGGACCATCTGCTTTCCCGGCTCTGATCGCCGAAGGAGGTCGCCATGCAACTCGGATTCGTGGGGCTGGGCAGGATGGGGAGCTTCATGGTGCAGCGCCTCGTCATGGGAGGGCACGACGTGGTGGGCTGGGCGCATCACGCCGAGAGCGTGAGCCGGGTGGTCGCCATGGGCGCCCGGGGCGCCCGTGGGCTCGAGGATCTGGTGGCGTCCCTGACGCCGCCGCGCACCGTCTGGCTCATGGTTCCCGCGGGCGGCCCGGTCACGCAGGTGATCGCCGACCTCGTGCCGCACATGGATGCCGGCGACCTCATCGTGGACGGGGGCAACTCGTATTACAAGGACTCGGCCCGCCGGCACGCCGACCTCCAGGCGCGGAGCATCCAGTTCGTGGACTGCGGGACCAGCGGCGGCGTATGGGGGCTCAAGGTCGGCTACTGCCTGATGGTGGGAGGAGAGCCCGGGCCCGTGGCGCGTCTCGCCCCCGCCCTCACCACGCTGGCCCCTCCCGGCGGCTGGATGCACGTGGGAGGCCCGGGCGCGGGACACATGGTGAAGATGGTGCACAACGGCATCGAGTACGGGATGATGCAGGCCTACGCCGAAGGATTCGACATCCTCAAGGCCTCCCCTTACGGGCTCGACCTGCGCGGCATCGCGAAGCTGTGGAACCAGGGAAGCGTGGTGCGCTCATGGCTCCTGGAGCTGGCCGAGAGAGCCTTCGAGGACGACCCCGAGCTGAAGGACATCAAGGGCTACGTGGAGGACTCCGGAGAAGGTCGCTGGACCATCCTGGAGGCGATGGAACGGGATGTCCCCGCGCCCGTGATCACGCTCTCGCTGTACGAACGCTTCCATTCCCGCCGCCCCGACTCGTTCGCGGCCCGGGTGCTTGCGGCTCTGCGCCACCAGTTTGGCGGCCACGCCGTCCGGACAAAGTGACCCCGTGCCGCGCCACCTTCTGGCGGGCGACGTGGGCGGGACCAAGGTCATCCTCGGATTGTTCGACGGGGCACGGCTCCTCGAGCGCGTGAAGATCCCCAGCGCGCACGCGGACCGGCTGGAGCCCATGTGCGAGGCGTTCCTGGCTTCCCATCCCGGGGTGAAGGTCATGGCCGCATGCTTCGGCATCGCCGGACCCGTCGCCCATGGGCGCGTGCACGCCACCAACCTTCCCTGGGTGGTGGAGGAATCGTCCTTGAGCGCGCTGCTCCGGTGCCCGGTCAGGCTGGTCAACGATCTGGAGGCCACGGCACACGGAGTGGAGGCTCTGCAGAAAGACGACCTGCTCACACTCAACGAAGGAGAGCGACTCGAACATTCTCCACGCGCCCTGCTGGCCGCGGGCACGGGACTGGGGGAAGCGTACATGGTTCACGACGGGACGCGGTGGATCCCGAACGCCTCCGAGGGAGGCCACACCGACTTCGGGCCCTCCACCGATGTGGAGGTCAGCCTGCTCATCCATCTGCGCGGCCTGTACGGGCGCGCCTCGGTCGAGCGGGTCATCTCCGGATTGGGGATCCGCGACATCTTCGCCTGGCTCGCCTCCAGCGGCCGGTTCGATGTCCCCGATTCGCTCACCGATGAGATGAGCCGCGGCGACGCCGCCGCCGTGATCTCGACCGCGGCGCTGGCCGGCGGCCCTCCCATCTGCGTGGAGACCATGAACCTGTTCGTGTGCGCCTACGGATCGGAGGCCGGCAACCTCGCCCTCAAGGTGATGGCGCTGGGAGGGGTCTACATCGGGGGTGGCATCGCCCCTCGCATCGTGCCGCTGATTGCCGCCGGCGGGTTCCTGCACCGGTTCTTCGCCAAGGGACGCTTCCAGCCGCTGATGCGGCGCATGCCCGTGCACCTCATCCTCAACCAGGACACCGCCCTGCTGGGCGCCGCGCGCGTCGCGGCCACGCTGCGGCCGTGAGCTCGGTTGACGCCCCGGTGACCGCACGGGTACCATCCCCGCCCGAGCCCCTCTCAACCCAGGAGAGCACATGACCTTTTCAAGGCAATCCCTCCTCGACTACGCCCGATCCGAGCGCGCGCGCTTCGAGCAGACCCTGCGCGAGCTGGTGGAGATTCCCACCGTGTCCAACAACCCGGCCCACCGGGAGGACTGCCGCCGCGGCGCCGACTACGCCGCCACGCTCATTCGAAGCATGGGCGGGCAGGCGCGCGTCATCCCCACGGCGGGGCATCCGATGGTCCACGGGACCTTCCAGAAGGATCCCTCCTGGCCCACGGTCACCATCTACAACCATCTCGACGTCCAGCCCGCCATCATGGAGGACGGCTGGCACACGCAGCCGTTCGCCTTCACCATGGAAGGCGACAAGTACCGCGGGCGCGGCACCACCGACGACAAGGGCCCCGCGCTCACCGCCCTCTGGGGCGCGCGCTACGCCATCAGCAACGGCGCGCGCGTGAACGTGAACCTGCTGTGGGAGCTCGAGGAGGAGATCGGCAGCCCGCACTTCGAGGGCACGATCAAGACCGAGCGCGAGGCCATGATGACCGACTCGGTGATCGTGAGCGACACGGTATGGGTCTCCCGCCAGCGCCCGGCGTGTCCTGCGGGCCTGCGCGGCCTGCAGGGGTTCCGCCTCACGCTGGAAACGGGCCAGACCGACCAGCACTCCGGGACCTCGGGTGGAGCCGCCCGCAACCCGGTCACCGAGATCTGCCAGCTCATCTCGGAGATCGTGGACGGGCGCACCGGCAAGGTGAAGATCCCCGGCTTCTACAAGGACGTCGTCCCGCCGACAAAGAAGGAGATCGAAGACCTGCGCAAGTCCGGCTTCTCGACGTCGGCCTTCAAGAAGGATCACCTCTTCAAGTCGCTGCGGGTCAACGACCCGGTGGAGATCATGAAGCGGATCTGGTGCATGCCCACGTTCGAGGTGCACGGCATCGCCGGCGGCTATCAGGGCCCCGGCATCAAGACCATCATTCCGCCGCGCGCCACGGCCATCGTGTCGTGCCGCCTGGTTCCCGACATGAAGTCCAGCAGCGTGGTGAAGCTGATGAAGGCCTTCATCAAGAAGAAGAACCCCGACGTGAAGGTCGAGGCCGAGCACGCGCTTCCCCCGTACAAGGGCCGCACCGAAGGGGCGCTCCCCGACGCCATCCGCGCCTCGGTGAAGTTCGCCTTCGGCAAGGAGCCGGTCTTCGTGCGCGAGGGGGGATCCATCGGCGCCGTGCTCTCCATGGAGCGCGTGCTGAAGACCCCCGTCTACTTCCTGGGCCTCTCTCTTCCCGAGCACGGCTATCACGCCCCGGACGAGAACTACGACTGGCAGCAGGCCGAAGGGGGGATGGCGGCGTTCGCCGACTACTTCAGGCGCGTGGGCGAGATGGGGCGATAGCTCTTCAGCGGCTGTCCAGCTTCCATGGCGGCCGGGGGCGGGGAGTGGTCTCCGAGGCGCGCTCGGCGGCGTGGCGTTGGCCACGCCGCACTCGCTCCATTCCCTCCTCACCCCCGGCCTCGCGTGAGTCGGCTCGCAGCCACCGCGTCAGGCAATCTGCGCCGAACGAAGACCGGATGATCGCGCACGCTCCCACGAGCTCGGTCCTGGTCTTCTCTCTTCTTGAAGGTTGCGTGGGAACGACGGCGGCGGGGAGTGGTCGACGGGGCCGACGAGTCTCTTCGCGAGCGCCGGAGGCGGGGAGTGGTCTCCGGCGGCCCTCTGGAGCATGAGCCGGGTCGAGCGAGCGTTGGCCGCGCGCGCTTTTGCGCGGCCAGCGAGCGAGGGCGAAGGCGGAAGCGGGAGTGAGGCGTCGTGGCTAACGCCACGACGCCGAATTTCCCCGGAGACCACTCCCCGCCTCCGGCGCGACCGTCAAGACGGCGAACGGCCGCGAAGACCGCTCCCCGCCGCCGCTCAGTGACCCGAAAACTTCTCCCCTGCCTCGATGGGGATCGTGAGCTTGTTCCCGTCGGGCGGCAGCGGGCAGGTCGCATAGGAGGTGAAGCCGCAAGGAGGCGTGTAGGCCTTGTTGAAGTCCAGCGTCACGCGGCCGTCCTTGGGCAGGTCAGCGTAGAGGAACCGGCCGGCCCCGTACGTCTCCCGCCCTGCCGTGGCGTCCTTGAAGATGAAGAACAGCTCCTCCGCGCCCGGCTCCTCCAGGATCGGCTCCAGGCGCCACGTCTTCCCGCCCAGCTCGAACGTGGCGGCGCCGGGGCAGGGGGATTCCTCGACGAACCCCAGGATGTTCGGCACCTTCATCATCCGCGGCGGATCGTACGCTTCCCATCGCGCCTCCACGCGGTAGCCGGGGCTCACCGGGTACCAGCGCAGGCCGGCGAACTCGCGGCGGGCCTTGCTGTTGCGATCCCGGAGCCGGATGGCGTGGCGGTCTCCTCTGCGGATGACGAACATGGTCAGGTCACCCATCTGCACCAGGTCGGGGTCTCCCTCGTCGTCGGCCTTCAGCGGGACGGGATCCGTCCGGACGGGCTTGCCGCTCACCATCGCCTCGATCCCGGGCTCGAGCCGGAGGGTCGCACGACCCTCGCGGAACTCGAACAGCCCGGCGCGCGCGGGGGCCGACGCTGGAAGCACGATGGCGTTGGAAACGTCGGAACCGAAGGTGTTCCATCCCTCCTTCAGCCAGTACAGACCCGCCACGGTGAGCCAGCCGGTGTCGGACCGCAGGCGATCCTCACGCTGCCGGCGCCACTGCTCGATCGACCCCACGTAGGAGAGAGCCGGAGCCGTCCCCGGCTGGCACAGGCACGACGAGGCGATCTTCACGTCGGCGCCGGCCCACGCCTTCTCGAACCGGGCCTGGGCCTTGGAGGCGTCGGCGCTGCGTCCCTGCAGGGAGAGGCTGCGCGAAAGGCCGAGCAGGGACCATCCGTTGTGCGGCAGCTTGGTGAGATCCTGGAGGTAGATCTGCTCGGCGTCCTTCGCGCGCCCCGACTCCAGGAGGGCCGCCCCCAGCGCGTGCCGCACCGGGAGGATCCAGTCGGGCGGCTCGTCGTAACGCAGGGCGTCCTCCGCATCGACGGCCCGCCTCAGCGCTGCGAAGGCCTCGTCGTGCTTTCCTTCTTTGTAGAGGATCTCCCCTTCCAGCATGGGGCCCGCCACGGCGAGCAGGTCGGCCGCTCTGTTGTTGCCGAAGAACGCGTCGCCCGGAACGCGCGCCCTGGCCTTCTCGAAGGCCTGCTCCTCGGTGCGGGCCTCGGCCACGCGCCCTGTGGCGGCCAGAGCGATGCCGCGGGCCACGTGCCGCAGGGCCCGCGCGATCGGGAAGCCTTCGGGCAGGTCGGGGGCGGCCAGCACTTCCTCCCACCGCCCGAACCGCACCCGGGCCTCCAGCGGCATCGCCATGAAGCCATCGGCGGCTCCCCCCGACGCCGACGCCCACTCGGGCGGGATGCGTGCCACCATCTGGTCCATGACGCGGATCGCATCCGCGCTGCGCCCCATCATCATGGCCGCGTGCCCCAGCATGTGATGGTTGTGGGCCATGTAGACCCGGTAGAAATCCTGCTGCGCGACGACGGCGCGATAGGCCTCGTCGGCCGCGATCGCCTTGGTGTTGGCCGTGAGGGCCTTTTCCCACGCCCCCAGCCGCACGTCGATGTGTGACGGCATGTGCACCATGTGGCCAACCGAGGGCATCAGGTCGCGCAGCCGATCCGCGGCCGCGGCCCCCTTGCCGGGAGTGGGGCCCGCCTCCACGGCGTGGATGTAGAGATGGAGGGCCAGCGGATGGCCCGGTTGCATGGCCATCACTCGCTCGAGGGTCGCGAGGATCTCGGGGGTTTCCGGCTGCGGCTTTCCGTCCCGGGTCCAGAGGTCCCAGGGCCTCAGGTCCATCAGGGACTCGGCGTACAGCGCGCCTACATCTGTATCATTAGGGTAGCGCTTCCACGCCGCGCGCATCGCCTTGGCGTAGGCACGATCCAGCGGGGCGCGATCGGCCGGCTGGGGGATCGCGAAGCGAGCCGCCATGGCCTCGATGAGCGTCTTCTCTTCCTCGGTGGCCTGCTCGGCCAGAGCCCTGGCCCGGCGCACGGCGTCCATCCCGGCCTGCTCGCGCTCCAGCGGGACGGCGGGCCGGTTGATGTGAGGCCCGTTGGCGGCTGCCACACCCCACCACGCCATGGCGCAGCGCGGATCGAGCTCCGAGGCCTTGCGGAACGCGCGCATGGCCTCGTCGTGATTGAACCCGTACAGGAAGCGCAGTCCCTGGTCGAAGTACCGCTGCCCGAGGGCCGAAGAGCCGCTCACGGTGCGGCTGTGCGTGCCCAGACCTTCGAACAGCGGAACGTCCGCATCACCCCCGGCGGCGGGGACGAGCAGGGCGGCCAGAAGGACCATCGTCAGGTGACGCATTCGTCCACCTCCGCGCCGAGTATATCCGAGAGACGCGAGCTGGTCCCGATGGTAGAATCCGCGTCATGCATGCTCACGTATATACGGCGCTGGCTCTCTGCGCCGCGCTGACGCTTGGAGCCTGCTCCAGCGACACTGGAGACGGCGCTGACTCGGCCGCCTCCGTTCCACTCGCCGAGCGGGTCACGCTGGAGGGGCTCTCGTTCCAGCCTCCCACACGATGGAAGTCCGAGGAGCCGAGCAGCAGCATGCGCCTCGCTCAATACCGGATCGACCCCGCATCGGGCGACACCGGCCCCGGTGAATGCGCGCTGTTCCATTTTCCGGGAACGGGCGGGTCCGTTCAGGCCAACATCGACCGCTGGATCGGCCAGTTCCAGCAGCCCGACGGCAGCAGCTCGGCGGATCATGCCACCATCGAGAAGCTGCCCCACGACAGCCTCAGCATCACCTACGTCGACATCTCGGGGACCTACACCGGCGGCAGCGGTGGGATGGGGGCTCCGTCCGCGCCACAAGAGGGCTACCGCATGGTGGCCGGCGTGGTGGAGATGCCGCAGGGTCCCTGGTTCATGAAGTGCGTCGGCCCGTCCGCCACGATGGACGTGACCGCTCCCGGACTCAAGGCGCTGCTCCGTACCGTGCGCGGCTGACCCGCCGCCCGCGCCCGTTCTCCAGCGGCTTCAACCTGGGGGTGGAGCGCCCCGAGCCCTGGTTCGCCAACTGAGGCGCGGCGGCAAGCCGGACCTGCATGGCCCGGCCTGCCCTCCGCCGCTTCGGCGCCGATCAGAAGTTGAAGGTCGCTCCCAGCTCGAAGCGGCGCCCGAAGTTCCTGTTGGCCTGCAGTCCCACGCCATCGATGGCGGTCAGATCATTCTGAACGATGATCAGGTCGTCGGAGTTCAGCATGTTCTGGATGTTGAGGAAGGCCGAGGCCTGCACCCGTCCGAGCGTGAACGCCTTCTCCACGTGGCTGTCGATGCGCCAGGCTCCTTCGTTGCGCATGTCGTTGCGCTGCCCGGTGGGAAACAGGCCGCGGAAGATGGTGTTGCCCGTGCTGTCGACGTCCACGACGGTGCGCGTGATGGAGAACGGTGTCCCCGCGGCCCACTGCACCACGGAGCCCAGGCTGATCTCGTGCGGCAGCCGTGTCACGGCCTGGAACTTCAGGACGTGCCGCTGATCGAACAGCAGGTACCCTTCTTCGTCGTCCACCGTCTCGGGATCGTTGCCCACCGCGGCCGCGAACGCCTCGGCCTGGCCGAACGCCTTCGACCAGACGTAGCTGGCCTGCATCTGCCAGTTGCGGTGCAGCCGCTTGACCACCTGCAGCTCGTAGGATTCGAACGTGGAGCTGTTGAAGTTGCTGATGCGCAGGATCTGGTTGAAGGAGTTGTTCACCGTGTACAGGTCGGGGGCACCGTTCTTCGCCAGAACGCCGCCGCCGGCCGCGTTGAAGCCGAAGTTCCCTCCTGTAATGCCCGCCGCCGCGCCAGAGAATCCACCTCCCGCGTCGCCGAACCGGTCAGTCTCCAGGACACCGCCGTCGCCGCACACCAGCCTGGGGTCGACGCCCAGCTGGCCGAACTGCGGGCAGGTCACGTGGTTGACGTCCATATCTTGAAGGAGGTCCTGGGCCTTCCGGTTGATGTACGTGAAGCTGAGCGACCATTCGGGCGCCAGCTCGCGCTCGAACCCGAGCGTGAACTCGTCCGTGTAGGGGGTTCTCAGGTCGCGGTCGATCTGCGTGATGCTCACGGTGGATGCCGCGCGCGACGCACTGTCCGGCAGGATGACTCTGTTGACGTTGGGCTGGTAGAGGAAGTTGATGTTGTCCGGGCCGATCTCCCCGGTGATGGTGGCCAGGAAGAGCCGGTCGTAGAACCGGCCGGCCGTGCCGAAGAACTTCGTCTTGCCGTCGGCCCACGGATCCCACGAGACGCTCACCCGGGGCGCGAGATTGTTGTTGACGATGGAAAAGTTCTCGGTCTGGCGCTCGTCGAAGCGCGTGAACTCCCTGAAGAACTCGAGCCCCTCGTCCATGGTCGTGCTGATGGTCCCGTTGCCGTCAAGGTCGAGCGATACGATGGCAGGATCCACGTCGTTGATCCCGTCTCCGTTGCTGTCGCGGAAGGTGGCCAGGTCATCGTCGCCGATATCCGGAGGCTTGCCGTTGTACACTTCCGCCGACTCACAGTTAGGGTTCCCCAATGCGGGAACCACGTGCTGCGCCCTCGCCTCGGCACATATGGACGCCCACAGCCCCACGGAGGCGCGGCGCTCGGCGCGGGGGTCGAAGTAGTTGAAGCCCGATGTGTCCACGTCCTCCCTGTCGAAGCGCATGCCCACATTGATGGTCAGGTTGGGCCGCGGCTTCCAGGAATCCTGCAGGTAGAAGCTGCTGTTGAAGCTGGAAGCGTGCTGCGGAGTCTCCAGCGGGTCGAAGGTCTGAAGTTGCTGCAGCCCACTGATCTGATCGGGCAGCGTCGAGCCGTCGCCCTCTCTCTCCGACTGGACCGGACGGGTCACATCCACCAGCAGAGGATTGGTGATGACGCTGTCGGAGAACTTCTCGTCCGCGAATTCCAGCCCTGACTTGAGGCTGTGCTGCCCCCAGGCATCCTCGATGGTGTAGGACAGGTCGGTCTTGATGGAGTTGCGCGTGCGGCTGTCGTCGGTCTTCACGTTGAAGGGGCCGGTGACGCCCCCGGTGATGAGGTCCTGCTGGAAGGTCCTCTTCTCGCCGCGCGCCGGATTGCAGTTGATGGCCTCGCACGGATAGAGGGCCTGCACCGTGTTGCCCACGACCGTCGTCTGAACAAAGGTGGGTGTGAAGAACGGGGACACCGACTCCACCGCGATCCCCGACTCGAAGTGCGTGACGGCCGACTCAAGCAGGAGCTGTGGAGAAAGGGTGGCGGTCCACTTGAGCTGCGGCGTGATCCCGCCCTGCGTGAAGAGGAAGTCCGAGTCGGGGGAGACCCCCAGCGCCAGCCCCAGCCCTTCGAACACGCGCGGATCGGTGGATATCTGGAAGGCCATCTTGTTGAAGGGGTCCACCTGCCAGGTGAGCTTGGCGAAGCCGCTGTGCCCGCGGGAGGTCACCAGGATGTTGGCGCCGACCTGGTTGACCGGCCGCTCGGTGTCGAGGATCTGCAGAGATCCGAAGTACCACAGCTTGTCACGGACGAGCGCGCCCCCCAGCGTGACCGATGGACGTATGTCCTGGTAGTTGGGCAGGTCGTCCTCGAAGTCGTTCACGTCGTTGTTGTTCGCGCCGTTGCCGTCCAGGAACTTGCCCTGCCAGAAGATGGAGAAGCGGCCGTCGAAGTCGTTGCCCCCCGACTTGGTGATGATGTTGGCGAAGCCGCCATCCGCGCGCCCCCATTCCGCCGAGGCACCGGCGGTGATCACCTCCAGCTCTTCGATGATGTCCTGGTTCAGGTTCTGCCCGAAGGTTCCCGACACCGGATCGGTGATGTTGGCCCCATCCAGGCGGATCTGCATCCCGGTGTCGCGCGCGCCGTGCACGTTGGGATTGCCGTCGCCATCGGTGTCGGTGACGCCGGGCGCCAGGACCAGCATGTCCTGGAAGTTGTGGCCGATGATCGGAAGCCCCTCGATGAACTCGGAGTTGAAGACCGTGGAGATCCTGTTCTCCTCCAGGTCCACGATGCTGCCGTGTCCCACCACCGAGATGGTCTCGGACAGCTCGGTGTCGCTGCGCAGGGTCACGTCCTGGATGGTCGTCTTGCCGGGATCCAGGTCGATGGGCCCCACCTCGATGGTGGCGAAGCCCGGATAGTCCACTTTGATGAAGTAGTCATTGGCCGGAGGAAGGACCGGGACGCGGAAGTTCCCTTCGATGTCGGTGACGACCGACTTGTTGCCGCTGGGCTGACTCTTGCTGGTGAGATGGATGGGGACGGAAGGCAGCCCTTCACCAGCGGTGTCGACGAGACGGCCCTTCAGGACCGATGAGGTTCCCTGGGCAGGGGCCGGGGTGATCCCGGCGGCGAGTAGAACGAGGAGAATGACACTGGTCGCGAGCAGGGACCGGCGCATGCAGCTGACCTCCAGGCAACATCCTGTGTAAGGTTCACGGCGGCCGGGCTCCGTAGGAGAAGTACAGCACTATGGACGCAAGATAGACCCATGCGCGTCGCGTTAGGTTTACAGTGCGGAATGGCCTTCCGGCGGGGTCAGGGGCAGGATCGGGCGGGCTGCTCGGAGCCCGAGGAGCTGAAGCCGGCGGCGCCGGTGCCGCATCCGTTGCGGGGACGGACGTAGTAATACGTGATCGACCCTGCAGGCGGCTCCAGGGAGGTCGATCCCATGAAGAGCGCGGCGCGCCCTTCGTCGTTCTGGCCGTTGTCGAACTGCGGCGTGCCCAACAGGATCCCGTCCAGCGGCCCGTCTGTCACGTGTCCGGCTCCCGACACCACCATCGCGGTCCCGGAGTTGAACTGGTTGCTTTCCAGCACCATCACCGGGTCGATCGAGGCACCACCCGTAGTGCCCAGGAACACGTAGAGCCGCCCTTCACCGGACTGGTCGTTGTCGTACCCCGGAGCCGACACCACGATGTCGGCACGGGCGTCTCCGTTCATGTTGCCCGCTCCGGCGACCGACGCGCCGGCCAGGGCGCCCACCTGATCCGCCTCCATCGTCCAGACCGGCACCGCGCTCACGCCCGCGGCCGATCCCAGGAAGAGATAGGCCCTTCCTTCGTCGGTCTGCCCGCCGTCGTAGAAGGGGGCACCGACCAGCAGATCGTCGAAGCCGTCGTCGTTGACGTCCCCGGCTCCCGCGACCACGGAGCCGAAGGCCGCCCCGGCCTGCCCTCCCTGCAGGACGATCACGGGAGTGGCGGAAAGACCGGACCCCGATCCCAGGAACACGTGCACCCTGCCTTCGCCTGCCTCTCCATCGGATTCCTGGGGCGCCCCGATCGCCACGTCGTCGAAGCCGTCGTCGTTCAGGTCTCCGACTCCGGCCACCGCGGCGCCGAAGCGTCCACCGCTCTGGCTTCCCGTGGGACTCCACGATGCCGCGCCCGCCAGCCCGGACGGAGAGCCGGGATAGAGGAAGGCTCCGCCTTCCTGAAAGGTCACCGCGTTGAGGTTGGGTGCTCCCACCACCACCTCGTCGTGGCCGTCGTCGTTGACGTCTCCGGCTCCGGAAACCGACTGGCCGAAGAACGCGTCGGACACGCTGAGCGAGACGATCCACGAAGGAGACGACGGCAGCCCGGAGGGCGAGCCGAGATACACCATGGCCGCGCCGCCGAACAGCACGCCGTTGTCGTACCAGGGAGCGCCGGTGATCACGTCGTCGTAGAGGTCGCCATTCACGTTCCCCGCGCCGTCCACGGACGTCCCCATCCCCGCGAAGTCGGCGTTGCTCTCGGTGACCGAGACGGCGGCCGGCCCCGTCGCGGAGCCGTAGTAGAGCACGATGCGGCCTTCGCGGTCCTCGATGAACGTGTGGCTGGGCACCCCCACCACCACGTCGTCGAAGCCGTCGGCGTCGAAGTCTCCGGCGGCCCCGACCGAGGCGCCGGCGCGCACGCCCACCGCGTTCCCCTCGGCCGACCACAACGGCGACGGCGGCGGAGCCGCGGCGGCGGTGGTGTTGGGCCCGTCGTCGGTCTCCACGCAGACGGCGTTGGTGACGAAATCGGAGGACACGAGCGATCGGATGGTGTCGTAGTGCACCGAGGCGGGCACCCCGCCGATCTGCGCCGGCGCGCTCCATGAGAGCACCGTGCCAGATCCCACGTCGTGCGTCAGCTGCAGGTCGAGCACCTCCGAGGGAATGGACCAGATCTGGTTGTCCACGTCGGCGCAATCCACGGCGTCCGCCACCCCGTCGCTGTCGGCGTCACCATCGCAGGGATCGCCCTGGCCGTCCCCGTCCGTGTCGGTCTGCGCAGGGTTGTAGAAGAAGGGACAGTTGTCCAGGGTCTCGGCCACCCCGTCGGCGTCGGAGTCTCCGCACGCCCCCGTGTCGGTGGTGGTCATATCGGCGCTGGGATGGGGATTGTGGTACCCGTTGCACTCGGACAGCGCGAGCCCGTTGTTCCCCCCGGTGAGGGTGCCGAACATGATTGCGGCGGAATCGGCGCTGTGGGCCAGCCCCGCGTTGTGGCCGTACTCGTGCGCCCACAGGATTGCTTCGGACCCGATCTGGGAAAGACGTACGACCGCCATCCCGTTGCCGGGCTGCCTCGCGCACCCGATGATGTTCATCCCCGGGCTTGAGCACCAGTTGATCGCGGTCACCACCTTCACGCGCGACCCGGGGAGGGAGAACAGCGCGGTGAGCTCGGGCCCGCTGTCGATCGTGCCCAGCCCGTCACCGGCCGTCCCCACGGTTCCGCCCGAGTTCGAGCGGCTGAGCGAGGCGCAGCAGGCCACGTCAGCGGCGAAGTCCGAGCGACCCATCCGGAGCGTGGCCTCCGTCAGGACGCTGTCCAGGCGGGTGTTGGTCATGGGGTTGCTGATGGTGATGTGATTCGAGTAGGTGAGCCCCGAGTCGGCGCCGCGGGCAGCCGGGTCGGTCACGTCGATCCCCTCGACGGGGCCCGGGGCCGGCAGATCCGAGGACCCGTCCTGCCCCTGCATCATGCGCAGGCTCTGCCGTGCCGCCCCGGCGAGATCGTGCGTGCGCGAGGGCCTGATCCGGCCGTCCGCCACCGACTCCAGTCTCGCGCGCGCATGGGGCGCGTTGGAAAAAGCCAGTCCGCGCAGGGCCATCTCCAGGAGGTCGCCACGCATGGCCGCCGGGTCAGGCATGAGGTTGGCCGTCCCGCGCAGCACGCCCCCCTCGGAGCCGTCGGCCGTCATGTCCAGCAGCGCGTCGAGCGCCGCGGCGTCACCGCGCGCGGCGATGTGGCCCAGGGCCTGGGGTGCCAGCAGCATCGCGCGCCCTTCTTCCGGGACCCCGGGATCGACGGGAGGCTCGGCCAGCAGCCTCACCAGGTGAGGAGTGGACGTTCCCGCATCGAGGTGGGCCAGAAAAGCCACCAGGTTGTCCCGGCGGGGAAAGCCCTCGTCGCGCAGCAGGTCGATCAGAAACGGTATCGCCTGGGGCCCGAGCACGCTGGCCGCCAGGTCGGCGTCGACACCATGCACGTAGATTCCCAGCATGGCCTCGCGCACCCCCTCGGCCGTCGGCTGGGCCGGGGGGACCGCCGCGACCCCCGCCCATCCCCAGGCCAGGACCCCCAGGCAGAAGGCCAGGACACGGGAAGAAACGACTCTGGGGCCGGAGTTGGTAGGCATGGGGGTCAAGGTTACTTACCGCCGAGGGTGTGTTTTGTCAAACACATACGCATTGACCTCAGGCCCCGGAGGTATCCCGCTGGGCGCGGGGCAGAGACTATCAGAATCGGTCATGTTCGGGGAGGAATCCGGTGCCCACGAGCCACGCCTCGGGAACGGTTTCAACTAGAATCCGTGGTATGACCACATCGATCGACCTCGAGCTGCGGGCGGCGCGCCGGCGGACCGACGAGGTGCTCCGGCTGGTGTCGTCCGAAGGGCTGCTGGAGCGTCCCATCGACGAGCGGCATCGCGGGGTGTTCTATCTGGGCCACCTGGAGGCGTTCGACCGGAACCTTCTGGCCGCGGCGGCCCCCGGCCCGGCCGACCCCGGGCATGCCGGCTTCGATCGACTGTTCGCGTTTGGCATCGATCCCGTGGACGGGACCCTGCCGGACGACCGCCCCGAGGACTGGCCTCCTCCAGGCGAGGTGCAGAAGTGGGCCGTCCGCGCGCGCCTTTCGGTCGACGCTCTGATCGAGCGCGCGGAGATCGACCCGATGCTGCTTCACGCCGTGATCGAGCATCGACTGATGCACGCGGAGACCCTCGTCTATCTGTTGAGGCGCATGCCTCTGCACCGGATGCAGGTGCCGGCCGGCGCCCCCGCACCCGTGCTTCAAGCGGTGCGCGATGTGTCCGGAAGCGTCGAGATCCCCGCGGGCGAGGCGACCCTGGGGCTCCCCGCTCCCGATCGAGGAGTCTTCGGCTGGGACAACGAGCGGGCGGAGCACCGTGTGGACGTGCCCGCCTTCGTCATCGATCGCTCCAACGTCACCTGCCGGGACTGGCTTCGCTTCGTCCAGGAGGGAGGCTACGACGACCGGTCCCTGTGGACGCGGCCGGCCTGGAGCTGGAAGGAGCGGATTGGCCTGACCCACCCACAGGGCTGGCGCCCCTCGGGTACAGGGCCCTGGACCTACCGCGCCACATTCGGCGAGATCCCTCTGCCTCTGGAGTGGCCCGTGCTGGTCAGCCACGCGGAGGCGTCGGCCTACGCGCGATGGCGGGGAGCGCTCCTTCCCACCGAGGCTCAATTCCACAGGGCGGCCTACGGGGCGCCCGGCGGAGGTGAGCGGGCGTATCCCTGGGGCGACGAGGCTCCCACGGCGCGGCACGGCAACTTCGACTTCGCGCGATGGGACCCCGTGCCGGTCGGCTCCTTTCCCGAGGGGGACAGCGCCTTCGGAGTGGTGGATCTCGCGGGCAACGGCTGGGAGTGGACGCGCACGCCGTTCCAGGCATTCGAGGGGTTCGTCCCGCTGCCGTTCTATCCCGGCTATTCGGCCGATTTCTTCTCGGGAGAGCACGACGGCGCCCACCGGGTGCTGAAGGGGGGCGGCACCCGCACCGCCTCGCGCCTGCTGCGGCGCAGCTTCCGCAACTGGTTCCAGCCGCACTACACGCCCATGGAAGCGGCATTCCGCTGCGTGGAGCCCTAGATGTCGTCTCACGCCACCACCATCCTGCCGGCCCGGACGGCGCTCGAGAGGGCAGCCTTCGCCGCCGATGTGCGGGACGGGCTGGGCACGCCGGGGCAGAAGGAGATCCCCAGCCGCTACTTGTACGACGCCGTGGGCTCGGCGCTCTTCGAGACCATCACGCATCTGCCCGAATACGGGCTGGCTCGCGCCGATCAGCGCCTCCTGCGCCGTCATGCCGGCCGGATCGCCGGATTCTCCGACCTGCCGGTCATCGTGGCCGAGCTGGGGAGCGGATCGGGACGCAAGACCCGCTGGGTGCTGCGCGAGCTGTCGCGCCGCCACCAGGCGGTGACCTACCACCCCATCGACGTGTCGGCCCTCTCGCTGGAGCGGTGCCGCGTCGAGATGTCGGAGATCCCGGGGGTCAGGATCGCGCCGCTGAGGATGCCCTACCTCGAGGGGCTGCGTCGGGTAGCGCGCCGGCGTCCCTCGGGCCGCGCGCTGCTCGTGCTGTTCCTGGGGAGCACCATCGGCAACTTCCAGCGCGAGGAGGCGGCCGGCTTCCTGATGGAAGTGCGATCGCACCTGCTGGGCCGGGACGCCCTGCTCCTGGGGACAGATCTACAAAGCGACCCCTCTCGCCTGGGGCCCGCCTACGACGACCCGGCCGGCGTGACCGCGGCCTTCAATCGCAACGTGCTGGCCCGCATCAACCGCGAGCTGAAGGGAGCCTTCGATCCACGCGCTTTCGATCACGAGGCCCGGTGGAACGCCGCCGAGAGACGCGTGGAGATGCACCTGGTCTCGCGTCACCCTCACACCGTGGACATCCCGGGCGCGCGGCTGTCGGCGCGTTTCGCGCGCGGCGAGAGCATCTGGACCGAGAGCTCCTGCAAGTTCGACGTGGCGGAGGTGGATCGGCTGGCGTCGACCGCCGGCTTCGTCCGCGAGGAGCAATGGATCGACGGCCGCTGGCCCTTCGCCGAGAGCCTGCTGAGGGCGGCCGACGCCCCGTGAGGAGCCGGGCCTCCTAGCGCGCGGCGGCCACGATGGCGGCGAGGGTGCGGAACCCTACCTGCATGCCGCAGGGAATGGCGTTCAGCAGCAGGCGCCTCTTCAACCCGCGATACGACTGATCCCCGGTCAGGAGATCCGCCAGCACACGCCGGATGGCCGGTGCGGAGCCCGCCAGCCGCGTCATCGCATCGAGGAAGTCGCCGCGGTAGAAAGCAGACCCGTGCGCGTGGGCCCAGCGAAGATCGGGGTGCAGCTCGGGTGTGGCGAGGTTGGCCTCCTGCGCCATGCGCGACGCCACGGTCACCGACGAGCGCATGGCGTGCGCGATCCCTTCGCGGGTCAGCGGGTCAACGAAGCCACCGGTGTCCCCCACCATGGCCCATCCTCCGGCCGATCCTGTTCCTTTCAGGCGCCGCGGCGGCCTGGGGCTCGCGGGAATGAAGTATCCCTTGAGCACTCCGGACGCCACGCGCGCCTCCGGATGGTGCGTCTCGATGAAACGGTGCAGCTCCTCTTTCAGGCGCGTCACCGTCACGCGGCCGCTCAGACCGCAGATCCCCACCGACAGATGATCGCGGCGGGGAAAGACCCAGAGGTACCCGTTGAAGCCGTCGAAGAACTTGAGCACCACCTCGCCGCGCGGCACCACCGGCACGTAGGCGTAGATCGCCAGCGTCAGCTGCTCCTCCGGGAAGGGGCCCGCCAGCTGCCGCCCGATCGCGCCGTGCACGCCATCGGCGGCCACAAGACGGTCGTAGGGGCCGGCCGCCCCCTGATCGGTGGACAGCTCCCACAGGCCGCCGGCCCCACGCCGGGCCGACGTGACACGGGTCTCCACGACCTCGGCCCCCTCGACCCGGGCACGGGCCCTGAGGAACGCGTCCAGCTCGCGGCGCGCGAACAGGTGGAGCCCGCCCCGCAGGCTCAGCCGCGCCTGGACGTCGGACGGGCCGAACATCACCACGTCGGTGGAAACCCGCCGCGGGAGCGCGGGATCGGTCAGCTCCGGGAACTCGCGCAGGGCGCTGGCGGGCACGCCCCCGCCGCAGGGCTTCTCCTGCCCGGGGCTCGCCTCGAACAGGGTGACGCGCGCTCCGCTGCGCGCCAGCAGGCGCGCGCACGTGGCCCCCGCCGGACCGCCTCCCACCACCGCAACGCGCCAGGGCTTTTTCATTCACGCCATCGTAATGATCCGGGCCGCCACGTCCAGACTCTTCTTGACGCGCCGCGCGGCCATGACGTATAGATAGCCCCCCGGCGACTCATCCTGCCGGCCATAGGAGCGGGCCTGACCGTTTCCAGAGTCGAGACACCCGAGACGGTTTCAACCGGTTTCGTCCGCGAGCTGGGCCTCCTCGACTCCACCATGATCGTGGCCGGATCCATGATCGGCTCGGGCATCTTCATCGTCTCGGCCGACATCTCCCGGCAGGTCGGCTCGCCTGGCCTGCTGCTGCTCACCTGGATCATCACCGGGCTGCTGACGGTGACCGCGGCCCTGAGCTACGGCGAACTCGCGGCCATGATGCCCCAGGCCGGCGGCCAGTACGTCTACCTGCGTGAAGCCTACTCTCCGCTGTGGGGATTCCTGTACGGCTGGACCCTCTTCCTGGTGATCCAGACGGGGACCATCGCCGCCGTGGGCGTGGCGTTCGCGCGATTCCTCGGCGTGCTGGTGCCGTCCATCTCTCCGACAGAGTGGATCATCGCGCCGGTAGATCTGTCCGCCCACTACGCGGTGAGCCTTTCCACTCAGCAGCTGGTGGCCATTCTGTCGATCGTGCTGCTCACCTGGATCAACACGCGCGGCATCCGGCTGGGGAAGATGATCCAGAACGTCTTCACGTCGGCCAAGACGCTGTCCCTGCTGGCGCTCATCGCGCTGGGCGTTCTGGTGGGACGTAACGCCGGCGCGTTGTCCGCCAACTTCGACGGATTCTGGACGGTGCGCGAGGCGGCTCCCATCGCCTCCAGCTACCTGACCTCGCTCCCGGTCGTGTCGGCCGCGGGCGGGCTGGTGGGCCTCGTGGTGGCCCTGGGCGTGGCCCAGGTGGGCTCGCTGTTCTCCGCGGACGCCTGGAACAACATCACCTTCACCGCGGGTGAAGTGAAAGACCCGAAGCGCAACATCCCGCTGTCGTTGGCCCTGGGCACGCTGCTGGTCATCACGCTGTACGTCCTGGCCAACGTGGCCTACCTGTGCACGCTCCCCTTGCAGGCGATCCAGACGGCGCCCGACGACCGCGTGGGGACGGCGGCCCTGAACGCCATCTTCGGCCCCGCCGGAGCCACCGTCATGGCGGTGGCGATCCTGATCTCGACCTTCGGCTGCAACAACGGACTGATCCTGGCCGGCGCGCGCGTGTACTACGCGATGGCGCGCGACGGGCTCTTCTTCCGAAGCACGGGCATCCTCAACCGGATGCACGTTCCCGCGAAGGGTCTGGTGCTTCAGGGGGCCTGGACCTGCCTGCTGGTGCTCCCGCGCACGCGCGCGGTCGATGCCGCCACGGGAGAGGTGCGCTACGGCAACCTGTACGGCTCGCTTCTGGACTACGTGGTGTTCGCGGTGCTCATCTTCTATGTGCTGACCGTGGCCGGGGTGTTCATCCTGCGCCGCAAGCGCCCCGATGCGCCCCGCCCCTACAGGGCCTTCGGCTATCCCGTCCTGCCGGCGCTGTACATGGCAGGAGCGTCCATCATCATGTTGATCCTGCTTCTCTACCGCACTGAGACCTCTTGGCCGGGGCTCGTGATCGTGCTGACCGGGATTCCGGTCTACTATCTCTGGCGGGGACGGTCAGCCACGTCCTCGGGAACCATGGGAGGAACGCGTGGCTAACAACTTCTTCGCAAGGAAACCGCTCGAGCTGATGCTGGCCGAGCTGAAGGGCGAGCACCGGCTGCGCCGGGTTCTGGGCCCGGTGCAGCTCACCGCCCTCGGCGTGGGAGCCATCATCGGCGCGGGGATCTTCGTCTCAACCGGGACGGTAGCCAGAAACACCACCGGGCCGGCCCTGATGCTTTCGTACATCGTGGCAGGGCTGGTGTGCGCCTTCGCGGGACTGTGCTACGCCGAGTTCGCATCGATGGTCCCCACGGCGGGCTCCGCCTACACCTACGCCTACGCCACGCTGGGCGAGCTGATGGCCTGGATCATCGGGTGGGATCTCATCCTGGAGTACGCCGTCGGGGCGGCCACGGTGGCCAACGGATGGTCCAGCTACGCCCAATCGGTGCTCGGAGTGTTCGGCATCACCGTACCCCACGCGCTCGCCGGGCCCGTCATCGTCTACGACCCCGCGGTCGGCAAGGTTCTGGCCACGGGCTCCTTCATCAACCTGCCGGCGGTCCTGGTGGTGGCGGCCGTCACCGTCGTACTGGTGGTGGGCATCCGGGAGAGCGCCAGCTTCAATGCCGTGATGGTGGCGATCAAGGTAGCGGCCGTGCTGTTCGTGATCCTGGTGGGGATGTTCTTCATCAATCCGGACAACTGGCGCCCCTTCGCCCCGTTCGGCCTCACCGGCATGAGCTTCTTCGGCAAGCCGATGCTCGGCCAGGTGGACGCGGGCGGCCAGCCCCTCGGGATGCTGGCCGGCGCCGCGCTCGCCTTCTTCGCCTACATCGGGTTCGATGCCGTATCGACCCAGGCCGAGGAAGCCAAGCGTCCCAGCCGCGACGTGCCGATCGGCATCCTGGCTTCCCTGGGGATCTGCACCGTGCTGTACGTCGCGGTCGTGGCGGTGCTGACCGGCATGGTCCCTTATAACCAGATCGCCATCGGCGATCCGGTGGCCGACGCCTTCGGACAGGTGGGGCTCCCCTGGGCCAAGCTGCTCATCGCCGCGGCCGGTGTCGCCGGGATCACCTCCGTGCTGCTGGTCATGATGCTGAGCCAGCCGCGCGTGCTGCTGGCCATGTCGCGCGACGGACTGCTGCCGCGCGGCTTCTTCGCCGCTGTCCACCACAAATTCCGCACACCCTGGAAATCCACCATCCTCACCGGCGCGTTCGTCGGACTTCTCGCGGCGTTCCTGCCGATCACCGTGCTGCTGAACCTGGTCAACATGGGGACGCTCATGGCGTTCGCCATCGTCTGCGGCGCGGTGCTGGTGATGCGCCGCACCCATCCGGACGCCGAGCGCCCCTTCCGCGTGCCTCTCGTCCCGCTGGTGCCGATCCTCGGGATCCTGGGCTGCCTGATGCTCATGATGTCGCTGCCACCCGAGAACTGGGTGCGCCTGATCGCGTGGCTGATCATCGGCCTGATCATCTACATGACCTATGGCCGTTATCGCAGCGTCATGGCCGTCCGCCTGAAGGCGGAGATCTCCAAGCACGGAGTGTCGGGGGCCGGGGCCGCCGTGGACGAATAAGCCTCCCGGCGGCGGCCAGCTTCCATGGTGGCCGGGGGCGGGGAGTGGTTTCCGCTCTTGCAGTCATGGTCGCCGCCCGGCGGGGAGTGGTCTCCGCGGCCGTTCGCCTTCGCCCTCGCTCGCTGGCCGCGCAAAAGCGCGCGCGTGCAACGCTCGCTCGACCCGGCTCAGGCTGATCTTCCCCCCTTTTTCTGGACAGCGAGATTCGGACGATAATGGTCCGGGAGGTCCACGGGATGGCACGAGACAGGCGGAAGTTCAGTGAGGAGTTCA
>JBOGOC010000121.1:0-4429 GCA_050747525.1 Candidatus Polarisedimenticolia bacterium | reverse complement strand
CGGACACCATCGTCTTCAACATCCCCGGCGCCGGGCCTCACACCATCACGCCGTCTATTGGTGGCCCCTTGCCTGCGGTGACCGAGACGTTGACGATCGACGCCTCCGCGGAGCTGCTGCCGTCCGGTGCGCCCGGCGTGGTGCTGAGCGGCGGCTCATGCGGCACCGCCTGCGATGGATTGACCATCAACACGCAGGACACAATCGTTCGCGCGCTGGCCATCAACAACTTCCCGGGAAGCGGCGTCCGCATCGAAGGAGGCACCGGCAACAGCGTTCGGGCCTGCTTCATCGGAGTCGAGCCCGACGGTACGACGGCGGCCGGCAACCAGGATGGCGTCCTTGCCATAGGCACCAGCGCACCGGATGTCGGTGGCGGAAGCAGCGCCGACGGATGCCTGATCTCGGGGAACGTCGGGCGTGGTGTGCGAATTGCGAACAATACGCTCGACGCCTCGGTCCAGTTCTCCACGATCGGGACGACACGGAACGGCCTCTCCCCGCTGCCGAACGATGGAGGCGTCACCATCAACGGGGACGACGGCGGAACTGCGTTCAACACGATCTCTGGAAATACCGGTTCTTTTGGAATACGTGCTCTCGGGCAACTCAACCTGGTACGGCTCAACGCCATCGGGACCGACCCGTCGGGAGTGCTCGCTGTGCCCAATTCGGAGGGCGTCCACCTGGAGAGTAACGACAACGACGTCATTCAGAACCGCATCTCCGGCAACGCCGATTCCGGAGTAAAGATCCTCGGTACTGGGTCGACCGGGAACCTCGTGCGCCAGAACATGATCGGGCTGAAGAATTCAGACCCGCCGGAGCCGTTGCCCAACGGTGACGGCGTCCTCATAGATGCAGCCCTCGACAACCTGGTCGAGCTGAATTTCATCTCCGGCAACCTCGGCCCTGGAGTGCGGCTCCAGAACGGAGCCACGGGCAACGACGTGACTCATAACTGGATCGGCATCGGGGATGACCTCATCACTCCGGTGGGAAACGCCGGGGGCGGCGTCCGGATCACGGGCGCTTCGAACAACATCGTGGGCGGACGGGAAGAGGGCACGGGCAACGTCATCTCGGCGAACGGTGGTCCCGGCGTGAGCATCGAGGACGCCGCGACCTTCACGTCCACCGGCAACCTGGTGGGGGAGAACTTCATTGGCACCGACGTGACGGGCACGGCCGCGATGGGCAATATGATGGGGGTCGTGATCACGGGAAGCTCGGGCAATCAGATCGGTACGTTCTTCTCAACAGCAGCGGGCATGTCGAATATCATCTCCGGGAACGGCACCAATGTAATCATCCAGAACAGTGGCCTCGTAAAGCCCTCCAATAACATGGTTCGGAATAACTGCTTCGGCACGGACGCATCCTGCACGATGGCCGTCGGCTCCGGTGGACCCAACGTGCTCGTAAGCGGCGCGGTTTCAACCGTCCTGGCGCTAAATGTCGTGGGTGGCAATCACACCGGCGGTTTTCGCATCCATGACAGCGAGTTTACGGCGGTCGAGAATAACGATATCGGGGCCAGTCAAAGCGGCGCCCCTCTGGGTCACTCCGGGCCAGGGGTCCTCGTGGAGGGTGTTTCGTCTGGCACCAGGATAGGGTTCAGAATCAGCAAGTCTGGAAGTCCCATCACGAACAGGATCAGGAACAACAACGGCGATGGGATCCAGGTCCTGGCGCCCGCCGCGGACAACTTCTTCGAAGCGAACCTCATCCACTCCAACGGTGGGCTGGGAATCAACCTCGGCCTGGACGGACCGACGGCAAACGATCCGCTGGACCTGGACATGGGCCCCAACCGAGGCCAGAACTTCCCTGTGCTGACCGCCGCATCTACTTCCGGCGGAGACGTGGCGGTCGAGGGGACGCTTCAGAGCACCCCGTCGCGCACGTTCCAGCTGGAGTTGTTCGCGTCTTCGACGTGTGATCCGTCAGGGCACGGCGAGGGGGAGAGACGGATAGGATTCAGCACAGCGACGACAACATCCGTTGGAAGCACTGCCCTTTTGTTCACACTTCTGGCGTCGGTCTTGCCGGGCGAATTCATCACCGCCACGGCGAGCAGCACGGGGATCACGACCGACACATCGGAGTTCTCCGCTTGTATCCAGGCTGTCCCCAGCCTGCCCGAGCCGGTTCTCCCCACGACGCAGATGTTCCCGGGCGGAACGGACATGGGGTGGGAGCCGGTCGCGGGAGCGCAGTCGTACACCTTGTACCGGGGAGTGCCTGCCGACCTGGCGCACCTGCCCGCGACGACCCCCGCCACCCTGCAAGGTGTGCCCAATGCCTGCACGCGCTGGTCGGGAACCACGACGTCCACGGGGCCGATCCTGACCGAAGTGCCTTCCCTGGGCTCCTTCTTCTGGTACCTCGTCTCGGCCACGGGCCTCTACGGGGAGAGCGGCGTAGGGGAGGGCTCGATGGGGCCGCGCGAGATTGTCAGCGCGGGTCCCTGCAGCGGTTCGAACTGCCCGCACGACAAGTGCATTCAAGGCAACGCGCTCACCACGAGCTGCGGCGGCTGTGTGGCGTCGATCTGCGCGGTGGATCCGTACTGCTGCAACACCGCCTGGGACAACATCTGCGTGGCTCGGGTGCGGACGGTCTGCAACAACCTCACGTGCCTGGAGAGCGCCGGGTCGTGCAACCACACTCTCTGCAGCTTCGGCCCGACGCTGACATCCGGCTGCGACGTCCCCCCGTTGTCGGCGGGCTGCGTGTCGCAGATCTGCGCCGCGGACCCGTTCTGCTGCGACGATCATTGGGATGCCACCTGCATCAACGAGGTGACGACGATCTGCGGCAAACAGTGCGACTAGATACGCGCAGAGAGTTCCGCGCCTGACCCCGCGCCAAAGCACGAGAGCCCTGACCGCGGAAGCGATCAGGGCTCTCAATTATCACGTCCCCCCACCCCTCCAGCGGCGTCTCGCATTAACATGCGATGGACCCCCCTCTCGCAGTGGCGTAGAAGCGTGGGGACCTGCACTTCGCGACTCCCGAAAGGAGGAACGCCCAGTGAAGCTGCCCCGCTCTCGTCACTCATTGCTGGCCACCGCCCTCGTGGTGGCGGCTTTCTGCGCACCGCAGGTCGGATCCATCGCCTCACAGCCCCTCGCACCGGCACCCAAGGCTTCCGCCTCGATCGCGGTGCGGGCGGCCGGGCGGGGCAACCCGTACGTGAACCTGGGCGACGCCGTCGGACTGCTGCCACGCTACTCGGGCCATCGGGCCGCGGCCGCGCAGCTGGAGGCAGGCACCGCCCGGCCCCTGGCACTGGCCACGGCCGACTTCGACAAGGACGGCGTGCCGGACGTGATCGCCTCCTGGGAGGCGGCAGGCAGCAGCTCCGTCAGCCTGCACCGCGCCAGCTTCGACGCCAGGCACCCCTACAGCGAGCAGGCCCGCAGGCACCGCGAGGAAGGGACCTTCGTGGGCGAGCGCTTCATGCCCGAGGCCGCGGTGTTCGAGATCCCCGAGCCGGCGGAGCTGATGGCGGCCGGCGACTTCGACGCGGACGGCAACCAGGATCTGGCGGCCGCGTCACGGCATGCGAAGAGCCTGACGGTTCTTCATGGAGACGGCGCGGGAGGCTTCCGCCCTCCCGAGAGCCTCGAGCTGCCCGGCACCCTCACGGCGCTGGCCGCGGTCGACTTCAACCGCCGGGACGGCTACGAGGACCTGCTGGCAGCCGTCGTCGGCCCCGACGGCGCGCGCCTGCTGGTGTACCAGTCCTATGAAGGGGCCTTGCAGGCCGAGCCGGAGGCCATCCCGCTTCCGGCTCCCGCCACGGCCATCGCCATCGGCCGTCTGGACACCCATCCGCTGCGCGACCTGGTCGTGACGGCCGGGGATCGGCTGGTTCTCGTCCCGGGGCGCGATCGGCGGCTGTACGCCACCGGTCGGATCCGCGAGCAGGCCGACAAGCTGTCCGTGCAGGAGGTGGAGCTTCCGGGGCCGGCGGAATCCGTGGCGGTGGGAGACTTCGACGGGGACGTGAAGGACGACATCGCCGTGCGCCTGGCCGGCGGCGTCCTGTGGGTCCGCCTGGCGGCCGACCCGGACAAGCCGCAATCGATGTCGCTTCCCGGCGGCCCCGCGGAAGGCGAGAATGCGGCCAGGCTCGTCACCGCCGCCGTCTCGTCGCGCCCGGGCAGGAGCCTTCTGCTGATGGAGCCGTCGGCTCGGCGGCTGCGCCTGCTGATGCCCGAAAAGGGGGGCCCCGCCCCCGAGCCGATCGACCTGGAGGTGGCGGGCCGGCCGGTGGCCGTGCTGCCGATCTACCTCAACGGAGATGGTCTGAGCGACCTGGTGGTGCTGTCGGAGGCGCCCGCGTCGCTTTCCGTGTCCGAGTCGATGCCGCTCACCACCCTCACCGTCACCACCGTGGGCGATCTCGGACTTGGCACCC
>JBOGOC010000120.1:0-17993 GCA_050747525.1 Candidatus Polarisedimenticolia bacterium | reverse complement strand
GCCCTGGTCTCGCGCGGTCTGGACGTGCTGTCGCTGGAGGTCCAGCCGGGCGCGGCGGGACGATCCGGCGGCATGCTGCATGCCGGCGCCGCGCCCGCCCGGCGCGGGCCGCGCCCCGACCCTATCGCTCTGATCGGCCTGGACGGAGCCGACTGGCAGGTCATCGACCCGCTCATCGCGGCGGGCCGCCTGCCTCACCTGGCCCGTCTCAAGGCACGGGCCCGCTGGGGACACCTGCGATCCTTCGAGCCGATCCTGTCGCCCCTGCTGTGGACCACGGCCGCCACCGGGAAGCCTCCCGACGAGCACGGCATCATCGACTTCCTGATCATCGACCCCGCCACGGGCGCGAAGACGCCCATCACCTCGCGGTCGCGCAAGGTGAAGGCCCTGTGGAACATCTTCTCGGACCAGGGGCTGACCGTGGACACGGTGGCCTGGTGGGCGTCGTGGCCCGCCGAGCCGGTCCGCGGCCGGATCGTTTCCGATCGACTGGCCTATTCGCTGTTCCAGGTGGCCTCCACCACCCAGGGGCTCACCTGGCCCGCCGAGCTGGAGAGCACGCTGCGTCCTCTGACCATCTCCGAGGGAGCCGTCGACCACGCGGCCATCCGCCGGTTCGTGGACGTGACCCCCGCGGAGCTGGCGGCGGCGCGCGCGCGGGCGGCCGCCGATCCCGAGAGCGCCTACAAGGAGCCGGTGAACCACCTGACCAGGAT
The DNA here is from genome assembly GCA_050747525.1 of Candidatus Polarisedimenticolia bacterium. Taxonomy (GTDB): domain Bacteria; phylum Acidobacteriota; class Polarisedimenticolia; order JACPZX01; family DASXTC01; genus JBOGOC01. The sequence continues at coordinate 17,274 of JBOGOC010000120.1, read as the reverse complement.
CCTGGCCAGCACGCGCACCTACCACCGGGCGGCGCTGCGGCTGCTCGACGACGGCCAGCCCGACCTGCTGGCGGTCTACTACCAGGGGATCGACGAAGTGAGCCACCGCTTCGCTCACTTCATGCCGCCGCGCATGGCCGGGGTCTCCCGGGCCGACTTCGACCGGTACCACCGTGCCGTGGACGAGTTCTACGTCCTTCAGGACGAGCTGCTGGGCGAGCTGCTGGAACGTCTGGCCCCGTCCACGCGCGTGCTGGTGATGTCGGATCACGGCTTCCACAACGGGCCTTCGCGTCCCACCGACGGGCCCGCCGACATCGAGGGCAAGCCGGGGAAGTGGCATCGCCTCTATGGCATCGTCATGGCGGCCGGAGACGGCATCGCCCCGGGCCGCTTCGACACCGCCACGCTGTACGACATCACGCCCACGGTGCTGGCCCTGGCGGGCCTGCCCGCCGCGCGCGACATGAGGGGCAGGAGCCTCATCGAAGTCCCCTCCGCTCCGCAGGCCATCGCCACGTACGAGACCCCGGCCTCTCCGGACGGGGCGCGCCCGGCGGTCCTGGCGCAGGCGGGGCCGGCCGATGCGGGGGAAGCGGACGCCGAGCTGCTGCGCAACCTGGCCTCGCTCGGCTACATCGGATCGGGCGTGCCGTCATCGGCGCCCGCCTCCCGCCCCGCGCTGGCTTCGGCGGGTTCCGTGGACCCGGACGGCGTCACGTCGCACACCAACATGGCGGCCCTGCTGATCCAGAAGGGGGACCTGGCGGGGGCCGAGGCCGAGCTGCGCCAGGCGCTGGCCGGCGCGCCCGGATACTTCCCGGCGCTGATGTCGCTGGGGCAGGTGCTGGTGAAGCAGGGGCGCGTGGACGAGGCGCTCGATTTCACGCGGCGCGCGGTGGCCCGATCCGATGACGCCGACGCGGGGGCCTACGTGCAGCTCGCGCTGCTGGCGTCCAGGGCGGGGGAGGCGCAGCAGGCGGGCAACTTCCTCAGAGCGTTGCGGCAGCGCCGTCCCGGATCTCCCGGCGTGGACACGGGCCTGGGCGTGCTGGCGGCCCTGGCCGGCGACAAAGAGACGGCGGAGCGCTCCTGGCGCGCGGCCCTGGCGCTCGATCCCGGATGCCAGGAGGCGCTGGGGCGCCTCTTCATGCTGTACCGCGAGCAGCAGCGGGAAGCCGAGCTGGAGCCCGAGGTGCGCCGGGCCCTGGCCCGGAACGACCGCTCGGTCCTCCACCTCAACTGGATGGGGCTCATCCGCGTGCGGAAGGGGGACCCGGGCGGCGCCGAGCGTGACTTCGAGCGGGCCCTGGAGCTGGCCCCCGACTTCGGCGGCACCATGGCCAACCTCGGATCCCTGTACGGGCGCGAGGGGAGGCTCGAGGATGCGGTGCGGATCCTGTCGCGCGCGCTGCGCATCGAGCCGATGAACCGGGAGGCCCGCGTGAACCTGGGGGCCGCCCTCGCCAAGCTCGGCCGGTACGACGAGGCGATCGAGAGCCTGGCGCAGGCCCGCGCCCTGGGGATGCGATCCCCCGAGGTGCTCAACGCGATGGGGCTGGCCTACGCGCAGTCGGGGCGCACGCGCGAAGCGATCGACGCGCTGAAGGAATCGCTCAGCGTCCTGCCCCGCCAACCCCAGGTGGAAGCGCTGCTTGCGGAGCTGGCGTCGGGGGCGCCCCCGCCCTCGCCCTAGCGGCGCGCTCCGGATCCTCGGGGAGGAAGCGTCCGTAGTGGTCCCAGGCGGACGCCTGCCGGTCCATCACGAAGCGCCGGAAGCCGTCGCGATGCTCGCGGTAATGCTGCGCCACCTCGGCGCGCTCTCTGTCCGACAGCTGGCCGTAGTCTCCGGCCGCCGCGCGCCCCAGCACGTGACCCCACGCCAGGGCCTCGTAGTAGTCGGCGTTGGCCTGCGCCTCTCCGAACCCGACCACGGGAACCGCCGCCCCGTGCGCCAGGTGCCTGGCATGGAAGTACTCGTGGTCGGTGACCAGCATCCTCCAGGCCGGCGAGCGCCACGGCTCGAAAGTGTCGGCGTACACGATGAGATCGTTGGCGATTCCACGGCCCGAGAGGGGGCCGTCGCCGGGCTCGCGCGGATCGCGCCCTCCCTGCCGCACCAGCCCGGCGTACAGGGACGCCGGACGCAGGCGCGAGGCGCCGTAGCGCACGCTGGAGATGTAGGTCCTGTACTCCGGATGCATGGAGGCCAGCAGGGCCGCCACCTGGTCGGGGGTCACCTCGGGGGCTGCCTGCGCCCGTGACGCGCCGGCGGCCCACGCCAGCCAGGCCGCCAGGGCCCAGGCGATGATCCTGATTCGCATGACGCAATGGTACGGCGATCCCACCGGGGGCGGTCGAGCAAAACGCCGGAGCCTCATTGTTATGCTTTCAGCGTGTCACCCCGGGATTCGACATCACGGTCACCCGCACGGCCACCGCCCAGTCTTCGCTCACGCTGGTGAGCCCCCACGACGACGTCATCGTGATTGGAAAGCGCAGCGACGCGAGCGTCAATCCGGCCGTCGCCTCGCGCACGTCGTTGCCGAAGCGGGAGGCCGCCTGTCCGGCCACCTCCAGGCTGGCCAGGATGAACGGCCCGTTGAGGTCTCCCGCCCCGAACCCTCTCCACGCCGCGACCCCGAACAGAAGGACGTCGTCCTGCGAGGTGTTGTCGCCGGGCAGGGGATTCCCCAGGAGCCCCAGCCCCGCCTGTCCGGCCCATCCCCACACCGACGACTGCCAGCCCACCGACCCGAGAAGGTGGACGTCCGTCTGGTCGGTCCCCAGCAGATCGTCGTCGGGCGCATTGGGAAGCTTCACCATGAACGAGAAGGCCCCGGTCAATCCCGCGACGGGGATCTGATGGGCGAACCAGAGACGCACATCCTGCACTCCCGAGACGGTCTCGCCGTCCATCTGCTCGAACCTCTGGAGGCCCCACTGGATCCGCACCTCGCTGCCGGGCCCCACGCCGTGCGAGACGTCCACCAGGTCCAGGGCCCAGTCGGGGTCGCGCACGAGGCCGGGCTCCTCGGTGAGGAAAGGGGGGCGCGTGCCGCGGGCCCACGCCACGCCGGCGATGATCTCCGACTGGCCGCGATCGAGGCACCAGGGGAGCAGCGTCTGGAAGGGAGCCTGCAGGGGAACGGCCACCAGAACATGGACCAGAGCGATCGCCCCAATCGTCCGCATCATGGTGTGGCATGATACGGCATGTGCTGAGAGGACTCTTCCCGCCGATCCCCACTCCCTTCCTGCGCGGTGAAGTGTCCCTCGAGCGCCTGGCGGACAACCTGGCCCTGTGGAACAAGCTGCCCCTGGACGGCTACGTGCTGCTGGGGAGCAACGGCGAGGCGCCGCTGCTGGACGACCACGAGCGCGCCGCCGTGATCCGCGCCGCGCGCGAAGCGACGCCGGCCGACCGGGCGATCATCGTGGGGTCGGGACGCGAATCCACGCGCGCCACGATCCGATCGGTGAACGAAGCATTCGAGCTGGGGGCCGATGCCGCCCTGGTGGGTGTCCCCGGCTACTACCGTCCGGTGATGACCGACGACGTCCTGGCGGATCATTACCAGAGAGTCGCGGACGCTTCGCACGGCCCGGTCCTTCTCTACAGCGTTCCGTTCTTCACGGGGATACCGATCCAGGCCCCGCTGTTCCGCCGCCTGATCCGCCACGATCGAGTGGCCGGGATCAAGGACTCCTCCGGCGACCCGGCCTCCATCGAAGCCCTGGTGGGCGCGGCGCGCGAGGCGGGGCGCGAGGTGTCGGTGCTGGTGGGCTCGCAGCGCGCGCTGGCCGAAGGGCTGAAGCGCGGCGCCAGCGGAGCGGTGCTGGCGGTGGGGAACGTGGCGGCCCGGGCCTGTGCGCGCATCGCGCAGTGCGTCCAGCAAGGAGACCACGACGAGGCGGCCCGCCTGAACCAGGCGCTGCTGCCGCTCACCGAGGCGGTCACGGCGCGCCACGGGATCGGCGGGCTCAAGGCGGCGCTCGACATGCTGGGCTTCTTCGGAGGAGAGCCGCGGCCTCCGTTGCCGTCCGCCACGGCCGAGGCGCGCGCCGAGATCGCCGCGCTGCTGAAGACGCTGTGATCGGGTCGGTGACCGCGGTGCTGGCCGCCCTGGCGCTGGCCGGCCTTCCCCTCACGACGACGGTGTCACTGTCCATCGTGGCCCTCGATCCCGCCACGGGAGACGTGGGGGTGGCGGTGGCCAGCCACACGCCGGCCTCGGGGGCGGCCGTCCCCTGGGTGCGCGCGGGGGTGGGGGCGATGGCCGTGCAGGCCTGGCTCGACCCGACCCTCGGGCCGCGCGCCCTCGACCTGCTGTCCGAAGGGATCACCCCGCGCGAGGTGCTGGCGCGCCTGCTGGCGGTCGATGCCAGGGCCGAGCGTCGCCAGATGGCCTTGATGGACGCGCGCGGCGGCTGCGCGACCCACACCGGGCGCGAGACGCCCGCGCAGGCGGGAGCGGTGGAGGCCCCGACGTTCTGCGTGCAGGGAAACGATCTGACGGGAACGGCGGTCCTCGAGGCGATGGCGGCGGCGTTTCGTGCGGCTGAAGCGCAGCGCCTGCCGCTGGCCGATCGGCTTCTGGCGTCGCTCGCCGCGGGAGACGCCACGCGCGGGCACCGCCTGCCGCTGCGCTCCGCTGCGCTGAGACTGGCCAGCACCGATGCCGCCCGCCAGCGCGACCGTGCCAACGACCTGCGCGTGGACGACGCCGAGGATCCGGTGGCCGCGCTGCGTTCCCTGCGCGAGCGTGCCGGCAGCCGGCTGGGTCACCGGCTCCTGTGGCAGGCGGCCGGGCCCGACGTGAAGGAGCTTCAGGAGCTACTGCGGCGGGCCGGCCTGCTCGACCGCGAGCCGACGGGGACCTTCGACGACGCCACCGCGGCGGCGGTGGAAGCGTTCCGCCGCGCCCAGGGGCTGGGGGCAGGAGATCCCGGCGATCGCCTCGGGCTGGTGGACGACAGGCTGCTGGATCGGCTGCGCGCGGCCGCGGCCGCCGCCACGAGACGATGACGTCCGCCGCGGGGACAATGGCTGGCATGGTGCTGGGGACCGCGGCGGCATGAAGATCCTCATCCTGGGAGGATCGCGCTTCATCGGGCGGCGACTGGCGCGCGAGCTGGAGGAAGGCGGCCACCAGGTGTCCCTCTTCACGCGCGGCCTGGCCGACGACGGCCTGGGCTCCGGCGTGGAAAGACTGCGCGGGGATCGCCGATCGGCCGCCGATCTGCGCGCCGCCGTGGGAGGCAGGTCGTTCGACGCCGCCTATGACTTCCTCTCGTACGATGCGCGCGACGCGCGCCTGGCGATCGAAGCCCTGCACGGACGCGCGGCGCGGTTCGTCCACATCAGCACCTGCTCGGTGTACTGGTGCGCGGGAGAGTTCCCGTGCCCGGTGGAGGAATCCGACTACGCGCGCCTGGATGCCTCGCGCGAGCGGCCCACCAGCATCGAGTACGCCTACGGAGCCGGCAAGCGCGCGGCCGAGGACGAGCTTCGCCGCGCGCACGAGGAAGCGGGCTTCCCGGTCACCCTCATCCGCATGCCGATCGTGGCGGGAGAAGAGGACTCCAGCCTTCGCTACGCCGGGTACGTCCAGCGCCTGGCCGATGGCGGGCCGCTGGTTCTCCCCGACGGCGGGCACGCCCCGTTCCGCCACGTGTACGTGGGTGACGTCACGCGCACGCTGCGCCTGCTGGGGCAAAGCACCATCGGGGTGGGGGAGGCCTACAACCTGGCGTGCCGCGAGATCCTCACGCTGCGCCGGATCGTGGATGGCATCGCCCGCCTGATGGGACGCGACCCCGAGCGCGTTGCGGTCCCCGCGGCGCACGCGCGGCGGGCGGTGGGTGAGTCCTGGGCGGCGCTCTTCCCCTTCTCGCAGGAGGCCGCGCAGGTGCCGTCCATCCGCAAGGCGCGGCACGATCTGGCGTGGGAGCCGACTCCGTGGGAGACCTGGCTGGAGCGATCGGTGACCTGGGCCGCGCGCCACCTCGAGAGCGGGGGCGCATCGCCGCCGTCGTCCGGGCACCGCGCGCGGGAGCTCGACCTGGCGCGGCGATGGCGCGAGACGGCGCTCGGGGGGCCCGAGCGGCTCAGCTTCGACGCGGAGGCTTCGACATCCGGGGAGCCCCCAAAATGATGCGCAGGGCGGTGAGCAGGCGCGCCACGTTCTCCTCGCGCGCCGAGTAGCCCATCAGCCCCACGCGCCAGATCCGCCCGGCCAGCGGTCCCAGCCCGCCCCCCACCTCGATGTGGTGCTCCTGGAGCAGGCGCCGCCGCGTCTCGCGGTCGTCCACCCCTACGGGGATGCGCAGCGCGTTGAGCACCGGCAGGCGGTGCGGGGGCGCGACCAGGAACTCCAGGCCCAGCCCTTCGGTGCCGCGGCGCAGCTGATCGTGGCAGCGGGTGTGCCGGTCCCACCGGGCTTCGAGCCCCTCGTCGAGCAGCAGGCGCAGCGCCTCGCGCAGCGCGTACATCGACTGGATGGGGGCCGTGTGGTGGTACGTGCGCTCGCGCCCCCAGTAGGCCGACAGAAGCTTGAGGTCCAGATAGAACGACGCTGGGGGCGCCCGGCGCGCGGCGATGGCCGCCACCGCCCGCGGCGAGGCCGTCAGCGGAGCCAGCCCCGGCGGCGACCCGATGCACTTCTGCGTGCCGCCGTAGCAGACGTCGATCCCCAGGGCGTCGACGTCGAGCGGCACCCCGCCCAGCGAGGTCACTGCGTCGACCAGGGTGAAGGCGCCCCGATCGCGCGCCAGGGCCAGGATCTCCTCGAGAGGCTGCAGGACGCCGGTGGACGTCTCGGCGTGCACGATCCCCACCACCTTCACCGCTCCGGGCACGTCGCGCAGCGCCGAGCCGATGGCTTCGGAGGGGACGGGCTCTCCCCACGGCGCTTCCACCGCGACGACCTTCCCTCCGGCGCGGCGCGCCATCTCGGCCATGCGCGCCCCGAAGTAGCCGGCCACGCCGACCACCACCACATCGTCGGGCTCGACCAGGTTCACCACCGCCGCCTCCATCCCGGCGGTGCCGGTGCCGGGGACTGCCAGCGTCATCTCGTTGCTGGTGCGGAACACCTCGCGCAGCATGGCGGCCACGTCGTCCATCACGGCCAGGAAGTCTGGGTCCAGGTGCCCCAGCAGGGTGTGCGACGACGCGGCCAGCACGCGCGGGTCGACCGCGGAAGGGCCCGGCCCCAGGAGGATCCGGGCGGGAGGGCGAAGAGGATCGGGCGGCCTCATGGCGCGGTCAGTATACTCGGGCCCATGCACGGAGACCTCCGCGGCACGCGCGCGTGCCGGCGGCTCGACGACGGCACCGCCATCTACATCGTGGGAGACCGCGACCCGTGGGTGCGCCTGGATCTGTTCCTCAAGGAGCGGATCCCGAAGCTCTCGCGCGAGCGGATCCAGGCCGCCATACGCGACCGCGTGGAAGCTCCTGGTCACGGCCGCGCGCGGCCCGCGACTCGGCTGAGGCCCGGCGACACCGTCATCATCCGCCGCGAGGAGCCGGTCCACGAGGACGAGCCCGACGTCAGCCTGCCGCTGCTGCACCTCGACGAGCATCTGGTCGTGGTGGACAAGCCTGCGGGGATCCTGTCGCACCCCTCGCGCAGGGTGGCCCGCGCCTGCGTGACGCACATCCTGGCCCGGCAGGTGGAGGGCCCGCTGCACCTGGTGCACCGGCTGGACCGCGAGACGACCGGCGTGATGGCGGTGGCCCGGTCGGCGCAGGCGGCGCGGGTGCTCTCGTCGCAGATGGCGCGCGAGCGCGCCGGCGCGGTGAAGGTATACCTGGCCGTGGTGTTCGGCGAGATGCGCGCCGCCCCGGACGTGATCGAGCTGCCGCTGGGCAGGGCGTCGCGATCGGCCGTGTACGTCAAGCGGGGCGTCGATCCGGGGGGACGCCCGGCCCGCACCGAGCTGGAGGCGCTGGCGCACGGAGGCGGCGTGTCGCTGGTGAGGCTGCGCCTGCTGACGGGCCGGCGGCACCAGATCCGCGTGCACCTGGCGGCGCTGGGGCACCCGGTGGTGGGGGACAAGCTCTACGGCCCCGCCGAGTCGCACTACCTGCGGGCCATCGCCGGCGTGTTCGACGACCGGATGCGCCGCGAGCTGCTCACCGAGCGTCAGCTGCTGCACGCCGCGCGCCTGGAGCTGACCCACCCGGCCACGGGAGAGCGCGCCGTCTTCGACGCGCCGCTCCCCGCCGACCTGCGCGGCTTCCTCGAGGAGCGCCTGGGCCAGATCCCCGCGGCGGCCTGCGCGTGAGCCAGGCGGGCGGCCTTCGGGTCGAGAACGTGCGCGGGATCGTCTTCGATCTGGACGGCACGCTGATCGACTCCTACGAGGCGATCGCCGACAGCCTCAACACCGCGATGCGCGGGCTGGGGCTCCCCGAGTACCCGCCGGCCGAAGTCCGGAGAATGGTGGGGCGCGGCCTGGAGACCCTCATCGCGCGGGCGCTGGGCGTCGACGAGAGCGACGCGGCGGGCCGCGCGGCGGTTGCCGAAGGGGTGCGCCTCTTCCGCGAGCGCTACGACGAGGTGTGCGTGGCGGGGACCCGCCTGCTGCCCGAGGTGAGCGACACGCTGGCGGCGCTCGACGCGCGCGGCTACCGGATGGGGGTGGCCACCAACAAGCCGTCGTACTTCGCGCGCCGGCTGCTGTCGGGTCTGGGGGCCATGCCTCACCTGCGCGTGGTGATGGGGCCCGACCTGGTGGCGCACCACAAGCCCCACCCCGAGATGGTGCACGCCGCGCTGCAGCGGATGGGCGTGGCGCGCGAGCACGCGCTGTACGTGGGAGACATGGAGATCGACGTCGAGACGGCGCGCGCGGCGGGGCTCCCCGTCGTCGTCATGCCCACCGGATCGTGCGACGCCACCGCGCTGGCGGAGTCGGGGGCCGACGTGATGCTGTCCGGCTTCGGCGCTCTTCTCGACTTGCTTCCCGGACCTGCGTTATAGTCCCCACATCCTGAATCATCCCCGGAGGGTTTTCCTTCAGCCGGAGGTTCTCCGCCATGCCCGTGTACGACTTCAAATGCGAAGAGTGCAAGAAGCGCTTCACGCTGACCCTGACCATCGAGAATCGTTCGCGCGGACGCATCAAGTGTCCCAAGTGCGACAGCCGCAAGGTCGAGCAGCAGTACGAATCCATCTACGCCGTCACCTCGAAGAAGTCCTGATCGCCGTCTGCTGATCCGCGGCGCCGTCCTTCACGATGGCACCGGGGCTCCCGGGCGCCGCGCCGACGTGGTGGTGCGCGGCGAGCGCGTCGAGGCGCTTCTGGAGCCGGGGGCCGGCGCTCCCGAGGCCGAGGTCGTGCTGGACGCGGCGGGGCTGGTGGTCAGTCCCGGCTTCATCGACCTGCACTCCCATGGAGAGCTGGCTCATGCGCTTCCGCCCAGCGCCCAGCGCGCGCTGATCGAGGGGCGCCTGGCCCAGGGAATCACCACCGAGATCGTCGGCAACTGCGGCCTGGGGGCGTATCCGTGCGCATCGGGCGCGCTCGATCTGCTGCGCCCCATCGTGGACTGGATGACCCCGCCCCAAGCCGCGGGATGGCCAGGCGGCGCGTGGGACGACCTGGGCGGCTACCTCGATCACCTCGAGCGCCAGGGAACCTGGGTGAACGTGGGATCGCTGCAGCCTCACGGCCCGCTGCGGCTGGCGGCCGCCGGCCTGCGCCGCGAGGCGGGCCCTCCGGAGCGGCGCGCCATGGCCGCCTTGCTGAGGCGGGCCCTCGACGCCGGGGCGTTCGGCCTCAGCACCGGGCTGATCTACCCCCCCGGCATGTACGCCCCGCCCGACGAGCTGGTGGAGCTGGCCCGCGAGGCGGCCGCGGCGGGCGGGCCGGCGATCCTGGTGGCCAGCCACATCCGCGGATCGAGCGAGACGCTCCTCCCGGCGGTGCGCGAGCTGCTGGACCTGGGCCGGGCGGCCGGCGTGCGGGTGCAGCACTCCCACAACGAGGCGGTAGGGCGCGGCCACTGGCCCAAGGTCGAGGCGGTCCTGTCGATGGAAGAGGGGGCCCGCGCGCGGGGGGTGGACATCGCGCACGACGTCTTCCCCTACACCGCCGCCGCCACCATGATGCTGGCCATCTACCCGCCCTGGTCGCTGGAAGGGGGGGTGCACCGCCTGCTGGAGAGGCTGGCCGATCCCGCGCAGCGCTCCGCCATCCGCGAAGCCATCGACACGGTGGAGCCGTCCTGGCCGGCCTGGACCCCACAGGGATGGCCGCACAACCTGGTGCGCGCCGTGGGATGGGACCAGATCACCATCGGCAGCGTGGGGAGCGCGCACCGCGATCTGGAAGCGATGTCCCTGGCGGAGCTGGGGCGGGCGCGCGGGCGCGCGCCGTTCGACGCCATCAGCGACCTGATGATCGAAGAGCGCGGCCGGGTCTCGCAGATCATCCACGGCATCTCGGGAGACGACGTGCATCGGGAAGGGCTCGATGCCCTGCTGTCGGATCGCGCCGCCGCCGTGTGCACCGACGCCAACGATCACGGCAAGGGGAAGCCGCACCCGGCGGCCTACGGTGCCTTCCCGCGCGTGCTGGGATGGGTGCGCGAGCGGCGCCTGATGCCTCTGGAGGAGGCCATCCGCAAGATGACCTCGTGGCCCGCGGCGCGGCTGGGCCTCAAGGACCGCGGCGTGGTGGCGCCTGGCGCGTGGGCCGACCTTGTGGTGCTCGACGACGGCGGGATCGGGTCCTCCGCGACCTATGAAGATCCGCGCCGGATGGCCTCCGGCGTGCGCTGGGTGATCGTGAACGGCGCCATCGCGTGGGATTCGGCGCATCCCACGGATGCGCGGCATCCCGGGGCGGGGGACCTTCCTTCCGGCCGCGTTCCTTCCGGCCGCGTCCTGCGCCGCGGAGACTAGAGCGGGAGCCTGATTCCGGCCGCCGGACGGGGACACGCCGCGCGACGGCCGGAATGGGAGGCGGACCGGAGTGACGAAGGCCCGCGTGACAGTGGCCTCGATTGGATGAGGAATGCCGCTGCAGGTCTGAACGCCAGGCCGCGCCCCATCGGGCAGGGGCTTGGGGTGTCCGCGCTTACTGACGCGTCACGCCAGTCTGATGCTCTTTTACCAGCGAAACGCGTCGCCGTCAAGGCTCAGCGCTTCGAAGGCGGGGTGAGCGGCGCGAGAGGGGCCGGGACGCGGCGGGTGTTGTACTCGTCCTGCCACGTCATCAGGGGCTCGGTCTCGAAGGGGGAGACCTCGCGCGCGGGTGGCGGATATGCGCTCATCGCATGCCAGGGGAGCGGTCCCACGGTGTCGGGGCGCGCCGAGTTGACGTCCATGTCCTTGCCGAACCCGTCGGTCTGGAGCAGCCAGGTGCGGGTCCACCCCGCGGCCAGTGGCGGGAAGGCGGCGGCGTCGAACTCCAGCGCGATCTCGTCCCCCCCGCGCGTGATCACGTACCGGTCGTCCACCTTCGACAGCAGGGGGGCCACGTCCCCGTATCGCGTGTAGGCGCCGACGTGGCTCTTCCAGTGGATGGAGGGCTCGTCCTTCTGGTAGTCGTACTGCTCGGGGCGCCGGCCGTCGGGGAGCGCCAGCGCGGGGAACCCCCGGTTGCGCAGCACCGCCGAGGATGCGTCCACCGCGGTGATGGTCGGCGGCGACGCCGCCACGTGCGTGGCCACCAGGATCCGGTCCCAGAAGATCCGCATGCTGGTGCCGATCCGCACGCTGTGGACGCCCGGGGAGAGCTTGCCGGTGAGGTCCACCGTCATCGTCTTGGGGAGCCCCCCCGGAAAGCCGATCGACGGCATCACGCGTGTCGAGCGCGTCCCGGACGCTTCCGAGATCTCCTCCAGCCAGGGGGGCGTCAGCTTCATCCCGGCTTGGGCGGCCGCCACGTTGCTGGTGGAGTCGGCGTAGTCGATCCACCCGTGCAGCAGCAGCACCACCGGCCCGTCGGACGGAACCTCGCCCAGGTCGAGCGTGATGTGGTGCTCCGGCGCGTAGCCGCGGAAGGTGCGCGAAGACGACGGGTCCACGTCCGGGGGCCCCGCGTAGACACGATCCAGCTTCGAGACGGCGGAAAGCACGTCGCGCCCGCTCTGGTCGTGCGCCGCCACCGGAGGACGCGCGCCGCTCACCACGAAGACCCGGAAGGGCTGGAAGGGGGGACCCGGCAGCAGCTTCTCGTCCGGGTACATCTCGGTGCCATCCGGATGATCCACAGCCAGCAGCCGCGCCTGATCGAAGAACAGGGTCTCCTCGAGCTGGTTCACCATGCGCAGCGAGAGCCGGCCATCCTTCGGCACCAGCTGCGAGGCCGCGATCCGCACGTACTCGTCGGTGTCGGGATAGTTGAAGCCGGCCGGGCCGGTGCGGTATCCCAGGGCCGCTCCTCCCAGGAAGTCCGAGACGAACGACATCTCCTTGCCGTTCCAGGCGTAGAGGATGGGGCACGACGAGCCTTTGCGGTCCAGCTCCTGCACCGCGAGCACCGCGTCGGCCTTCACCTGCACCTCATCCTGCAGGACGCCGCCGGGCCACAGCAGCCGGACGCTGTCCACACGCTCGCGCTGGCCTAGCCCCAGATGGAACTGAAGCGAGCTCTGCGAGAGATACCCCGACCCGGCCACCACTTCGGCTTTCTGCCAGAGCCGGCCCGACTTCACCTCCACCTTGGTCCCCACGCCGGGGCGGTTGCTGTGCAGCCCCTCGGGTGACACGCGGATCCAGTGGCCGGCGTTGCCTCCGTCGTTCCTCAGCAGGGTGGGATGATTCCCCGCGTTGGAGATCACGACGTCCAGGTCGCCGTCCCGATCCAGGTCGGCGGTGGCCAGGCCGCGCCCACCCCGCGCCATCACGGTGTCCAGGCCGGTCAGCTCGTTGACCGGGGTGAAGCTCCCGGCGCCGTCGTTTCGGTGCAGAAGGAGCGCGGGGCCCTCGGTGCTGCCGTTGACGCTGAGCAGGTCGAGGTAGCCGTCGTTGTCCATGTCGGCCAGCGCCACGCCGAAGCGCGGCACGGAGATGTCGGAGGTGATGCCGGCCATGGCGGTCACGTCCAGCGCGAACATGCCGGCCCCTTTGATGTTGCCGGGGATGCGCCCCAGCATGTTGCGGAACAGCCGGGGCGGGCCGCCGTCCAGCGCGGTGGCGGCCAGGTCCATCCATCCGTCCTTGTTGTAGTCGCCCGAAGTGATCCCCACGAGAGGGGCCGGCGCGGGGAGCCCCGCCGCGTCCCCCAGATCCCCGAAGGTCCCGTCGCGCAGGTTCGACAGCACCGTCGAGCCATCCGCCGGCGAGGCCGTGGCCACGTCGATGTCGCGATCGTTGTCGAAGTCCCCGAAGACGCCGCCGGTCACGCGCCGTCCGGCGCGCTGCAGCTTCGTGGCCGCTCCCGCTTCCTTGAAGAGCAGCCGCGGCGCCGCTCCCTCCCCCTCCGGGGCGCCCGCGTTGAGGAACAGCAGAGAGTTTCCGCCAGGCCATCCCTGCGGGAAGGCGGCCGCGGCCGACGCCGGGATCGATCCCAGGAACCCGGCCACGAAGATGTCCAGATCGCCGTCGTGGTCCACGTCGGCCAGCGACACGCCTCCGGGCATGCCTTTCACGGTGGCCGACGAGATCCCGGCCGCCTCGCTGACGTCCTGGAAGGCCCCCTTGCCGTCGTTGGCGAAGGCCATCACCCGATCCGACAGCACCACGACCAGGTCGAGATCCTTGTCGCCGTCCAGATCGCCGAAGGCGGCCGACAAGGCGTGCCCCTTCACCGCGGGGGCCCCCGCGGCGGCCTTCTCGAAGCGCAGGGCGCCGCGGTTCATGTACAGCTCGGAGACGGGCGCGGGATCTCCTCCCGCGTTGGCGAAGAAGAGGTCCTCCAGTCCGTCGCCGTCGACGTCTCCCACCGCCACGCCCGACCCCAGCGCGCCGGGGACCTCGCGCCGCAGCGCGGACTCGCCACGCGGCGGCTTCTTGAAGATGTCCAGGTCCGCGCTCCCCGCGTGGCGGAAGCTCACGCCCGAGCCGGGGGTCACGTCCACGAACGTCACGCGCCCCTTCTCCAGAGGAGCGGCGGCGTCGCCCGTGCCGGTGTCCTCCATGGCGTAGGAGTACTTCCCCTGCTCGCCGTACTTGAGCCCCACGGCCGGAGTGGCGCCGGCACCGGCCATCAGCTCGCGGTGGCGCTCGATGAAGGTCTTGCCCTTCTCCATGTCCCCCTTGCTGATGTAGGCGCGCCCCAGGCTGTAGTAGGCGGACAGGAAGTTGGGATCGAGCCGCAGGGTGGTCTCGAACTCCTGGATGGCCTTGTCGAACTCGCGCTGCGCCATGTAGACGCTGCCGACGTGGTAGTGGATGTCGGGGTCGCGCGGATCCAGATCGAGCGCCTTGCGCCCCGACTCCAGGGCCTCCGCCGGCTTCCCCTGCAGCCGGTGGATCATCGAGAGGTTGAAGTGCGCGTAGATGTTGTTCGGATCGAGCGCCAGCGCCTTGTGGAACGAGGCGATCGCTTCGTCGTAGTGCACCTGCGCGAGCGCCGCGACCCCCAGGTTCACCTGGGCCACCACGTACGAAGGGTCGAGCTTGAGCGCCTGCTCGAACTGCTTCTGCGCCTCGGCCGGCTTGTACTGCGCGAGGTAGGCGATCCCCAGGTTGTTGAAGCGAAGGATCTCGTCGGCTTTGGAGGGCTGCGAGGCGGCGGCCGGCTTGGCGGCCGGGCTGGACTTGGACTTGGAGGTCTTGCCGGTCTGCCCACCCTGTCCCCAGGCCGCCGTCCCGACGAGCAGCGCGGCGACCGCGAGCAGGCGCACGGGTCGCAGGAGGCGGGAGGGGGCCATAGGCCGGCGAGTATAGTGGACCCCTTCTCGCGGTCGCAAGTCCGTCATTCATGGAAAACCCTTGAGTGTCATGGGTTTTCGCGGGATCGCCCCATCGTGGCGCGGAGATTGTTCCTCGCTCACGATGGGGGTGTTTTCAGGCCATCTCGGCGGCGTCGGGTGTTGAAACGGACCAGGTCCTTGTTGAATTCGGGCCCATTCCTGGCCAGGCACAATCTGCGCGCCACTATGGTTTGACCCCGCGGCCCGCCGGCTCAATATTCCCAGCCTGCACGTGACGGACGTCGCCGGGGGTGCGCTGCGTTGGAACGTCCCAGTGTCCTGATCGCGGACAACAATCAGCTCTTCCTGGCCGCCGTGGGCGACCTGTACCGCGAGATGGGGTACGAGGTGCGCACGGCCCGCGACGGCATCGAGGCCCTCGAAGAGCTGCAGCGACGCCGCCCCGACCTCATGGTGCTCGACCTGATCATGCCGCGCATCGACGGCGGCCAGCTCTGCGCCATGGTCAAGGGGAAGCCCGAGCTGAGCGGCGTGCGCGTGATCATCCTTTCGGGAATCCTGGCGGACGAGATCCAGGACGCCCGGTCCATCGGTGCCGACGCCTACATCGCCAAGATGCCTTTCGAGCAGATCGCGCTGCAGCTGCGCGAGGTGTCGGCCGCGCTGCTGGAGCGCCCTCCCGGTTCGGTCCCGCTCATCCAGGGATTCGACCGGATGTACCGCCGCGAGGTGGTGCTGGAGCTGCTCCAGGAGCGCCGCACCCGACGTGCCATCCTGGATTCGCTGTCGGAGGGGATCCTAGAGCTGTCCGACGACGGGCGCCTGCTGGGTGCCAACAGGGCGTTCGAGCGGATCGTCGGGCGCCCGGAGTCCGCGATGCTCTCGCGCCCGCTGGACGAGATCTTCCCCTCGGGGGCGGCCGGCGTGCGGGCCATGATGACGGAGGCCAGCCAGGGGACCCCGGTGATCGAGGCCACGCTGGATCACGAGGAGCGCATCCTCCAGGTCAAGCTGCACCGCCTCAGGCCCGACGAGGCGCCCGATGACGACGAGGTGATCCGCGCCATGCGCGAGGCGGCCTCCGGCGCGGCCGGGTGCCCCGCCGACATCGCCAGCGGCGTGGGCTACACGCTGCTGGTGCAGGACGTCACCCAGAAGGTGAAGGCCGACCGGGACAGAGAGCGCCTGCGCGCGCGGCTGGCTCACTCCGAGAAGATGTCGGCCATCGGCCTGCTGGTGTCGGGGCTGGCCCACGAGCTGAACAACCCGCTCACCAGCGTGCTGGGCTACGCACAGCTGCTGCTGCAGCGGCACAAGGATCCGTCCCTGGTGCAGGAGCTGGAGAGGATCGCCGACGGGGCCACCCGCTGCCGCGGGATCGTGGAGAACCTGCTGGTGTTCGCGCGCAGCGTGCGGCCCGCCCGCGTGCGCCTGGACGTCAACGAGCTGCTGCTGGAGGCGGTGGCCTCTCATCGCGACCGGCTTCAGGACATCGGGGCCGACCTGAGCCTCGAGCTGGGGCCCGATCTTCCCGCCATCTCCGTCGACCGGGCCCAGGTCACGCAGGCGCTCGAGCACGTGGTGGACAACGCGGCGAGGGCGCTGGCTGCCTGGCCGGGGCCGCGGTCGCTTTCGATCGGCTCGAGCGTGCGGGGAGGACGCGTCCACATCGAGATCGCCGATTCGGGGCCGGGGATCCCCGACGAGATCGCCGGCCAGATCTTCGAGCCCTTCTTCACCACGCGCGAAGTGGGGAAAGGGAGCGGCCTGGGGCTGTCGGCCTCCTACGGCATCGTGACCGCGCACGGGGGCCGCATCCAGGTGTCGTCGGGGCCGCGGAAAGGGGCCACGGTGAAGATCGATCTGCCGGTGGCCGCGGAGGGCGCGCCCGAGAGCGAGGCGCCCGCGCCGCACCTGGCGTCCGGATCGCGGCGCATCTTGATCGTGGACGACGAGGCCGTCGTGCTGGAGCTGCTGGCCGACCTGCTGGAGGTGGATCAGCATCGCATCGACACGGCCGCCAGCGGGCGCGAGGGGCTGGAGAAGCTGCTGGCCAACGACTACGACCTGGTGGTGCTCGATCTGCGCATGCCCGACATGCCGGGCCAGCAGGTGTACGAGCGGCTCGCCCACGAGCGCCCGGCCCTGCTGCGCAAGCTCATGTTCATCACCGCCGACACCCTGACCGGCGAGAGCCGGGGCTTCCTGGAAGGGACCAGGCGCCCCTGGCTGCAGAAGCCCTTCTCCATCGACGCGTTCATGAAGCAGGCACGATCCATCCTTTCCTGATCCCACGGCGGCCGGCGGCGGGGATGTGGTCTCCGAGGCGCGCTCAACCTCGTGGCGTTGGCCACGAGGTTTCGCTCCATTCCCTCCTCGCCTCGCGCGAGCTGCCCGCGGGCAACGCTCGCGCGACCCGGCTCGTCGGTTATAGG
>JBOGOC010000119.1:0-6398 GCA_050747525.1 Candidatus Polarisedimenticolia bacterium | reverse complement strand
GGCCGCGGCTCTGGGCGCTCCGCTCGACGTCCCGGCGGGGGACTCTTCGGCCGAGATTCGGGCCACCCTCCGCATCTACAACGACGTCTACGCCGGGCTGTGCGCCTACCTCATCAAGGAAGTCGGGCCGATCGCCGAGCAGCTCCTCGAGAAGCACCTGCGCGACGCCAGGGATCAGCATGCCGCGCTCTTCTCGCGCGTCGTCCCCGGGCGCGACGGGGCCCTGCCCGAGGATCAGATCCTGCGCAACCTCAACCTGATGCGGGACAACCGGCGCGACGCGCTGGTGGCGGGCCTGCACGATTACCTCAAGACGATGGTGCTGGCGGTGCGGCGGATCCTCGGGCCGGAGCACGAGGCGCGGGTGCTGCGTCGCCTCAAGGAGCTGCGATGCAGCCGGACGTGACCTCCGGCCGCCGGCGCCGGGCCCACCGGGAGGAGGCCTTCCGCACGAGGCTGGCCGGCACCGCGCTGCTCGGGCTGGCCGTGCTCGCATGGTGGATGCTGCGCGCCGCCGGGATCACCTGACGCCCGCGCAGGCGTCGCGAGCCATGTCCGCCTCGTCCCTCCTGGTCGTCCTGGGGCCCACGGCCACCGGCAAGAGCGAGCTGGCGGTGCGGCTGGCGCGCCGGCTGGGCGGGCGGGTCATCAACGCCGACTCCATGCAGGTGTACCGTGGCCTGGATGCCGGCACCTGCAAGCCCCCCGCCGAGGCGCGCCGCGAGATCCCCCACGCCCTCGTCGACGTGGCCGATCCGGCTGAGCCCTTCTCGGCGGGGACCTTCGCGCGCCTGGCCACCCGCGCCATCGAGGAGTGCCGGCAGGCCGGGGCGGTCCCGATCGTGTCGGGCGGGACCGGGCTGTACCTGAAGGCCCTGCTGCACGGGCTGGCCCCCGCCCCCCCGCGCGACGACGCCGTGCGCGAGACGTTGTACGCTCAGGCCCGCGCCACCTCGACGGCCGACCTGCATGGAGAGCTGGCCCGGATCGACCCGGACACCGCCGGGCGGCTGGGGCCCAACGACCTGCAGCGGATCGTGCGGGCGCTGGAGGTGGCCCGGATCACGGGGCGTCCTCTCAGCGCCCACATCCGGGAGCAGGCCTTCGACCCGGGGAGGGTGCCGGCGGTGCGGATCGGGCTGACGATGGATCGGGCGGCCCTGAATCGCAGAATTGACATGCGGGTGGACGGGATATTCGAGGCAGGGATCGTGCAGGAGGTCCGGGAGCTGCTGGCCTCCGGGGTGCCGGAGGGGGCCAACGCGCTCAAGGCATTGGGGTACCGGGAGGTGGTGCGCCACCTGGGGGGGGTGTACGACCTGGCCCGCACGGTGGATCTGGTCAAGCGCAACACGCGCCGGTATGCTCGTCGGCAGATCCAGTGGTTCCGGCGGGAGCCGGAGGTTCACTGGCTCGACGTGGGAGAGGGGCTGGAGCCCGCCGAACGGGAGGCGCTGGCCTTGTGGGAGGAGTCGTCGAGGGACAGATGATGGAAAATGATCATGCCCTGAACGTGCAGAACGGCTTCTTCAACCAGGCGCGCAAGGACCACACGCGCGTCACGGTCACCATGAACAGCGGCCAGAAGATCACGGGCTACGTCAAATCGTTCGACAAGTTCACCTTCCTGCTCGACACCAAGAGCGGCGAGCAGATGATCTTCAAGCACGCCGTGTCCACCATCTCTACATGGAAGCCCGCGGAGAACGCTCCGGCGAAGGAGAAGGAGCCGGAGGCGCAGGGATTCGCCAACCACATTTCGTTCGAGAAGAAGAAGCCATGATCGCGTCGCTCTTCACCCTTGTCATGCTGGCCGTGCCGCAGGCCGCCGAGCCGCCGGTGGTCCGTCCCGCGTACGTGCAGCCCTTCCCCAACGGCGCGGCGGTGGACTGGCTCAACGGCCACGCGGTGGTCATGGGCCGCGTGATCATCTTCCGCGACCTGAAGAAGAACCCCGTCAACTACCAGATCACCCAGGCCGAGGCGGAGCGCGAAGGCTACGCGCGCATCATCGAGGCCCTCAAGGGGATCCCCCTGGACGCATCCACGATGCTGGGGGCCCAGCCCGACGTGCTGAATCGCTTCGCCAAGAGGATCGGCAAGGTCCCGGCCGAAAGCGTGGTGCAGGACAGCGGCCCCGCGTTCCGCGTGATGCTGAAGGCCCCCCTCTGGGGCGAAGGGGGGCTGGTGTCGCTGGTGTTCCCCGAGCACACCCCCCAGGACGACGACGCACCCACCACCACCGCGGCTTCGCGCCGCGAGGATCGGACGGGCGGGGTGATCCGGGCCCGCAGCGACACTCCGGCCTCGGGCCTGATCGTGGACGCCCGCGGACTGCCGGCGGACAAGCGGCTCGAGCCGGCCCTGCTGCCTCGCATCGTCGACACCGGCGGCCGCGTGGTGTACGGCGTGGACGTGGTCGACCACGACTTCGCCAGGGAATACGGCATGGCCATCTACCAGGCGCCGCAGGCTCCCGGCGCCCCCGTGCTCCCTCCCGGACGCGAGGGGAGCCAGCCGATCGAGGTGCTGGCCGTCGCGGCCGGGGGCGCGCTGCGCACGGAGATCGTCATCGACCCCACCTCGGCCGACCGCATCCTGGCCGCCGCCTCCGGATCGAAGTTCCTCCAGGAAGCCCGCGTGCTGGTGCGCATGCCCTATTCGCCGCCTCCCCCGGCGGTCGAACCGCGCGTGAGGCCGGCTCCGCGGCAGGCCCCCACCCCGCGCGAGCCCGGCAAACAGTGAGGGGCACCCGCAGCGCATGGGGCTGACCCTCGCCAACGTCCTGACCATCCTGCGCCTGGTGGTCATTCCCTTCTTCATCATGGCCGTGGGATACAGCCGCGGCGGATGGGCCTTCGCCCTGTTCGTGGCCGCGGGCATCACCGACATGCTGGACGGTCTGATCGCGCGGCTCTGGAAGCAGCAGACCGCGGTGGGAGCGATCCTCGACCCGCTGGCCGACAAGCTCCTGCTGACCGCGGCTTTCGTGATGCTGTGCCTTCCCGATCGCACCCGCGCGTTTCCCGAGATGGTCCTGACCAACCGGGTCCCCATCTATCTGACCATCATCACCATCAGCCGCGACCTGTTCATCTTGCTGATCTCGGTGGTCATGTTCATGGCGCTGGGGCGCACGCGCTTCTCTCCCTCCGTGCTGGGCAAGCTCACCACCACCGTGCAGATCCTCACGGTCAGCGTGATCCTGCTGGGGAACTACCTGGGCCGCGAGACGTTCGTGGTGGGGCCCGTCCTCATCTGGACGAGCCTTGCGCTCACCCTGGCTTCCGGGTTCCACTACATCTACCTCGCCACGCGGCTGGCCAACGCCGAAGGGAGCCCCTGAGGAGGGACGAGCCGATGAACGGCAGTCTGCGCACCTTGATCACCGCCTGCGTGATCGCCCTGGTCCTGACGGGCCTCTACTTCGCGGGGCACATCCTGGTGCCGTTCCTGATGGCCGGGGTCATCGCCTACGTCCTGAACCCGCTGGTGGGATGGCTCCAGGCCCACGCCCGGGTCGGGCGGCACGTGGCCGTCCTGGTGGTGATGGTGGGGCTGGCCCTGTTGGCGCTGGGGATGCTGTCGCTGGCCGTTCCGGAGCTGGCCTCGCAGATCGGGCAGTTCACCGATCGGCTTCCGGCCTACGTGGAGCAGGTGAGGCTGCGGCTCCTCCCGCTCATCGACTTCCTCGAGACCAAGTACCCGGGCTATCTCGAGAACGCGCAGAAAAAGGCCCTCGAGAGCGCCGAGAGCGTCGCCCCCGCCGTGGGAGGCTGGCTGGCGTACGGCTTCGTGGGGATCCTGTCCGGCATCGCGAAGGTCGTCGTCTGGGCCCTCACCATCGTGATCATCCCCGTGTTCGCCTACTACCTGCTGGTGGACTACAAGGACCTGGCCGACATGCTGCTGGGTGTCGTCCCCATCCAGATGCGGCCCGGGCTCCGGCGCCGCACGACGGAGATCAACAAGGTGCTGCGGGCCTGGGTGAAGGGGCAGTTCACCGTGGCCATCCTGCTGGCCATCATCTATTCGGTGGGGCTGACGCTGCTGGGGGTGCCGCTGGGGCTTCTCATCGGCTTCATCGGCGGACTGGCCAACCTGGTCCCCTACCTGGGACTGGTGGTCGGGTTCATCCCCGCGGCGCTGCTGGCGGTGCTGGACAGCGGATCGTGGCTTTCGGTCGTGTGGGTGGCGGGGGTCTTCCTGTTGGGCCAGGTGCTGGAGGGGACCGTCATCTCTCCGCGGATCATGGGATCGGGGCTGGGGCTTCCTCCCGCGCTCATCCTGCTCGCGGTCCTGGTGGGGGGCGAGCTGTTCGGCTTCACCGGGCTCCTGCTGGCCGTCCCCTGCACGGCCGCGGGGTACGTGCTGCTGAAGGATCTGCGGCGCGAGCACGACGAGGCCACGCTCGAGTTGGCCGCCCCGCCTCCTTCTGCCGCGGCGCGGCGTCCGGTGCGCCGGCGCCGCCCGACGGCCTGATCCGGTGGCGGGCGCGCCAGCGGCCTCGCCGGCGGATCGCCGCACGCTCGAGGGGCTCGAGTTCGACGCGGTGAAGCGGCTGATGGAGCCGCTCGTCAGGACGCCTCCGGGGCGCCGCCGGCTGGCCGGCCTGCTGCCGGCCTGCGATCCGGTGGAGGTGGCCCGGCGCAAGAGACTGGCGGGCGACGCCCTGCGCTACCGCACCGAGGAAGGGCGCCTGGGCCCCGGTGGGCTCGACGATCCCGAGCCGGTGCTCCAGCGGCTCGCGCCGGAAGGCTCGGTGCTGGAGGGGCTGGAAGTTTCGCGCCTGCTCGGCATGCTGCGGGCCGCCTCGGGGATGCGCCGCGCCTTCGCCGCCCTGCGATCCCGCTACCCGGCGCTGGCCGAGCTGGCCGCGCAGATACCGGACCTGTCCAACCTCACGCAGCTCATCGAAGGGAAGGTGGCATCCGACGGGCGCCTGGAAGACTCGGCCAGCCCCGACCTGGCGGCGGCGCGGCGGCGCATCGTGCAGCTGGAGGCCTCCCTCAACCGGCGGCTCCAGGAGACCCTGGAGCGCGCGGGGGGGCAGGGGCTCCTGCAGGATTCCTACGTCACCGTGCGCAACGGCCGGTTCGTCATCCCGCTGCGCGCCGACGCCCGCGGCGGCCTGCCGGGGGTGGTGCACGCAACGTCGTCGACCGGGGCCACGCTTTTCGTGGAACCGCTCGAGACCCTGGAGCTGAACAACGACCTGGTGGCCGAGCGGGAGCGCGAGCAGGCCGAGGTACGGCGCATCCTGACCGCCTGGTCGGCGGCGCTGCGGCTGCGCCTGCCGGAGATCGAGGTGGCGGTGGAGCGCGTGGGGGATCTCGACCTGCTGGGAGCGATCGCCGAGCTGGGCGGCGCGACGCGGAGTGTGCTGGCCACCGATCCGGAGCCGGGGGGAGGGCTGGCCCTCACCGACGCGCGGCATCCCGTGCTGGAGGCGGGCCTCGCGTCGCGGGGACGCCCGGCCATCCCGCTTCGGGTGGAGATGCTGACCGATGGCGGCGCGCTGGTGCTGTCGGGCCCCAACGCGGGCGGCAAGACGGTGGCCATGAAGACGATCGGGCTGCTGGCGCTGATGAACCAGGCGGGGATGCCGGTGCCGGCCGGCGACGCGGTGCTCCCGATCTTCCATCAGATCCTGGCCGACATCGGCGACCACCAGTCCATCGAAGAGAGCCTCAGCACGTTCTCGGCGCGCATGGTGCGCGTGACCGAGATGGCGGGGATCCTGAAGCCGCCCTCGCTGGTGCTGCTGGACGAAGTGGGGGCGGGCACTGATCCGGAAGAGGCGGGGGCCCTGGCCGTGGCCATCGTGGATCACTTCCGCAAGGCGGGCGCCGCCGTGGTGGCCACCACGCACCACGGACCGCTCAAGACCTGGGCGCAGACCACGCCGGGCGCGGGCAACGCCTGCATGGAGATCGACGAGGCGACGCTGCGTCCCACCTACCGTCTGGTCCCCGGCATGGCGGGACGCAGCGGAGGCGTGGACGTGGCCCAGCGGCTGGGCCTTCCCGAAACGGTGGTGGCGCAGGCCCGGGCGATGCTGTCGCCGCGCCACGTGGCCACGCAGGAGTCGATGGCGCACCTCAAGCGGCTCTCGGAGGAAAAAGAGCAGGAGCTGGAGCTCCTCAAGGCGCAGCGCGCGGCCGAGCAGGCCGACCACGAGCGGGCGCGCCAGGAGGCCGACAAGCGGCTCCAGGAGATGGAGCGGGGCTGGCGTGAGGCGATCGCCGACGCGCTGGATCGCGTGGAGCGCGCCCGCGAGGAGTTCCTGGCCGCCATCCAGGACCGGACCATCGCCCTGCAGCTGCGCGCCGAGTCACGCCGGCAGGCGCGCCGCCTGCGCGAGCAGGTGGAGGCAGCCGCTCCGCCCGTGACCGTCC
>JBOGOC010000118.1:0-59102 GCA_050747525.1 Candidatus Polarisedimenticolia bacterium | reverse complement strand
GCCGGCGGCCGGGGACCGAGCCGGTCGCGCTGGCGGCCGGCTTCGCCGCGGCGGCGCGCGAGGCGGCATCGGTGGAGAGCGCGGGCGCGATGGCGGTCCTGCGCGACAGGCTGGAGCGGCGGGTGCTCGAGGAGGTCCCCGGATCGAGAATCAATGGAGTCGGGGCGGCGCGACTTCCCAACACCAGCAGCCTGACCTTCCCCGGCCTGGACAACGAGGCTCTGGTCATCCAGATGGATCTGCGCGGCTTCGCCATCTCCACGGGCTCGGCGTGCAGCACGGGGGCGAGCCGCCCCTCCCACGTGCTGGAGGCGATGGGCCTGTCCGCGCGCGACTCGAAGAGCACCGTGCGCGTGAGCCTGGGGCCCGGCACCACGGAGGCCGAGATCGACGCCTTCGCGGCGGCGCTCGTCAAGGAGGTCGCGGGCCGTCCCGAGCGCGCCGCGGCCGGCCGGGGGGCCGGCCGATGACCTCGCGCGTCCTGGTGGGGATGTCCGGCGGGGTGGACTCGTCGGTGGCGGCGGCGCTTCTCGCGCGCGCCGGGCACGACGTGATCGGTGTCTCGCTCCAGCTCTACGACCACAGCGACGGAGGAAAGGCGACCCGCTGCTGCTCGCCGGAGGACTTCCTGGATGCCCGGCGGGTCGCCCGGCAGGTGGGGATCCCGTACTACGTGATCAACCAGGAGGAAGCCTTCCGCCGCGAGGTGCTGGACGACTTCGCGCGCGCCTACCGGAGCGGGCGGACCCCCAACCCGTGCGTGCGC
Source organism: Candidatus Polarisedimenticolia bacterium (assembly GCA_050747525.1). GTDB lineage: Bacteria > Acidobacteriota > Polarisedimenticolia > JACPZX01 > DASXTC01 > JBOGOC01. Next base: position 58,336 of record JBOGOC010000118.1, on the reverse strand, counting down.
TGCAACGCGGGCGTGAAGTTCGAGGCGCTGGCCGCCCTGGCCGACGATCTGGGCGCAGAGCACGTGGCCACCGGGCACTACGCGCGCCGCGTGGATGACACCCTGTGGCGGGCGCGCGACCGCCAGAAGGATCAGTCCTACTTCCTGTTCGACCTGAGCTCCGCGCACCTCGCTCGGGCGATCTTTCCGCTGGGGGAGATGACCAAGGCGCAGGTGCGTGACGAGGCGGAGCGCCTCGGGCTGGCCACCGCCGGAAAGCCCGAGAGCCAGGACATCTGCTTCCTCGAGGACGGGGACTACCGTTCCTTCCTGAAGCGGGAAGCCAGGGACGGCTCCGCGGAGCAGGGGGGTGAGATGGTGGACACCGAGGGACACGTGCTGGGGCGCCACGCCGGCGTCTCGGGCTTCACGGTGGGGCAGCGCCGCGGCCTGGGCATCGCCTCCGGACGCAGGCTCTACGTGGTGCAGGTGGACGCCCCGGCGCGGCGCGTGGTGCTGGGTGGCGACGAGGATCTGATGTGCGCGGCCATGGAGGTGACCCACGTGCGCCTGATGGGCCGGGTTCGCGAGGCCGAGATGCGGGCCAGCGTTCGTGTGCGCCACCGGCACGAAGGTGCCTCCGGCCGCGTGACGCTGGGCGCCGAGGGGCGCGCGCACGTCCGGTTCGACGAGCCCGTGCGCGGCGTGTCTCCGGGCCAGGCCGCCGTCTTCTACGACGGCGATCGCGTGCTGGGCGGCGGCTGGATCGAAGGGAGGGCCGCATGAAGGCCGCGGTCCTGCGCCGGGTCGGAGAGCCGCTGACGATCGAAGAGGTCGATCTGCAGGCACCGGCCGCCGGAGAGGTGCTCGTGAACCTGGCGGCCACCGGCGTGTGCCGATCCGATCTCCACGTGATGAGCGGCACGACGCGGCACCCGCTCCCCGTGGTGTGCGGGCACGAAGGGTCGGGAGTGGTGGCGCAGGTGGGGCCGGGCGTGACGAGCGTGCGCCCCGGCGATCCGGTGGTGCTGTCGTGGTCGCCCGTGTGCGGCACCTGCTTCTATTGCACCCACGACCTGCCGGCTCAGTGCGAAGCCTATCTGGAGGCGGTCTGGAACGGCACCATGCAGGACGGCACCACGCGCCTGAGCGCCGGCGGCCGGCCCCTCTATCACTACGCGGCCGTGGCCTCGTTCGCCGAGGCCTGCGTGGTGCCCGAGTCGTGCTGCGTGCCGATCCCGCGTGAGGCGCCGCTCCAGACGGCGGCCCTGCTGGGGTGTGCCGTGGCCACCGGCGTGGGTGCGGCGATGGTGCGCACGCGCATCACGCCGGGAGAATCGGTGGCGGTGTTCGGGTGCGGCGGCGTGGGGATGAACATCCTGCAGGGGGCGGCCCTGCAGGGGGCCGGCCTTGTCATCGCCGTGGACATCAACCCAGCCCGCCTCGACCTGGCCCCGCGCTTCGGCGCCACGCACCTGGTCAACGCGTCGTCCGGAGATCCGGTCGCCAGCGTGCGCGCGGTGACCGGAGGCCGGGGGGCCGATCACACCTTCGAGGCGCTCGGCCGTCCCCAGGTCATGCAGCAGGCCATCGACGCCGCCCGCCGCGGCGGCACCGTGGTCCTGGTGGGACTGGGGGGCCACGACGAAGAGGTGCGCATCGGGGCCGGCAGCTTCACCCGCTCGGACAAGGTGCTGACGTCCGCCTACTACGGCGGCATCCATCCCGCCCGCGACATCCCCAATATGATGACGCTGGTCCGCGAGGGAAAGCTGCAGCTCGACGCGCTGGTCGGCCGCCGCCGGCCCCTCGAGGAGATCAACGAAGCCGTGGAAGACCTGCGCCGCGGCGACGTCCTGCGCACCCTGATCACCTTCTGATCGTGTGCTAGGATCGCTGCGCTTCGCAGCGGAGCGGGCATAACTCAGTGGTAGAGTGTCAGCTTCCCAAGCTGAAGGTCGTGGGTTCGAATCCCATTGCCCGCTCCAACCCTCGCCCCTAACTCTGGGGCCGTTCGTCGGCTGCTGAACGAGGGTGGCCCTACGCGAAGGAAAGGCCGGACTGCTAACGCATGGCTGATCGGCGGTGTTCCGCACACAAGAAGGATAAGACTCAGTGCGAGCAGCACCCGATAAAGGACTCGAAGTACTGCTACGTCCATTCCATCGGGCGATTCAGAGGCGTGCCGATCTTTCGGAATCCGTCCTTTCAGGGCATCCTCGGAGTGCTCGGCTTGGTAGCCGGGGCCGCATTCTTCTACTGGGGGCCATCCGCCTCACAACAGCAAGCGATTGCCGATAATGTCAGCGCCATCAAGGGGCAGATGCAGAGGGTGGAGGTTCGTTACGAAGACGAGCTAAAGAGGCACTTCCAGCTTGGGTACATCCTTTTCACGGTTGACGATAGAAGGGTAGTAATTCCAAACATAAGCACCCTGCCAGCAAGGTTTGAAGTGTCGTGGGACAAAACCACCGTTCATCTTGCGAAGGACTCCCTCTCAGTAGCGTTCGAGCGAATCGCCCAACCAGCTCATGAGTTGGAGTTCAACAACGTCGGTTTTGCCATGAAAAGACAAGTTGGATTCAATAGCGGTAACGTCGGCATAGGGAATGTCAGCATCGGAACGGCCCTCTTAGAAGACCATGGGTCGTACGTGATTTGTGCTGTTGGTTTCAGCGAGGAGTGAGGAGGGTGGATGGTGACCATCGTTCTTCAGCACGTGGTGTTGAAATGTCGAAGGCGCGAGCTGCCGCTAAGCTCCAAGCCTTGATCGGACGTAGTGAGCGGCTTGTAGCTAGGCTCCAGAAAATCGAGCAAGGCGGCCAGAAAGATTCGGCGATAACCGCTTGGCAAGACTGGTCAACTGCTTGTGTCGAGACTCGTATTCGATGATGAACGTCCTCAACTTCTTGAAGAACTCTTCATCTCGTCCGGTGGAATTGGGTCTGCCAATCTCTGAATATCGACTTCTCTGTTCAGGTTTGGTCTATAACAGCGAGGTCTTCTCCGTTGTGTGGACACAGAACCGTGCGGCGAGGTGCCTCAGCGAACGGCCGTTCGAACTGTCGGTTCTCGGGGATGAGGAATATCCTCAGGAGTTAATACTGCGCATTGCTGCAGGCATGACAAGCGAGAGCGGCAACGGTATCAGCATCCATCGCCAAGCGGACGATGAGATAGCTGAGGACCTGGCGGCTCTTCTTTCCTTACTGCTGAGGCGACTGATAACGGTTAGTGCGAAAGTCAGAATATCCCTCCCGGGCGAGAAACCGGAAGAGTTCCCGATGCCACTCCTGAACTCAATACGCCGAACCGTTCGAAGAAAGCGCCCATCGTTCGTAAAACTCGGTTCAGAAGGGCTCTCGGTCTCCAGTCACGTCCTCCCTCCCGTGCCAGTTCACGCGGGCGAGCTTCATCGGTTGCTTAGCGCACTGCCTCACCTGGAATCCGCCGCTGCCTATGTCCGCTCTGCCAGGCTCTATTCTCAGGCGGTTCGCTTGCTGGACGAATATCCTGACGTCTCCTACGTGCTTCTGATTTCATGCGTAGAGACTGCGGCAGACGCATACCTTCCAAGCTGGAAGCCGGACTCTGACAAGATGCGGGAATCGAAGAAATCGATGATTCAATACGCAGAGGGCATCGGGCTGAGAGAAGAGCAGTGGGGCAAGTTGGCTGACCTGGCGTGTAAGGACATGAGGTGGACTTCAGAGCGGTTCCAAGAGTTCCTGATTCGGTATGTCCCTGATTCCCTCTGGGAAGATTCCGAAGAATTCAAGTCTATCGAAGCCTTCATCCCGAGTAAGGAAAGATTCTGTGAAGTACTGAAGTTGATATGCCGTACCCGTGGTAGGGCGCTCCACGCTGGTGAGGCGTTTCCGATCACTGGGAGACTCGAACCATCCGAGATGTTGCCAGTCGATGCCGTGCTACACCTATCGCCTGAACGACCATGCTTGCCGCCTGCCACTTGGTTCGAGCGTGTCGTCAGTATGACGTTACGTTCCTACCTGGAGTCGAGAGCACCTAATGAGCTTGCCACCAACCGTGCGGATGGGATCAGTGGACCGAGCGCGTGAGCCCTATCGATGTGGTGCTTCTGTGGGGGAACACCCGGAGAACGAAGGGCAGGCCATAGGAGGGCGGTGCCCGCAAGTCCGCATGAACGTTGGACGGAGTAGATGGTCTGATCTGGCCTAGAAGCCCTCCGCGCCCTCGAATCCCATTGCCCGCTCCAACCTAAGCTGCGAGCGTCCCCACTCAGGGTGACGCCGGGCAGGGGCACGGCAGCGGCGGCAGGACGTCCACCTTCCGTGCCTCGAGGAGGGGCAGCCCGCAGGCTCCCTCATGCTCGATCCCTCTCAGGGCTACGAACTGCTCCGTATACTGGCTGAGGTCCTTCTTCGTCGAGAAGACGTAGCGGATCACCAGCGGCACCTCACAGGGACAGGCCCACAGAGCGAACGCAGCCTGCGGACACGAAGCATCCTGCACGAGGAAGCCCACCATAGAGCTCTTGTCGTTGTGCATGGGCGGCGCGGCGCCCGGCATGGAGAACACTCCGAAAAGGGAGAGAAGGACGAACATCGGTCGACGCATGGTCGCACCTCGTGATGGAGGCGGGGTCGGGGCCATCATCCGCCCGTTTCGGGGGTTCCGTCAAGGCCGCGTCCGCGAATCAGCGATGCGTCACCCCGGCCATCTCCGGCTGCTGCGTCGCGCGTTTCTTCGCACGCCCGCTGGCCGCCTCGCGCGCCGTGCTCAGCACGCGCGCCGAGCAGATGAGCGCCAGGTGGGAGAACGCTTGCGGGAAGTTCCCGATCAGGCGCCGCCGCGACGGTTCGTACTCCTCCGAAAGGAGGCCGAGCGGTGTGCGCAGGGCCAGGAGCCGGTCCATCAGCTTCTCGGCCTCATCGATGCGTCCGGCAAGGGCGTAGTTGTCGACCAGCCAGAAGCTGCACGCCAGAAACGCCCCCTCGGAACCGGCCAGTCCGTCGACGCCGTGCTCGGTGGAGTAGCGTTGCATGAAGCCATCGCGGAGCAAGGTCTTCTCGACGGCGGCCACGGTGCCCTTCATGCGTGGATCGGTCGCCGGGAGGAAGCCGACCCACGGAATCCTCAGGACGCTCGCGTCGAGGGTATCCCCGCCGTAGTACTGCGTGAAGGCGTTCACGCTGGAGTGAAAGCGGCGCTGGCACACGTCTTCGTGAATGCGCTCGCGCAGCGCGCGCAGCCCTGGGATCATGTCTTTGCTTTGCGGATCTCCGAACCTCTCCAGCAAATCCACCGAGCGATCGACCGCCACCCACGCCATGACCTTCGAATAGGTGAAGTGCTTGCGGCCCAAGACAGGCCCCCGAGTCGAACCTGGGCAAGCACAGCCAGTCCATCGATCCGTACCGCGAGACCAGAGCCGCGGTGCGCATGTTGCCGATGAGCCCATAATCCTCGATGAGCGACGCCATGGTTTCTCCTTACACGACTCGTATCCCGGTGATCGCCGTCTTCACTGATCGAATGAATAGGGTGTCCCGCCGGCGCAGGCCACCCAGGTGCGCCCTTCTCGGGGTTAACCCTCCTGAAGTTCAAGATCTCGGATCGCGGCGGCGTCGGGTGCATCACATCCGCTGCCGAAGGAGCGAGGCGGGGACCGGCTGCTGCCGGCCGTCAGTCCACGATCTTGTAGATCTGGGAGTAGAGCGGTCGCGGCCGTGACGATCGGTTCGGGGTGCCGCGGTGGATCAGCTCTCCGTCGCGCAGGAACGCGTCGCCACGCTTCATGGTGAGCCGCTGACCGTAGGAGCGCGGCAGGTTCCGGAGCGCCGCGTCTCCCTCGGTGTAGTACATGCGGTGGCTCCCCGGGATGATCTCCATGGGGCCGCACGCATCGTCCACGTCCACCAGGGCGATCTGCAGCTTGAGCACCCGGGTCGGCTTTGGATGGACCTGACTCTCCGGCGGGACCGTCTCCGCGTCGATGTGCCATCCCATGTAGTCCGACCCGGGGCAGGGGCACTCCACGATGAGCTTGCTGAACCTCCAGCGTCCCAGGATGGCCGTGACCAGCTCTTCCACCACGTCCGGATGCCGGGCGCGCGGGTCGTTCATCGGCCCCCCCGCGGTGTCCAGGACGCCGCCGAGCGGGAGGGCGTACCGGCGCTCGCCCCGCCCCGTCATGGCCTGCCCGCGCTCGTCCAGCTCCACCTCCATGGAGAGGAATTCCTGGAACTGCCTGTCCATGGCGTCGGCCAGATCCTCCGGCAGCAGACCCGGCAGGTGGATGATGCCGTGCAGCTTGAACTCGAACAGCCACAGATCGCGCTGTTCCTGGAGGATGGGCATGCCGAAAGTATACGTCGAAGACTGTCTTGATCCTTCACCCTCGTCCCGCCTAGCATAAGCGCCATGAACTGCCCGAGCTGCGGGCGGCCCAACGAAGCGGGGGCGGGCCGTTGCGCCGGCTGCGGCGCGCTCCTGCCTCCGCGCGTGACCGGCCTGTCGTGGGCCGACGCCGCCACCGCGGCCGATCCCACCGCCCTGCCCCATCATCCCAGCCAGAGCTCACGCCTGCGGGCCGGCACGCGGCTGGGCAGCCGCTACGAAGTCCTCTCCATGCTGGGCGAGGGGGGGATGGGCGCGGTCTACAAGGCGAAGGACCTCGAGCTGGATCGCCTCGTGGCGCTCAAGGTGATCCGCCCCGACCTGGCGTCGCACACGGCGATCGTCGACCGCTTCAAGCGCGAGATCCTGCTGGCCAGCCAGGTCACCCACCGCAATGTCCTGCGCATCCACGACCTGGGCGAGGCAGGGGACATCCGCTTCATCTCCATGCAGTACATCGAAGGGCAGAACCTGCACCAGGCCTTGCACAGGGAGGGCCCGTTCGACCTGGAGCGCGGCCTCCCGCTGGCGCGCCAGATGGCCGATGCGCTGCAGGCGGCCCACGATGCCGGCGTGGTGCACCGCGATCTCAAGCCTCAGAACATCCTGCTCGACCCTCAGGGGACTCCTTACATCGCCGACTTCGGCATCTCGCGGTCGCTGGAGTCAGACGGCACCATGACCGAGACGGGCGCCGTCATCGGTACGGTCGACTACATGTCCCCTGAGCAGGCGCGCGGCGAGACCGCCGATCACCGCAGCGACATCTACTCGCTGGGCGTGATCTTCTACGAGATGTTCACCGGGTCGCTCCCCTTCAAGGGCGGAAGCTCGCTGTCGATCATGATGAAGCGTCTCACCGAGGACGCGCCCACCATCCGGATGGCACGCCCGCAGATCCCGCCGTGGCTCTCCTCGCTGGTGTCACGCGCCATGCAGCGCGACCCGGCGGACCGCTATCAGACGGTGGCCGATCTGCTGCGTGACCTGGATCGGCAGCGCGCCTCCATCGCCTGGAAGCGCTCCATGAAACGGCGCGTGCCGATCGCCGCCGGAGCGGCCGTGGTGGCGGTCGCGCTCGCCGCCGGGGGGGCGTCCCTCTGGCGCACGCGGCCCGTGACCGCGCCGGCCCCGGTGGCCGCGCGCACGTCGCTGGCGCTGCTCCCTTTCACCAACACGACCAGCGATGCCGGCTACGACTGGGTGAGCAGCGGCGTCCCGGAGATGTTGCGCGCGAGCCTGCAGCAGTTTCCCGAGCTGAGGCTGGTGGGGAAGGATCGGGTGCAGGAGGTCCTGGAGGTGCTGGGGCAGGGGAGCGTGCGGGGAGACACCGTGAGCCGCGTGGCCAGCCTCACGCAGGCCGAGAACGTCCTGAGCGGGGATCTCATCCGCGTGGGGGACACCTTCCGGCTGCAGGCCAGCCTCACCGTGACGGGGTCGGGGACCGCCCGGTCGATCCAGGTGGAGGGGAAGGGTGAGACCTCGCTCCTGGAGATGGCTGACCAACTCGCGCGGCGCGTGCAGGACGAGCTGGAGCTGTCGCGAGGCTGGGGATCGGGCCGCCGCGCCACCGCCGAGATCACCACCGCGTCAGTACCGGCCATGAAGGCGTGGACCCAGGGGCTCGACCTGGCCAGGTCGGGCAAAGACCTCGAGGCCGTCGCCAGGTTCGAGGAGGCGGTCGCGGCGGACCCCGGCTTCGCCCTGGCCCACGCGCAGCTGGCCGAAGCCTACGACCGTCTGGGCATGGGGGACAAGGCGGGCACCTCCGCGGCCCGGGCGGCCGAGAGCCTCTCGCGTGTGTCCGACGCGGAGGCGGCCCGCATTCGCGGTGTGCAGGCCCGTCTGACCGGAAACGTGGAGGCCGCGCAGTCCGCCTACACGAAGCTGGTGGAGCTGATGCCCAACAGCGCCGACGCTCACCTCGACCTTGCCGAGATGCGCGAGGAGGGGGGCGACCTGAAAGGGGCCGAGGAATCCCTGCGCCGCGTGGTCGCGCTCGACCCCAAGCACGCGCGGGCCCTGTACGCGCTGGGGCGCGTGCTGGCCAAGCGCGGCCACATGGCCGACGCCATGACGCAGCTGACCCAGGCGCTGGAGCTTCACGTGCAGGGCGGCAACGACGAAGGACGCGCCGCCGCCCTCAACGGTCTGGGGATGGTCACGCGCATGCAGGGGCGCGCCGACGAGTCGCTGCGTTTCTATCAGGACTCGCTCGAGATCCGCCGCAGGCTCGATGACAGGCGCGGCGAGGCCGTCGCGCTGCGCAACATCGCCCTCGTCCAGTTCGAGGTCGGACGGTACGACGAGGCGGTGCGCAACACGCGCGCTTCCGTGGACATCACCGCGGCCATCGGAGATCGCACCGGCCAGGCCGAGTCGTACCTGGCGCTCGGAGACATCCAGCAGGGGGCCGGACATCCGGTGGAAGCCCAGGAGGCGTTCCAGGAGAGCCTGAAGATCGTCCGTGATCTGGGCAACGAGACGCTGCTGGCCCGGTCCCTGAGCGCGCTGGGCTTCATCAACAGCGTGCAGGGGCGCTACGCCGAGGCGGGCATGTTCACCCAGGAGGCCCTGGCCAAGAGGCGCGCGATCGGCGACAAGGGAGAGCTTCTTCGCGCGCTCATAGACCTGGGGGCCATCGAGCAGGTGCAGGGACGCTACGAGCAGGCCATCAAGTACGCCGACGAGGCGCGCCGGATCGCCCAGGACATCGGAGAGAAAGCCGGCCTGCTGGTGGTGGGCGGCAACCTGGCCATCATCCACGAGGACCAGGGGGACTACGGGGCGGCGCTGGCGCTGCTGTCCGAGACCGAGGCGCTGGCCCGCGAGATGGACGCCAAGCCACAGCTCGCGGTGCTGCTGGCCTACACGGGCAGCGTGAGGGTGAGGCTCGGAGACGTGGAGGGGGCCGGGCGCGTGCTGGCCGAAGCGATCCCTCTGGCCCGGGGATCGGAGCAGGCGCTCATACTCGTGGAGGCCCTGCTGGCCGAAGGGGATCGCCTGCGCGCGAGCGGAGCCGCGCCGGCGGCCGCCGCCCAGTACAAGGAGGCCGCCCGGGTGGCCCTCGAGGCGCAGGATGTCTGGCTCACCTTGCGGGCGCGCTTCCGGCTGGCCGAGTCATCGGAGTCGGCGCGCGACCTGGGGGAGATCATCAGGCAGGCCCGCGCCTCGGGCCTCGAGCCGCTGGAGTCGTGGACCAATCTGGCCCTGGCGCGCCGCGAGGCGGCGGCCGGCCGCGCCGAGGCCGCTCTCCCGCACGTCACGAAGGCCGTCGTTCTGGCAGCGCGCCTGCGCCAGCGCGATGTGCTGCTGCAGGCGCATCATCTGGCAGCCCTCATCCTGCGCCGGCTCGGCCGCAACGAGGAGGCGGGCGAAGCGCTGAAATCGGCCCTCGTCCCGCTCGAAGAGATGCGGGCCGGCCTCAAGGACGAGGCGCTGCGCCACTTCGAAGCCCGTCCCGCCACGAAGGGGCTGCTCAAGGACGCCGAGTCCGTGCGGGCGGCCGTTCCTCTGAAACCCATGTCCCCGTAGCATTCGCTCTGGACAGAGGCCCGGTTTGGGGGGATAGTCAGGGCATGAATTATGAGGGACTGCCCTGCCTGCCGGGGGACAATCGAGGAGACGACAACGTGAGAAAGCCGACGACTGGCCGGATGTGGCTGCTGGGTCTTCTGCTCCTTTTCATGACGGTGTCGAGCGCTTCGGCCACCGTGACGCAATATCCCGATGAAGGCACCTTCCTGTACGTGGTGGGGGGCGTGTCGCGCGAGACCTTCGACGGATTCACGGTCGAAACGATCCTCTCGAGCCAGGTGGACGGCGTCGCCTTCTCCTCGCCGAACTCCGGGCACGCCGGCTTCGTGCCCATCACCGTCAACAACTACGGCGTGACGACCAGCAGCCCGGCCAAGGCGGTGGACGGTGGGTGGGTGCTCGCCGATCCGAACGTCCCGCAGATCATCCGTATGGTCTTCGAGCAGCCCACGCGGGCGCTGGCCTTCTACATCGCGTCCCTGAGCCCGTCGTCGTCTTCGGCCAAGGTGAGGCTGGAGTTCGCCGACGATACGTTCGAGGTCATCGAGATCGACGACGCAGACGAGGATGTGGAGACCCCCACCTTCTTCGCGGTGACGTCCACGGTTGACATCGTCGCCGCGGAGCTGGGCGGCGCCTACGCCTTCGTCATCGAAGGGCCTCCCTTGCCCGATCCCGTGGCGCTCGACGACCTGATGTTCCAGGCCGAGGTCGTCGAGGTTCCCGTCTGCTCCAGCCAGCCCTTCGATGACGGCGCCGGCGTCGTGGGGACGGCCACCGACAACGCCGGGATCGAGTCGGTCGAGCTGGCTCCCGGGTCCTCCAACCTGGCCCTCGATCCGGATCCAAACTTCTTCCCGGGCGCTCCGTTCATCACCTTCCTGCTGACCCAGGCCGATCCGAACCTCGCCGCGGCCGGCTTTGCGGTGGTGACCGACACTTCGGGGAACACGTGCACGGTGGGGGCCGGCTTCGAGGATGTCGTGGAGGGGGACGTCGAGGACGAGGTCCTGTGCCGGGGCCAGGGGATCCTGTTCCAGGTGTCGGGCAGCTCCGGAGGAGGGACCTCCACCTGCAGCGCCACGCTTCCGGATCCCAACGGGCCGGCCTTCCCGCCCGGCTACGAGCCGTCCGATCCCAACGACCCCTTCCCGTGCCGCGAGCTGACCATTGATTCGCCCATCTCCGGACAGACCCAGATGGTCTACAAGAAGGACGGGACGTTCGATCCCGATCTGCGCCTCCTGTACTCGCACTTCGACGGCCTGGCCTTCCCGCCGTACGCCGACATCACCGAGTCGGTGGAGGAGATCGCCACGGTGGTCCCCGATCCCACCCGTCTGGGCGGGAGCGGCTCGTGGTCGGTGGTGAAGGTCACCTGCGCCACGCTGAGCGAGCTCTGCAACGGGCTGGACGACGACGGTGACGGCGCCATCGACGAAGGCCTGCCGGTCGGTCAGCTGCCGGTGGACGCCGACGAGGACGGGTTCGACCTGTGTCCAGCTTTCAGGCGGCGGGGCGACTGCAACGATCAGATCGCCGCCATCAACCCCGATGCCTCGGAGGTCTGCAACGGCATGGACGACGACTGCGACGGCGCGATCGACGACGGCAATCCGGGTGGAGGAGGCAGCTGTGCGGTGCCCGGGCAGTCGGGAGCGTGCGCCGCGGGGACGCTCACCTGCGACAACGCCCGCCTGGTGTGCGAGCAGACCGTCGACCCCGTGCCCGAGACGTGCAACGGGGTGGACGACGATTGCGATGGCGTCACAGACGAGGTGCGGGTGTTCGGAGGGTACCTGCCCCCGGTCAACGCGGACGGCAGCAGCATCTTCAAGAAGCGCGCCAACATCCCCTTCAAGTTCGACCTCCGGGGATGCTCGGGGAGTCCCGTGGTGGACGCCCACGCCACCATCCGGGTCTTCGTCTATGCCAACGGCATGGTCGGGACGGAGCTGGAGAACATCGATTCGCCCGGGCAGGCCGACACCGGGAACGAGTATCACTCCAATAGCGCGGGTCAGTATCAGTACAACCTGAGCACCGCGGGGCTATCGTCGGGCAAGACCTATCTCGTGCGCACGACGCTCGACGACGGCTCCGTGCACGACGTCCTGTTCTCGCTGCGCTAGCGGGCCCGCGGCCACATTGCCGCCCGGTCATGTCATCGTGGCCGGGCGGCGCATCTTTTCGCGCGACGGGCCGATGCGCGATTGACCCTCTATACTCCACGATGTGTGGACCGGCTCTTCCCTTCCGCGATGGAGACCGTCCCTCGTCCTTCTCCTGTTGTCTTCCGTCTCGTCCGCATGGTCAGCCGAGCCATCGCTGGGACTGGAAGCGGGCTCTCTGGAGCGTGCCTGCGCCCTGGCGGCGGCTGCCGGCGTCGATCAGGATCACGAGCTTCAGACGGTGCTCACCCTCTCCGAGGGGGATCTGGACCCGGAAGCGGCATGGCTGGCGGGCCCGGGATGCGATCCGTCGATCCGTCGCGGCCTCATGCTGCGCCTCGAGCCACCGTCCGGGTGGCAGCAGGCCGAGGACCCCTATGAGGCGGTGCGGCCGTGGCTGTCGCGGGTCGAGGCCCTCTTCCAGGCCCGCCCCGACCTCGCGCGGTTCGTGCAGCTGGGCCGAAGGCCCGATCGTGTCTTCCATCCCAATGCCTACGCGTTCCTGGCCGAGAAGGTCTCCACCATCCTGCGCTCCATCCGCGGCGATGCGTCGCTCGTCCTGGGGACCCTGGGAGCCGGCGCGGAGGAATGGCTCGACACGATCGACGCGCCGCGACTGGCCCCTTACCTTCACGGGGCCTCGCTGGAGGAGCCGGGCGATCTGAAGGCATGGATGGGACGCCTGGCCGCGCGCTTCCCCGCGCTCCCGGTGTGGCTCCACGTCGGCGATGAGGGGGGAGGGCCCGCCACCTGGCTGAGCCGGGTGCGCGAAGCGCGGCAGCACAACGTGAGGTGTGTCGTGATCCGCGCGGAGTCCGATTCCGCCATGGAGCGCTCCGTGCTGGCGCTGGTGCGCGGGATCCCCGCACGCTTCATCCTGGATCCGGGGCCCTCGGGCCTGGAGTCCATTGCCGGGGCGCCGTTGCTCGAGCTGATGGACCCGCTCGGTCCCGAGAAGGTGGCCGTGCTGGCTCCCGGCCCTGCGCAGCGTGTGTCGCTGAGCCCCGGGCCGGTCTCTCAGACGCGGGCGTCCGACCTGGAGTCGGGGACCGCCGTGGCGTTCTCGTCGCAGCTCCCGCAGGGCGCGTCGGGCGTGCTGTGGATCGATCTGCCCGAAACGTCCACGCCGTTGCTGCTGCGCTACGTCCCGGCGCAGCAGCCGCGCGGGGCCGCCGAGACGGTCGGCGTGACGGAAGAGCGCACGCTCACCGCCGAGGAGATCATCGCGGGGCTGCGTGCGTTCGAAATGGCTCAGGAGCGCATCGTGCAGCACTATCGCGCCCAGGCCACCATCTCGTATCACTATCGAGCCGACGCGCTCAACGAATCGATCGACGTCCTTTCGGTGAACCGGTTCTACTGGAAGGAACGGGTGGGCGAGTACGAGGAGACGTCGCTGTACGTCAACGGCGCTCGCTGGCACGGCGCCCCCCCGTCGCTGCCCTTCGTTTCGGCAGAGACGGTGAAGGAAGTCCCTCTGGAGATCCGGCTGGACCAGTCCTACGACTACGAGCTCAAGGGGGAATCGGAGGTGGACGGCCGTCCGGCATGGGAGCTCGCGTTCCATCCGCACGACCCCTCCAGCGGGCTCTACAGCGGCGCGGTCTGGGTCCACCGCCAGTCCTTCGCCCGGCTGCGGCTGAAGCTGGTGCAGCACGCCTTGAAGGAGCCCATCACCAGCAAGTTGGACGAGATCGAGTATGCGCCGATCGAAGGCGCGGGCGTGCCGCAGACGGTGTGGCTTCCGGTGCGAGGGTACCGCCAGATGGTGTTCACGGTCCTGGGGCGCGCGGTGGCCGTGGAGCGCCGGGTGTCATGGGAGGAGTTCTCCATCAACGCTCCGGGTTTCGACGAGAGCCGTCACCAGGCCTACGCCTCGGGTCAGCCCATCATGCGGGAGGACGAATCGGGGCATTCTTTCCGGGTGCGCCAGCCCGACGGCACGTACCGCGTGGAAGAGGAGTCGCTGCGCAACGTGGCCTTGTTCGGCGGCTTGGGCGGCAGCACCGATGGTGGCGTGGGAGGGCCCTTCGCCGGTCTGAACTATTTCGACTTCGACTGGCGCGGCACCGGCACGCAGGTGGACGTCGCCTTCGCTGGGGTCATGCTGGACGTGGCCTGGACCGATCCGGCGCTGGGGAAGAGTCCGTGGGAGCTGACCGTGGAAGGGCGGGTCACCGCGTTTCCCGACCGGTTCAAGCGTGTGGACGGTGAGGGTCGCCGCTCGGAGGAGGATCTCGAGGTCCTCGAGCAGGGGCTCACCTCCACGCTGGGGCGTCCCGTGACCTCCTTCTCCAAGGCGGAGGTGCGCCTCGACCTGGCATACGACAACTACGGCCCGGACGACGACACCGACACCGCCTTCGTGGCGCCCCCCACGCGGCCGGTGGGCATCGCCACCGGGCGCTGGCGAAACAACCGCATGGGATGGTCGACCGACGTGTGGTTCTCCGCCGGGCATCGCTTCGGATGGGAGGACTGGGGCGTCCCGGGAAGCGAGGTGCCGGGGGCCTCGGGGAGCGCCGATCAGGACGACTTCCAGCGATGGGGGATCACCCTGCTCAAGGCTCTCTACCCGAGCACGCACAATCGGGTGAGCCTGGGAGTGACCTGGCAGGATGGTCACGGTCTGGATCGCTTCTCCCGGTACCGCATCGGCGATTTCCGCAACGCGCGGGTGCGCGGGTACAACAGCTACGACGTGACCTTCTCGCGGGGCGTCACGGGCCAGGCCGCCTGGCTGACCTCCCTGACCCGTGCGGGAATCTCCCTCGACCTCAGCCTGGACGGCGCCCTGATCGAGAACGACGAGGATTTCGAAGGGTATGCCTGGATCGCCGGGGGCGGGGCCGCCGTCTCGTGGAACGGGCCCTGGGGAACCCTGCTGAGCGCGCGCACGGGCTTCGGACTCGGCTCGTCACTGGACCTGGGCTCGAGCGGCTTCAGCATCCGCCTCATCATGATCAAGACGTGGGATCGCTGGCCCTGGGGTCATCAGGACCGCCAGACGACTCCTCCCACCCCGTGAGACCCAGCCGGCCCGGGACGCCGGCCCGACAAGCCGCTGACGGCGGGCCATTCCAGGTGACACTTTCTGTCAGTCGGCGTTCCATTGCGCATGCGTCACGCGGCTCCTATGTTTCGCCGGGCGCGCGTGGTTCCGTGTGCGCGGAGCGTGACGGAGGATTCCAGGACGATGGCGGACGTCCACAGAAGAGTGGTCTCGGGGCTCGATGCGGCCCTGCTGCTGATCGATCCTGAGGGGGGCGTGGTCTTCTGCAATGCTCCGGCCATCCGTCTGCTCGGCCGCGACCTCGCCGGATCGAGCCTTCAGCGCGACGAGTTCGACGACGATCTGCCGGTCGTCGGCTCCCTGGCGGCGCGGTTCAAGGCCGCGTCGGCGAGGCAGGGCGCGTCCCGCGAGCTGATGGCCGTCTCCGAGGGAGACGAATCCCGCTACTACTGGATGGTCCTCACCGACGCGGGCCCCGATGGCGCGGGAGGCCCGGGCGAGCGCATCCTTATGATGGTGGACGTGGGAGAGGTGCTCTCGTCGTCGGCGGCGATCCGCAAGGTCTTCTCCCAGGTCAACCACGATCTGCGCAGCCCGCTCACCTCCATCTCGGGAGCGGCCGAGCTGCTGCAGAGCGGCAGGGCCGGCGACCTTCCGGGCATGCAGAAGCGTCTGGTCACCATCGTGGAAGAGAGCGCCCGCAAGATGACCGACATCCTGTCCCGCACCAAGGCGCGCCTCGCCGAGAAGCGCGCGGCCGCCGCCGTCGGAGAGAAGAAGCGATGAGCCAGGGCACCATCCTCATCGTGGACGACTCCGAGAACATCCGCAGCGTGCTGCAGATGAACTTCGAGCACCTCGGGTACACGGTGATTTCCGCGTCCGATGGCGAGGAGGCGCTTCGGCTGGTGGAGAGCCGCTCGCCCGACGTCGTGGTGCTGGACGTGATGATGCCCCGGCAGAACGGCTTCCAGGTCTGCCGCAAGATCAAGTCCAATCCCTCCTTCGCCTCGACGCCCGTCATCTTCCTCACCGCCAAGGGACAGCAGGAGGACCGCTACTGGGGAAAGGACTGCGGCGCCGACGAGTACCTCACCAAGCCGTTCTCCACGGCCGAGCTGGAGCGCATCATCGAGCGCCTGATGGAGAAGCGCGAGCGCCGCAACATGACCAAGGAACAGTTCGAGAAGGAGGTGAAGGCGCGTCGCAAGCGCAAGGAGAAGTTCTACGCGCTGACCGTGAAATTCGACCCCAAGGCGCTCACCGTGTTCCGGCAGAAGTACGGGGAGTTCCGGTTCCACGACGCCCTGGAAGGGATCCGCCAGACGGTGGAGCTGATCGTGCGCGAGGAGACCGGGGAGTCGCTGGTCTGGATGGCGGGAGACGCGGTGGTGCGCGCGATCCTGCCGGGCGATCAGGCGCGGGCCGCGGCGCTTCGGGATCGGATAATTCTACAAGCGGACCTGCTGCTGGAGAGCTTCTACGACGAGCAGGACGCCGGCCGCGGCTACGTCGTGACCCGCCACGGGGCCGAGGCGCGGGAGGTCCACGTCCCGCTGCTGCGGCTGGAGGCCACACTCAAGGACGCCGCCACGATCAAGCGGTCCTGAGGTTCTTTCGACAATCCCTTGTCCGCGCTCGGCGGACTGAGTTAGACTCCCGCTCCGCGAACGACTCACGGGAGGAGTCACCCTGCAGGCACGCATCCTTGTGGTGGACGACGACCCTGCGGTCCGCGAGACCCTGGGCGAAGCCCTCGCCGCCCGCGGCTGCGACGTCAGTCTCAGCGGCGATGGAGAAGAAGCTCTATCCGCCATCCGGCAGGAAGCCTTCGACCTGGTCTTCCTCGACTACCGCATCCCCAAGGTGGACGGCATGGAGGTGCTGCGCGAGGCCGTGGCGCTGCATCCCGAGCTGGCGGTCGTGCTGGTGACGGGGGAGGGGTCGGAAGGGGTCGCCCGCGATGCGTTCAAGCTGGGCGCCTTCGACTACGTGGTCAAGCCGATCCGCCACCTCGACGACCTGGAGATCATCCTGAACCAGGCGCTCGAGCGGCAGGCCCTGAGGCGCGAGAACTCCACGCTGCGGCGCCAGAACGAGGCCCTGCGCTCCATCCTGGACCAGAAGTACTCCTTCCAGAACATCGTGGGGGACACCCGCGAGATGCGGGCCATCTTCCAGCTCATCGACCGCGTGGCCTCGACCCGCAGCACCGTGCTCATCACCGGCGACAGCGGCACCGGCAAAGAGCTGATCGCACGGGCCCTTCACTACCACAGCGACCGCCGCGAGGGCGCGTTCGTGAGCGTGAACTGCGGGGCCCTCCCCGACAACCTGCTGGAAGACGAGCTGTTCGGCCACGTGCGGGGGGCCTTCACCGACGCTGTCAACGACCGCCTGGGGCGTTTCGAGCAGGCCCACCGGGGGACGCTGTTCCTCGACGAGGTGGGCACGATGAGCCAGAACCTGCAGGTCAAGCTGCTGAGGGTGCTGCAGGAGAGGGAGTTCTCGCCCCTGGGAAGCACGCGCCGCGTCCAGGTGGACGTGCGCATCGTGGCGGCCACCAACACCGACCTGCGTCAGATGATCGAGGAGCGCCGCTTCCGCAAGGACCTCTACTACCGGCTCAACGTCATCCAGGTCCGGATGCCCTCGCTTCGCGAGCGGCGGGGCGACATCCCGCTGCTGGTGAGCCACTTCCTGTCCAAGTACTGCGCCGAGATGACGCTGCAGCCGCGCTCCTTCTCCCCGGCGGCCATCCGCCAGATGATGGGCTTCCCGTGGCCCGGCAACGTTCGCCAGCTCGAGAACGTGGTCGAAAGAGCGCTGGCCCTGTCGGGGGACCGGGCCACGCTGGAGCTCGAGGACCTTCCCGACGAGCTGCGGGGCGCCGAGGCGCTCGTGATCCCGTCGCCCATCATGGAGGACGGCGGGATCAACCTGGACATAGCCGTGGCCGACTTCGAGGAGCGTCTCCTGCTGCAGGCGCTCGACAGCAGCGGCTGGGTCAAGACCCGTGCCGCGCGGCTCCTCAACATCAAGCGCACGACCCTCATCGAGAAGATGAAGCGTCTCAAGATCCCCCTCAAGAACGCCGGCAGCCCTCGGCCCTCCTGACACCCCCGAACTCTCGACGCAGCCAGATGGCCCGCGGCGCCCGCGAGCGTGCCTGCCATCACGGTCACATGGACGGCGCCCGTGTTTTTTCCGCTTCCAAGGCGAGTGCGCGCACTCCATGGCGCCGCGGACCTCGGTGCCGGGCCAGTCCGTTCCATGCCGAGGCCGTGAGGTTGTCGAGCGGGGTTGTTCTTGATCCAGGCGCCGACCGGCGGGGAGTGGTCGGAGCGTCCGCGGAGACCACTCCCCGCCGGGCGGATCGGCTACCAACATCACTCCTCGGAGTATGACTCTGGGGGCCCGCAAGATAGACGTCCTTCGCGGGCACGTGGTAGATTGGCACGCCATGGATGCCGCGCCTCCCGTGGTCCTCCTGCTCGATGACGCCGGCACATTCAAGGCGGTGGAAGGCACCTGCCTGAGGCGCCAGCGCTGCCGTCTCTTCAAGGCCCCCTTCGATCGTCTGACCGATGCCGCGCGCGATCATCGTCCTTCTCTCCTGCTCGCCACCTGCCGCGACGATGCCGACCGCGACCGGGTGCTGTCCGCATGCGCCGATCGCTCCCTGTCGCGGGTGCCGGTGGTCCTGGTGGATCTCACGGGAGCGCCCCCGCGGCGTGCGGCTCGGCCGCGCACGCCTCTGCGACGCGCTCCGGTCGAGGTCCTCAGCGCGCGCGTGGGCCGTTCGGGCGAGCCCGACTTCGCCGAGCTGGACGAGCGCCTGAACGACGCCATCAGGCGCCTGGTCCCCGAGCTTTCGGCGCGGAAGGACCGCCTGGCGGTCACCCTCGTGGCGCGCTGCCACGGAGCGGGGATGCCGGCGCGGCTGCGCACCAAGGACGTCAGCGAGACGGGGCTGTTTCTCAGGACGACCCGCCCTCCGGCCTCGGGGCGCAAGTTCGAAGTGTCGGTGCGGCTGGGGCCGCGCGACGCCGTGTCGGGGCTGTGCGAGGTGGTGCGCGAGGTGCGTCACGGCGCGGCCGGAGACTGGACCGATGGAGATCTGATCGCGGGGGTGGGAGTGCGTTTCGTGGATCTGCCGGACCAGGCGCGCGAGGCTCTGCGGCGCTTCGTGGCGACCGGCATCCGAGCGGGACGGCGGGCCCCCCGCCGCGCCGCGCGCGCGCACTGAATCGACGGGAGGCTCGATGGCTCGCATCCTGCTCGTGGACGACCAGGCGGACATCCGCCAGACCACCTCTCTCGCGCTCCAGCACGGAGGGCACGAGGTGTTCACGGCGGCCAACGGGATGGAGGGGGTGGAGCGTGCGCGCGCCGACCGGCCCGATCTCGTGCTGATGGACATCGAGATGCCGCGCATGGACGGGTGGGAGGCGCTGCGCCTGCTGCGGCTCGACGAGGCCACCCGCGACATCCCGGTGGCCATGTTCAGCATCCTTTTCGATCTGCGTGAGAAGGTGCGGGCGCTCAAGTACGGCGCCCAGGACTACATCTCCAAGCCGTTCTCGCTGGACGATCTGCTCGAGCGGGTGGATCGGATCCTGGGGAGCGTGTCGGCAGGCCGGCAGGAGCCCCGGTGAAGGCCACCGGGCGCGGGCCGAGGCAGGCCGCTCCATCCCGTGAAGAGTTCCTCCGCCTCAAGGCGGCGCTGTTCGACCCGGGCACGGAGATGGAGGCCGCGCCCGCGGTCATGGAGACGGTGCGGGGCCTGTTCCAGAGGACCCGCTCGGTGGGACTGCTCTACATCGAGCTGGACCCGGCGGGCCGGATGGAAGCGGTCTACGGCTGGCAGGTGGTCGACGGGATGCTGCAGACGGCTGCGGCCGAGCTGCGTGCTCTGGGCGAGACCACCCTGCCGGCCGGGGCGGTCCTGTGCCAGGCGGGGGTGCACGCCGATGTCTTTCTGATCTTCATGCCCCTTCCTCCCGAGGCGCCCGCACGGCGCTCGAGTGTGCTCGCCGAGGCGCGCGACGTGGCGGAGGAGCGCCTGGCCCGGCGCTTCGGCGGCCCGGACTTCCGGGCCATGGCACCCCGGCCCTCGCCGGTGGTGGGAAGCGCGCTCGTGGTGGAGCATCCGTTCTACCGGCTCGAGCGCCAGCTCTACCGCGGCGTGGAGGAAGCGCGCCAGTCCGCCGTGCGCGGCGAGGCGCAGGAGCGCGCGCGCCAGCAGGCGGAGATCAAGCGCATCATCCGGGATCAGAACATCAACACCGTCTTCCAGCCGATCGTGCACCTCGAGACCGAGACGGTCCTGGGGTACGAGGCCTTCAGCCGCGGCCCCGTCGACACGCTGTTCGAGGCGCCGGGCCATCTGTTCGAGTGCTCCCGCGAGGCCGGCATGTCGCGCGAGCTGGACCTGGTGTGCCAGCGCTCCGCCCTGCGGCAGGCGCGGCGCCTGTCGCCGGGAGACAAGCTCTTCCTGAACGCGCTCCCTTCGTCGCTGCTGGATCCGGGGTTCCGCGAAGGTCTGCTGGCGGATCTTCCGGCTGACTTTCCGGTCAGCCGCAGCGACATCGTGCTGGAGATCGCCGACCGCAACAGCATCGAGGACTACAAGGCCTTCAGCAGCGAGGTGGCCGACCTGCGAGCCCAGGGGTTCGAGATCTCCATCGACGACGTGGGCAAGGCCTCCTCCAGCCTGGAGAGTCTGTCGGAGGTCCATCCGGACTTCATCAAGGTGGACGCCTCCATCGTGCGCAACGTGCATCGGAACCTGGTCAAGCAGGAGCTGCTGCGCTCGCTGTGCCACGTGGCGCGCACCATGGGGGCGCAGGTGATCGCCGAGGCGATCGAGACCCGTGAAGAGCTGGAAGCCGTGCGCCGGTGCGGTGTGTCCTATGGCCAGGGATACTACTTCAGCCGGCCCAGCCGCGAGTTGCCCATCAGGAAGGCGGGCGTCCGGCAGGAGATGTAGATCATGAATCGGCCGTCCGCCCCCGCGCTCCTCCTGGATGGGAGGGGCGTCATCGTCATGGCCTCCGCGACCGCGGCCGAGCTGCTGGGGCTGGCGCCGGGAGAGATCGAAGGGCGCCCCCTGAGCGGCCTCCTCGCTTCGCCTCCGGCCTCGGTCACCGAGGCTCTGATGCTTGACCTCACCGTCGAGGCGAGGCTCGCCGCCAGTCTGCGCAGGGGAGAGGATCTGCTGGAAGTCGACATCCGGCTGCGCCCCGTGGCCGGCGCCGTGCCCGACGGCCCCGTGTTCATGGCCGCCCTGGAGCTGGTGGAGGCCCGCCCCCGCGCCGCGGCGGAGACGGCGGTGGCCCCCCGCGCGGGCGTGGAAGCGGTCAGCGACGCCGTCGTGGTGTGCCGTGATGGCGTCATCCTGGAGGCCAGCGACGACATGGGCGAGCTGCTTGGCGTGCCGGCCGCGCGCCTCACCGGCTGGACCGTCAAGAGCCTGGTGGCGGCGGAGGACCTGCTGCCGGTGGTCGAGATCCTTCGCCGGGTGCAGTCGGGAGATCCGGCCAGGGCGGAGTTCGGCTTCCACCTGCTGCGCGCACAGGGCCGGCCTCTCGAAGTGGCGGCGCGCGCGCGGCGGGGGACGCACGCCGGGCGCGACGCCGTGCTGGTGGGCGTCACCGACATCAGCACGTCCGTGCGCGCCGCGCGCCTGGCGGCGGACCGGCTGCTCCATCTGGACGCCGCCCTTGCCGCCACCAGCGATGCGGTGCTGATCGTGGGGCTCCCCGAGGCCGGGTCGCCCGTCATCCTGGCCAGCCCGGCCCTGCGTGAGATGTTCGGCGTGACCTCCGCCCGGTTCCTGGGCCGCCCCTTCTGGGACCTGTGGCGGGAGATCCGCCCCGCCCACACCTTTCCCGACGACGACGAGCGGGTGCTGCGGGGGCTGCTGGAAGAGCCCGAGGCGGTGCGCGTGGACACCCTGCTGCTGTCGCACCCGAAGCGGTGCGTGGTGGAGAGGTTCTTCGGCCCCATGCGCGGCCCGGACGGATCGATCCTCGGGCGGGTGTGCACCTTCAGGGACGTGACGCAGCGCGCCGAAGCCGAGGCGGAGATGCGCAGCGCGGCCGAAGACGCGCGGCACGCCCGCGAAGAGCTGGAGGGCCTGCACGGCGAGCTGAAGCTGGCCAACGAGGGACTGGAGCGGCGCATGACCGAGATGCAGCGGCTCAATCGCGATCTGCGCAGCCTCGACGAGATGAAGTCGAACCTCCTGGCCAACGTGTCCCACGAGCTGCAGACACCCCTGGTCTCCATCAAGGGATTCACCGAGATGATCCTCAAGGGGCGTCTGGGGGGCGTGACCCCCGAGCAGGAGCACGGCCTCCAGCTCGCGCTTCGCAACATCAACCGGTTGATCGGACTGATCGAGAACCTGCTCTCCTTCGCGCGCAGCGAGGGCCCCTTCACCGCGCTGAGGCTGGAGGTCTTCCCGCTGGGGCCCCTGGTGCAGGAGGTGTTCGAGCTGCTGCGCGAGAAGGCCGCCGCGCGCGGCATCACGCTGCGCGCCGATCTCCCCGCGGGCGACCTGTCGATCCGCGCCGATCGGGACAAGATCCTCCAGGTTCTCCTGAACCTGATCGGCAACGCGGTGAAGTACAACCGCGATGGCGGCGACGTGCTGGTGGACGCGGAAGGAGGGCAGCGCGGCACCGCCCGGGTGGAGGTACGCGACACGGGTGTGGGAATCCCCCGCGACGAGCTGGAGAAGATCTTCGATCGCTTCTACAGGGCCGGCAGCCCCGCGGCCGATCGGGAGGGCGCCGGAATCGGGCTGTCGATCACGCGCAACCTGCTCCGCCAGCATGGCTGCATGATCCGGGTGGACAGCGACGAGGGGAAGGGAAGCGTCTTCTCCTTCACGCTCCCGCTCGACCGGAAGGGCCGCGCCGAGAGGGGCGCCCCTCGGGCTTCCGCCCGCTCCCACGAGGCGGCCGGCTCGCCGGAGACGGTGGGCGAGCCGAGCCGCGAGGAGACGTGAACAGCAGCACCGCGGCTGCGGCGGCCACGTTGAGCGACTCCACGCGCGGGTTGGTGGGGATGGTCAGGCGCACGTCCAGCATCCCCTCGATGGCCGGAGGGAGCCCCGACGCCTCTCCTCCCAGCACCAGGGCGAGAGGCCGGGGAGGCATCGCTTCGCGGAAGTCGTCTCCTCCGCGCGCGGCCGCGCCGGCCACCGCGAACCCGGCGGAGCGAACCGAGGCCAGGAAGCCGGGCAGCTCCTCTTCGCGCGGCAGCCGCGCCACGGGGAGCCGGAAGATGGAGCCGGCGCTCGCGCGCACCGCGCGGGGGCCGAAGGGATCGGCTCCGGCCGCCGCCACCAGTCCCGAGGCGCCGGCCGCATCGGCCAGCCTCACCAGAGCGCCGGTGTTTCCGGGGTCCTGCACCCCGCACGCCACCAGCAGCAACGATCGTTCCGACGACACGGCGACCATGCCGCCGGCGGTGTGGCGGGGACGCCCGACCACGAGGAGCACCCCCTGCGGCGTGGTGGTGTGCGACAGCCAGGCCAGGGTGGCGGCGTCGGTCCGCCAAGGCTGGATCCCCGCGTCACGCAACGCCGCCTCCAGCGCCTCGAGATCGGAGGAACCGGAGGAGAGGATCGCCTCCTTGATGGAGGCCCCCTCGCGCAGGGCCTCCTCGGCGACGCGCGGTCCTTCGACGATCATCAGGTCGCCTGTGGCGCGCTCCGAGGGCGAGCGCGACAGCTCGCGCACCCGGGCGGCCAGAGGGTGGGTGCGCCGCAGCGATCGATGCGTCGAACGATCCAGGAGACCCTCCCCTCGATGACCGCGCGTCTCGTGCGGTTCGATCCTGTTCTTCCCGATCCGCGCGTGCTGCTGCGGGCCGCGGCCATGATACGGCACGGCGGCCTGGTGGCTCATCCCACGGAGACCTTCTACGGCCTGGCCGCCGATCCCTTCAACGCGGAGGCGGTCGCGCGGCTGGGCGAGGTCAAGGAACGGGAGGCGTCGCAGGCCTGCATCCTCATCATCCCCCACACCGAAGCCGCCCACGACCTGGCCCGCATCGAGGGGGCCGCGCACATCTGGTTCTCGCGGCTGACGCGCGCCTTCTGGCCCGGGCCTCTGACTCTCGTCCTGACGGCGCGCAGGGGGCTGCGGTGCCCGGCCCTGGGCCGCGGCGAGACCGTGGCGGTGCGGCTGAGCCCGCATCCCGTCGCCATCCGGCTGGTGCGTGCCGTGGGGGCCCCCATCACCTCCACGAGCGCGAACCGGAAGGGAGAAGCCCCTCCCACGCGGGCGGACGCCCTCGATCCCGCTGTGGCGGACCGGGTGGATCTCATCGTGGACGGGGGCACCACCCCGGGGGGGCTGCCTTCGACGCTGCTCGACCTGTCCGGGGAGCGGCCCGTGGTCGTGAGGGCGGGCGCGGTGGAGGCGGAGGCGATCGCCGCGGTGCTCGGCTTTCCGCCCGCACCGCTGCTTGTCCTTCCGGGCCCTGGCACCTAGAATCGTTCTTTTTTCTGGAGGCTCAATGAGATCCCGCATGGCCGCGCGCCTGATCCCGGCTCTGTTCCTGGCCGCCGCGGCCTCGGTGCCGGCGGCAGCTGCCGCGCCGTCGCGCGTGGTCATCATCGGATTCGACGGTGCCGACGCCCGGCTGGTGGAGCAGTACATGGCCGAGGGGAGGCTGCCGAACCTGAGCCGCCTCAAGGAGGAGGGCTCCTACGCGGAGCTCACCCCCACCAACCCGCCCCAGACGCCGGTCTCGTGGTCGGCGTTCGCCACCGGCAAGAATCCGGGCAAGACGGGCGTCTTCGACTTTCTGAAACGGGCGGGCAACAACTACCTGCCCACGCTGGCCTTCACCACCGAGACGAGGCGGCCCCTCCTCTGGGGCCCGCGCAACGCCATGGGGCTGGCAGCCATCGGCGTGCTGGCAGGGCTTCTGATCGGAGCAGGCTTCCCGCTGCTGTTCCGCGCGCGCCGGATGGTCGCGATGGGGATGGGGCTCCTGGCCGCGGCGGCGCTGGGCTGGGGGGGATACCAAATGGGTGCCGTCTGGCTCCCGGAGGCTGTTCCCTGGGCCGTCAACAACAGGCAGGGGCGCACCTTGTGGGAGATGGTCGCCTCGCATGGCGGCGCGGCGCAGGTGATCCGCGTCCCGCAGAACTTTCCCGCCGAGTCGATCGAGGGGGGACGGGTGTTGTGCGGGCTGGGTGTCCCCGACATGCGGGGACGCGTGGGGACGCCTTCGTTCTATACGTCCGAGCCGGGATTCCAGGTGACCGACAACGAGTTCTCCGTGGAGGTGATCCCGCTGGAGGGCAAGTCGGGCCGGGTGACGAGCGCCCTGTACGGACCGCTGAATCTGCCCTTCCATCAATACCCCATCGACGATGCGAAGGCCGCGGCGAGCCCGCAGGACCGCGAGCGGATAGCCGCCGACATGGAGCGCGAGCTCGAGGAACGAGGGATCCCGAAACGGCTCGACCTCCCCGTCTCCTTCACCGTCTCCGAAGATGCCTCGTCGGTCACCATCGAAGTGCAGGGGCAGACGGTGAAGCTGCGTGTGGGGGAGTGGTCCGACTGGCATGTGCTGAAGTTCCCGGTGAACTGGCTGGTCGACATGGCCCAGCCGCTGCGCGGGATCGTCCGCTGGAAGGTCCTCTCCACGCGCCCCGAGCTCAAGATCTATCAGACGCCGGTCAACTTCCATCCGGAGTGTCAGCCGATCCCGTTCTCCTTCCCCGGTTCGTTCGCCTCCGATCTCCAGCAGCACCTCGGCTTCTTCAAGACCCTCGGCTGGGCGGAGGACACGTGGACCCTCCCCACCGGGCTGGTCCCCGACGAGTTCTTCGTCGAGGACATGAACCGGACGGTCGACTCCTTCGAAGCCATGATGGAGGCGCAGCTCTCGTCCAGCCAGGACCGCCTTTACGTCCAGGTGTTCGACTTCGTGGATCGCATCGGCCACATGTTCTGGCGTTATCTCGACACGAAGCATCCCTTCCACGACCCCATGAACGACCCGGCCCACGTCGAGGCGATGAGCGGGGCGCTCCGCTCCGCGTACGAGCGCATGGACCGCATCGTGGGGCGGGCGCGCGAGCTGGCCGGGAAGGACGCTCTCTTCTTCGTGATGTCCGACCACGGCTTCGGCTCGTTCCGGCGGGGCATGAACTACAACACCTGGCTGGTGAAGAACGGCTTCATGACCCTCAAGAGCGACCGGAGGACGGGAAAGCCCAAGACGCTTCAGGACCTGTTCGAGACGCGCAGGTTCTTCGAGGATGTGGACTGGTCGAAAACGCAGGCCTATGCCCTGGGGCTCGGCGGGATCTACATCAACGTCGCGGGCCGGGAGCGCGATGGGGTGGTGCAGCCGGGGGAGGACTACGAGCGGGTGCGGTCGGCCATCATCGCCGGCCTCGAGGCCACCGTGGATCCGCACACGGGAGAGCGCGCCGTGCAGAAGGTCTACAAGCGCGAAGAGATGTACACGGGGTACGACCCCACGCTGATTCCGGACCTCAGGGCCGCCAACACCCTGGGGTACCGCATCGGATGGCAGTCCGCGCTGGGAGAGGTCCCCCGCGAGATCTTCGAGGACAACCTCAAGGCGTGGAGCGGCGATCACTGCTCGCTCGACCCCGAGCTGGTGAAGGGGATCCTGTTCGTGAACCGGCCCATCACGCGCGACGGCCTGAACATCGTGGATGTCATGCCCACCGTGCTGAAGGCGATGGAGATAGAGATCCCCGAGGACGTGGACGGGAGGCCTTTCCTGTGATCGGAATCGTGCTGCTCGGCCTCCTGGCCGCCGGGGGGGCCGGTGCCGAGTCTCCCGGCCGCGACCCCGGAGATCAGGCGCGCTTCGACGCCCTGGTGTCGGAGATCCGCGCGCTTCGGGAGGACCTCGAGCACCTCGACCGGCAGGAGCGGGGGACGGTGGCCGAGATGGACCGCCTCCAGACGGAGGCGGCCTTGCACGCCCGGGAGGCGGCCCGGCTCGAGTACGCGCGCCAGCAGGCGGGCAGGGATCTGGGACGGCTCCGGTCGGAGCTGGATGGCTCCCGGGCGGAAGTGAAGGAGGCCGAAGCGGCCCTGGCGGCACGGCTGAAGGAGGTCTACCTGCACGGAAGGCAGCGGGAAGTCAGGGTTTTGCTGGCCGTCGCCCGGCCGGTCGACCTTCTGCGCGGAGTCGCCTATCTTGATGTCATGGCCTCGCGTCAGGGGGCGGCCCTGTCGCGGCTGCAGAGCGGCCGGCAGCGGGCGGAGTCGCTCGAATCGGCCCTGACGGCGCAGGTGGACGCACTCGAAGCCCTGGCGGCGGAACAGAGAGAGACTGCGGACTCCCTGGCGGATGCGCGCGAAAACTCCGCGCGGCTGCTGGTGACGGTGCGCGAGGACGCTGAGGCCCATCGCAGCGCCATCGCCGAGCTGGCGCGAGCCGCGGAGCAGCTCGAGGCCGCGATCGTGGCCGGGCAGCAGGGTTACGAGACGGCCATCGATCCTTCGCGCCTGAAGGGGGCGCTCCCGTGGCCGGCCGAGGGACGCATCGCCGTCCCGTTCGGGGATATCGTGCATCCGCGTTTCAGGACGGTTACGCCGCACCGAGGGGTGGACATCCAGACCGAGCCGGGCGCGCCCATCAGGGCCGTGCTCGGTGGCCGGGTGGTGTTCGGACGGCGGTTCGCCGGCTATGGCAACACCGTGCTGGTGGACCATGGCGGGCGCTACATGTCGGTGTACGCCCGTGCGGCGGTGCTGAAGGTGGCCGAAGGGGAGGAGGTGCTCCCGGGCCAGGAGCTGGGTGTGGCGGACGAGGCCGCTCCCGGCGGAGAAGCGCCGACCATTTATTTCGAGTGGCGGCACGAGGGGAAGACGCTGGATCCGGCCCGATGGCTCAAACGCGCGAGCCTGACACAACGCGCTCGAGAGGACTCACGATGATGAGGAGATGGAAAGGGGTGGCGATGGCGGGGACCGCCGGGGTGCTGGCGATCTTCCTGGCCGGCGCCGTCATGACACGCAACCTGGCGCTCGACACCACCTACTCATCGCTCCGCCTGTTCAACGAGGTGCTGTCCCTGATCCAGAAGTCCTACGTGGACGAGGTGAACTCCTCGTCTCTGATGGAGGGCGCGTACGAAGGGATGCTCTCGGGCCTGGACCCGTTCAGCGAGTACTTCACGGCGGCCGAGTACGCGGCGGCGCAGGCAGCGGGGAAGAAGCCCTCGCCGGGTTCGTCCGCGGACGCGGGCCTGCGGCTGGCGCGCCGGGAAGGCTCCGTGCTGGTCGTGTCGGTCAAGCCTGGCTCGGACGCGGAGTCCAGAGGGATCACGGCGGGTGACCTGGTCCGAAGGCTGGGCGGTGACTCGGCGCGCGAGCTGCACCTGTTCGAGGTGGAGGGCCGCCTGAAGGGAGACGCGGGGAGCTCGGTGGCCATCCAGGTGGCCCGCCGCGAGGAGCCACGCAAGATCGAGACCGACATCACCCGGCGCGTGAACTCTCTGCCCGGACCGGCCCTGGAAGTGGTGGATGCGGCGGAAGGGATCGCCGTGCTGAAGATCATGCAGTTCGAGCCGGGAGCCTCGCAGGCGATCGCCGGGCTCCTCGAGCGGGCCCAGAAGCAGAAGATCCGGAGGCTGCTGGTGGACCTCAGGGGGAACGCCTGGGGGACCATGGACGAAGCGGCCCGCGCCGCGGGGCTGTTCGTCGGCGACACCGTGGTTTCGCGCCTGAAGAGCAAGACCGAGGTGGTGCGCGAGCTGCGCGGTCGAGCGCGCGGTGTCTACACGGGATCGGTGGCCCTTCTGGTGAACGCCTCGACGGCGGAGTCGGCCGAGCTGTTCGCGGCCGCCCTGCAGGATCTGCGCGGCGCGAAGGTGATCGGAGAGAACACCTTCGGAGTGGGAGCGGAGCAGGAATTCATCGCACTCAACAACGGGGACTGGCTCAAGCTCTCCACCCGCAAGTACCTGTCTCCCTCGGGAACCGCGTGGCATGGGACGGGGCTGAAGCCCACGGACCCGATCCCTCAGGGCCAGGATGGCGAGAGGGCCAGTCGGCTTCAGCGGCAGCTCGACAAGGCTCTCGACGTGCTCAGGGCCGTGCCCGATCCGTCCACCGCGGCCATGCGCGCTCCTGGAGAGGAGCCGGTGGCCAACTGATGCCAGCCGTTGGAGCGGCCCTGCTGGCCGTCTGTCTGGCGGCGACGGCCGATGCGGGCCCGCGAAGAGACCAGGCCTACTATCACTATCTGCTCTCCCGCCAGGCCCTCACCGACCGTGACCTCCCCACGGCCCTGCGCGAGATGGACGCGGCGCGGCAGGCGGACCCCGCGTCGGCCGATCTCGCGGTGGAGCTGGCCCGCCTGCACATGGAAGTGGGCGACCCGGTCAAGGCGGCCGAGGCGGCGCGGGAGGCCACGGAGCTGGAGCCCCTTTCGTCCGAGGCCCCCCGTCTCCTGGCCGAGGCGCTGTTCACCCTGGCGATGCGCGACGAGGCCACGCCGGCGGACGTGGACGTGGCGGTCGCCGCGCTCAAAGATCTGCAGGCCAGGGCCCCCGGCGATGCCGAGGTCCCGCTCGACCTGGCTCGTCTGCTGGCTTCGCGCGGACGATTCGAGGAAGCGCTCGCCCCGGCCAACACGCACCTCGAGAAGAACCCGGGCTCCGAAGAAGGGGCGCTGCTGGCCTCCCAGGTGCTGGTGAAGCTGGGGCGCTTCCAGCAGGCGCAGGATCTCCTGCTGGAGTCGATCCGGGTCAATCCCAAGCGGACGCGGCTCCGGATGGGGCTGATGGAATGCTACGAAGCGGAGGGACGCTTCGAGGATGCCTCGACGGTGGCCACCCGCCTGATCGAAGGAGGAGTCGAGGTCCCGCGGATACGGTACGCGCTGGCCCGCGTGCGCCAGAAGATGGGTGACTACGGCGGGGCCTACGAGCAGCTCGCGGCTCTGTCGGGATGGATGGACGAGCATGCGGCTCAGATCCCGCCGGGCGAGCGCAAGGAAATCGAGCTGCGCAAGGTGGGCCTGCTGCTGGAGGCGGGCCGGCTTCCCGACGCGGCGACCGCCGCGGAGCAGATGGCCCTCCAGCATCCGGATGAAGAACGCTTCACCACCGCCAGGGCCGAGGCGCTCATCCTGCAGGGGAAGCAGGACGAGGCGGCGCGCATGTTCACACCCCCGGGCCCCGAGGCGGATGCGCGCCTTTCACGAGCCTACCTGTCGGCGGGGGCGCGCCGTCAGAGGCAGGACGACACACGCCGCGCCGAGCAGTTCCTGCGCACGGCCATCGACCTGGACCCCGGCAATGCCGACGCCCTGAATCATCTGGGGTACATGCTCGCCGATCAGGGGCGCCGCCTCAACGAAGCGGTCGACCTGGTGGAGCGTGCGCTGCGGAAGGAACCGGACAACGGCGCCTACCTGGACAGCCTGGGCTGGGCCCACTACAAGAAGAAGGAATACCGGCGCTCGAGGGAGATCCTGGAGCGGGCACGCGACGCCATGCCGGACGAGCCGGAGATCCACGAGCACCTGGGGGAGCTGTACTTCTCGATGGGACGTGTCGACGAGGCGATCGCTTCGTGGGAGAAGGCGCTCCAGTTGGGCACTCCGCGCGCTGAGCAGGTCCGGAACCGGCTCTCCGAGGCGCGCAAGGGCGCGAAAAGCGGCGAGTGAAGCGCACGGGAGGCAGGCTCCCGGTCCTGCTCGTGCTATTGTGTGCGGCCGGATGCGCGGCGCGCGCGCCCGTGACGTCCCCTCCGGAGCCCCAGCGTCCGGCCGGACTGCGCGCCCTGACCAAGGGGCGCATCGAGCTGGGGGACGGCAGCCATCGGTTCGAGGCGGCGCTCGCGCTGCGACGGCCCGACCGGCTTCGGGTGGAGGTTTCCGGTGCGGTGGGGGGGACGCGCGCTGTGCTGGCCCTGAACGGAGAAGATGTGATCGTGCTCCTGCCGGCCGAGCGCAGCTACGTCACGGGGCCCGCGACCTCCGACATGCTCGAGTCCCTCATCGGGCTTCCCCTGGATGGTGCCGGCCTGGTGCGTCTGCTGGAGGCCGTGGACGACGCGGTGGATGCCGGGGCGGCGGGAGTTCCGGGCCTCGCCCTCACGCGTGAGGATGGACGGCTCGTGGCCACCCCCGAACCCGGAAGCCAGGGGCGATTCCAGCGCCTGGAGCTGCGCGTGCGCGAGCTGCAGCGGCTCGATCCCGCGGCGCTCCCCGACTCTGTCTTCACGCCGTCCGTTCCCGCCGGATGGCGCCGGCTCGACCCCGCCGGCGCGCCCCATGAAGGGCCTCTGCTGCTGCCGTGAAAACCCTCCACGCCCGATCGTGCGCCAAGATCAACCTGGAGCTGCGCATCCTGGGCCGTCGCGAGGATGGCTTCCACGACGTCAAGACGATCCTTCAGGCCATCGACCTCTGCGACGAGATGGACTTCGAGGAGGCGCCGGAAATCACCCTTGATGTGACCGGCACCCACCAGGTCCCCACGGGCGAAGCGAACCTCGTGATGCGGGCGGCCCGCTCCCTGGCGGCCCGGGCGAGCGGCCTGGGTGCCCGCATCCGGCTGCGCAAGCAGATCCCGGTCGGGTCCGGTCTGGGAGGGGGGAGCAGCAACGCGGCGGTGACCCTCATGGCCCTGGATCGCCTGTGGGGGTTGAACACCGATCCGGGAGCCCTCAACGCGCTGGCCCGATCACTGGGGAGCGACGTGCCGTTCTTCCTGTACGGGGGGACATGCCTCGGGCTGGGCCGGGGCGACGAGGTGATCCCCATGCCCGACGCCCCCCCGCGGTCGGTGGCCGTCCTCTGGCCGCGGGAAGGGTTGTCCACCAAGCAGATTTACGAAGGGCTGCCAATGCCGTTGACAAAAATGCGTATCCTCTCTAGCATAAAGGGCTTTCATCCCGGGACGCCGACCCGGGATGCAGAGGCTCCGGACCGTGCGCCCGATTCGGAGTCCTTCCCCGATCCGGTCAACGACCTGGAACAGATCGCTTTTGGCGTGATGCCGAGGCTGGCCCGACTCAAGGAACGGCTGCTGGCTTCGGGTGCCATGGGGGTGGCCATGAGCGGGAGCGGCTCTGCGATCTACGGTCTGTATCCGGCCGCGCGGGAGCTAGACGCCC
Organism: Candidatus Polarisedimenticolia bacterium; assembly: GCA_050747525.1. Taxonomy (GTDB): domain Bacteria; phylum Acidobacteriota; class Polarisedimenticolia; order JACPZX01; family DASXTC01; genus JBOGOC01. The sequence goes on along the minus strand of JBOGOC010000118.1, from coordinate 26,108 downwards.
TGACCAGCCTTCTGCAATCGGACGACGCGGAGGTCCTTGCCTGCCGCACTTTGACGAGAGAGGCTTACAGGAAACGACTGTTCGAACGCTCGCGAACATGAAGTGACCCGAACGCGCTGATGGACCCCGTATGGAGGAGCGCAGACGATGGAAGTCACGGACGTTCGAGTGTTCCCCGTGGAAGAAGAGAAGCTCAAGGCATTCGTCTCGATCATCTTCGACGACTGCTTCGTGGTGAGCGACATCAAGATCATCCACGGAAACAGCGGGCTGTTCATCTCGATGCCGAGCAAGAAACGGAAGAACGGCACCTTCAGGGACATCGCGCACCCCCTGAACAACGAGACGCGGAAGATGATAGAGGACAGAATCCTGGCGAAATATAATGAGGTCCTGGCCCAGCCGGACATGTCGCAGGGGTTGGAGGAGCACCTGGGTGGATCCGAGTCCACCTCGGACATCTTCTCCATCTGAGGTGTGATGGGGCGTCGTCAAGTGGTAAGACACTGGATTTTGGTTCCAGCAACCGGAGGTTCGAATCCTCCCGCCCCAGCCAGGGCCTCTGGGGGACGGGGGGGCGGTGAATGCCCATGAAGGTTCTGGACAGGGATATCAAGGTCTTTTCCGGGTCGGCCAACCGGCCGCTGGCCAGGGCCATCTGCTCATACCTCGACGTTCCCGAGGGGCAGATCACCCTCAAGCGGTTCTCCGACGGAGAGACCTACTGCCAGGTCACCGAGAACATCCGGGGCCAGGACGTGTTCGTGATCCAGCCGACCTGCCCGCCGGTGAACGAGCACCTCATGGAGCTGCTGCTGATGATCGACGCCTTCAAGCGCTCGTCGGCGGCCCGCATCACGGCGGTCATCCCGTACTACGGGTACGCCCGCCAGGACCGCAAGGACAAGCCGCGCGTGCCGATCTCCGCCAAGCTGGTGGCCGACCTGATCTCGTCGGCCGGCGTGGAGCGCGTGCTGGCCGTCGACCTGCACGCTCCGGCCATCCAGGGCTTCTTCGACATCCCGGTGGATCACCTGTTCGCGGCGCCGGTGTTCGTGTCGCACTTCGAGAAGATGCGCATCCCCGACCTGGTCATCGTGTCGCCCGACGCCGGCGGCGTGGAGCGCGCGCGCGCCTACGCCAAGCGCCTCAACGCCAGCCTGGCCATCGTCGACAAGCGCCGCGACGAGAAGGGCGACGCCCAGCTGATGCACCTCATCGGCGAGGTGTCGGGGAAGAACACCCTCATCGTGGACGACATCGTGGACACCGCCACCACCCTCACCGAGACGGTGAAAGCGCTGCACACCCACGGAGCCAAGAACATCTACGCCTGCTTCACCCACGGCGTGCTCTCCGGCAGCGCAGTGGAGAAGCTGGCGGCGTCGAACCTGGCGCGCACGCTGGTGACCGACACCATCCCCATCAAGCCCGAAGCCGCCAAGACGGCCCGCATCGAGGTGCTCTCGGTCGCGGAGCTGCTGGGCGAGGCCATCTTCCGGATCCACAACAACTCTTCCGTGAGCAGTCTTTTCATCTGAGACCCGAAAGGAACACGACGTGTCGAAACAGGACCTGGTGATCGAAGCAGAAACGCGCACCGACTTGGGCAAGAACGCGTCGCGGCGCCTGCGCCGCTCGGGGAAGGTCCCCGCGGTGCTGTACGGTGTGGACGGACCGGCCGTCTCCCTGACGGTAGAGCCCCGGACCATCTTTGCGATCCTGCACTCCGAAGCTGGTGAGAACACCCTGTTCGGGCTGCGCATCGAAGGGAAGGCGGTCCCCGGCAAGGTGATGATCAAGGAGCACCAGGTCGACCCGATCGACGACTCACTGGTGCACGCCGACTTCATGCGCATCGCCATGGATCGCGCCATCCGCGTCCAGGTCGCCATCCACACGGTGGGGGTGGCCAAGGGCGTGAAGCTGAGCGGCGGGATCCTGGACCACCCGATGCGCGAGCTGGAGGTGGAATGCCTTCCCGCGGACATCCCCGAGCGCATCGACGTGGACATCAGCGAGCTGGAGATGGGCAAGGCGATCCGCGTGGGGGAGATCAACGTGCCCCCTGGCGTGAAGGTGCTCACCGACCCGGGCATGGCCGTGGTGGCCGTCGTGGCGCCCACGGTGGAGAAGGAGCCCGTGGCCGCGGCCGAAGGGGCGGCGGTGGCGGAAGCTCCGACCGAGCCCGAGCTCATCAAGAAGGGGAAGGCCGAGACCGAGGAAGGCGAGGAAGCGAAGGAAGGGAAGGCTCCCGCCAAGGGGGGCGACAAGGGCGGAAAGGCCGAGAAGAAGTAGGTGGGGCTCCGCATGGTGGTGGGGCTGGGCAACCCCGGCCCCCGCTACGCGCGCACCCGGCACAACGTGGGGTTCATGGTGGCCGCCGAGCTGCTGAGCCGGGGCCGCGCGGGGGCCGACCGGATGCAGGACGAGGCGCTCGTGACGCCGGCCCGCATCGGCCCGGCCGAGGTGCTGGTGGCCCAGCCCCAGACCTTCATGAACGCTTCGGGGCCCTCGGTGGCGGGCGTCGCGCGCAGGCGCGGCATCACCCCCGACGAGATCCTGCTGGTGTATGACGAGGCCGATCTCCCCCTGGGTATCCTCAGGCTGCGCGCCGGCGGGAGCCCGGGTGGCCACAAAGGCGTGGCATCGATAGTAGAATGGCTCGGCACGCGCGACATCCCGCGCCTGAGGCTCGGGATCGGCAAGGACGAAGGGGATCTGGCCGACAGGGTGCTGGCCCCCTTCAGCGCCGCTGAGAAACCCGCCGTCGAGCGGATGATCGCGGAGGCGGCGGAGGCAGTGGAGGCGGTGGCGGCCGGCGGGCTGACGTCGGCCATGAACAGGTACAATCGGCGGGACCCGGACCCGAATCCGGAATGAACTCCTTGCCCTGAGCGGAGCGCCTGCTCACGCCAGGGCCTTTGACCGAGAGGAGCGTTATGCAGAAGTACGAGACTTTGTACATCCTCGAGCCCCAGCTCTCCGACGACCAGGTGGACGAGATCGTCCGCACGTTCGAAGCGGTCATCCCCGACCACAAGGGGACCCTGATCAAGACCGACAAGTGGGGCAAGCGCAAGCTGGCCTACAGGGTGGGCAAGCACTGGGAAGGGCACTACATCCTGTACGAGTACGAGGGGGACGGCGCCATCCAGCGCGAGCTGGAGCGCCGGATGAAGATCCACGACAGCGTCATGCGGTTCCTCACCACCGCGGTCGATCCCCGCATGGCCGCCGAGCTGGAGCGCAAGGCCGAGCGCGAGAAGCGGACTGGCGGCCGGACGGACGACGAGGGGGGCTGGGGAGGCGGCGACCGCTTCGGCGACAGGGACAGAGACAGGGACGACTACCGTGGGCCTCGCCGCGATCGGGGTGACCGGGGCGACAGGGAGGACAGGGCATGAGCGGCGAGAGGCACGGCGGCGGCGGCGGCGGCGGCGGAGGCCGGGGCGGGCGGGGCCAGGCCAAGGGAGGCGCAGCGGGAGCCGGGGGCTTCAAGAAGAAGTTCCTGTTCCGCCGGCGCAAGTTCTGCAAGTTCTGCGACGAGAAGGTCGAGGTGATCGACTACAAGGACGTGCGGCTGCTGCAGAGCTTCACCCCGGAGCGCGGGAAGATCCTGCCGCGCCGCATCTCGGGGACCTGCTCGATGCACCAGCGCCGCCTGATGCGGGCCATCAAGCGGGCCCGGCACGTCGCGCTGATTCCTTACACGACGGACTGAGAGGACACCGCGATGATGCGACTGATTCTGAGGAAGGACGTTCAGCCGCTGGGCCGGCGCGGCGACGTCGTGAAGGTGGCCCCCGGCTACGGGCGCAACTTCCTGCTCCCCAAGGGACTGGCCTACGAGTACAGCGACGCCAACATCAAGCGCGTTGACAAAGAGCGCAAGCTCGTCGAGATAGCGCAGCTCAAGGAGCGCCAGGAGGCCGAAGAGCATGCGAAGCGCATCGCGGCGGTGTCGTGCACCATCGTGAAGAAGGTGGGAGAGAACGACACGCTGTACGGCTCGGTCACCAGCGCGGAGATCGCCGAGGCCCTGGCCAAGGAGGGATTCTCCATCGACAAGCGCAGGATCATGCTGGACGAGCCGATCAAGGCGCTGGGGATCTACGCCGTGCCCATCCGCATCCATCCCGATGTCCCCTGCGAGCTGAAGGTCTGGGTGGTGAAGGAGTAGGGCCGGACGATGGTGGATCGCAAGAAGGTGACCATCGCGTGCGTGCTGGCGTGGCTGCTGCCGGGGGCGGGTCACTTGTACCTGGGGAAGAAGGGGAAAGGCTACCTCTTCCTGAGTATCGTGCTGGTGACTTTTCTCTCGGGACTGGCCCTGCAAGGGCGTGTGTACGTCGCCAGCCACGACGAGCCGCTCTCCTACCTGGCTACCTTCGCCAACGTGGCTCTGGGGCCGCTGGACCTGGTGGGGCGGAAGGCCACCTACGCGCGCATCGTGTACGCCTTCCCCAGCGAGTCGGACCCCGCGGCGTATCAGGATGTCCTCGCCCGCAAGCGGGCGAGCATTCTGGCGGTCACGCACGAGTACGGCACCACGTTCCTGCTCACCGCCGGACTGATGAACATCCTGCTCATCCTGGACGCATTCGACATCGGCATCGGCAGGAAACGATGATGGCCACGAGCCACTTCCTGGTGATGTGCCTCTTCTCCGTGCTGGTGGGCGCGTTCTTCGCGACCCTCACGCGCGACACGGTGCGGGAGGGGCTCAAGGCCGGCGCGCTGCTCACGATGACCATGGTGGGGGTCTCCCTCATCATCGCCTACGTGATGTTCTTCCTGCCGCTGGGAGGATGACGACGCCCTGGCGGACGGCCGGGCACGCGGCCCCGTGGATCGCGGTGGCGCTCTACGCGGGCCTGATCGCGTGGATCTCGCACATCCCGAACCTCGCGCCTCCGGGAAACACCCCCGACTGGATCATGCACGTGGGGGAGTACGGCGGGCTGGCCCTGCTGGTATCCGGCGCGATCGGCGCGCGGCACCGCACGGGGCCGCTGGCCCTGACCGTGGGCGTCGCGGCGTGCCTGGCGTTCGCCGTGTCCGACGAGCTGCACCAGAGCGTGGTCCCGGGACGCAGCGCGTCGGTGAGGGATTTCGCTTTTGACGCGATCGGGCTGGTCGTGGGCCTGGCGGCCTTCGCCGGATGGCGGGCCTGGCGCGGGAGACGGATCGACGTGGATCGGGGTGCCGAGCCGGCAAGGCCTGGCCCGGCGGCCCGCAGGAGGACGTGATGCTCCAGAAATCGATCGCGGTGGTGCCGGGCGACGGCATCGGGGTGGACGTCACGCGCGAGGCGCGCAAGGTGCTGACGGCCGTGAGCCAGGCGCTGGGAGCTCCTCTGCACGTGACGGAGTACGACTTCGGCGCCGAGAGGTACCTCAAGACGGGGGTCTCCCTCCCGCCGGGCGCCCTCGAAGAGTTCTGCCAGCACGACGCCATCTTCATGGGGGCGTTCGGCGACCCGCGCGTGCCCGACATGCGCCACGCGGCTGACATCCTGCTGGGAACGCGCTTCCGCCTGGACCTGTTCGCCAACATGCGCCCGGTGCGGCTGCTCGACGATCGCCTGTGCCCCCTGAAGAACCGCACGCGCAAGGACGTGGACTTCGTCGTGTTCCGCGAGAACACGGAAGGCCTCTACGTGGGGATGGGAGGCCGCTTCAAGATGGGGACCGCGGACGAGATCGCCATCCAGGAAGACGTCAACACCCGCAAGGGGGTGGAGCGGATCATCCGGCATGCCTTTCAGCACGCACAGGCCGCCGGCCGCCGCAAGGTGCTCATGAGCGACAAGGCCAACGTGCTGACCTACGGACACGACCTGTGGCAGCGCGTTTTCCGCATCGTGGCCGAAGAGTTCCCGGACATCGAGGCCTCTCACATGTACGTGGACGCGCTGTCCATGCAGATGGTGAAGGACCCCTCGCAGTTCGAGGTGATCGTCACCTGCAACATGTTCGGCGACATCGTGACCGACATCGGCGCCCAGCTGCAGGGAGGGCTGGGGATGGCCGCGTCGGGGAACATCCATCCCGGACGCGTGTCGATGTTCGAGCCCGTGCACGGCTCCGCTCCCAAGTACGCCGGGCGCAACACCGCCAACCCGCTGGGCGCCATCCTGACCACGCAGATGATGCTCGAGAGCATCGGGCTCCCCGAAGGAGGCCGGCTGATCGAGGCGGCCGTGGTGGCCTGCCTGCGCGACGGCCGGTGCACGCGGGACGTGGGAGGGACCCTGGGGACGGCGGAGACCGGGGACGCGGTGGCGGCGGAGGTCCTGGCGGCCCGCAGTTAGTCGCGGGGGCCGGCCGGCGGGAGTGGTCTCCGAGGCGCGCTCGACGGCGTGGCGTTGGCCACGCCTTACTCGCTCCGCCTCCCTCCTCGCCGCGTGCGACCTGTCCGCGCAAAAGCGCGCGCGGACAACGGTCGCACGCCCCGGCTCGTCGGTCGGAGGGCCTCGGAGACCACTCCCGCCGGCCGGCCCTTTCGACTGAGGCGTGCTGCCGCCAGTCACGTCCTTGCTTCGCGGAGCGAAGATCAAGAGCGGGCGTTCTGAGCTGGGAACCGTGGGGTCAGGGCAGGTCCAGGCCCAGGACGCGCGAGCCTTCGTCACCGTATGCGGCCGTGGCGATGATGATGCGGTTTCCGGCCACGGCGGGTGAAGAGACGAATCGGCCCTGGCCCGTGGGCAGGCTCAGGGAAGCTCCCTGCGTGCCCTCGGGAAGCTCGAAGGTCTCGAGCCTCTCGGTGTTGAGGGGGGCCACCACGAGGAGCCTGCCCATCAGGATGCTCTCCTCACGTGGCCGCCGGCCCAGGCGGGCCTTCCAGGCCAGATGCCCGTTGTCGGTCTTCAGCGAGTAGAGGTACGTGTCGTACGAGAAGAAGAGGACCTTGCCGGCAAAGGTGAAGGGGCGACCGACGATGTCTCCGCCGGTCATGTACGACCACATCGGATTGGCGCGCTTGCGCGAGAGCTTGAACGCGTGCAGCCGGTTGTCCGCCGAGCCGAGGTAGGCGTAGCGCCGCCAGCATCCCGGCGGGGTGGTGACGGCGGCCCCCAGCTCGCGCCGCCACAGCAGCTCTCCCGTCTCGGCGTCGAATCCGAGCAGCGATCCCTGGGACGTGCCGGCCAGCACGATTCCGCCGCACTGCGACACGGCGACCGAGGGCGACTCCTGCGTGCGTGCTTCCCACAGGCGGGCGCCGCTATTGGGGTCGATCACGGTGACGAGGCCGGCCGGGTCGGCCACGGCCAGCCCGCGACCGACGTCGGCCAGGTGCGACACCGGGCTGAAGGGGCCGGCGCGCGCCACTTCGTTGCCGGTGGCGTCATCCAGCAGCCGGGCGAATCCGTCTCCGCCCATCACGCCGATCCGATCGGGCAGGCGCACGGGGGCCGAGGTGATGCTCGAGTCGAGCGTCGCAGTCCAGAGTGGGGATCCTTGCGGATCCCAGGCGGCCATGCGCCCCTCGCGGGAAGAGACCACCACCCGGCTTGCGGCCCCCGTCACCCAGGGGAGCGGCGTACCGGGCAGGGGAGCCTCCCACGCCACCTTGAGCGCCGCGTCCTGCGAGGGCGATGGGACCGCGCTCCCGTTCGGGTCGGCGGGGGGAGGGGGCGCCGCGGCGAGGGCGAGCGCGATCAGCCAGGTGCACGGCGTCATCGCCGGCCATTATATTGTGGCGTCCGAGGAGCGTGTGTTACTTTGCGCGCATTCAACCACGCCACCCACATGACACGTGAGCTTCGAGCCATCAAGGGAACGAGGGACATCCTGCCCGGCGAGGTGGAGGTGTGGCAGCGGGCCGAGGAGGCGGCGCGCCGCACGTTCGCCCTGTATGGCTACCGGGAGATCCGCACCCCGCTGATCGAGCCCACCGAGCTGTTCCAGAAATCGACCGGCTCGGACACCGACATCGTGACGAAGGAGATGTACACCTTCCTGGACCGGGCGGGACGCTCCGTCACGCTGCGCCCCGAAGGGACGCCGGGGGTGGTGCGCGCGGCGCTCGAGCACGCGATGGTGGACCGCGGCGAGATCCAGCGTCTCTACTACATCGGCCCGATGTTCCGTTACGAGCGTCCCCAGAAAGGGCGCTACAGGCAGTTCTCGCAGATCGGCGCCGAGGTGTTCGGATCGGCCAGCCCGGCCACCGACGCCGAGGTGATGCAGATGGCGCTGGCGCTGTTCGCGAGCCTGGGGCTCGGAGAGACGCCGCTTCAGATCAACTCCGTGGGACACCCGGTCTGCCGCGACGCCTACAAGGAGCGCCTGCGGGCCTTCTTCGAGCCTCGCCGCGCGGCTCTGTGCGAGGACTGCCAGCGGCGCCTGGACACCAATCCGCTGCGCATCCTGGACTGCAAGGTGCCGTCGTGCGCGCAGGTGCGCCAGGACGCTCCCAGCATCCTGGATTCCCTGTGTGACGACTGCCGCGCCCATTTCGACGAAGTGCGCCGCGACCTCGAGGTGCTGGAGGTGCCGCACACCGTGAACCCGCGGCTGGTGCGCGGGCTCGACTACTACACGCGCACCACCTTCGAGATCAGCAGCTCCGCCCTGGGAGCCCAGGACGCGCTGTGCGGGGGAGGCCGGTACGACGGCCTCGTGGGGTCGATGGGAGGCCCTTCCGTGCCGGGCATCGGGTTCGCGATCGGCCATGACCGGCTCGTGCTGGCCATGTCCTCCACGTCGCAGCCGGAGCCGGCCACCGACGTCTACATCGTGCACAGGGGCGAGAAGACGCTGAGCGAGGGGCTGCTGGCGGCCACCCGGCTGCGTGAGGCCGGCCTCGCCGCGCGCCTGGAGCCCGACGCCCGTGACGTGAAGAAGCAGATGTCGAAGGCCGCGGCCTCCGGGGCGCGCTTCGCATTGATCATCGGGGAGCGTGAGCTGGAGGAGGGAACGTACGCCTTGAAGAGAATGAGCGACGGGACGCAGCGCTCCATCGCCGCACGGCGGTGGGCTCAGATCGAGCAGGAGGTGCGTGATGGCCGATGAGGCGGTGAGGCCGGGGAAGCGGGATACCGTATGCGGCAGCCTCACGCTGGCCGACAAGGGACGGCGCGTGTCGCTTGCGGGGTGGGTGCACCGCCGCCGCGATCACGGCAACCTCATCTTCATCGACCTGCGCGATCGCTCGGGCCTCGTGCAGGTGGTGGTGCGACCCGAAGAGAGCGTGGCGGCCCATGCCGCGGCGCGCGACATCCGCAGCGAGTACGTGCTGGCGGTGGCGGGAGACGTGGTTCCTCGCGACGCCGTCAACGTGAACCCGGCGCTCCCCACCGGCGAGGTGGAGGTGGTGGCGCGCTCCATCGAGGTGCTCAACAAGTCCGAGGTTCCTCCGTTCCCGCTGGAGGAGCAGGAGCCCCCGGCCGCCGAGGACCTGCGTCTGAAGTACCGTTACCTCGACTTGCGCCGCCGCCCGCTGCTGCGCACGCTCACGCTGCGCCACAAGATCACGTTGGAGGCCCGCAAGTATCTCGACGAGCAGGGCTACCTCGAGCTGGAGACGCCGATTCTCACGCGGAGCACGCCCGAGGGGGCCCGCGACTACGTGGTGCCGTCGCGCGTGCATCCGGGAAGCATCTACGCGCTGCCGCAATCGCCGCAGCTGTTCAAGCAGCTCTTCATGATCGCCGGCTACGAGAAGTACTTCCAGATCGCGCGCTGCTTCCGCGACGAGGATCTGCGCGCCGATCGCCAGCCCGAGTTCACCCAGATCGACATCGAGGCCTCGTTCGTCGAGCCCGAGGACATCTACCACCTGGTGGAGGGGCTCATGCGGCGGATCTTCGAGGCCGCTCAGCTCACCTTTCCCTCCCAGATCGGACGCCTCACCTACCGCGAGGCGATCGATCGCTTCGGCACCGATGCGCCCGACACGCGGTTCGGCGTGGAGATCCAGGACCTGAGCGAGCGGATGGCCGGCTCGGGGTTCCCGCCGTTCGACCGCGCGCTCGCGTCCGGAGGGGTGGTGCGCGGGATCGTGGCCACCGGGTGCGCGCAGTACACGCGCCGCGAATGGGACGAGCTGACCGAGTACGGCAAGAGGTTCGGGGCCTCCGGTGTCGTCTTCTTCAAGCGGGCGGACGGAGGCATCCAGTCCCCGGCGCTCAAGACGCTGGGCGAGGATCGGGCGCGGGTCCTGATGGACGCCCTGGGCGCGCAGGACGGCGACCTGGTGCTGGTGGTGGCCGACGCGCGCGAGACGGCCGCCAAGGCGCTGGGCGCGCTGCGCCTCGAGCTGGCGCGCCGCGAGCAGCTGCGGCCCGAGGGGACCTGGGCCATGCTGTGGGTGGATCGCTTCCCGATGTTCGAGCTGCGCCCCGAGGATCGCAGCATCACGCCTTGTCATCATCCGTTCACCTCGCCGATTCCGGAAGATCTCCCGCTGCTGGAGACCGAGCCCCTCAAGGTGCGGGCGAGAGCCTACGACCTGGTGTTGAACGGCTGGGAGCTGGGCGGCGGCAGCATCCGAATCCACCAGGAGGCGATCCAGAGGAGGATCTTCTCGGTGCTGAAGCTGACGCCGGAGCAGGCCGAGGAGAAGTTCGGCTTCTTCCTGTCGGCGCTGCGCTACGGGGCGCCTCCTCACGGCGGCATCGCCCTGGGGCTGGACCGCACGGTCGCGCTACTGACGCGGTCGCCTTCCCTGAGGGACGTGATCGCCTTTCCCAAGACCACCAGCGCCACGTGCCTGATGACCGGGTCGCCGTCCCCCTTCGAGCAGGAGCAGCTCGACGAGCTACGCCTCTCCACGAGGGCCACGCCACGTTCATAAATGTAAACAGGTCAGTGAGTTAAGTGATATATACCTTGACACTTCAGCCGGCCAGGTGGTAACTTCTCCGCACAATGACCCTCGCCCAACCCACCGCCCGGCTCACGCGGGCCGAACCTTTCAGGGCGCCGATCGTCTCCAGGCCGGACCGTTGCCGCGGATGACCGCGGCAACCGCGATCCGATGAAGAAAATCGAGGTGGCGGAGAAGATCCTGCCCGTTCTGGCCGGGACGAAGGACAGCCATCTGCGGTACCTGGAGGGACACTTCCAGGTCGAGATCGCGGCCCGCGGACGCGAGATCACCATCACCGGAGATCCGGCCCGGGAAGAGATGGTGGCCGACTTCATGATGCAGCTGTCCGACTTCCTGAGCCAGGGGCACGGCCTCTCCGACGGCGATCTCGCCTACGCGGCGCGCATGATGCAGGAGGAGGGGAACGCCCGCCTCAGCAAGCTGATCTCGGGACAGGTGAAGCCATCCGCGCGCAAGGCCGTCTCTCCGCGCAGCCCCAATCAGAGTCGCTACCTGGAGGCGATCCGGGAGAAGGACATGGTCTTCGGCATCGGCCCGGCCGGGACCGGCAAGACCTACCTGGCCGTGGCCATGGCGCTGTCGTTCCTCAAGGAGCGCCGGGTGGAGCGCATCATCCTGGCCCGCCCCGCGGTGGAGGCCGGAGAGAGGCTGGGGTTCCTCCCGGGGGACATGGCCCAGAAGGTCGAGCCCTACCTGCGTCCCCTGTACGACGCCATCTTCGACTTCCACATGAAGGAGGAGGCCGACCAGCTCGTCGAGCGCGGGATTATCGAGATCGCTCCGCTGGCGTTCATGCGCGGCCGCACGCTCAATGACTCGTTCATCATCCTGGACGAGGCGCAGAACACCACCACCGAGCAGATGAAGATGTTCCTCACCCGCATCGGGTTCAATTCCAAGGCCGTCATCACGGGAGACGTCACGCAGATCGACCTCCCTTCGGGCAAGGTATCGGGCCTGATCGAGGCGGAGCGTGTCGTGGGGCGCATCCCGAGCATCGCCATCATCCGCTTCGACGAGAGCGACGTGGTGCGCCATCCGCTGGTGCAGAGCATCATCGTGGCGTACGAGGCCTACGAGACGGGCCGGGGCGGCTCCAGGGGCGCGTCCGGCGTGGCCGACGCGCCACGCACGAAGGATCCGGCGCATGGCTAGCTCCGGCGACCATCCACCCGGACCGGGCCAGACGAAGCTCCGCTCGGGTGGATATCAGGCGCGCCTTCGCCGCCTGGCCGCCCACGTCCAGTCCCGCGGGGAGCAGCTCCTCTCGCACGAAGCGCTGTGGGCCTTCATCACGCTGGGCGTGCTCACCCCCCTCGTCTCGCAGCAGGCCTGCGGTCTGGCCACCCCTTCCTACGAGGTGGGGGAGGTCACCCCGGCCACCATCAAGGCGCCCTACGACATCGAAGTCCCCGACGAAGCGGCCACGATGGATCGCCGCGAGGCGGAGCGGCGGGCGGCGCCTCCCGTCTTCGACCTGGAAGTGGGCCTGGTGAGCGAGCAGTCCCAGCGGCTGCGTGGCTGGTTCGAGCAGGGGCGCGAGGTGATGCGCGATCTCGGCGTGGGGCGTTCGAGCCGCCCCCATCCCCGCGTCGTGGAGAAGGTCAAGGAGGCCATCGGGGCCCCGCTTCCCGAGCGCACCTGGTCTCTCCTCGTGTCGAACGGCTTCTCGCAGGAGCTGGAGGATCTGGTGATGCGCCTGCACGTCACCTCGATGGACGATCCCGTGGTGGACAGCCTGGGCCGCCTCCCCGAGAAGGGGAGCATCGCGGTGCGCGAAGTCCGGCCGGCGGGCGTGGTGGAGCGCGAGGTGGCCGTCAGCGACAGGATCCGCGACCTGGAGATGGCCCGTGCCCGGCTGGCCGCCCTGGTGAACGACGAGCTGAAGACCTGGCCCGCTTCCGATCGCCGCGCCATGGTGTCCCTGCTCGAGGAGGCGCTGCTCCCCAACCTCTCCTTCAACACGAGCGAAACGGAGCGCCGCCGCGCCGCCGCCATGGCGTCCGTGCCGCAGGTCTTCACGCGCATCCCGCGCGGCCGCGTGATCGTGCGCGAGGGCGAGATCTTCACGCCCGAGTCGGTCCGCATCCTGGAACGCCTGCAGCAGGGGGCCCCCGTGTCCTCGAACTGGCGCTCCCTCGCCGGCCACGCCGTGCTGCTGTCGCTGCTGCTGCTCTTCCTGAACCGCTACATCCGCGCCCATCAGAAGATCTTCCATCGGGTCAAGAACCTCTATTCGCTCGTGCTCGTGGTGGCGATGCTCGTCACCGTGGGCTCCTGGGCGGGTGTCTTCGTCGCCGACGCAGTCGGCGACCGGCTGTTGGTGTCTCCCTTCAACGACCCGGCGGGGTACTACTGGGCGATTCCCGTGGCGGCGGGCGCCATGCTCATCACGCTGCTGGCCAACGGCCGGGTGGCGACGGTGGCGGCCGCCTTCAATGCGGTGCTGTTCGGCATGGTGATGGAGTGGAGCGCGCGCGGGATGGTGTTCGCGCTCATCTCCTCGTTCGCGGCGATCTACGGGATCAGCAAGTACGAGAAGCGGACCGCTATCCTGAAGGCGTGCGCCCTGGTGGGTCTGGTGAACGCGCTGGTGGTGGCGGCGTTCCTCTGGATCGACGGCGGGCTCGAGCCTCTGGGGAGCGGCCTGTTCGAGATGGCCATGGCGGCGGCCGGCGGCATCCTGGCCGCGCCGGTCGTCTCGTTCAGCCTGCCGCTGCTGGAATGGCTGTTCAACGTGCTGACCGACATCCGCCTGCTGGAGCTGTCCAACCTGGATAATCCGCTGCTGCGGCGTCTCGCCCTGGAGGCCCCCGGCACCTACAATCATAGTGTGATCGCCGGCACGCTGGCGGAACAGGCGGCCGAGGAGGTGGGAGCCCACTCCCTGCTGTGCCGCGTGGCCGCCTACTACCACGACATCGGCAAGATGACCAAGCCGGACTACTTCGTCGAGAACATGCGCGATGGGGTGAACCGCCACGATCGCCTCTCGCCGCGCATGTCCAGCCTGGTCATCGCCAGCCACGTCAAGGAGGGAATCCGGCTGGCCGAGGAGTTCAACCTGCCGCGCCAGATCCGCGAGATCATCCCGCAGCACCACGGGACGCGCCTGATCACCTATTTCTGGGAGAAGGCCAAGGGCAAGGAGGATCCGCACATCCCCGGGGCTCACGAGTCCGACTACCGCTATCCGGGGCCCCGCCCGCAGACGAAGGAAGCGGCCATCTTCATGATGGCCGACTCCGTGGAGGCGGCCGCGCGCACCGTGGAGGAGCCGACCCCCGCCAAGTTCGAAGAGGTGATCGTCCGGATCACCAATGCCATCGTGCTGGACGGCCAGCTGGACGAGTGCGATCTCACCTTCAGCGACCTGACCAGGATCCGCACCTCGTTCCTGCGCACCCTCAGCGCGGTGCACCACCATCGCATCGCCTATCCAGGCTACGATTTCGACCGGCGGACCCGTCCCCGGATCGTGGAGGCGGACTGATGGCCTTCGACGCACAGGTGGTGGTGCAGGGGGGCGGCGCGCCGCCGCTGGCGCCGCGGGACGCGGCCCGCTTCCTGCGCGTGGTGGCCCGGAGGCTGCGCGTGCCCGGCTCGGCCGCCGTGGCCTTCATGGACGATGAGGCCATGCGCCGGCTCAACCGCCGCTTCCGCCGCAAGGACCGGACCACCGACGTGCTGTCGTTTCCCGACGGCGAGGAGGGACGCCTGGGCGACATCGCCATCTCCGTTCCCACCACGCGCCGACAGGCACGCCGCCGCGGGCATCCGGCGTCGCGGGAGACCCGCCTGCTCCTGCTGCACGGCTTCCTGCACCTGCTCGGCTACGACCACGAGACCGACGATGGCCAGATGGAGCTGCTGGAGCGCGGCCTTCGCCAGGAGCTTGTGCCATGACGCCGCTCACCGCGATCGCGCTCTTCCTGATGGGGGCCCTGTACGCCGTCATCGCGGTCTTCCGCAGCGCGTACGCGGACCTGAACACGGTCACCGCGAAACGGATTCTCAGCGCCCGCGGTCTCGTCCCGAGGGAAGGGGAGTCGGCGGGAGACCTCCCGCCGGTGATGCGCACCACCTTCGACATCCTGCACCAGGTTCTGCTGGTCTCCGCCTCGGCGCTGGTGTTCCGCTGGCTGGTGCAGACGGGCGCCACCCGCCCGTTCGTGGAGGGCTGCCTGTGGATCGTGATCGCCGTCGTGATGCTCCAGATCTTCTCGCGGTCGGTGGCGGCCAGCGATCCCGAGCGTGCCTTCTCCGCGAGTCTGATCGTCATCGCGCTGCTCTACCACGCCATCCGCCCGGTGACCGCCCCGGTCTCCTGGACCCTGACCCGCATGCGGCGCGTGGGGCGTGACCGCCGGGCCGCGGCGGGGGAGGAGGAGGCCACCGAGGAGGAGATCGAAGCGTTCATCGACGCCGGCCAGCAGGAGGGGATCCTGGAGGCGGAAGAAGGCCATCTCATCCGCCAGGTGGTGGAGTTCCACGACAGCGTGGTGCGCGAGGTCATGACGCCGCGCACCGAGGTGGTGGCCCTGCCCAAGAGCTCCACCGTGGTGCGCGCCCGCGAGGTTTTCGCGCAGGAGCGGCACTCGCGCCTGCCGGTGTACCGGGATCACATGGACAACGTCGAGGGGATCCTCACCCTCAAGGACCTGGTGGCCAGCTGGGGACACCTGCCGGAGGACGGCCCCATCGACTCGCTGGTGCGGCCGGCCTTCTTCGTCCCGGAGACCAAGCAGGTGTCCGACCTGCTCAAGGAGCTGCAGGCCAGGCGCCTGCACATGGCCGTGGTGGTGGACGAGTATGGCGGCACGGCCGGAGTGGTCACCATCGAGGACCTTCTCGAAGAGCTGGTGGGCGAGATCCGCGAGGAGCACGAGCGCGACGAGCGCGCGGTGATGCAGGAAGCCGACGGCCGGTACCTGGTGTCGGGGACCGCCGCCGTGGACGAGCTGGCCGGCGCCCTGGGGATGGAAGTGGACGCCGAAGGGGTCGACACCGTCTCGGGGCTGATCTACAGCGCCCTGGGTCGCATCCCGCACGAGGGAGAAGCGGTCGAGATCCAGGGACTCCGGCTGGAGGTGGTCAAGGCCGACACGCGCAAGATCGAGCAGGTGCGCGTGACCCGGCTGGCCGAGACCAAGGCCCGGTGAGCTCGTCCGGGTTCGTGACCATCGTGGGGCGGCCCAACGTCGGGAAGTCGACCCTCACCAACCTGCTGGTCGGAGAGAAGGTCTCCATCGTCTCCAAGGTCCCTCAGACCACGCGCCACCGGATTCACGGGATCGTGAACCGTCCGGGCGGGCAGATCGTCCTGGTGGACACGCCCGGCATCCACCGCCCCCAGCACGCCATGAACCGGTGGATGGTGGCCGAAGCCACCCAGGCCATGCAGGGCGTCGACCTGGTGCTGTTCATGATCGAGCCCGAGCTGCCGTCCCGCCCGGGCGGGCCGTGGCTGGGGCCCGGAGACCGCTTCATCGTGTCTCAGCTCCCAAAGGACGGCCCCCCGGTGATCCTGGTCGTCAACAAGATCGATCGTCTGCGCCGGGACAGCCTGCTCCCCCTGATCGATGCGCTGAAAGACGTCTTCCCGTTCCGCGAGATCCTGCTGGTGTCGGCGCTGAAGGGAGACAACACGCACGACCTGCCCGAGATCCTGCTGAAGCACCTGCCCGAGGGGCCGCCGCTCTTCCCCGGCGACGGGTTCACCGATCGCACCGAGCGCTTCCTGGCGGGCGAGCTGGTGCGCGAGAAGATCCTGCACCACACGCGGCAGGAGATCCCGCACGAGACGGCGGTGATGATCACCCGCTTCGAGCACACCGAGCGGGGACTGGTGGCCATCGACGCGACCATCCTGGTGGACAAGGAGTCGCAGAAGAAGATCGTCATAGGACGAGACGGCCAGATGCTGAAGATGGTCGGCTCGGAGGCGCGCGTCGAGCTGGAGGGGATGCTGGGCTTCCAGGTCATGCTCAAGCTCTGGGTCAAGGTGCGCGAAGGCTGGCGCGACGACGATCGCACCCTGCGCGAGCTGGGGGTGAGGCCGGAGTGACCGGCCGTGTCGCTTGGCCTGTGGTGGCGCGCAGCGCACAGGCTCCACGCTGGAGTGGTCCATTACGAATATCAATCATTGCCTTGACAAACGAATGGATTGATCGTACAGTCACGTCACTGACCTGATCACGGCAGCGCGATGCTGCCGTCCCGCCCTTTCCAGAATCGAATGCCACCGGAGCACCGAAGGCGTGAGCTCTCCCGCGTTCGCTCTGCCGCTCATCGATACCCTTTCTGAAGAAGCCCGTCCCTACCGTGCCGGGCTCCCGGAGGAGGATGGCGACCGTGTGGCGGTGTCGCTGAAGGCGGCGCAGGCAAAGCTGCTGGTTCCCCTTGCTCATGTGGCTGAAGCGATCGTGCGCACCCGGGCTCATGTGGCGTTCGGCTATGCCAGGCTGTCGGACTACTGCCGTGAGCGGCACGGAAGAAGCGCCCGGTGGCTCCGTGACCATGCGGCGCTTCATGAGTGCTTCGAGAGATCGCAGGCTCTTCGATCCGCGGTGACGGGTGAAGACGGGGGGCGACCGCTGTCCCTGATGGCCGCGCTGGCCATTGGCACGGGTGCGGAGGCCGCGGATGAGAAAGTCTGGATTGAGCGTGGACGTCGGGCGACGCTCGCGGCCCTGAAGGGCGAGTTGAGCCTCTCCTCAGCGGGTGGATTCGTCGATCCGGAGGAACGGGTAGAGATTCGTCTGCGTGTTCCCAGAGCCGTGAAGGTCGCGTTTGACGAGGCGCTGGGCCTGTACCGGGCTCTGGAGGGGGGCGAGGCCTCCGTCGAGTCGTTCGTGGAGGCTCTCGTGGCTGA
Organism: Candidatus Polarisedimenticolia bacterium; assembly: GCA_050747525.1. Lineage (GTDB taxonomy): Bacteria > Acidobacteriota > Polarisedimenticolia > JACPZX01 > DASXTC01 > JBOGOC01. Next base: position 8,395 of record JBOGOC010000118.1, on the reverse strand, counting down.
GTCGTTGGCCAGCCGGCCGATGGTCTTCGAGGACGTTCGCCGGGCTCGCTCCGAAACAAGCGGGAAAGTGGATGATGGACGGGGTGCGCCCTGGTCCGGGAGCGCTTCGTGGGCGCTGCGTCTCGCCGGGTCGAGCCTGGAGAAGCTCGACGCTCTCGCGCTCATGGCAGGCCAGGGGGATCATGAATCGCTCGATCGCCAGATGCGCGCGCTCCTGCAGCTCGACAACGAGCTGGAGCTTCGGCTGGGAGAGGTGCTGGCGAAGATGGGAGAGCGTCGGGCATGGAGGGCACTGGGATATGACACCCTGGGACACTATGCCGAGCGGCGCTTGGGATGTCGCGTACGGTTGCTGAGGACCGGGCCTGGGTGGCGCGCGCGATCCGGAAATTCTCTCTCGTGAAGCGGGCGTACGAAGCGGGCGAGCTGTCGTGGGAAGCGACGCGGATCGTGCTGCAGATCTTCAACAGGACGGGCGCCGGCCGGCCGGCGCAGAAAGCGTGGATCCATCGAGGCCGGACGGCCACGATCAAGCGGCTGCGCGAAGAACTGCGGGCTCTGCAGCGCGAGCGTGCGTTGTCAGGAGATCCGCGGAAGGCGGAGGCACCCGAGCCGATGTCCGATAAGGTGTGGCACGCCTCGCGACGGCGCGAGCCGGGAAGCACCCTGGGAGTGATCGAGCAATTGGAGCGTGTGCTCCTCGGTCGGACGGAAGCTGGCGTCCTGGACCAGACGACGCTGCGCCTCAACCTCCCGGCCGGCCTTGCCGAGGACTTTCTGACCTGTGTCGAGTGCCATCGAGAGGCCGGGCTGTTCGAGATGCTCAAGCACTTCGTGAGCACCTGGGACGTGATCGACCCGACCAGGCGGCGCAACCGTCACCGCGAGGAGATTCTCGCCCGGGCAGGGGACCAGTGTGAGGCTCCCGGATGCACGTCGCGCCGCAACCTGCACGTGCATCATGTGACCTTCCGTTCCCGTGGCGGAACCGAGTGGCCGACCAACAAGGTCGTGCTTTGTCAGTTCCACCATCTTCGCGGCATCCACGAGGGGCTGGCTTCGTGCAGGGGCGAGGCGCCGCTGGGGATGACCTGGCAACTTGGGCGTGAGGGTGCTGCTGAATGCTTCGCCAACGAGCTTCGCGTCCCTGCAGATCGATGAACCAGGGGAGGCGCTGGCCCTGTGCTAGACTGCGGTGCTTTCCGCAACGACGGAGTCCGCGTGCCTCTCAAGACCTCAGAGGCCTTCGTCATCGATGTGCGCCGGATGCGGGAGGCCGACCGCCTCGTGGTCCTGTTCACTGAAGACGAAGGAAAAGTCAGCGGGGTGGCGGCGTCCGCCGCGAAGAGCCATCGCCGCTTCGGGGGGAAGCTCGAGCGTCTCAGCCGGGTGCGCGTCACCTGGTTCGAGAAGGAAGGGCGCGATCTGGCCCGCCTCGACGCGTGCGAGCTCCTGGACGGCTCGTTCTGCCTGTACCAGAACCTGCGATCGGCCATGCTGCTGGGATACGTGGCGGAGGTGGTGGATACCTTCGTGCGGGATCGGGAGCCGGAGCGGCGTTACTACCGGCTGGTCAGATCGGTGATGGACGCGCTGCGCGCGGGAGCCGACGCCGCCCTGCTGGCGCGCTACTTCGAGGTCTGGACGCTGCGGCTGCACGGTCTCATGCCCGAGCTGGACCGTTGCGGCTCGTGCGGCCGCCCGCTGGATGACGGGGCCTTTCTCGATGTGGACGATCAGGGGGACGCCCGCTGCACGGGTTGCCGCACGACCGGCCGCTGGGGGCGCGGCACGCTGCGTCTCCCGGCCGGCGCGCTCGCTGTGATGCAGCGCTGGCGGCGCCTGTCGCCGCAGGAGGAGGCCCGCGGGGGGATGTCCCCTCTGGCACAGCCGGCCGTGCTGGACGAGATCGAGGCGTTCACGAGCGCGGTGCTGGCGGCCTTCGTCGGCCAGCCCTTCCGATCTACACGGTTCCTGAGAGAGACGTTGCGGGAGGTGAGCGCGTGATCCTGCAGGAGCTGATCCTGGCGCTGGAGCGCTACTGGGCGGGGCAGGGATGCCTGATCGCCCAGCCCTACGACGTGGAAGTGGGGGCCGGCACCATGACCCCCGACACCTTCTTCCGCGTCCTGGGCCCCGAGCCGTGGAAGGTGGCCTACGTTCAGCCATCGCGCCGCCCGGCCGACGGGCGTTACGGCGAGAACCCCTTCCGCCTCGGAAAGTACTTCCAGTACCAGGTCATCCTGAAGCCGTCCCCAGCCGACGTGCAGCAGATCTACCTCGAGTCGTTGCGCGCGTTCGGCATCGATCCGGCCCGCCACGACATCCGCTTCGAGGAGGACAACTGGGAGTCCCCCACGCTGGGGGCTGCCGGCGTGGGCTGGCAGGTGCTGTGCGACGGGATGGAGATCACCCAGTTCACGTACTTCCAGCAGTGCGGCGGCATCGAGCTGGATTCGATCTCGGCGGAGATCACCTACGGCATCGAGCGCATCGCGATGTTCCTGAACAACATCGACAATATCTTCGACCTGCCGTGGGCACCGCATCCTTCGGGCGAGCCGAGACGCTTCATCACGTATGGCGAGGTGCGCCGCCGGGAAGAAGCCGAGCTGTCGCGCCACGGATTCGAGCTGGCCGACGTGGACGCCACGCGGCGCATGTTCGAGATGCACGAGGCCGAGGCCAGGAGGCTCCTCGAGCACGGGGCGGTGGCTCCCGCCTACGACGCCTGCCTCAAGTGCTCGCACCTGTTCAATCTGCTCGACGCCCGCGGTGCCCTGGGAGTGGCCGAGCGCACGGCGTGGATCGGCCGGGTGCGCCGTCTGGCGGCCGGGTGCGCCAAGGCCTTCCTGGCGGCGCGCGCCGAGCAGGGGTTCCCCCTGCTCGCGGCGAGGACCTCGTGAGCCCGCAGGCGGCCACGCAGACCTTTCTGCTCGAGGTGGGATGCGAGGAGATCCCGGCGGGCATGCTCCCCCCGGCGCTGGACGATCTGACGCGAAGGATCCTCGAGGAGCTGGGAGGCCCCGATCGACTGGGAGGAGAGATCGTCACGCCGGCCCCGCTGGGAGGGCCGCGCCGCCTGGTGGCGCGGATCACGGGCATCCGGGCCCGCGAAGAGGACCGGGTCGTGCTGGCCACCGGTCCGCCGGTGTCGGCCGCCTTCGATCCCCAGGGGCGCCCGACCAAGGCCGCTCTAGGCTTCGCCCGCGCTCAGGGGGTCGATCCGGAGATGCTCGAACGGGTGGCGGGCGACAAGGGAGAGGTCGTGGCCGCGCGGCGCAACGTGACCGGGCGTTCGGCGCTGGAGGTCCTGGCGGAGGCGTGCCCGCGCGTGCTGGGCGCGATGCGCTTTCCCAAGATGATGAAGTGGGGCGATCGAGGCCACGTGTTCGTGCGCCCGGTGCACTGGATCGTGGCGCTGCTGGACGGCGAGGTGGTCCCGTTCGAGTTCGTGGGGGTGCGATCGGGGCGTCTCACCTACGGCCACCGGTTCCTCGCCCCGGGCCCTCACGAGATCTCCTCCGCGCGCGAGTACGAGACGGTGCTGCGGGATCGGGGGCGCGTGCTGGCAGTCGTGGCGGAGCGGCGGGAGCGGCTCGCCGTGCGCCGCGACGAGGCGGCCGCGGCCAGGAAGTGGAGGGCGCGCCCCGACGACGCGCTGCTGGAGGAGCTGACCTTCCTGACCGAGTGGCCGGGCATCGTGGCGGGACACTTTCCCAAGGAGTACCTGGAGATCCCCGAGCCCGTCATCGTGACCGCCATGCGGCATCATCAGAAATACTTTCCCGCCGAGGAGGCGGACGGGAGCCTGGCCCCCGGCTTCCTGGCGGCCATCAACCAGGAGCGCGACGAGAGCGGCGACATCCAGAGGGGCAACGAGTGGGTGCTCAAGGCCCGCCTCGCCGACGCGCGTTTCTTCTGGGGTGAGGACCGGAAGAAGACACTCGAGGAGCGACGCCCCGACCTGGCGCGCCTCACCTTCCACGAGAAGCTGGGGAGCAATCTCTCCCGCGCGGAGCGCCTGGAGTCGCTCTCGGCGGCGCTGGCGTCGTGGTCCGGCGCCTCCACCGAGGACATCGCCCTGGTCCGGCAGGCGGCACGGCTCGCCAAGTGCGACCTGACCACGGGGATGGTGGGCGAGTTCCCCGAGCTGCAGGGGGTCATGGGCGGGATCTACGCGCGCCACGAGAAGCTCCCCGAGGGGGTCGCCCGCGCCATCGAAGAGCATTACCTTCCCGTCTCGCCGCAGGGGGCCCGCCCGGCCACGCGCCCCGGAGCCCTGCTGGCCCTCGCGGACAAGATGGATCTGCTGGCGGGGTGCTTCGCGCTGGGGCTCATCCCGAAAGGGTCGGCCGATCCCTACGGCCTGCGCCGCGCCGCGATGGGGATCTGCCTGCTGCTGGTGCGGCCTCCCTTGGCGGAGAGCTCGGCCACGCCTCCGCTGCGCAGGTCGCTCGACGAGGCGCTGCGCGGCTACGGGGGACAGGGGATCGCCGCCGCCGACCCGGAGGCGACGCTTAATCAGATGGTGGACTTCGTGGCACAGCGGCTGCGCTTCCTCCTGGAGGAGGACGGGCATCGCTTCGACACGGCGCGCGCGGTGCTGGCCAGCGGCTTCGACGCGGTGGGAGAAGCCTGGCGGCGGGCGCGTGCCCTGACCAACGTGCGGGGCCCGGCCCACGAGCAGGACTTCCTGGCGCTGGCGACGTCGGCCAAGCGCATCCGCAACATCCTGGCGCAGGCCGGCCAGAAGGGGATCGCGCTCGACGGCGCGGTGGTCGAGGCGGGGCGCATGACCGACGCGGAGGAACGTGACCTGCATGCCGCCGTCACGCGGGTAGGGACGGCGCTGGAGCAGCGGATCGCGGAAGGAGACTACGAGCAGGCCCTGCGCGACATCGCGTCGCTGAGGCCCCAGGTGGATCGGTTCTTCGACAAGGTGCTGGTGATGGCTCCCGACGAAGGGGTGCGCCGCAACCGGCTGGCCCTGCTGCAGGGCCTGCTGGGGCTGCTGAGCCGGGTGGCCGACTTTTCCGAGATCGTGGTGGAAGGGGACATGTCAGCGAGGAGTGCATGAAAAAAATGGTGTACCTCTTCGGCGAAGGAAAGGCCGAAGGGAACCGCGACATGAAGGAGCTGCTGGGGGGCAAGGGGGCGAACCTCGCCGAGATGAGCAATCTGGGGCTTCCGGTCCCGCCCGGTTTCACCATCACCACCGAGGTCTGCCTCGACTATCTCGCGGCCGGCGGGTATCCGAAGGGCCTTCAGGGGGCCGTCGACGAGGCCCTGTCCTGGGTGCAGACCTCGATGAAGCAGGCCTTCGGGGACGCCTCCAATCCTCTGCTGGTGTCCTGCCGATCGGGGGCGCGCGCCTCCATGCCGGGCATGATGGACACGGTGCTCAACATCGGGCTCAACGACGCGACCCTCTCCGGGCTGGTGCGCGCCTCGGGCAACGAGCGATTCGCGCTGGACTGCTACCGCCGCCTCGTCGAGATGTACGGCGACGTGGTGATGCGCGTGAAGCGGGAGCACTACCACCACGCGCTGGAGGAGGCCAAGCAGCAGGCCGGGGTGGCCGAGGACCGGCATCTTTCTCCCGCCGCGCTGCGCGACGTCATTGGGAAGTACAAGCAGATCACCCGCACGCACGCCGGCCGCCCCTTTCCCGAGGATCCCCGCGAGCAGCTCACCGGCGCCATCGAGGCGGTCTTCCGTTCGTGGAACGGCAACCGTGCGCGCGAGTACCGGCGCATCCACGGGCTGCCGGACGACTGGGGGACCGCGGTGAACGTGCAGGCCATGGTGTTCGGCAACCTGGGCGACGACTGCGGCACCGGGGTGGCCTTCACGCGCAGCCCGGCCACCGGCGAGACGGGGATCTACGGAGAGTTCCTGCCCAACGCGCAAGGAGAGGACGTGGTGGCGGGGATACGCACCCCGCAGCCCATCTGCAAGGACGCCGGCTCGTCCCTCCCCTCGCTCGAAGAGACGATGCCCGCCATCTTCAAGGAGCTGGTGGGGATCGGCCAGCGTCTCGAGAAGCACTACCGCGAGATGCAGGACATCGAGTTCACGATCATGCGCAACCGGCTGTTCACGCTGCAGACGCGCCGGGGGGCCCGCACCGGACAGGCGGCGGTGCGGATCGCCGTGGAGATGGCGCGCGAGAAGCTGATCACGCAGGACGAGGCCGTCCAGCGCGTGGATGCCGAGCGCGTCACCGATCTGCTGGCCCCCGCCTTCGAGACCACGGCCCGCGATCGCGCGGTGAAGGAAGGGCGGCTGCTGGCGCGCGGCCTCAACGCCGGACCTGGCGCGGCGTGCGGGCGCGTGGCGCTGACGGCCGAGGCCGCCTTCAGGATGTCGCGCGAGGGGAAGGGGCCAGGGCGCGAGCCGGTCATCCTGGTGCGCGCCGAGACATCGCCGGAGGACATCAAGGGGATGGAGGCGTCCGTGGGGATCCTCACGGCCCGCGGCGGGATGACCTCGCACGCGGCCGTCGTGGCGCGCGGCATGGGGAAGCCGTGCATCGTGGGGTGCGGCGCCATCCAGATCGCCCAGGACGGGACGTCGTTCCACGTGGGAGAGACCGTCGTGAAGGAGGGGGAGTTCCTCTCCATCGACGGCACCACCGGGGACGTGATCGTGGGCGCGCTCCCGACCTCGGCCTCCGAGGTGCTGCGCGTGGTGGTGGACCGCACGCTTGAGCCGTCGGCCAGCCGGCTGTATCAGGACTACGCGGATCTCATGTCCTGGGCGGACCGCGCACGTCAGATCAAGGTGCGCGCCAACAGCGACACGCCGATCGACTCGCGCGCGGCGCGGCTGCTGGGCGCGGAAGGGATCGGACTGTGCCGCACCGAGCACATGTTCTTCGGCTCGGATCGCGTGGTGGCGGTGCGCGAGATGATCCTGGCCGGCGACGAGGCGGGGCGCCGCAGGGCCCTGGAGAAGATCCTGCCCATGCAGCGGCAGGACTTCGTGGAGATCTTCACCGCCATGAATGGCCTGCCGGTCACCATCCGGCTGCTGGATCCCCCGCTGCACGAGTTCCTGCCCCACGCCACGGCGCAGATCGAAGAGGTGGCGCGCGCCATGGACGTCCCCGCGCAGCAGGTGCGCGAGCGCGTGGAGAGCCTCAGCGAGGCCAACCCGATGCTGGGTCACCGGGGCTGCCGGCTGGGCCTGACCTATCCCGAGATCTACGAGATGCAGGTGCGCGCCATCTTCGAGGCCGCCTGCGAGGCGGCCGACGCGGGGGTGGAGGTCGAGCCCGAGGTGATGCACCCGCTGGTGGGGACCTTCGAAGAGCTGCGTCGCCTGCGCGACATGACGGTCAGCGTGGCCGGCACGGTGATGAAGGAGCGCGGCCGCGAGGTCGCCTACCTGGTGGGGACCATGATCGAGGTGCCGCGGGCCTGCCTGGTGGCGTCCGACATCGCGCGCACCGCTCAGTTCTTCTCCTTCGGCACGAACGACCTGACGCAGATGACCTTCGGGTACAGCCGCGACGACACGCGCAACTTCCTGCCGCAGTACATCGCCGATCGGATCCTGCCCGGGGATCCGTTCCAGTCGGTGGATCGATCCGGCGTGGGGCAGCTGGTGCTGATGGCGGTGCGCGGCGGCCGCGAGACCAATCCCGGCCTGAAGGTGGGGGTGTGCGGCGAGCACGGCGGGGACCCCGCGTCGGTGGTCTTCTTCCATGACGCCGGGCTGGACTACGTGTCCTGCTCTCCCTACCGGATCCCGGTGGCGCGGCTGGCCGCGGCCCAGGCGGCCCTCGCGCGGCCTCGGCAGGCGCCGCGCAGGCCATGAGCGTCTACCGCTGTCCCGACCCGGCGCACGGCCAGGACAAGGTCCCCCTGAAGGCCAACAACGATCGCGTGTTCGAGTGCCCCGCGTTCCACAAGTACTGGCGGCGCGAGGAAGGGGGTGCGGTGCGGCTGGTGAACCTGGTCTCGCAGCAGGCGTTTCCCGCCGAGGAGATGGCGGCCGAGGGGGTCAGCGGACGGGCAGCGCTCAATTTCATGGTGGACGTCCCCCGCCTGATCGGCGGGCTCGACTTCAACGCGCTCTCGCTTTCCCCGGCTCAGTGGAAGGTGATCTCGCGCGTGGACGGGTCTTCCAACCTCGAGGAAGTGCGCCTGCTGGCTGGGCTCAGCCCGGTGGAGGCCGAGCGGATCGTGCACGAGCTGATCGACGCCGGCCTCATCGAAGTCCGCCGCAAAGGCGGCCGCTGACGGCGTCCCGGCTGTGTTCCAGCTTCCATGGCGGCCGGGGGCGGGGAGAGGTCTCCGAGGCGCGCTCGGCGGCGTGGCGTTGGCCACGCCGCACTCGCTCCATTCCCTCCTCACCCCCGGCCTCGCGTGAGTCGGCTCGCAGCCAC
>JBOGOC010000117.1:0-15248 GCA_050747525.1 Candidatus Polarisedimenticolia bacterium | reverse complement strand
CACACAGACATGAGACCACTTATCGCCCAAGTCGATACCGATGGTGAGCATACCGCCTCCACTGGGCACCTGGCCCGCCCCGGAAGGCTACCAGGTGAGAGAGGCGCACTTCTCATCCCATCTTTGGGACCAAAAGACGCAATTGTGAGCTTGGGCATTCACTCTCGCCTCGCGTGCGACCATGTTGCTAATCAATGATTTGACGTCGCTATTCAACACTGCAGGGCGTCAATAGCGCGTCACTCTCGGTGATCAGCGAAGGGCACGACTACCCCTCCGCCGAGACCGAGCTGTAACTCGTGCCGGTGGAATTCCTGCCCCTCTGCGCATCACGACACCGTGGAACCCACGGTGTTTGGGCGGCCGGTGAGGTCCTATGCAAGGATGGATCTGAGCCCCGTTTTTCAGAGGAGATGAAGAGATGACTCGTCTTTCCGCCTTTCTTATCATGGGCGTCCTGTGCGCGGCGTCCGCCTCGCTCGTGCCCGGACAACCGGCCAGCGAGGCCGATGACCCGGACGCAATGACTGACGAGCAGATTGCAATCACACCCGCGGCCAAGACGGTCACAGCCACGGTTGAGGCGTTCGACCGCGAGAACCGCACCGTGACGCTCAGGTCAGAGGAGGGTCGTGTGGTGACGGTGAGGGTACCCGAGTCGGTGGAGCGCTTCTCGAACATTCGGGTCGGCGACAAGGTGATGGCTCGCTACTCGGAGTCGATGACTCTTGCCCTGAGCAAGCCGGGCGAGATGGCGCCGGAGCCTTCGGAGACCGAGGAGTTCGCTCGCATGCCCGGGATGATGCCGGGCGGGGCGGTGGCCCGTCGCGTGAACACAACGGTGACCGTGATGGACGTCGATCAGGACAGGAACATCCTCTCGGTTCGGATGGCCGATGGAACCCTCAACAGCTTCGAGGTCCAGGACAAGAAGAACCGGGAACGCCTCCAGAAGCTCCAAGCGGGCGACCGCATCAACGTGACCTATAACGAGGCCACGCTGCTGTCCGTCCAGCCGCAGGAGAAGTAGCAGCCCGGGCACGCAAGCCCCCAGCAGGGCCCGCGCCAGCGGGCCCTGCCGGATGATCTGGCGCAGCCGGCTGCTTCATCACCCGGCTGCAATTTGCTTCACATTCTTTACCTTGCCAGCCGCCCTGGACCCTCAGTTTCAACGTCCCCGTGCGGCCCGAGGGCCTGCCCGGCGCCGACAACTTCGCCGTCTACGCCGGTGACCTCGCCACCGTCTCCGACCTCTCGCAGGCGTCGCCGCTCCAGTGCACCGTGCCGGCTGGGCGGCCCGCAAAGCCCGATCCGACGAATGCAGTCGACCATGAGTCAGAACGTGGACTCGTGGTATAAGGGGCACTTGGTTAACCTGTTCCTCTGAGGAGGGGATGCGATGAAGAGAGTCAAGGTGTTGGCGTTACTGCTCGTGGGAGCCGTAGCCATCGCGGCAGGGTTGCAGTGGTCACCGGCTGTAGAGTCTGTGAACGGGTCACAACTCGGGATCTCGTCCTCCTCGACAGCCCAGCAGGTGGACTCACCGAAGAGGGAGTGCACAGCTGCTGCCGGGCCGGGTGATGCGACCGCGCAGTCATGTCAGAACTGTCCCAAGAAGCTCGATGGCTGTGGACGTGTCTCTTGCGACCCATGCTGCTACCGCTGTCCGGGCGACCCAATCTTGAGGTGCTTCTAAACAGGGCTGCCCGACGAGTAATACACCGCTCGGGCTGTGCTCACGCTAACGTTCCATCCTTCATCGAGGAGAGAGTCATCATGAACAGTTGGTTTCCACGTGTTGTGATGGTCGTGATCGCTGGAGTGCTCGTTCTCGCTCCCCAAGGATTGCTGGTCACGGACGAAGGTCTGGGACAGCTCACAAGCGCAGTCAGCTCCGAGCCCGTTTCGGCGCAGGATGCTCCGAACGGCGCCTGCAGCCCACCGCCGCAGTGCTTGCGCGATCGGGACTGCGACCCGAATTGCGGCAAGGGAAATGGAGTCTGCATCCGAGTGAACTCGTGCTACCGGCAGTGCGCCTGCTCCTCCTGATCGACACCGACCAGGGCCCGCCGGCAAAAGCCCGGCGGGTCCCCGTCTCCAGCCGCGGTCATCTTCACCATGTCGGGCCGCGACGAGGACTACCAGGAGGTCGCCCGGATGCTGGGGGCGAAGCGGGGGTTCAGGAAGCCGGTGGGGATTCGTGAGCTGATCGCGGCCGTAGAAATGGAACTGTGATTGAGCAGCCTATGCTGGCACGCGAGTCATGAATTCCCGGATGCCTGAAATCAAGTTGACCACCTGCTCCTTCGTGTACTCGGAGTACTTCCAGTGCGCTGCTTTGTTCCTGAGATCTAGCCATGAAGTGATGTTCTTCTGATCTAACTTGGCGTATGCGGTGACGGTTACTAGCTCGGAGTTTAGTAGATCGGCTTTCTTGGGCTTCGTACCGCCCCCCGTGGTCTGTTCGACGGGGATGCCGACCTTCTGGCAGAGCTGACGAAGGTGGCAGGCTTCAATCACATGTCCCGGAAGTAGCTGGAAGAGTTCGTCTTCCACCACTATTGCATCCACGGGATCGTCAGATGGGAATGCTGCAACCATGAGTCTGGCCAACCGATTGATGCAGTCTCCGATGTACCTGTTGAAACTAAGGCTCTGAATCACATGTCCACAACCAACTACAATCTTGAGACGCGGCCGAGGCAGTTCTAGTTGGGCGCCTACAACAGATGAAATCTCCCTTGAGATGTCGTGCTGAGCGACGCCGAGAGCTTCGTCAGCTACCAACTTCAAGAAAATCGAGCCCATGATTAGATCAGGAAGTTCTTGACGAATAACTTCGGTGCCATGTTCAGCAGAGCCAAGAACCATGAAACCGTCACCCATCGTGTTCGCGAGACTTGCGCGTTCCGGAATGCATAGCTCGGCAGCTCTAAATGTGGTTTCGATGGCCTCATTCCATACCGAAGTCATTTTGAAGAATGTCCGGTTCCCATCGCCGATCCCGAAACAGTGCTGCTTAATGCTGTGCATAAACTCAGTGGAGCGGGAGATGTCCGCCAACCCGACCCACCGCTCATTGTGTCGATGGACAAGAGGCATCGAGGATGGCATTCAGCGGGACTCCCGGTGTGCTCTCAGGGCGCTTCCTATTGAAGCCGAGCAAACGAACAATCCTAGCACGGCAGGTCCCTGCGCCCCCGCCGCCAGCGCTTCATCGGTCGGGTGAGGCGATTACTGGGATACCTGCGGCCGACCTGCCGAGGGTGGGTCGCACTGTACTGCGAGCACCGACGGCGCTGGTCATCGTCGATATCGTGATGCCCGAGAAGGACGGCATCGAGACCGTGCGCGAGATTCTCGCCATCGACCCGGCCGCGGTCATCTTCACGATGTCGGGGGCTGAGGAGGACTACCAGGAGGTGGCCAGGTTGGTGGAGGCGAGGCGGGTGCCGTCGTAGCCGTCCAGAGGATCGTGCTCGCGCTACGGGTATTCGAATCGCCCCTCCACTCGCGCCAGGAGTGATTGGAACTCGGGAGAGTCCCTCAGCGGCCGCAGCGCGAGGTCCTCCCTCACGATGCGCACGTTCGGGAAGCCCGCCTGGACCGCGTCGCGCAGGTAGCGGAGCGCCTCCTCCTGATTCCCCTCGAGGGCGGCCAAGCTGCCCCGGATGTAGGTGGCCCAGAGCCGAGGGTATACGTCGGAATGGGCGAGGGGGACCCGTTCCATGATCGAGCCGGCTTCCCGCAGCGTCGCTGCCGCCTCGCCAACCTTGCCGGCCTCCAGCTGAATCTGCGCCAGACCGAACATCTCCACGGCGACAGGCACCGACTCGGCGCCCCGCTCCCGGCGCCGGAGCTCAACGCGGCGCTCGACGAGCTGCGCCGCCTCCTCGACGCGCCCCTGGCGCCGGTAGAGCCGCACCAGATCGCCGGCGAATCGGTAGCGATGGAACACGTCTTCGGGCACATGATCCAGCAGGTGCTGGTAGAGCGCCTCCGCCTCCCGGGTGCGTCCGGAGTGAAGCAACTCCGATGCTTTCCACTCCAGATCGGCGAGGATGTTTGGCTCCAGCAGGCTGGCTCGCTTGAAAATGTCCTCGAACTCCGGGTAATGGTGCAGGGATCTGAGATGAGGATCACGGCGTGCATGCATTCCGAACCCCGTCCCGCGGGTGTCCCGGAGTAGGGCGAGCGCTTCCGTTTCCCTTCCCTGCCTGGCAAGTACGCAAACCAGGTTGTAGTTCGCCAGTGGACGCTCCGGATGGGAGTCCACCATCCGTGGAATCGCGTGTCGCAGGAGTGCTTCCGCGGAGTCCAGGAGACCTAGATCGAGCTGCACCGAGGCCAGCAGCGCCTCCGTCAGGAGCGTCTCCGGATCCTCCTCGCCGAGGGCGGCTCTCATCCCCTCGAGCGAGAGTCCGAACAGCTCGGCCGCCATGGAAGGACGCCGCTGACTCTTGTAGTGCATGGCCAGGGCGCTGGCGGTCCTCAGCGTGTCCGCATGTCCCGGCCCAAGGACGCGCCGCCGCGCCTCGAGCGTCTCGGTGAGGAGGCTCTCGGCCTCCGGCAGCCGGCCGAGCAGCGCATACGCCTGCGCCAGATCGTGGCCCGCCGAGAGCGAGTTTTCATGCTCCGCGCCGAGTTGCTCGATGAGGCTGGAACGGGCCTGCTCCAGAAGGGAGGCGCCCCCCGCTGGGTCGCCGATATTGCGAAGAGACACGCCCATGGCGTGCTGCAGGCGCGCTTCGAGGATTGGCTCGCCGGCCAGCCTTGTTCCAATCAGGCGCGCCCCACCGGCCAGGATGTGCTGCGCGGCCGGAAGGTGATGCCGCCCCGGCACGAACAGGGGAACCTCGTAGAGGTGAGTCATCAGGTCGACCAGGTGCTCGGCGCGGTCGCGCTCCCGCGCGAGCTTCCTGGCCTGGATCGCGGTCACGATGGAGAAGCCCAATGCGATCAGAACAAGCCCCAAAACAGGGACGACCACCAAGCGGTGGCGATCCGCGAAGCGCACGAGCCTGTAAACGGCGCCAGGGAGGCGCGCTTCGATAGGATCCCCGCGAAGGTGCCGGCGAAGTTCCGCCGAGAGGATCGAGACGGAGTCGTACCGGCGGTCGCGGTCGCCCTGAATCGCCTTCATCACGATGCTGTCGAGGTCGCCGCGCAGCCGTCTCGCAGGGAGTGGCGGTCCCTCGCTTGGCCGACGACCCTCCCGCTGGGGCCGGTCCCGGATCCTCCGGGCCCGGTCGCTGGGCCTGAGCGGCTGCTGGAGGGCCAGCTCTCTCCGGATGCGCTCGGGATCTCTCGAACCATCGTATTCGTACAGTGGCGCGCCGGCGAGAAGCTCGTACAGGACTGCCCCGAGCGAGTAGACGTCCGTCCGTGTGTCCACCTCGCATTCGGGCGAGGCAGCCTGTTCGGGGCTCATGTAGCCAGGCGTGCCGACGAGTTGCCCGACCTCCGTCAGCGTGATCACGGGGCCGTGGCCGGGCGCGAGCGCCTTGGCGACGCCGAAGTCGATGACCTTCGGAACCGCCTCTCCGTCGACCAGCCGGACGAGGATGTTGGATGGTTTAAGGTCCCTGTGAATGACGGAGTTCTGGTGCGCATGGTGAACCGCATCGCACACTTTCAGGAAGAGTTCCAGCCGGGCCCTTAGATCGAGCCGGTGACGATTGCAGAATACGGTGATCGACTCTCCCGGCACGTACTCCATCGCGAAGTACGAGCGGCCGTGTCGGGTGACGCCGGCATCCAGGACCCGGGCAATGTGCGGATGATCAAGCAGCGAGAGAACCTGTCGCTCGGACTCGAACCTCGCCAGGATCCGTTCCGTCTCGAGCCCCGGCTTGATCAGCTTGAGGGCGACGCTCCTCACTATCGGCGCTAGCTGCTCGGCGCGATAGACCACCCCCATGCCGCCCTCTCCCAGCTTCTCGCGGATGAAATAGGGGCCGATCCGATCCCCGGCGCCCGCCGCCCGTTCGAGCAGCTCCGGCATGATTGAGCCGTCCTCGATGATGGATGGCACATCCTCCGCGTGCTGCAGTAGGGACTCTACGTCCAGCCGCAGCGAGGCCGACCCTGCGCAAACCTCGTCGAGGAATGGGCCGCGAGAACCGCGCTCCAACTCGATCGCGCGGAGGAAGATGTCGCTCAAGAGGGCGTGATCATCCTTTTCCATGGATCTCCACGCTCCTCAGAGCCCGCGCGAGCCAGGCCCGTGCCACACCCCAGTCCCCCTTGACCGTCCGTTCGCAGACCTCCAGCTCCACGGCGATCTCCCGGACGCTCATTCCGGCGAAGAGACGCAGCTCCGCCACGCAGGCCTGCCGCGGACTTCTCGCGGCCAGCTTCGTCATAGACTCGTCGAGAGCGAGCAGCTCGAAGCGGTGACGGTCCTGCGTGACCAGGAGGCCCTCGGCCAGCGAGATCCGCGCGGGGCGGCCGCCACGTTTCGCCGCGCGCGCCGCTCGCGCGTGCTCGACCAGGATGCGCCGCATCTCGGTGGCGGCGACGGCCAGAAGGTGGGTTCTGCCGCGCCAGTCGATCCCATCGGCGCCCGCCAGCCGCAGGTACATTTCGTGGACGAGCGAGGCGGGCTGCATGACCAGGTCGCCGGACTCCCTCCTCAGGCATCGCGCGGCAAGCCGGCGGAGATCGTCGTAAACCAGCGGAAGGAGACCGTCGAACCGCACTCGAGTCGAACGCGGGGAATGAGGGACGCTTCGCGAAACCTGGGATACCACAACCCCCCCATGATCGCAATGGTTGTCGAACCCGCTGGGCACTTTCTACCTCGATTCGGATGAAGAGTCAACGGCCCGACCGGCCGGGTGCCTCCCGTCCGATTCGATCCAGGCTGCTCAAGATGAGCTCGTGTCCGTTGCCCGTGGCCACAATCCGTCCGTCGGGCCCGAGCACTGCGAAGTCGCCTCCCGCGCGCACCCCGAAGCGGAAAGCCATGGGATCGTCCCAAAGCCGCGCGCCGGCCCTGCACTGCGGCCAGTCGGGGCGATGGGCTTCGATGAATGCCTCGTAGTCGGACACGGCGCCGTCGAGCGACACGCCGACCAACGTGACGCCCGGCGCGCGCGCCGCGACCACCGCAGGCGCCAGCACCTGCATGTCCTCGCTGCACCGTCCGCACGTCGAAAGCCAGAAGTAGATGACCTGGAACCCGTCCCGCTCACCGCCGACGCGGACGGTTCGACCATCGAGGGTCTCGCACGCCGACTCGGGCGGCTTCTCGCCCAGCGCGTAGCGGCGCCAGAGCGCTGCGTCGGCGGGCGATGCCGGGGGCAGGACGGCGTACCGCCCGGCGGGATCCACCGATTCGAGGCGATACGCAGCGTCGGCGAGGTGGAGGACGGCCCCGAAGGGGAGCCGGCTGCCTGCATACGGGTCGAGGCTGACCGGCACGTTCGAATCGAGGCTGGCCAGTAGCGCATCTCCGAAACCACCATCGAAGACTCCGTCCAGGTTCCCGTCCACCAGCAGCCACGTGGCCGGCCGGCCCCCTATCGGAGTCCGGGAGGTGGGCACATCCACCAGTTCGACCTCGACGGCTCCCCGTTCGTCCGGAGCGGCTCCGCCTGATACCACGAAGCGCACGCGCGGAGAGTCTGGGAGCGCCGGCGGCAGGGGCATCGTCCTGAGAAACGCGCCGGCGCGTCCCGGATGCGGCAGGGTCTCGAACGACTCCTCGCAGCCGACGGCGCCGTCGAGATTCCTGTCAACGAACAGGCGGGGCGGGGCGGATTGATCCTGCGCCACCGCGACGAAGAGGCCGTGCGGGCGGTCGCCGGCCGTGGACCGGACGGGGCCGATCGGGATGAAGCCGTAGCGAACATCCCCCCGGAGGGCAGGGCAATACGAGGCCACCGTGGACGGCCTGCCTTCGAGGCGGTGCCGTGCAACCGGGACGTTCTGGACCTCCGGCACGAAGTCCAGGCGCACTGGTCCGCTGGGGACGCTCGTCAGCCAGAAGGTCGCCAGCGCGGCCACGGTGCAGGGAGCGACCGCGGGCCACGACTTTGCCACTGGAGTGACGGCAAGGGGCCGGGAAAACCGGCCGGCCCCCGCCGCCGCGTCGTGGCTCAGGGCTGACAGCCGAACTGCGTGAGCGCGCGACAGTAGCAGGGCGGGATCTCCTCGTCCGGGTGGTTGCAAGGCTTCCCGATGTAGCTGCCCGGAAGATCGCATCGCAGAGAAATACCGCAGGGGTTGAACTGTTCCAGAGCGCCCGTGACCTCGACGGAGGCCGCGGAGAGCAGCGCCAGTTCCTGGGCGGCGTCCGCCGCGACGGCGGGTGGCGCCGTCCCGGGCGGCACGGAAGCCGCCGAAAGGGCCGTGATCGCGACCAACAGCGGGATTGCGAGTTTCATCGGCACACCTCCCCTGAAACGGGATCCCGCTCACCGGAACCCCGGCGTCCTGGACGGGAAGGCGAGCCGCCAATCGTGCGGAGCCGCATCGCCGCCAACTCCATCCCGTCCCCAGGGATTGAACGCGATAAAACAGGGGAAACGGGGCAAACCGCGGGCGAGGCGGCGCCGGGAGATCGATGCGGTTCTACCGCCGCAGCCAGGTCCTGGGCTGCCTCGACGAGGGGAGCGCAACGACGAATCCAATCACGCCTCTGGCGGCCACGATCGTCTGCCGCCGCACCACGAATGGTGAGCCTCATGTCGCAGGACCAGGACTCCCGGCGCGCTCCGGAATTCCCCGCTCGTCCCGCGTCGCCGCGAACTGATCCAGCAACGACATCAGCCCCACCCTGGCCGCGTCCGACGGCACCGGATGGAAGACCCTCCGTGATGTATCTCCGCGAGAGAGTCCTCCAGCGCGGCAACGGGTCCTGCGCCTGGGCACCCAAACGGGTCAGTGACGCATGTCGCCTCATATAACAATGGCCACCGGAGGATGGACCACCCCCGAGACATGCAGGTTGCGCAAGAGGCTCTCGACGCTGGCGGTGAATACCTCCGTCCGATTCTCGGCGACGAGTACGATGAGCCCGTTAGGAGCTGACGGTCTGACACTACGCCGCCTCCCGCCATCCTCCCCTGCCGTTCCGAATCGTAACTTCCACAACTTGCGTATTTTTGGGCAAAGTGGGTGTCCACGCGATGAGTAGAAAAGACGCTGGCGGGGTAGGGGAGCCCCATCTCGTGACACCGATCACCTGGTGTCCAGCTACACGATGTCACGAGATGCCCGGATACTCGTGACATCGATCACCTGGGGAGCCAGTTCCCTCAGCCCCACGAGGTGGGGCTGACGATACACGAGCCCTGGTCGCGAGAGCGGTTAGGGCTGTCCGTGTTTAGGCTCGTGGGGGAGTTCGGCGGAGGAAGCGGCACGCTGAGCGACTCTCTACCTGTTAACCACGGCTCCTGACACTGACCGCGACTCCCCCAGAACTCTCTGGACTCTCCGATCCTTTAACCACGCGGCCGGTTGGCGGTTAACAGTCGGAGGAAGGAACTCTCCGGAGTGTTAAGCGCGCGGTTGCATAAGGAAGTTCATCGGAGGTACTAATGCCTTCCAAGCCAAGGTCATTATAGAGACCGTGCCCCTCGCGATGCCGGTTTGATCGGTGAGCCGGGCGCCGGGAGCCGGTCGAGAAGCGGACTGTAGGCCAGCGACAACGCACTATTGACACACGTCGAGCCGCTTCCGTATAGTAGTAATCCCTCCTGCCCGGAGACAGTAGACATGATCGCTGATCCGGCGGACCTGCTCACCTCAGACTGCACCGACCATAACGATCGACCTCCGACGCGTGCTTCCGTGGTCTCGGGCGCTTCCTGTTGCACGTGACATCGGGAGCTCCTTGCGACGACCGTTGCTGTGGGATGCAGTGACGTGAAAAGCACTTCGCGAGTGACGTCGCTTTCGATGAACGCGATGAGAGCCTATCTTCGGCGCGTCGACCTCGTCGGCGGGTACATTCCACAGCTGGTGATGCCCGCTGAACGAAGTCGGATCTGGACACTCTTCTGGTACGCAGTGCGGCGGCTGGACGATCTTGCCGACGGCACAACATCCGCGGCAGTCGCCCAGATAGTGCACGAACTGCGGCATGGACGCGGCGAGCATGAATTGCAACGGGCCATGCTGGCGTTTGTCGAAGAAGGAGCGGCATTCCTTGATACGCGGCGACGGGCGCTTGAAATGCTTGAGTACCTTGACGCAGAGCGACGCTACCTGGCACTCGGAGACCGGGCGCTCGCCGAGGACGCGTTCCGCCTTTGGTATCACAAGGCATACATCCCGGCATATGTAGGCATGCAGCTCCTTCTGCTCGACGAGGACCCAGCACGGGTGCGCAGGTACTGCAAGCTCGTCGGCGCCGGATTTCAGTGCTGTGACGACCTGTTCGACGTGATGGACGATCTCCGTCGCGGGTCGTTCTGGATAACGCGCGAGGAGCTGGAGGTGCTTGGCATCCGGCCGTCGCAGCTCCCCGCGCGCCTGGCTGACTTGACCGCTCTGCGCGAGCAACTCTGCCTTGACTACTTCCTGGCCGCGTGGGACGTCGCCGCGCAGATGTCACCCCGCAACCGCCGCCTCTCAGAGTTGGCCATAGAGCAGTTCTTCCGCTGCGTGCTGAAGGGACGCTTCCGTGTTTACGACGGCTGGCGCAAGAACTACTACGGGTTCCTCGGCGACGCCCTGCCACGCATCCCCGGTCCCGAAGGGGTCAAGCATGCTCTGTTTCATCGACTGTTTGACATTGCTTCGCGCCTGCCCGTATGCGTTGGTGATGTCGGCGCCATCCGCGAACGCAGGGCGCGTTCGCCGGCACACGCCTGCCCCGAGCTGGCGCCGCGTGAATGCCTACGAGTCATGGAGATGGTGGAAGCGCAGACGGAGCCATTGCGTCCGGACACGGGAGGCCGGTGCACGCTTGCTATGATGTCGTGATCATCGGCGGACGGGTGGCAGGCAACACGACAGCCTACTACGCGGCACGCGCCGGTCTGCGCGTCCTCGTCCTCGACAATGCCACGGTCATCGGACGAAGGGTCCAGTGCGGAGAGTTCGTCCCCGATGCAGACGAGAACTTCCCCGCCTACCGCAAGCGCTATGACGAAGTGCCGATCCCGAAGGAGATGAGTCACCAACGCACGGAGTGGATCCGCATCTGGTCGCCCGCAGGACGCTCCTTCACCTTTCCGTTCGGCGGCTACACCATAGACCGCGATGCATTTGATCAGCACCTGGCATGTCTCGCCCGCGCTCACGGCGCCACGTACCAACTCGCCACTACGGTGCATGCCTTCAGCGGCAACGAAGTGATCACACTGCGCCAGCGCTTCGTCGCACGCGTGATCGTCGTCGCGTCGGGGCCCACGTCGCGCGTGCCGCGCATGGCGGGGTTTGTCCCGCCGACAAAGCTCAACCAGGCTGTGTTCTGCGTGGCCCGCGGGTCGTTCTACGGCGATGTCATCGATGTGTACTTCGGCGATTGCGCCCCAGGCGGCTACGCGTGGGTGATTCCGAAGAACGGTGACGCCAACATCGGCCTGGGCCTTCCTCACTTCTACACGGGGAATGACATCCGCGGCCTTCTTAACCGGTTCCTGGCGCGCTTTCCCGAAGCCACTCCACTCTATTTTTCCGGCGGAAACATCCCGCTTGGCGGGATGGTGCGTCCGCTGGTTCGAGGACGGCGTGTCGCCGTCGGCGACGCCGCAGGGATGGTCATGGCATCGAACGGCGGAGGAATCCTTCCTGCAATGATAACCGGGCAACTCGCCGGTCTTGCAATCGCCGACCACCTTCAGCACGGACGTCCACTCACCGACTACGAGCGCCGCGTGGATGAGGTGATCGGAACGCCTATGGCGATCGCCACGCGGCGCAAGCTGATCTTCGACTTTGCCTGGCGCCACGCGCTTGGACGGCGCATGGTGTTCGAAGCATTCTTCCGCTTGGGCGGAGCGCAACTCATCGAAAAAGCAATCCGCATCTCGCCTCTTTTCGAGGCAAAGAGAGCGTTCCTCCCCGAGCGCCTGACAGCATACGTCAACGCGCGACTCTGAGCATGGAGCTCGCGACTGACGTAGTGGTGCTGGGCGCAGGTGTTGGCGGCACCGCGATTGCGGGACTGCTTGCACACGCGGGCCTCCACGTCACACTCCTCGAGAAGAACCCCATGATCGGCGGAAGCTGTGCCAGCTATCGAAGGGACGGCTTCACGGTCGACTACGGCACGCACATGTTCAGCCGTGGCGACCGCGGCCCTCTGAATGAAGCGCTGCGCCAGATGGAGTGGCCCGAGCGATTGGAGTTTTGCACTGCGCCCGTGTTGTTCCGGATCCGTGGGCTGGGACTTGACACGCTCATCCCCAGCACGCGCTGGCTGCTCCCGCCCGTGGCTATCTGGACATTGCTCCAGACAGGGTGTTCGCACGTCGATCTTCGCGGCGTGCTCACTTTGATCCGCGATCTTCTCTTTCTCGACGAGCGTCAGATTGATGCACTCGACGCCATCGACCTGGCGACGTATCTCGAAGCGCGGCTTCCCAACCCACGTTTGCGTGTGCTCGCTCAGATGATCTTCGGTACGTTCTTCGTGACCCCGACTGATCACTGCGCGACCGGTGAGGCGATTTGGTGCTTGCGCCGCATCCTTGCCGAGTACACAATCGGGTATCCGCGTGGAGGGGCGGGCAGAATCCCTGCGCTGTACGCCCGCGCCGCTGTCGGGCGGGGCGCAATCATCGAGACCGGCGTGTGTATCACCCGCGTCGACGTGGAGGGTGGTATCGCCATCGGCGTGACCGCCGAGGACGGACGGCGCTGGCGGGCAGCGACGGTGGTGTCGACGCTCCCGCTTCAAACCACCATCTCGCTCGCAGGCCCGCAGCACTTTCCAGCACCCTATGTGGCGCGCGTCGCCAAGACAACCAGCTCGCTACTCGCAGTGCAGGTGAAGCTTGGTCTGTCCCGGCCGCTCATTCGGAGCGGATGCCTAATTGGAGGGTTGCCGCTGCAGTTCTCTACCGAAGAGGACATCCGTTCGACGCTTTGCTGGACCAATGCCGTTGAGGCGGGCGACCCTCGCTTTCAGATGTTCTATTGCCCTGTCCCTTCCAACTTCGACCCTGATCTGGCGCCAGCTGGAAAGCAGTTGCTGCTCGCATGCACCGTCGCGCCGACCACCCGTGGTGCAAACGGCGCCGAGGGTCGCCTCCACGCAGCCCTGACCACCCTCGTCCCGGGCCTCGCAGAAGCAACCGAATGGGTGGACATTGTCGGTGCGGAGGAGTTGGGGAGCTTCCTGGGGAAGCAGGGGGTGATCAGTACGGCCCAGGTCGTCGGGCAGGTGGGCCGTGATAGGCCCGATGTGACAACGCCCTTGCCTGGACTGTTTCTCGCAGGCGACTGTGCCGGCGCGCGCGGGATTGGAGTCGAACTGGCCGCGGCAAGCGCGATGGTCTGCGCTCAGCGCGTGGTCGACGCGGTAAGGCACGGACAACTCTCCCGCGCCTGGACGAGTGCCCTGCACGCGTGAGGCCTACTCGGGGCCTCGTTTGTCATCCGGCCATCGACGCGTCCAGCGACTTGCCAGGCGCAGGACCTTGCGCCCGATCCTGAAAGAGAAGAGTGCCGGCCTTAGGATCTGCGATACGGCAAGGTTCGTGCTGCGCGTGACAGATTCCTTCGCCAGTGAACCCAGGACGGGGTCGAGATATCGCTCCGCGTTGTACCACGCTGCTGCTCGTCCCAGCCGCATTCCATAGTTGGTGAGGATCTCATCCTCACCAGCACCGAGACGGTCGAGCCATGCGAGCATCGGGTTGTACCGGCGCGCTACCTGGCGCTGGATATCAGGAATGGCTGCCTGGAGCACGTCATTGGCGCGATGGAAATCGTCAATGTGGCTTTCCCCACAGGCATTGCTGAGGCCGGCCGCCTGAAGAGCGAGGGGCAGGTCGTGAACCACGTGCACGATCATGGGAAGCGAGAGATCTTCCATGACGCTTGTCAGACCGGCGTCCATGGCGTACAACGTCGGCCGCCAGCCGTGAGGCACGGACACATCTAGGGCCTCAGCATTCATGGCTGCAAAGAACTGGTCCGCAAAGGCGATATCCAGCGAGACGACCCAGCCAGTATCGGAGAACACGTCGGTGCCGATGGCCTCGCGAAAGCGCCGGGTCATCTCGAGATAGGCGTGGGTGAAGATGGCTCGACGGTCACGGGAGCAATCGTACCAGTCCCGATACTGCTCAAGCCGCCAGACAACCCGATCAACCGAGTCCAACGGCCCAAGAGGAAGAGGCGCCTCGGCCGACGCATCAGACCCTGGTCTCGATATCACCTGACGTGCTTCCGCCCATCTGCATTGCAGACATGCCTCGATAGAGTCGTGCCCGGTCTGAACCACGGAGCGTCCCTCCCAATCATCTCCGAGCAGGGACACGTCCAGGTAGGTCGCGCACAAGCCATTCTCAGAGATGCGCGCCGGATGGCGTCGTCTGCGACGAAAAAGGAATGGGATCGGGCCGAATGTTTCCTGAGAGCGAACCAGCACGCGATCCCCATCGCCGCAGAGGATCGACTGCTCATCGAGCCTATAGAGAACCACGCCCCATGTCCGGATTCGAACCCGGTTGGTGGCCACCCCCATGGGCCCCCAGGATGGATGGGCATCCCGGTGCGAGTCGATGCGTGCAGGGCCCAGAAGTCGTTGGAGGAGAATCATGCCCAGCGTGATGAAGCGGTTCCAGAGACCTATCCTGGACCGCCAGAAGACCGGCCAATCGATGACCCGGAATGAGAAGACACCACTCCAGACCCCAGGGCCGATCTGAAAGTAGTACACGCTGTTTGGTGCGTGCCGTGTCGTGGTTGACATGGTGGCACCCGAGGGCAGGGATTCAAGTCTTCTATATCAGGACAAGGCTTTCGCGTCAAGCTAAACCCTGCGTCATGGGTCGTTGTATTCGCGTGACTCCGCGAGAGCTCGACGACCGTCGCACGAGCACGTTTGGTCATGAAACGCTGAGCAGCCCGTGGATGTAAACCGCGCGACTCTTACTTTCTGGCTGACTGGCAAGGAAAGGCAAGTGTCCGTTCCAGGTGACGGTGCCTCTTTCCCGTCCATCGGGTGGCCAGCCGATGGTTAGAAAAGACGCTCGGCCGATAGGGGAGGTGAGGTCATGCCGCCCTGGTAACGATGAGACCATGCTGGCTGAGATTCACCTCTAGGAGGACCAGGTTCCTCT
>JBOGOC010000116.1:0-14319 GCA_050747525.1 Candidatus Polarisedimenticolia bacterium | reverse complement strand
CCCGGCGGCCTGCTCCGGCGCGGCTCCAGGCGCCTGCCTCCTCGCGCGCGCCGCGCGGCCGAGGCTTTCGCCGCCTTCGAAGCGCGCTGGTCGGCTCGAGGGGTGAGCCGGCGGCCGGGACAGACCGCCATGGAGCTGGCGGTCGAGCTGGAGCGGCGCGCCCTGCTGCCGTCCGGCGAGGCCCGCAGCTTCGTGGCTTCCTATTATCAGGACCGTTTCGGCCGCTGACCAGCCTAGGCGCGGGCCAGATCCTGCGGGGTCACCGGACGCATCGAGAACTGGTATCCCTCGTACACCGCGATCCCGTAGAAGATCAGGTCCATGGGGCTGAACGTCGCCGAGAGCAGGTTCATGGCCAGCCCCGGCGTGAGCTGCGAGAGAATGGCCGTGAGCGGGATCTGCTCCTGGGTCGCGGCCATCCCGCAGACGGCCAGGAGGTTCCCGGCCACGCAGCCCGCCAGCGACAGCGCGGCCCCCGCCAGACCGAACGACCGATCCACGCCCTTGCCCAGGCTTCGCATGGACCATCCCACCAGGAATCCGATCCCCACCGCCATCCATCCGATCTGATAGCCGGTCACGTCGGTGACGATGGCCCAGGCGGCGGCCCCGGCCGCGGCTGCTCCGGCACCCGCGGCCAGGCCCAGCGGCAGGTTCTGCTCCGCGCGCAGCTTCTCGAGCGCGCGGTCGTAGTTCATGGTGTCGGTGGAAGGTGGCGGCGCAACGGGGGGGCTTTCGATCACGGTCATCGGGATCTCCTCAGGGACGCGTGTACTGGATCTCCATCTCCTGGCGCGAACCGAGGGCGCGTCTCAGCAGGGCCATCAAGGCCTCGTCGGCCCCTTCCTCCTCGAGCACGTCCAGAGTGTCGCGGTTGATGTAGTAGTCGGCGTCCTCCTCGGACTCCTCTTCGAGGTGATCCACCAGGAACTGGAGCTGCTGCTCCGTGATGGTCCCGATCGGGGCTCCCGACTCCCTGTCCACGAGCTGGATCATGTGGCTTCTCCGCTATGGATAAAGGGCTGACGAATATGGTTATTGGACTGCGGCCCGGCAAGTCTTCCGAAACACGCCGAATATACCACCGTCATCGGGGCGTTTCGGCCGGAAGCCTCTCCGCCTGCTCCCGGGCCCGCTGCGCGTCCTGCGCGCGCCCCGCCGCCTCGTAGGCCGATGCCAGCAGCTCGACGTGCCTGAGGACTTTGTACGCGCCCAGCGTGCACGCCGTCTCGGCCTCCCGCACGGCCTCGGGCGCGTCTCCGCGCGCCAGCGCCGCGGCGGCCTGCCCGGCGTGAGGCTCGGCCATGCGCAGCGCGCCCGCCGGGGACAGCTCCACCAGTCGCCGCGCCTCCTCGATAGCCTCGGCTCCCCGTCCCGCGCGCGCCAGCAATTCGACCAGCATCGATCGGTAGGTCACGTTGGCCGGCTGCGCCTCGACGCCCCGGCGCGCGTGCGTGATGGCCTCCGCCGGCCGGGACGTGCGTGCCATCAGCTGCGCCATGTAGATCAAGGTCGGCGCGTGATCCGAATGCCGCCGCAGCGCTTCAGCGTACTGGGCCTCGGCCTCGCCGAGCCGTCCCAGCTCGGTGAGGGCCAGCCCCAGCATCGACCGCGCCTCGACGTTCCCGGGATCGGCCGCCACGACCTGCGACAGGTGCCCGGCCGCCTCGTCGAACCGGCCCTGCTGCGCCAGGAGGAGCCCCAGGTGCTGGCGCGTGGTGGTCCCCGACACGTCGTAGCTCAGCGCGGTGGTGAGCAGGGCGATCGCTCCGGCGGCGTCTCCCTTGCGGGCCAGCGCCGCCGCCTCGCGCCGCAGCGCGGCGGCATTGCGCCCCTTGCGCGCCAGCTCGAGGGCGAGCGGATCGTCCAGCAGCGAGGGCTCCTCGCCCGTGGCGTGGGCGCGCAGATGCTCGCGCGCGGCATCTCGATCGCCCCGCGCCGCCAGCAGCATGGCCAATGCGTAGTGGGCTTCGGCGTAGCTCGGCGCCACGCGCAGGGCGGCCTCGTAGCTGGCCATCGCCTCGTCGGGCCTGCCCGCCGCTCGGGCCGCGTGGCCCAGGCCGGCATGCGCGCGGGCGTTGTCCGGGCTCAGGGCCAGCGCGCGGCGGAACAACGCGGAGGCTCGCTGCGGATCCGATTCGACCAGCAGGTTTCCGAGGCGCACGAGGGTGGCCACGTCGTCGGGCCGAAGCTCCTGCGCCTTGGTCAGGGCCTGTATCGCCCCCGGGGCATCTCCCGCCGACTGCCGGGCCATGCCCAGGTAGTAGATCCAGCGGTGCTCCGCGGGACGGCTGCGCACCGAGCGCTCGAAGCACGTCACCGCGGCGCCGGGCAGGTCGTACACCAGATAGAGCATCCCCAGCTCCCCGTTGGCCGACGCGTCATCCGGCGAGCCGGCCACGCGCCGCCTGGCCGCTTCGATCTCCGAGCGTATCCCCGCGGGGAGCGAAGACAGGTCCACGTCGGGGAGATCCGCCGGCGCGGCCATCGACCCGGCGCACGCCAGGCCCATGACGAGGGCGGCCACGCACCTCATCGCGACACCGTGGTGATGCGGCGCTGCGGCACGTCCGCCAGCGTCTCGGTGCGGCCGTCGGGCATCTTCAGCACGATGGAGCGCACCGTGGGGCCCGCGGGCCAGGCCACGTGGACGCGCGGATCGCCCGACGAGAGGTAGCTGCCGTCGGTGCGCACCCACCGTGTGAGGACACGGCCATCCGAGAGGGTGACGGTCACGCGTGCGCCGACGGCGTCCCTGCGCAGGCGCGCATCGCGCACCCGTAGCTGGATCCACTCGCCCGGAGAGCTCACGTCGGCACGCAGCAGCCTCGTCCGGCCGTTGTTGTTGCTCACCAGGATGTCCTGATCGCCGTCGTTGTCCACGTCGCCGGTGGCCACGCCGCGCCCCACCTCAGAGAGCCTCAACGCGGGGCCGGCCTGCGCGGATCGATCCTCGAAGCGCCCGGGGCCCGTCTGGAGCATCACCTGGTTGGCCTGGTGGTAGGGATAGGGCTCGCCGGCCAGCGCCTCCACCCGGGTGACGTCGCCATTGGCCATGAACAGGTCGAGGTCGGCGTCGTGATCCAGATCGATCCAGGCCACGCCGAACCCGGTGAAGGGGAGGCTCGGGAGGCCGAGGCCGCGCCGGGAGGTGACGTCCTCGAACGAGGCGTCGCCGCGGTTCTGCAGAAGGCGGTTGAGCTCGCCGTTGAGATGGGTGAGGTACAGGTCCACGTCGCCGTCACCGTCGTGATCTCCCGCCGCTATCCCCATGCCGGCCTCCGGCCGGCCGAACTCGTTGAAGGCCGCCCCCTGGAGCAGGGCCTGGTCCGAGAAGCGCCCTCGCTGGTTCATCCAGAGCTGGTTGGCGTCGCCGTCGTTGGCCACGAACAAATCGTCCCACCCGTCGTCGTCGAAATCGGCGGCCACCACTCCCAGACCGTGGCCGTAGGCCGCGTGCAGGCCGGCCTCCAGGGTCGCGTCGCGGAAAGTGCCGTCGCGCTGGTTGCGCCAGAGCCGGCTGGGCAGGCCCGGATAGGCGCGCGGCGTGCAGTAGTCGCGAGCGCCCGACGGGGTGAAGCACGGCTTGTTGGTCTGCACCGTGAAGTCGGCGTAGGCGGTCACGTACAGGTCGAGCCACCCGTCCCTGTCGTAGTCGATGAACGTGGCGCTGGCGTTCCACCGCGGGTCGCTCACTCCGGCGGCCCTGGTGATGTCGGTGAACGTGCCGTCGCCGTTGTTGCGCAGCAGCGCGTCGGGGCCGAAGGCGCTCACGTACAGGTCCACGTCGCCGTCGTTGTCCACGTCGCCGGTCGCGGTCCCCATGCCGTAGACCACGACACCCGCTCCCGATCGCTCGGTGACGTCGGTGAAGCGCAGCGCGCCCGGCGCCGCGCGCGGAGCGGAGATCAGCTCGTTGCGGTAGAGGCGGCTTCGCGGCGGCAGAGGCACGGGCGGTGTCCCTTCCTCCAGCTGCGTGCCCTGCACCAGATAGACGTCCAGGTCTCCGTCGTCGTCGTAGTCCAGCAGGGCGCACCCTGCCCCCATGATCTCGGGGAAGTAGTGCTTGCCCGTGGCCCCCGGCACGTGCACGAAGTCGAGCCCCGTGGCCGCCGACACGTCGGTGAGGGTGAACCCCGCGGGAGGAGCGGACGCGGCCGCCCCGGCGCCCGCCGCGAGCCACCACAGAGCGGCGAGGACAGCGCGGAGCCCGCTCACGTGTGCGGCTGCGTGACGCCGTCGCGCAGCCTCCAGACCCGGTCGGCACGCGCCGCCAGATCCTGATCGTGGGTGGCCACCAGCACGGCCAGCCCGGTGGATCGGGCCAGGGCCGCGAACAGGTCGAAGATGCGCAGCCCCTGCTCGGAGTCCAGGTTCCCCGTGGGCTCATCGGCCAGCAGCATTGCGGGGCCGTGCACAAGAGCCCGGGCGATGGCCACGCGCTGCTGCTCTCCACCGGAAAGCTGCCGGGGATGAAAGCCGCTGCGGCCGGCGATCTCGGTGCGCCGCATCAGCTCCTCGGCGACGTCTTCGCGGCCCCCCGCGATCCCCGCACGCGAGAACATGAGGGGGAGCCTCACGTTCTCCAGTGCCGTCAGGCCGGGGACCAGGTGGAAGTCCTGGAAGACCATGCCGATCCCGTGCCGCCTCACCTGGGTGAGCTGGTTCTCCGGAAGCCGATCCAGCCGCTTCCCCTGGAAGGTCACCGTCCCGGACGAGGGCCGATCCACGCCGGCCGCGATGTGCAGCAGGGTCGTCTTGCCGCTTCCCGACGTCCCCAGCACCACCCCCACCTGCCCGGAGTCCAGCGACAGGTCCACCCCGCGCAGCGCCTCCACGGTCTCCGGGCCTCGATGGAAGGCCCGCCGCACGCCGCTCAGCTCCAGCAGGCTCACCGGCCTCCTCCGAGATCCTGCAGCAGCGCGCCGGCCTGCTCCGCCTGCGCGGATCCGGCGGGCGCCACGTCCAGGACCCGCTCCAGCTCGGCGCGCGCCATCACGCGCGCGTCCGGCAGGCCCGAGCCGGCGAGCCACCGGGCCATCAGCAGGCGCGCCTCGTAGTCGTCAGGGTCGCGCTCGACCACCTGCCGGTAGAGCGCCAGCGCCTCATCCGGGCGATGGGTCCCCTCGCGCGTCTCGCCCAGCGCCTCCGCGAGCTGAAGGCGGATGTGGTTCTTGCCCGGCGCCAGCTCCAGCGCGCGTCGCAGCTCGTCGATGGCCTCCTGCGACGAGCCGCCGTCACGCCGCGCCAGAGCCAGCAGCGTCCGGCCCAGCTGGAACCGCGCGTCGGCGTCGCCGGGGACCGCCTCCACGTAGCGCCGCAGCTCCGCGGCCGCTCCGTCGTAGAGCCCCTGGCGCGACAGCTCCAGTCCGCGACGCAGCCGCTCGCGGGCTTCCACCGAGGCCGACGAGGCGCCCTGGTCTCCCGCGGCGCAGGCCGTGGCCAGGAGCAAGGCCACGCAGGCGCCCGCACTCGTCACAGGACGTCTCGAAGAGCGGTGGCCGGCGAGCGCAGGGACGCTCCCACCGCGGGGCCCAGGCCGGCCCCCACCGCCACGGCCACCGCCCCCACGATGCCGGCCGCGGCGTGATCCAGCCCGACCGCGATCAGGTGCCCGGCCGCCGGAGGCGGCGCGTAGGGGAGCAGCCGCATGACGAAGGCGTCCGACACCTGCCCCGAGCCCCAGGCCAGCAGAGCCCCCGCGAAGCCTCCGATGATCCCCAGCAGCAGCGTCTCGGAGCACACCACCGCCATCACCTGAGCGGGAGACGCCCCCAGCACCTTGAAGACCGCCAGCTGACGCCTGCGCTCGGTCACCGAGACGAGCACCGCATTGAAGACTCCCAGCCCGGCGATGATCACCGCAACCAGCGAGCCGAACAGCATCAGGGCGCGCGCGGCTCCCAGCAGGTCGAGCACGGCGCCGCGCAGCTGCGCCACGGTGACCGCCTGCATCGACGGGATCTCGAACGCGCGGTCGAGGAAGGGTCCCATGAGCGACAGGTCGCTGAGCTTCACGCCGATGCCGGTCAGCTTCCCCTGGCGGTTGAACAGCGACTGCGCGAACACGAGCGGCAGCAGCACCATGCCGTCGTCCTGGCTTCCGGTGCGCTCCAGCACCCCGCGCACGGCCAGCGAGCGCCCCAGGCCGGGGATCTCGATGGAGTCGCCGGGCTTGAGGCGCAGCACTTCGGCGGCGTTGTATCCGAGGATCGCCTCGGCGGCCTCGGGGTGGGAGAACCAGCTCCCCTGCTGCAGGCGCATCCAGGGCTTGAGCCGCCGCAGCTCGTCGTCCACCCCGAGGAACACCGTGAAGCGGCGCTCGGGTCCCGCCTCGATCCCCTGCATCAGGAAGCGCGTTCCCGCCTCCCAGGCAGGGTCTTCGCGCAGCACGTCCACCAGCGACTCGTCCACGTACATGGGGATGTTCCCACCGCGCAGCACGAGCGTGGCGGTCTCGTAGGGGCACCCGCGCGCGGTCACCAGCACGTGGTAGCCCATCATCTCGAGGCTGCGGCCGAGCGACGCCGCGTAGCCGCGCTGCAGCCCCAGCACGGCCACGAACAGGCAGACGGCCAGCGCCACGGCCAGGCAGGTCAGGAAGGTGCGCAGCGGATGGCGCAACAGGCCGGCCACGGCCAGCCGCGCGTAGGCGAACGTCACCCCCATGGCCCGCATCACCGTCCCGTGACCGCCTTTGCCCCGCTCACGTTCAACTGGACCGGCTCGCCGCGCCGCACCAGCACGGTCTGGCGCGCGGCCAGGTCGGTGAAGGACTGCCGCTCTCCATCGGGCCACACGATGTCCACGCGCTCGACCCGGGAGATGCTCCCCAGGCCGAAGTGCAGGATCGGCGGATCGGTCGACCCGAACCCACGCCCCGCCGAGACGTGCTGGGTCTGCTTGAGCGGGCCCGCGGTCACGGTCACGCGGGCGCCGATGGCGTCGCGGTTGAGGCGAGGCTGAGAGAGCCGGATCCTGAACCAGCCGTTTCTGTTGCCCGCCTCGTTGAGGAAGAACGACGCGCGCGCCCAGTCGCCGTGGAAGAAGCCCCCCAGGTGCGCGAACATCTCCAGGTCGCCGTCGTCGTCCCAGTCATGGAAGACGATGCCGTGCCCCTTGGCCAGCGCCCCGGTGCCGGTGAACCGCGTGAGGTCGTCGAACCGGAGGCGGCCCGCGTTGCGATAGAAGATGTTGGGCTCCAGGCGCCTCACTTCCGGATTGCCCGTCCCCAGGTAGATGTCCTGGTAGCCGTCGTTGTCCAGGTCGGCGATGTTTCCCGCCATGATACCCAGCGGATACCGGAAGCCTGCCTCCAGCGAGACGTCGGTGAAGCGCCCGCCCCCGTCGTTGCGGTAGAGCCTGGGCAGGTTCTGAGTGGGACCGTCCTTGTAGTCGGCACGATACCCCGCGATCACCTGCTCCCACTGCTCCAGGCTGGCGGTGAAGATGTCCAGGTCGCCGTCGCTGTCCAGATCGTTGAAAAAGGCCACGTAACCGTTCTGCGTCCCCGGCCCTTCCACCCCGGCCGCCCGCGCCACGTTGGTGAAGGTGCCGTCGCCATCGTTGTGATAGAGCCGGTTGTGCTCCATCCGGCCGTGGAAGAAGATGTCCAGCCACCCGTCTTCGTCGTAGTCTCCGATGGCCACGCCGATCGTGCCGTAGTGCGGCAGCTCGTCCATGCCGGCCTTCTTCGTGACGTTCTCGAACCGCCCGTTCCCCAGGTTGCGGTAGAGCTGGTTGGTGGAGCCGTCCACGTACACGCCGTTGCTCACGATGAGGTCCAGCCAGCCATCGCGGTCGTAGTCGAGCCACGCGCAGTGGAACGACGAGCCCGGCTCGGTCACGCCGGCCGCCTCGGCCACGTCGGTGAAGGTGCCGTCACCGTCGTTGCGCAGCAGGCTGTCGACGGCCGGGCCGTTCCAGCCGTTGCGCGCGATGAACAGGTCCGGGTCGCCGTCATTGTCGTAGTCGCCCCAGGCCGAGCCGAAGCCCGGCTCGAGCCGGCCCAGCTTGGCCTCCAGCGTGGCGTCCACGAACCCCTCGGCTGTGGCCTTGTACAGGACGCAGAAGTTGTCGCACCCGCAGGCCACCAGGTCGAGCCGGCCGTCTCCGTTGTAGTCGGCCCACCCCGCGGGACCCGCTCCCATCAGCTTGTCGGTGTGCAGCTTCGAGGCGATGTCCGTGAACTTGAGCGCCGGGGGAGACTTCGGGTCCACGGCCTCCGGTCGCCTGGGGAACCTGTAGCTCTGCGGCAGGTCTTTCGGGTAGCCGCCCAGCGCCTCGTAGGCGAGCATCAGGCCGTACTGCCTCATCAGGCTCGGCTTCAGATCGAAGGCGGTCTTGAAGGAGGCCGCCGATTTCTGGAACTCCTCTTTGCGATACTGGCAGTGGGCGATCGTCTCCCAGGCGGGGGCCAGGTCCAGCACGCTATCGGGAACGGTGCGGATGAGGTCCTCGAAGATCGCCTGCGCGGAGCTCCACTCCCCCGACCGGAACAGCACCTCTCCCAGCAGCGAACGCGCGTCGATGGCGGTGTTGGATCTCTGCGGGGACAGATCGATCGCCTTCTCCAGGTGATGGCGGGCCACGTCCATCGCCCAGGCGGAATCCTGAAGCGTGCGGGTCGGATGGTCCCCCTTGCGCCGCATGCGGACCTCCGACGTCAGGATGGTGTGACCGTAGGTCAGCCGCAGCTCGGGCCTGTCGGGGAGGGCCGCCACCAGCTCTTCGAACAGCGCGACCATGCGGTCGGGCTTGAAGACCCCCGGGATCCGCTGGGCGTAGATCTCGGCGAGCTGCATGCGCACCACCGCCCGGGACGGGTCCAGCCGAAGGGAGGTCTCCAGCTCCTGCGCCGCCTCGATGGGGGGCCGGCGCTGCTTCATGTCGCGCTGCAGCAGGGCGCGTCCCAGCTGCATGTGCCCCTCGGCGTCGCCGGGGAACT
The DNA here is from genome assembly GCA_050747525.1 of Candidatus Polarisedimenticolia bacterium. Lineage (GTDB taxonomy): Bacteria > Acidobacteriota > Polarisedimenticolia > JACPZX01 > DASXTC01 > JBOGOC01. The sequence goes on along the minus strand of JBOGOC010000116.1, from coordinate 5,372 downwards.
GAACGAGATGCTCTCGAAACCGGTCCACGGCCTGCTCGTACTGACCCGCTCGCGCCAGCTCGAGCCCCTGGCGCATGTGGTCCCCTGATTCTGCGGGCAGCCCCGCCGAGCCAACCACGGCCACGGCGGCAGCCAGCAGCAAGCTACAAAGGACGAAACAGCCGGCCGGTGGCCGTTTTCCCCCATTCACGCAAGGCGTTATACATGGAATGCTCCGGGTCCGCAACAGGCCCGATGCGCTATGCTGGCCCCTATGCTGCCGTCGTCCGCCGCGATGGCGTGCCTCACGGCCCTGCTGCTGGCCGGCGCGCCCGCCGACCCCTCCCCCTCATCTTCTTCATCTCCATCCCGGGCGGCCGTCGAGCAGGCCCGCGCCCGGCTCAGGTCGGGCAACGACTCGGGGGCGCTGGCGTCCATCGACGACGCCCTGCGTATCGAGCCGGAAAACGCGGACGCCCTGATGCTGCTGGGAGACATCATGCGTGGCCGGGAGCGCCGTGAGGAAGCCGAGGCCGCCTACAGGCGCGCCGCGGAGCTGCTCGGGGACACCACGCCGGCGGGCCTGGACGCATCCTGCGCCCTGGCCGACATCCTGACGCAGCAGGGACGCAGCGGCGAGGCGATCGCCGTGCTGCGGCGCGTGCAGGCGGCCGCCCCGAAGCGATCCTCGGTGCAGCACGACCTGGGGCGCATCCTGCTGGTGGTGGGAGAGCTGCAGGCGGCCGAACGGGCGTTCCTGGGCGAGCTGGAGCTGCAGACCGCGTGGGGCGCTCCGGGTCAGGTGCGCGAGACCATCGTCGCCTCGACCCGGGAAGGGCTCGGCGTCGTGCGCTACCGGCTGGGAAACGACGCCGGCGCCATCGAGGCGCTCTCCCATGCACCCGGCAGCATCGAGGCGCGATACCACGCGGGCCTGGCCCTGTCCAGGCTCGGACGCCACCAGGAAGCCCTCACCGCCCTGCGCGACGTGCTCGCACGCGACCCGCAGCATCGTGGGGCGCTCCAGGCCGTGGCCCGCGCGGCGGGCGCCGCGGGGCTCTCAGAGGAAAAGCAGGACGCGCTCGCGCGCTTCGGCGAGCTGTACAAGCAGGACGAGGCCGCGCGCGCCCTCCACGTGCGCGTGTTCGAGCTTCGCACGCAGGCCGACACCCTGGCGAAGAAAGGGGACTCCCGCGAGGCGGCGGCCAGGCTGGAGGAGGCGGTGCGCCTCGCGCCCGACGATCTGGATCTGCTGCTCCTGCTTGGACGGGTCCAGTACGGGGCACAGAACCCCGCGGCCGCCGAGCAGACCTTCCGGAGGATCCTGGAGAAGGAGCCCCTGCAGGCCGAGGCGCTCCACAGGCTGGGCCGGCTGCTCGCCGAACGGGGCGACGTGCCCGCCGCCATGGCGCTGATGGAGAGCGCCTGCGGGGCGTCGCCCTTGAATATTTCGTACCGCGTCCATCTCGCGCAGACCTACCTGCGCGCCGGCCGACCCGAGGACGGCGTGCGGGAGCTGCGCCTGGCCCGCAGGCTGGCGCCGGCCGATCCCGAGAGCGCGTACAACTTGGGTCTCGGGCTGGCCCAGGCCGGCTCGCTGCGCGAGGCGGCCACGGAGCTCGAAGAGTCGGTGCGGCAGGGCTACACCGACCCGATGGTGCATCAGGTTCTCGCGCAGATCTACGAACGGCTCGGGGACGCAGAGGCGAGCCGCCGCGCGAAGCAGACCTACGAAAAGCTGCGGGGGACCCCGCCCCGATGAGAATGCCGGCAGCCTGCATCGCCGCGGCCCTGGCGGCCGCGGCCCCCGCCGCTCCACCGGTCGTCTACACGGACGTCACCTCGTCCTCGGGGATCGCCTTCCGTCACGTGCACGGAGGCAGCGGGCAGAAGTACTACGTGGAGACGATGGGGTCGGGCGCCTGCTGGTTCGACTACGACAACGATGGCGACATCGATCTGTACGCCGTCAACTCGGGCGGCCTGCCCGGATGGACGGGAAAGGAAGACACCTCCAGCCGCCTCTACCGCAACGATGGGCAGGGACGGTTCGCCGACGTCACGGCCGCGGCGGGGGTGGGCAACGACGGACGCTACGGAATGGGATGCACCGCCGGGGACATCGACGGCGACGGAGACCGGGACCTGTACGTCACGACCTTCAACTCCCCCAACGTCATGTTCCGCAACGATGGGCAGGGACGGTTCACCGACTTCACGGCCGCGTCGGGGACCGGTGACCCGCGCTGGAGCGCCAGCGCGGCCTTCGGCGACATCGACAACGACGGCGACCTCGACCTGTATGTCGCCAACTACATCGACTTCACCCTGGACAACAACAAGTACTGCGGCGAGCAGGGGCCGGGCCGGCGGGCCTACTGCCATCCCGACGTGTACAACGGCGTGCCCGACAGCCTGTACCGCAACCGCGGCGACGGCCGGTTCGACGACGTCAGCGCCGCGGCCGGCGTGGCCGACCCCATCGGCAAGGGTCTCGGGGTGGTCTTCCTGGACCTCAACGACGACGGCTGGCAGGACATCTACGTGGCCAACGACAAGACGATCAACTTCCTGTACCTCAACCGCAAGGACGGCACCTTCCAGGACATCTCCATGACCTCGGGGACCGGCTTTTCCGAGAGCGGTGTGCCGCAGGCGGGGATGGGGACTGACAGCGCCGACGTGAACGGCGACGGCCGCATGGATCTGATCGTCACCAACCTCGACTACGAGACCAACGAGCTGTACGTGAACAACGGAGACCTCACCTTCACCGACGCCACCTTCCCGGCCGGCATGGGAGAGCCCAACTTCCTCAACGTGGGGTTCGGCGCCGACTTCCTGGACTACGATCACGACGCCGACATGGATCTGCTGATCATCAACGGCCATATCCTCGACAACATCTCGATGTTCAAGGACAAGGTGTCGTACGAGCAGCCCCGCTCCCTGATGTCCAACGATGGCGCCGGACGATTTCGCGAGGTGGGCCCTCTGGTGGGACCCGACCTGGTTAAGCCCGACGTGGGGCGCGGCCTGGCCGTCGGGGACATGGACAACGACGGCGACCTGGACTTCTTCGTCACCAACAACGACAGGCCCGCGCAGCTCTTCCGCAACGACGGCGCGGACAAGGTGGGGCACTGGCTCCTCATCCGCCTGCAGGGCGCCCGCGGCAACACCGACGGCATCGGAGCGCGCGTGCGCGTGACCACGCGGGACGCAGCCGGCAAGCCCAGGACCCAGACGGCCGACACCCGCACCGCCTCCAGCTACTGCTCGCAGAACGACACCCGCCTGCATTTCGGGCTGGGCCCGGCCGAGACCGCCGACATCGAGGTCCGCTGGCCCGGCGGGAAGACGCAGACCCTATCGGGCGTGAAGGCGGATCAGATCCTCACCATCACGGAGTAGCCGATTCGAAGAGAGCACGCCTGGCTGGTCGGCATTCTGGCAGCCACCGCGCTCACGCTGCGAGCCCTGGGCCGCGTCTGGTGGTGCAAGTGCGGCCAGCCGGACCTGTGGACCTGGGACATCTGGTCCATGCACAACTCGCAGCACCTCATCGACCCCTACACCTTCACGCACGTCATCCACGGCGTCCTGTTCTACGCGCTCTTCTTCCTGCCGCTGCGAAAGAGGTCGCCCGGCCTTGGCCTCGGCCTGGTCGTGGCCGTGGCCCTCGAGTCGGCCTGGGAGGTGCTGGAGAACACCAATTACATGATCGAGCGGTATCGCGAAGCCACCATCTCGCTCGACTACGTCGGGGACAGCATCATCAACTCGATGGGTGACATCCTGGCCTGCGCCGGAGGCTACGCCCTCGCGGCCCTGGTGCCGGTGCGGATCTCCGTGGCCGTCGTGCTGCTCACCGAGCTGGTTCTGCTCATGTGGATCCGCGACAACCTGCTGCTCAACGTGGTCATGCTCGTGTGGCCCGTCGAAGCGATCCGCAGGTGGCAGACCGGGGGCTAGCGAACGACAGCTCCCGCTCGCTCGGCAGGCTGGGGCGCCACCGTCTTCACCTCACTGCTGATGAACTGGTAGGCCGAGGCTCCGACCAGTGCGCCCACGATCGGGGCCAACCAGAAGAGCCAGAGCTGACCGAGGGCCCAGCCTCCCACGAACAGGGCCACTCCCGTGCTGCGCGCCGGGTTCACGGAGGTGTTGGTGACGGGAATGCTGATCAGGTGGATCAGCGTCAAGGCCAGCCCGATGGGAAGCGGCGCGAATCCCGCCGGAGCGCGCCTGTCCGTCGCCCCGAGGATGACCAGCAGGAAGAACGCCGTCATGACCACCTCGCAGACGAAGGCGGCCAGCAGCGAATAGCCACCGGGAGAGTGCTCCCCGTAGCCGTTCGACGCGAATCCCCCGGCAACGTCGAATCCATCCGCTCCGCTCGCGATGGTGTAGAGAACCGCGCCGGCTGCGATGGCGCCCAGCACCTGCGCGACCACGTAGGGAAGGAGCTGGTTCGCCGAGAAGCGGCCCCCGGCCCACAGCCCCACCGAGACCGCGGGGTTCAGATGGCAGCCGGAGATGTGACCGATGGCATAGGCCATCGTCAGGACGGTCAACCCGAACGCCAGGGAGACGCCGAGCAGACCGATGCCCACGTCCTGGAAGGCGGCCGCCAGCACCGCGCTCCCGCACCCGCCGAGGACCAGCCAGAACGTCCCGAGAAACTCAGCACCATACGTCTTCATCGAGGCCCCCCTGGTGAGAGTGCACGGACACCTGGATCAACCACCCGACGCCGCAGCATACCCCCGGCAGGCCATATCAGGAGAAGAATCAATTCAGCGGCCGATTGGCCCCACCCATCCAAGAGCGTGGCAGGCACCGCACATCACCTTCTGGTCGGCGAAAGGGACCCGGCCCGTTCCACCACAGGAAGGACAGTCGACAGCAGTGTCGGGACGCTCGGGCCTGAGAAACGACAAGCTCGGAAACCTCTCGCCAGCCTCCACGAACGCGATGGTCCGCCAGCCAGGGTCGGTGACGACCTCATGTTCGGACTCCAGCCCCCACGGCTGATTCGAGTGTACAAGGATGACCTCACCCGAAGGTCGAATGAGCAGAGCTCCACCCATATCAGCAGAGACAGGAAGCGCGTCGAACCGCCTGGCGAGTGAAACGAGATCGAGGGTCAGGCCGCGCAGGATGGCCGGATCTTCAAGATAGGCCCGGATGACCCTCTGAATCTCCCAAGTCTCATGAGGCTTGAGCTTCATGATGCGCTCTTGCTCTTCACGCTCACCAAGTCGGATCGCCGGCATTCATGCCGGGACGCAGGTGACGGAGGCCGGCGGCGGGGAGTGGTCGACGAGGCCCTATGACCGACGAGCCGGGTCGCGCGAGCGTTGCCCGCGCGCGCTTTTGCGCGGGCAGCT
>JBOGOC010000115.1:0-31228 GCA_050747525.1 Candidatus Polarisedimenticolia bacterium | reverse complement strand
GGCGTTCGCCCGCCGCGGGTTATGGTGAACGTTAGCCGTACTCTGGAAAGATGAAGAAGAACTTCCTACGCCTGCTAGCTGTTCTACTCCAGGTGGTCGCTGGCGCGATTCCAATATCTCTGCTCCTGTTACCATTCCTGTTCGGGCATCTGTTCGGCATGCTCAGTGTGGGCTTTCAGGGTGTACTCGATCACCTTCAGTTGTTCCTCCACGGAGTGGCCATGATCTGCGCCGTCTCGGGGGTGTGGCTTGCGGTATACCAGCAGGTCGATAGGTCCGCGCTGAGGGGTCGCCTGTGGCGCCTCCTCATCGGAGCTGCCCTCCTAATCGGGATCGTTGAAGTCACACCTGCCTACATTGCGTGGGTCGAGTCCGTTGAGCGGTTTTCTCTAGGTACGCTACTGCTGTGCGTCCCGATCGTAGTGATGTGTTGCCAACTTGCCATGCAGCTGGTGGGTCTAAAGGAACGAAGACGGCTAACTACAGCATGAACCCGACGGCGAGCGGCGGCTTCTTACAGCCGTCTGGCAGCGGTCCGCCGATAGCGCAAGTCGAGGAGTGTGAGCCGCCCGCCGCGAGTTATGCTGAGCGTTAGACGACTGAGAGTGAGATGGCGTTTCTGGATTCGTTAGCGGCCCGGGCCATTGGGCTGCTCTCCGGAGAACAGCTGCCGCAAGTGTGTGCAGATGCTCTAGAGGAGGGTTATGAGTCCACCTCGTTGGCCGCGCTGGCTGGTGAGTACGGGCTTCCTTACGATCCCTGGCGCCATGAGTCGCTCTTCGAAGAGGCACTTCGAGAGCTGAAGCTGAGTCTTCCTGGCACAATGGAAGCCGCGGCACTCTTGATCAGGCGGAATGCAGAGTCGGTTGTCGCTGGCTCACTCACTCCACGTGAGGGAAGCAGGCGTATCCTTGAGGTGTACTCTCAGGTTGAGAGTGAGGTACCCGTCAAGAGATACGTTGGTGACGGCCTCGGAATCGAACGACTTGTGGGCATATTCTACTCTCACGATGACGTACCCTTCGGCCAAGAGCACCTTCACGCGAAGATCGATGCTGATCTCCTTGATGAATGCACGAAGTTGTCGGGTGTCGTCTAACTACACCATGAACCCGGCGGCGGGCGGACGGCGCCCGCCGGCACCAACGGCGGCGTTCGCCCGCCGCGGGTTATGGTGAACGTTAGCCCGCTGCAAGAGAAGTAAGAGTCTGACTGGGTGATGAGTGTCGCTGAACTTCGAGTGGGATCCGAGGAAGGACAACTCGAATCGCCGAAAGCATCACGTATCATTCAGCGAGGCTGCCACTGCCTTCGCCGACCCGCTCTCGATCACCCAGCCTGATCCTGACCACTCAGCCCCAGAGAATCGGTTCCTCCTGGTCGGCCTCTCCGCCTGCGGCAGGCTGCTGGTTGTCTCGCACGCCGAACGGGGCGATAATATCCGCATCATCAGCGCAAGACTGGCCACGAGCCGAGAACGCGAAACCTATGAAGAAGACTAGGTCCCGATCCAGTTCTAATGGCATGAGGTCTGAGTACGACTTCCGTGGCGGCGTCCGGGGCAAGTATGCCCGGCGCTATGCCCGCGGCACGAACGTTGTTCTGCTCGACCCCGACGTAGCAAAGGTGTTTCCTGACGCCGCTTCAGTGAATCGAGCGCTGCGCACGCTTGCTGAGATAGCTGTCAAGCAACGTAAGAAGAGCACCAAGTAAGTCGAGGGCGGGCTAACTACACCATGAACCCGACGGCGGGCGGACGGCGCCCGCCGAGACCCGCGGCGGTGTTCGCCCGCCGCGGGTTATGGTGAACGTTAGCCCGGCTGTGAAGGAAGTGAAGACGCGAGAGTACTTACATCGCCGGCTCCTGGGTCCTCATGAACTCGGAGATGCTGTGCAGTGGGCGCTCGGCCAGGCTGAGATTGGCCCAGTCACTCCATCACTCGCCGCGCTCTGTCTTCTCTCGCCCCCATTCAACTCACATGAGATAGAGGCGCTAGTGACTGAGGCATTCCGGGAACTCGGCGTCGCCCAGCTGCCACGGGCCGAGGTTATCCGCGATTTCGTGAGGTGGGGGTTTGAACGTTTGGCCTCCGGTGAATTCGACGCTCCGCAGTTGTGCCGCACTCTTGGTAAGCGATTCGCGTTCGACAACGAGACGAGGCTGCTCTTCGACTTCTATACCCTCGACTGTGATCATGAATCACTCCAGAATGGCGAGAATCCTTTTCACCATCCAGGCACGACCATCGAGAATTTCAGTGATACTGTGCTTCACGTTGGCCGTAGACTGTTGGGCAGAGAATTTCCGGAGAGCGGGCTAACTACACCATGAACCCGACGGCGGGCGGACGGCGCCCGCTTGCAGCCCACGTCGGGCATTCGCCCGCCGCGGGTTATGGTGGGCGTTAGGGCGACAGAGAGAATGGGACAAAGAACAGGAATCATCGTGGCGTTGGTTGCACTCGTCATGGCGCTACTGGGTTGCTCCGGCAGCACTCACAGGCCCGGTGGGCGCGATGATGAGTCCAAGTTGAAAAGCCTCCCAGCGTGTCCGACGCTGGACCGTCCACCGCAATCTGAGTGGGTTGTCATCACGAACCCGATCGATGGCATCGTGCTTTCAGCTCCACGAACCTTTTCTCCACTCGACCGAGACGGCATATACATTCACGGTGGAGCAGCGTGGAAGTCGGGTGAAGCCATGCTCGAGCTCATGTATGGGTATTGGGGGATGGAGTCGTTCCCGAGTCACGAGAAGGCATGTAGAACCACAGTCGATGGCATGCCAACGATGTATATCGAACATCAGTCGGCTGCTGGTGTTGAACTGGCGGCCTGGTTTATCACTGCGGGTCACTATGACCCCGTGCTGTCCGCGCGATCTACCCTGGCCAGTGACTTGTCCATGCTCCGGTCGGTACTTGGTGCAGTTAGAAAGCCAGCCGCAGAGCGATCTGGTGACAGTGCGCCCTAACTACACCATGAACTCGGCGGCGGGCGGACGGCGCCCACCGCACCAACGACGGCGTTCGCCCGCCGCGAGTTATGGTGAACGTTAGGCGGAGTAGATATGGTCAAGGTTTGGTTCGGCATGCTGGCTGCTGCTCTCCTGGGAGCAGTCGTGACGACTACTCTGCCATTCCAAGACAGCGTGGTCTTCTGGTTGGTGCTGGTCATCGTAGCTCTGGGCTCTGCCGCCTTCGGTGTGCGAAGGCGCTCAGTGCTCCCGCTTTTTCCGTGCGCTGCACTTGTCCTGTCCATGGCGCTGATGTCCGTGAGCCAGCCGCTCCAACTCATCTACATGGCGCAGAAGATCGAGGGCTTGCCTCAGGGCACGATCACCCTTAAACAGGTTCAGCAGGAACTGCGCGCGAGAGGAATCATCGTGGCTTACGATTCATCCGCGCTCGCGAAGACGGTCAGACTGCCACACGGTTCTCAGCGTCTGTCCGAGGTATTGAGCGTAATCGAGCGGCAGACCGGCCTCAGGCATAGTCCTGGCGTCGTGTGTGGCACAGGGGTTCCTCTGGTCTGGTACCCTCAGAGAATTCAGGTTGACCATGTCTCGAACGAACCCGCCTAACTACACGTTGAACCCGGCGGGCGGACGGCGCCCGCCGAGACCCGCGGCGGAGTTCGCCCGCCGTGGGTTATGGTGAACGTTAGCTGGACAAGGAAGTATTCGGACATGACGGTCTTCGAACCGACCCCCGATGAGTGGAGTAGGCTGGACTACAGGTTACTTCGCGACCAGCCGGTTACGCTTTATTACAGTCGGTCGCAGCTCGAAGATGATCTCGGGTGGTTCAACAAGCAGGGGTACAAGGCATTTCGCTTTGTCGCTTCCGGTTGGTCAACGCTCGATGACTTCCACCATGAAGTGGCGACCGCGCTGCAGTTCCCTGACTACTACGGTCGGAACCTCGACGCATTTAACGACTGTCTGTCGGACATGGATATCGGAGCCACAGGCGGGACACTCCTCGTGTTCGTTGGTTTCGAGAAGTTCGCAGCCTTGTTCCCCAGAGAGGCGTGGGCGATTCTTGACATCATTGCTCACCAGTCTAGGCGAGCCCTTCTACACGGCCGTAGGTTGGTGGCTTTGGTGCAGACAAACGATCCGCATGCCACGTTCGATCCGGTTGGCGCGATGGCGGTAGGATGGAACCCCCGAGAATGGTCGATGAAAGACCGCGGTCTTTGATGTGCCAGCTCACTACATGAACCCGGCGGCGGGCGGACGGCGCCCGCCCAGATCTCGCGTTGGGCCTTCGCCCGCCGCGGGTTATCGTGAGCGTTAGAGCGACAAGTGCGCGGGGAATAGCTGCATGCGATCGCGGCTGCGATGCTGCCCCCCGCTGAACGGAGAATTACGCATCCCAGGGGACGAGTCAGGTGGGTGCTGTGGCCGGTCAGATGAACCGACACATCGGGCGCTCGCCTGACGCGCAGCGTGACATCCTCTCATGAGCAGCGTCTCAGGGCGAACAAGTACATTGATTGTTGCTCTAGCGCTTTCCACTTTTGCCGGTTGCGCGCATCATTACTACAAGCAGCCACGAGAATCCGACCCGCACGCGACGCTCACGTTCGAGAAGGCGAACACAACATGGGCGAAGCGTGCTTGGCCACGCACATTGAACGGAGGTCGACCGCTAGACCACTTGTTCTGGGTGCGACGCACTTTTCGCATTGGTGTTGGAACGATGCGGCTCGAGCTTGCAGAGAGCTCTGAAGGCACTCCTGCGACCTCCGGACCAAGATACACGTGCGAGCTGTCTTTCGAGGCGGAGGCAGGACGAACCTACTTGGTGTCGTTAGTCTGGGACCACGACGGCTACCTGTATGCTGTCACAGCGGACACGGGGACGAGAGTGGCCGGATGCAAGGCGCTGCAATGGCAGGAGATGATTGGAGCCATTGAGGCGCTCCAGGCAGACCCGCTGCGCGCTGACGCGAAGGCGCAGGGGGCATCAATCGTCATTTGGCTGGATGATTTCTGGGAAGTCCCCGTCACCTACTGCTGGGGCTTGACCACTTCGCTGACTGACCGAGGGGATGAGACCGGCGGTATTCTCGCGTACCACAGTGTGTTCGGGGCGGCCAAGTACGCGATGACCGTGCCATCGGAGATGCAGTCAAAGATGCAGATGTACGTGGCGAGCATCAATGGCGCTCTCGACGCTTATGAGAAGTTGGTTGCCGCGGACGAGAAGTATAGACGGAAGCGAGTAGACGATGTACTGCTGGTGCGTGCAGGCGGAAAGCTCGATGAATATGTCCTGGAGCATAGTAGGAAATGCGAGCACTAGCGTGTGCTGACCACGGCAATGCGCCTCGGCCCGTATCGGCGTGCCCTTCACCGATATGCAGGTTCATCGCATGATTCAGAGTCCTGCGATCCAGAGTTCGCGAGCGCTGTTTCTCGTGTTGGTATCGGTCCTGACCGGCGGATGTGCGGTGCCGCGCGAACCTCCGGTCAACCAGGGGACCCTCCCAGGCGGCCTGGACGCCGAGTCCTCCGCTCAGCTGGACAGCCTGGTCCGCGATGTCTGCGGCAAGAGCGTGGTGATGCTCGGCGAGGAACCCCACCACGGCGGCGGCCACACCCTGGAGATCAAGTCTGAGTTGGTGCAACGGCTGATCGAGCGATGCGGGTTCAATGCGATCTACTTCGAGAGCGGCGTCTACGAGTTCACCGACCTGCATCGCCGCCTGGCTGCCGGAACCTCGGCCCCCGAGCAGGTGGCTGACGCGATCGGCGGTCTGTGGGGCGTCAGCAGCGCCATCGATCCGCTCGTCGGCTATCTGTACGCTCAGGCTTCCGCCGGCAGGATCCGCCTTGCCGGCCTCGATGCCCAGTTGGGGAGCGCGACCTCGGGTTACGAGAAAGGGGCGCTGGCGGGCGATCTGATGCAGGGGCTGAATGAGCCGCGACGGTCTACGTGCGCCGAGGTCGTCTCGCGGCGTACCAACGGGCGCTATGACACGGAGCATCCGGACGATGCGGCCGAACGCGACCGCCTGGTGGAGTGCTTCCGTGAAGCCGGGGATGCCGCCCGGCCGGACTCCGTTTTTTCCGTGCTCGCGCGAACAACCCAGGCCATCTTGACGAATCCTCCTCGCGGCGGCCCCGGGTGGGAAACGCGCGAACGGCAGATGGCCCACCTGTTCCGATGGCATCAGCGGCAGTCGCCGGGCGCTTCCAGAGCCATCGTCTGGACCGCGAATGTCCATGCGGCCAGATACTCGGAGAGCGTGAGCGGCCCTGTGCGTCCCTTCGGCGATGAGCTGCAAGCCGAGTATGGCGACCGACTGGCAATCATCGCGTTCACTGCACTGGGCGGAGCCTACGGCCGCCGCGGCGCCACCCCGATTGCGGCGGGACCGGAATCCCTGGAAGCGCGGGCGCTGGCCGGTGGAGCCAAGCCGCTGCGGTACCTCCCCAAGGCGGCTCTCGCTGAGCTCGGCGTGGTCGATGCGTTGCTGCTCAACTACGACAAGACCCGTCGTGCAGACTGGTCCTTGCTGTTCGACGGAGCCGTCGTGCTGCGCGAGGAGAAGCCCCTGCACCAGGACCGCCCGCCCAGTCCTCGTTTCGTTCCGGTCGGCGGAGAGCGGCCCGGAAGATGATGCCGCCGGGAGGCAACACCCGTTGCGGCTGTCGGCCCCGGAAGCTACGCTCGCTTTAGAGACGGATCGCCGAGAAGAGCATGGTACCTCGGACGCCCGGTACCAGCCGACGTTGCCGCGCAGGGAGTCTTTGAAAAGGAGAGCAAGATGCGGATGCTTTTGCAGGTCAGAATCCCTCACGACCGGTTCAATGCCGCCGTGCGGGACGGGACGGCGGGGTCGAAGTTGAACCGCATTCTCGAAGACACGAAGCCGGAAGCCGTCTACTTCACGGAACGGGACGGCCAGCGTGGGGCCGTGATGATCGTCGATCTGGCAGACGCATCCAGGATCCCCGCGTTTGCTGAGCCGTGGTTTCTGACGTTCAACGCGGACGTGGAGTTTCAGCCCCTCATGAGCCCCGAGGACCTGGCACGAGCTGGGCTCGATGCACTCGGGAAAAAGTGGTCTTGAATCGCCTCGTCGAAATCCGCTCGTACAAGCTCAAGCCGGGAACCTTGGAAAGCTTCCATGGGGCCGTTGAATCCTCGGCGATTCCCATGCTTGTCCGTTGGGGAACGGACGTGGTCGCTTTTGGTCCATCAGCGCACGAGGACGATACGTATTTCCTCATTCGCGCTTACGACGACCTCGCTGACCTCAATGCCCGTCAGGATGCTTTCTACAGCTCGGAAGAGTGGCGCAACGGACCTCGAGAGCACATCGTCCCGCTCATCGAGAGCTACTTGAGCACAGTCCTCTGGCTCTCACCTGAGTCAATCGATGACCTTCGCCGCTCAAATGCGACAGCCTAACGGTCACTCCTTCACACCCAGGTTCCTCAGGAGACGGGAGAGGTAGGTCGGGTTCAGGCCCAGCAGGTCGGCGGCTTTGCGATGGTGACCGCCGGATCGGCGCAGCGCGTCCTTGATCAGATCGGCCTTCAGACGCCTGACCTGCTCGTGGAACGAGCCCTCCCCTGCGGCGCCGGCCGCTCCGTCCTCGCCGGCCTTGAAGTCCAGGATGTGCGCCGGCAGATCGTCGGGCACGATCAGTTCGTCCTGGCCGAGCACCACGGCGCGCTCGATGGTGTTCTGCAGCTCGCGCACGTTTCCGGGCCAGTCGTAGCGCTTCAGGCACGCCGCGGCCTCCGGTGAGATCCCCGTCACCCGCCGCTTGGTCTCGCTCGCGAACATTCCCAGGAAGTGATGCTGGAGCAGCGGGATGTCCTCGCGGCGCTCGCGCAGCGGCGGCATGGTGATCGAGATCACGTTGAGACGGAAGAAGAGGTCCTCGCGGAAGCGCCCTCCGGTCATCTCCTTCGCCAGATCCCGGTTGGTGGCCGCCATGACGCGGATGTCCACGTCGATGGGCCGGGTGCCGCCCACGCGTTCGAAGCGCCGCTCCTGGAGGACCCTCAGGAGCTTGGCCTGCAGGTCGGACCGCAGCTCGGCGATCTCGTCCAGGAACAGCGTGCCGCCGTCGGCCACCTCGAACTTGCCGCTCTTGCGCTGAACGGCCCCGGTGAAGGCCCCCTTCTCGTGGCCGAACAGCTCGCTCTCCAGCAGCTCCTCGGACAGCGCCACGCAGTTCACCGCCACGAACGGGCGATCGCGGCGCTCTCCCCACAGGTGGATCGAGCGCGACAGGACTTCCTTGCCCGTGCCGCTCTCTCCCAGGATGAGCACCGTGGCGCGCGACTCCGCCGCCCGGCGCGCCGTCTGCAGAACGGCCATCATCATGGGGCTCGAGCTGAGGAGCGAGGGCTCCTTCTCGCGCAGCTGCGAGACGAGCAGCCGGTTAGTGCGCCGCAATCCTTCGCGCTCCAGCGCCTTGCGCACGGTGAGGAGCACCTGCTGCGGGTCGAACGGCTTGGTGAGAAAGTCGTACGCACCCTTCTTCATGGCCTCCACCGCGCGGGCGACGGTGCCGGCCGCCGTGATGACCAGGGCGGTGACATCCAGCCCCTCGTTGCGAAGGGTGTCGAGCACCTCCATGCCGCCGATCTTGGGCATCATCAGGTCCAGCAGCAGAACGTCGGGCGGGTCGGCGCGCACCATGGCCAGGGCCTCGGCTCCATCGCCGGCGGTCTGCACCGCGAAGCCTTCGGCCATGAGGCGGTCGCTGAGCACCTCGCGGATGTCCGGGTCGTCGTCCGCGATGAGGATGCGGGCGGTGCTCATACCGGCGCCGGCGTGACCCGCGGCGGGGCCAGGGGCAGAATGAACAGGAAGCGGCTCCCGGCGGGACTGCTCTCCGCCCAGATGCGCCCTCCGTGCAGCTCCACGAGGCTGCGCGCGATGGGAAGCCCCAGGCCGGTCCCGCCGGTCTTCGCTCCTGCGGGGCCCGGCACCTGGTAGAAGCGATCGAAGATCCGCTCCAGCTCGCGCTCGGGGACGCCCGGGCCGCTGTCGCTCACGCAGAGCAGCGCGTCGTCGCGCTCGCGGCGCCCTTCCAGGGTGATCGCGCCTCCCTGCGGGGTGAACTTCAGCGAGTTGCCCACCAGGTTGAACAGCACCTGCATGAGACGATCCCGGTCGGCCACCGGCACGACGTCCTCGGGAGGCGGCTGCACGTGCAGGACGACGCCGCGCCGCTCGGCCACCGGGCGCAGGCTCTCCGCCGCGTCCTCCAGCAGACGCGTCACCGAGGTGGGGCGCGGGCGCAGCGTGACCCCGCCCGTCTCGAGCATGGACAGATCGAGCAGGTCGTCGATGAGGCGATGCAGCTGGTCGGTGTTGTCGCAGGCGCGAGCCAGGTAGCGGCGCTGCTTCTCGTTGATCTCCCCCGCCAGTCCGTCCAGCAGGTTCTGCAGCGATCCCTTGATGGCGGTGAGCGGCGTCTTCAGCTCGTGCGAGACGTTGGAGAGCAGGTCCGACTTGACCCGGTCGGTCTCGCGCAGTCGATCCATCTCGCGCTCCATCTCCTGGTCACCGAGGCGGCGCTCCAGCTCCTCCTGGCGCAGGAAGAAGTTCTCCAGCGCCAGCGTGGCCTGCACGGCGATGGAGGTGACCAGCTCGCGGGTGAGCGGCGGCAGGGGCCGCCGGGCGTGCGAGGTGTCGGCGTAGATGACCCCCAGCACCTCGCCGTGGCGGGCCAGCACAGCGGGACGTGTGGTGCGATCGGCCGGCAGGAGCCTGAGCGGCACGCACAGCACCGTGCGCAGCGCCAGGTCCAGAACGCTGGATCGCTCCTTGACGCCGGGCTCCTGCGTCACGTCCGAGAGGAACAGGGGCTCCCCCGTGCTGGCCACGCGCTCGACCACGGTGCGGCTGAAACGGGGGCTGTCTCCCTCCAGGTTCTCGCGCGACAGTTGGCGGGCGGCACGCACGACGAGGGTCCCGTTCTCGTCGCGCAGCATGATGAAGCCACGCTCGGCCTGGGTGATGTCCAGCGTGGCGTCCAGGGCCAGCTCCAGGATGTCATGAAGGGACGTCAGCGCGTTGAGGCCGCGCGAGATCTCCAGGAGGAGTGCGAGGTTCCTGACCACGTCGGGCGAGGTGTCGGTCCGTGGCCTGCGATCCACCTCGTCCAGGATGCGGCTGACCGGGTCTTCGTGCAGGAAGACCATCTCGAACTGGCGCTCCCGCCCCACGGCCACCAGGTCCCGGTTGCGGAGCACCACCCGCCGCACGGTGCGGCCGTTCACGCTCGTGCCGAAGGCGCTCCCCTGATCGTGCAGGCACCACACCCCGCCTTCACGCCGGATTTCGGCTTGGATCCGGGAGATGTCCTTTTCGGCAATCAGCAGGTGGCTTCCCGGACGGCGTCCGATGGTGAAGGGATCGGCGTCGACGGTGAGGAGGCGCTCCGATCCGGGCGGGAACAGGAGGCGAAGCTGCGGGGCATCGTCCGGCATTGCACCTTCTTACCACGCGAATCCGGTGTGCGCAATGGCCGATCCGGCAACGGGCTTATCGGATCGGAGAACGACCCCCGGGGGGTCCCGGGCTCCCCGATTTTCCCCATTAGCGCGCAACTCGTTGTTCTGATGGATGTTGCGCTTCAAACCCACCGCGCGGCGCCGCATCCGCATGACCTGGCATCAGGGTTGCTTTATGACCGTGCGAGGTTCGCGGATGCCAAGAGGCAGCCGAGGTTGGGAAGGAGAGGCGACCATGAAGCCTCTGATTGTCGGACGGTACAGACGGGCCAGCGGAGAGGTGGTGCGATGCGATTTGAAGGGCGTCCCGGAAGGGAAGGCGGCAGCGGAATCGCGCCCGGCTCATCGCAAAGCCATCGCTCTTGAGGCCGTGAACAAGTTGCCTACCCTGCCCGTCGCGCCCGAAGTGGCCGGGCGGCAAGGCAGGGGACGGACAGGGTAGGCGGAAGAGGGCCCGCTCCCCCGCAGCGGGCACAGACGAGCCGGGGCGGCAACGCTCCGGCTTTGTCATTTCAAGAGGGCTCCCCTTTGAGGCGCGCTCGCAGCCTGTGCAGCGCGGCCAGCGCCTCCAGGGGGGTCATGGCGTCCGGCTCCATCAGCCGGATGGTGTCGGCGATCTCGACGGCGGCCGGGTCTTCGGGAGAGCCGAAAAGGGCCAGTTGCCCCGCGCGCGACCGTGAGGGCTCGCCCGACGGATGATGGCGGGCCAGCCGCGGCACCCCGTCGCGGCCGAACTCGTTGCTCTCCAGATTGGCCAGCACCTCGCGCGCCCGCTCGATCACCGGAGCCGGCAGACCCGCCAGCCGCGCCACCTGGATGCCATACGACCGGTCCGCCGTGCCCTCCACGATGCGCCGCAGGAAGATCACCTCGTGCCCCGACTCCTCCACTGCCACGGTCAGGTTGCGGACCCCCCCAAGTGTGGAGGAGAGGTCGGTCAGCTCGTGGTAGTGGGTGGCGAACAGCACCCGCCCCGGGCGGCGGGGCCCGTCGTGCAGATGCTCCACGATGGCCCAGGCGAGCGACAGGCCGTCGAAGGTGCTGGTCCCCCGCCCCACCTCATCCAGCAGCACCAGGCTCCGCTCGGTGACGTTGTTGAGGATGCTGGCGGTCTCCTGCATCTCCACCATGAAGGTGGACTGCCCGCCGGCCAGGTTGTCCGAAGATCCGATGCGCGAGAAGATGCGGTCGGTGATGCCCACTTCCGCGCTCGCCGCCGGCACGAACGATCCGGCCTGCGCCATCAGCACGGTGAGCGCCACCTGCCTGAGGTAGGTGGACTTCCCTCCCATGTTGGGGCCCGTCACGATCAGGATGCGCGCGCCCTCGTCCCCCACGTCGATGTCGTTGGGGACGAAACGCTCCTCACGCCGCAGCGACTCCACGATGGGATGGCGCCCTCCGGCGATGGTCAGCCGGCGGCCTTCGGTCACCACCGGGCGGGTGTACCCGTGAAGCGCCGCCGCCTCCGCCAGCGAGGCCAGGACGTCCAGATCGGCGACACGATGCGCCGTGGTCTGGACGCGTGGTCCGTGGGAGGCCACCGCGTCGCGCAGGCGGCAGAAAAGGGTGTGCTCGATCTCGATGGCGCGCTCGCGCGCGGTGAGGACCTTCTCTTCCAGCTCGCGCAGCTCGGGGGTGACGAAACGCTCGGCGTTCAACAGCGTCTGGCGCCGCTCGTAGTCGGCCGGAACCAGGGCGAGATTGGCGCGCGACACCTCGATGGAATAGCCGAACACGCGGTTGTAACGGACCTTCAGCGAGGCGATGCCGCTGCGCTGTCGCTCGCGCGCCTCCAGGGCGGCGATGTGCGACGTGGCGTCCCCGGCGATGGAGCGCAGCTCGTCCAGCCCGGCGTCGAACCCCTGGCGGATCATCCCGCCGTCCTGAAGCCCCGCGGGCGGATCGTCGCTCAGGGCGGAGGTCAGCAGCTGGTGGAGATCCTCGAGCGGATCCAGGGCCCCCGGGGACGAAGCGGTGTCCATGGAAGCGAGCGGGCCCGGATGGCCGCACAGCAGCGGGGCCTTCAGCCGGCCGGCTACCGACCGCGCCTCCGGGAGCGGGGCCAGCGAGTCGCGCATGGCCACCAGATCGCGGGCCGTGGCCGTGCCCAGGGTGGCCCGCGCCAGCAGGCGCTCCAGGTCGCGCACCGGCTTGAGCAGGTCGCGCAGCTCGGCGCGCGCACGCGTCTCGGCGATCAGCTCTTCCACGGCATCCAGGCGCGCGTCGATGACGTTGCGATCCAGGCTCGGCGCCAGGAGCCAGGCCTGCAGCCGGCGCGAGCCCATCACCGTCATGGTACGGTCCAGCACCGAGAGCAGGGAGCCGGCCCGCCCTCCGTCCGACATGGATCGCACCACCTCCAGGGTCCTCAGCGTGGGAGCGTCCAGGACCATGCGGTCGGTCCGCCGCCAGGCTTCCACACGGCGGATGTGCGCCAGCCCGGAGCGCTGGGTGGTGCGCAGGTGCGACAGGAGCGCCCCCGCGGCCCGCACGGCCAGCTCCATCTCCTGCACGCCGAAGCCTTCGAGCGACAGGGTCCCCATCTGCTCGGCCACCCCCCGGTAGGCCGCCTCCCGCGCGAAGGCCCAGGCCGGAAGCCGATCGAGCGCGGGCCCCGCGGCGCTCCCGTTGCCCGTTCCGGGCACCACGGCGGGCTCGGCCCCCTCAGGCAGAAGGATCTCCCTCGGACGGAAGGCCGCCATCTGCAGCGCCAGATCCTCCGCCGCCTGGGGGCCCCTGGCCTCCGCCACGCGGAAATCCCCCGTGGACAGATCGATGTAGGCGGCTCCCACGCCGGCATCCGATGGGAAGAGGCAGGCGATGTAGAGGTTCTCGCGCGCATCGAGGGCCGCCGGGTCGATCAGGGTGCCCGGGCTCACCACCCTCACCACCTCCCGGCGCACCAGCCCCTTCGCCTTGCTCGCCTCCTCCACCTGGTCGCACACGGCCACCTTGAGGCCGTTGGCCGTCAGGCGCGCGATGTAGGAGTCCACCGCCTGATGCGGGACCCCGCACATGGGCGCCTCGTTGTCGGTCCCCCGCCCGCGGGCGGTGAGGGCGATCTCCAGGATGCGGGACGCACGCAGGGCGTCGTCGAAGAACATCTCGTAGAAGTCCCCCATCCGGAACATGAGGATGGCGTCGCGGTGGTCGCGCTTGATCCGCTCGTACTGCTCGAACATGGGGGTGTGGCTGCTGGGCACGGACCGCCTCTCGGAGAGCCTGGCGGCTGAGTTTACATCAGCGCAGGTGGCCGCTGGCCTCCAGACGCTGCGTCTCGCGGCGGGCGCGCGCGGCATCGCGCCTGGCCGGAGCCGGGGGCGGAGCGATCCCGTCATACGTGGCGACGGGTGCGCGGTCCTTCCAGGCAGTGCCGGCCAGCAGCGGCTCGATCGGATGCCCGGGCATGTCCTGCGCCAGCGGAAGCCCAAGCAGCGCCAGGACCGTGGGGGCGATGTCGAGCACGTGCGCCGTCCACCCCCGCGTGCGGGCCACGCCGTCGCCCTTGGCCAGCAGCAGGCCGTCCGGATCGTGGATGGCGAAGTCGTCACCATAGCGGCGGAACAGATCCCGCACCGGCACCTCGTGGCCGCCGAGCCGCAGGCGGGACTCGGGGTCGATCTCCATGTTCTCCATCAACTCGATGACGGGGCCGTCCGGCGCAGGCTCCCTCACCGGAGCGGCCAGGCGGAACAGGGGCGTGCCGTCGGCCGCCTTCAGGCTCCGCAGGGCGGCGGCCACCTCGCGGACGGCTTCCGCATCGGACGGCGCCGTCCCGCCTCGAGCCTCCTGGAGGTAGAGCCCGCGCGGAACACGCCCCGTGTCCTCCAGTGCGAAGAACCGCGTGGCCGATCCCACCCCGCTCTCCGCCAGCCGCGCCATCAGCCCGCCCAGATCCACGTGCAGGTAGTCCGTCGGGCCCACGCCGCGCATTCCCCAGCCGGACACGATCAGGAGGGCCGTCTCCGGAGGCAGCCTCGACTGCAGGCGTCCGATGCAGTCGTCCACGAACCGGTAGGCCGACGTCACCGCCTCGGCCATCCGCCGAGCGCGCTCCTCGGACATCGTCTCACCGCGGCTGGCGGCCACGCTCAGGTACCCAGGCTCGTGATACTGCCAGAACCGATGAGAGACGACATCGATGGATCGCAGCCGGATCATCAGCAGCCGGGGCTGGTGCACCCGCTGCAGGGCCATGGCCTGCGAGAGCGTGGTGAGATCGTCGTCGAAGGCCATCTGCACGAGAGGGTCGCTCTCCGCGGCGCCGCGCAGGGCATCGGCCAGCATCTGCGCGTCGCCGCCCTCGCCTCCCGAGCCGAGCGCTCCCGGTGGATGGAAGTCTCCTCGCTGCTCGGGCGAGCCCGGCTCGTAGGCATCCGCGATCAGAAAGCCCTTCACCGGCTCGGCCGGCCACGTTGCGGGCCATCCGGCCACCCCGACGGTGACGTCCCTTGCGCCGGCGATGCTCCACACGGCGGGGACACGGCGCCGATCCGCGGTGACGGGGCGGAGCATCCTTTCTTCCGAGGCCTTCATCGCATCGAAGGCGATGCCGTGGGCGTCGCGCGAGCGCCCGGTGGCCACCGTCGTCCAGACCGCCGCGGGCGACAGCGGCGGGTCGGCGCGCACCACTCCGGCCGATCCCGTCACGGTCATGTCCGCCAGGTGAGGCACGGTGCCCTGGTCCATGGCCGACAGCGCCTTCCACGACGCTCCTTCGGCGGCCACGATGACCACCCGCCGGCCGGCATGGTCGGGCCCGGTGCCTGTCTGGCATGCGGGCAGAATCGCCATCAGGAGCGCCCAGCCAGTGCAGCCGCCGCGAAGCCGGGGCACGGAGGATCAGGAAGCCGGTCGAAGGAGGATCTTGAGGGCGTCCGGGCGCGCCGCGGCCTCGAAGGCCTCGGGGGCGTCCGCGAGGGCGCGCTCGCCCGTCACCAGCGGAAGGACCTGCACGCTGCGCGCGCGCAAGGCCTCGAGGGCCGGCTCGAAGCGTCCGCATCGCGAGCCCACCAGGATCAGCTCGTTGACCACCACGGGCGCCGCGTCGAACGTCGTCCTGCCGGCGCACGTGGTCTTCAGAATCACCGTGCCGCGCGGCCGGCACCAGCGGATCGCTTCATCCAGGGCGTCCGGGGATCCGGTGGCGTCCACCACCAGGTCGTGGACCGGCCGCGCCGCCTGGCCCGACTCCGAGGTCGGCAGGCTCAGCGTCTTCGCCACCTGGAGCTTGGAGGGGTGCCGCCCCATCAGCGTCACCTGCGCCCCGCGCGATTTCAGCACCTGGGCCACCAGCAGGCCGAGCCGGCCGTCGCCCATGACCAGCACGCGGTGCGAAGGCTCCACCCGCACCTGCTCAAGGATCTCGAACGCGGCGGCCAGCGGCTCCACGAAGACCGCCTCGTCATCGGAAACGGCGTCGGGGACCACGTGCAGGTTCGATACCGGCAGGGTCAACTTGCGCGCGAACGCTCCAGGGCGGCCCAGGATCCCCAGCACGGTCCGGGCGGCGCAGTGCCGCCCCATCCCCCGGGCGCACCAGTCGCATTCGTTGCATCCGACGTTGATTTCGGCGACCACCCGCGACCCGACCAGGATCCTGTCCGCGGGGCTGGAGACGGCGCGCACGACTCCCACGAACTCGTGCCCGGGCGTTCCGCGAAAGCTCATGTAGCCGCCGGCAAGCTGCAGATCGGTGCCGCAGATGCCGGCCACGAGGACTTCCAGGAGGGCCTCGCCGGGTCCGGGAACAGGCTCGGGCAACTCCTCCACCCGCACCTGACCATTCCCCGGCAGAACGACGGCCTGCACGTGGGGTGCCGGGGCTAGGTGGCGAAGGAGGCCAGCGCCTCGCCCTCGTTCTGGTGGGTCTCGAAGAACTCCTCGAGCTTGGTCAGTGCCAGCAGGTCCTGCACCTTGCCCGCCGGGTTGACCAGCTTCATGACGCCACCCTTCTCACGGACCCGCTTGTAGCAGGCCACCAGCTCGCCGATGCCGGCGCTGTCCATGTAGGTGACCTGGCCCAGATTCAGCAGGATACGGGACTTGCCAGACTTGAGGACGCCGTCCACGGCCTCCTTGAGAATCAGGTCCCCCTTGCCGATGGTGATCTTCCCGTTGAGATCAATCACCGTGACCTTGCCGACGTCACGCGTCGTCGCTTTCATGAGATCTCCTGTGTTTATGTCCCTACCCCCGGCGGGCAGCCCGGGGGGCGAGCGCATCATACTCTGGATTCACCGCTGCGCGCACGTCCGGCCTGCCTGCGGCGAAGCTTCTTGATCAGGCTGATCGTCGTCCCCTTCCCCGGCTCGTGGGTGTAGACCACCTCGTCCACGAAGTTCTTCATCAGGAACATGCCGCGGCCGCTGGTTTTGTTGAGGTTCTCGGGAAGCCGAGGATCCACGTCCCGCCCGAAATCGAACCCCTCTCCCTGGTCCCTGATGCTGACCGACAGGCGGCGGGCGTTGAGGTCGAAGATGACCACCACGGCCTTCTCTTCGGCCATCTTGTTGCCGTGCTTGACGGCGTTGACGGTGGCCTCGCGCAGGGCCAGGCCCAGGTTCATCCGGGCGTCCTCGTCCAGCCCGGCCAGCCGGCACACCTCGTCGCTGGCGGCATGGACCAGGTTGGCGAGCTCCACCCTGCTGCAGAGAGTCATCTCGACGTGCAGACCGTTGTGGTTTTGCAGACGTGCTCCCCCGGCGATGTGCTTGAGCGGGAAAAAGGGTACCGCGCCATTCCTTCACTGTCAAAGAAAATGCCGCGTCCGGCGACGAAAGTCCCGGCCCGGCGGCCGGGCTGCACAGCCGGCGTTGCACCCCCGGGGGTTGACAGTGGCGTGGGGCCCCTCCTACCATGGTCCACTCACTGACGAGGCTTCGTGGCTTACCTGACTGTCATCGCCGCCGATGGCCGCACCTTCAGGCGCGACATCGATGCGGACAAGCTTTCCATAGGCCGCAGCTCCAAGAACGACGTCAACCTGTCGTTCGACCTGTCGCTGTCGCGCTTCCACGCCGAGGTGACCCACCGCGAGGGGAAGCACTTCCTCGCCGACGTCGGCAGCCGCAACGGCACCAGCCTCAACGGGCGCCCCGTCACGCAGGCCGCCGAGCTGAAGGTGGGCGACCAGATCGCGCTCGGGGAGACTCGCATCCTCTTTTCCGCCGAACCGGGGCCGCAGGTTGCCATCGAGGACCGCCCGCCCCTCAACACCGACAGCTCCACGATGACCATCCCCCTCGAGGAGATCATCAGCAACCCGATCAGCGCGCAGACCGCCGCGCCTGCCTCGCCCGGCAGGACGGCTCCTGCCGTCTCCGCCGAAAGCCGGACTCTGGCGGTCCTCACGCGCGCCGGGATGGAGCTCATCAGCTACAAGCCGCTCGAGGAGGTGTTCGAGGCGATCATGGATCTGGTCTTCGAGGCCATCCCGGCCGAGCGCGGCTTCCTCATGCTGCTGGAGGGAGACTCCCCCGAGCTGGTGAGCAAGGTGGTGCGCGATCTCAAGAAGAGCTACGGCGGGACCATCTCGCTGTCGCGCAGCATCGCCCACAGCGTGGTGGAGAACCGCCAGTCGGTGCTCACCACCGACGCCCAGACCGACGATCGCTTCAAGATGAAGGAGAGCATCGTGCTGCAGGGGATCCACTCGGCCATGTGCGTGCCGCTGTGGAACAACCGCGCGGTGATCGGACTCATCTACGTGGACACCATCAACGCCGCGAAGACCTTTTCTCCCGAGGATCTGAAGCTGCTCACGCTGCTGGCCAACATCGCCGCGGTGAAGATCGAGAACGCCAGCCGCTTCGAGGACACCCTCGCCAGGCAGCGCATGGAGAAGGAGATGCAGCAGGCCTCCGAGATCCAGAAGAAGCTCCTGCCCGTGGGGACCCCCCAGTTCACGGGGTACGACCTGGCCGGGTTCAACGACCCGTGCCGCGAGGTGGGAGGAGACTACTTCGACTTCGTCGATCGGGGGGCCTCCCGGCTCGGGTTCGCCATCGGCGACGTGTCGGGCAAGGGGATGGGAGCGGCCCTGCTGATGGCCACGGTGCGCGCCTCGTTCCGCGCCCACCTGGAAACCCCCTGCACGCTCGCCAGCCTGGCCTCGTCATTGAACAACACCATCCTGCAGTCGGCCCACTCCAACAATTTCGTGTCGTTCTTCTACGGAGAGCTGGACGGCCCTTCCGGCCGTGTGGAGTTCTTCAACGCCGGCCACAACCCGCCCATCGTGGTGCGCTCGGGCGGCGAAGTGGAACGTCTCAAGGCCAGTGGCCTCATCCTGGGTGTCTTCCCCGGCGCCAAGCACTCCGCCGCCGAGATCGCGCTGGGCCCCGGCGACATGCTGGTGGCCTTCAGCGACGGAGTCACCGAGACCCAGAACCCCGCCGGGGACGAGTACGGCGAGGAGCGCCTCATCGATCTGATCATCAAGGGGCGCACCCAGTCGGCGGCGGCGATTCAGGACCAGGTGGCGGCCAGCATCAAGGCCTTCGCCGCCACCGAGCCTCAGTACGACGACGTCACCCTTCTGGTGCTCAAGCGCCCGTAGCAAGGAACCAATTCACGATCCCTTCGTTGAACCTGCCGAGCGGCCCCGACCAGCCAACCATGAGGCCGACCTGGAGGAGACGATCATGAAGCGAATCAACCGGCAGGCCCTGTGGGCCTTGGGACTGGCGCTCCCCCTCCTGGCGGTCTCGGGAGCGGCGCCCGCGGCGGCGGCGGACGACGTCATCTGGATGCGCGTGGAGGTGGATCGGGACGGCAGCGAGCACGGGCTCGTGAAGATCAACCTGCCGATCTCCCTGGTGGAGGTGGTGGTCGACTCGATCGACAAGCGCGACTTCCTGGCCGAGATCGAGTCCGAGCACTCGATCGACATCGCCAAGATGTGGCGCGAGATCCGCAGGATGGAAGCCGA
This sequence comes from Candidatus Polarisedimenticolia bacterium, assembly GCA_050747525.1. Taxonomy (GTDB): domain Bacteria; phylum Acidobacteriota; class Polarisedimenticolia; order JACPZX01; family DASXTC01; genus JBOGOC01. The sequence continues at coordinate 11,798 of JBOGOC010000115.1, read as the reverse complement.
CGAGTTCCTGACCGTGGAGAGCGACGAAGAGCAGGTCAGGGTCTGGAAGGACCGCGACTACTTCCGCGTCAACATCCGCGAAGAGGATTCATCCGACCCGACCGTGCAGGTCAAGATCCCGCTGGACGTCATGGACTACGTCTTCGAGTCGAAGCGCAACTGGAGCTTCCAGGACCTGGTGGAGCGGGTGCGCCCTCACCTTCCGCTCACCCTCATCGAGGTCAACAAGGACAAGGAGCACGTGAAGATCTGGCTCGAAACCCGATAGACCCGGATCGGCTCCGACACTTCATCCGGCCCGCGGCGCTCCCGCCGTGGGCCGGGCTGCTTCAAGGGGTCTCCCCCATCGCTTCGAGGGCCTGCAGGATTTCCCGATCCTGCGGCTCGCTCTCGCGGGCCTTCGCGAGGTGAACGAGGGCCTCCTCCCGGCGCCCCGTCCGGGCCAGCAGCAGCCCCAGGTTCTTGTGCGGGAAGGCCAGTGACGGATCCAGGGCGATGGCCCGCCGGTATTCCTGCTCGGCCTCGGGCACGCGTCCCATCCCGGCCAGCAGCACGCCCAGGTTGTTCCTGAGCACGGCATCGTCGGGTGCCAGCGCGATGGCCTTTCCGTACCCGGACACGGCCTCCTCCAGGGCCCCCGCCTTCTTCCAGGCCTGGGCCATCATCCAGTAATCGCGCGAGCGATCGAACTCCAGCAGCGGCCGCGCGAGGATCCACCCGGCTACGACCATGGCGGCGGCCGACCCGGCCGCCCATGTCCGGCCCCCGGGGATCCTGGCCAGGCGGCCCAGCCGCTCCAGGCCGAAGCCGGCACAGACCATCAGCGGAGGGACCATGGCGATGCGGTAGCGATCGGCCACGAAGAACGGGAGCACGGTCATCATCGGGACCGCCACCAGCAGGGCCAGCAACGCGGTGGCGGACTGATCGCGCCCGCGCCGCGGGCCGGGCCACAGGAGGCCGTAGAGCCCGGCCGGGGCGATCCATGCGAAGGTGATCGGCATGAGCCAGAGAGCCGGCGCCGTCTCCCGGAGAAAGGCGAAGTGCAGGTGGTTCGGCGGCTCCTGGTCGTTCCAGAGCAGCGCCAGCTTGCGGGCAGCCAGGCGCCCGGCGGCGGCCGGCGCCGAGCGCACCCAGCTCCATCCCTGGGCCCACCACCAGCGGGACGTCTCCACGGCGTCCAGCGGACTCCCGGCGCCCCGACTGGCCCAGGCCTGGCTCGCGCTCTCCAGGTCGGTGTCCCGCGCGGTGGCGTGCGTGTCGGCCGACCAGGGCTCCTCGAAGGTGCCCCGCGCCCCCGGGTGATTGCCGATGGAGAAGTTGATCCCTCCCGACGTGGTGAGGAGCACCCAGCGCCCCGAGGCGGCATGGTTCATCCAGGCCACGGGGGCGAGCACGAGGGCCGAGGCGCCCAGCAGACAGGCGGCTCCCCGCAGCCGGGCCCTCGCGGGGAAGGCAGCGGCAATCCAGACCGCCCCCACCGGGAGAAGCGCGACCAGGTTGGGGCGCTCGGTGGCCGCCAGGGCCAGCAGGAGACCGGCCGCCCCGGCCGGCCCTATCAGATCCCGGCCCTTGCGACAGGCGCGCAGAAGCAGGATCCCGGCCATCGCGAGCGCTGGAAGAGTCCAGCTGACCATCAGGATGTCGGCTTCGAGAAACGCCAGCGGGCCGTAGAAGAGGGCCAGCGCCGCCGCGATCATCCCGGCCCTTCGGCCCGCGCGCCGACGGCCCGGCGGCACGCAGGCTACCGCCAGCCGGTAGAGAAGCCACGAGAGCAGGCATCCCGCCAGCGCCTGGGCCAGGACCACGGGATACAGGTTGGCCCCGAACACCAGCGCGAACGCCGCCAGGACCCACGGATAGAGGATGCCGCCGTAGAAGAACGGGCGATCCGGAAGCAGATTCCCGGCCAGGATCTCCCGCGCGCGCTCGAGGTGGCGGGCCGAGTCCCCCACCGGATCCTGGAAGAACGGGAGAGCCGCGACCTGGTGCTGATAGACCACGCGCGCGAGCAGCCCTGCCAGCAGGAGGTACAGGAGCAGCCGGCGGCGGCTGCGGCCCGTCTCCATCACATCATGGCGGCGGGGGGAGCCGGCTCGTCGGCCCGGCCTGCATTGTTCAGCGGAATCTTGATGAGCACGAAGGCGATGAGGGCCAGCACCCCCAGCCCCACGAGGTACGACCCATGCTCGAAGACATGCGGGATATCAAAGTCGTAGTACTCGAGCGTTGCCGTGAGGAGGCCCACGAGCGCCTCACCCGCGATCAGCCCCGAAGCTGAGAGAATCCCCGTGTTCTCGACGCGGCGCTTCTGGGCTTCGTTGTAGCCCTTCTTCTGGGCAAACAGGTCGGTGAGCCAGCGGATGACCCCACCCACGAAGATCGCGGAGGTGGTCGTCAGCGGCAGGTACATCCCGACGGCCACGAGCATGGGACTCTTGACCTTCACCATGATCATGGCCACCCCCATCAGGATCCCCACGATGACCAGCGGCCAGGCCATGTCCCCTCCCACGATCCCCTGAGCCAGCGACGCCATCAACCCGGCTTGAGGGGCGGAGAGGTTCGGATCGCCGAAGCCGATTCCACCGGCCTTGATATTCCCTTCGTGCAGGACCATGAGCGGGAAGTACATGAGCAGGCTTGCGCACACGACCGCGATCAGCTCCACGATCTGGATCGTGCGCGGCGTCCCGCCCAGGATGTACCCGACCTTGAAGTCCTGGAGCAGCTCCCCCGCCACCGCCGACGAGACGCACACCACCGAGGCGACCGCCAGCACCGCCACGACACCGCTCGCCCCGGACACGCCCATCGCCACCATCAGCAGGGCAGCCACGATCAGAGTCGACAGGGTCAGCCCCGAGATCGGATTGTTGGAGGAGCCGATGAGCCCGACCAGATAGCCCGACACCGTGGCGAAGAAGAATCCCGCGACCAGCATCACCACGGCGGCCAGGATCGCGCCTCCCACCATCCCCGACATGTAGATGTACAGGGCGCACATCAGGACGAACGTGACCGCGATGAGCATGAAGACCACCTTGGAGCTCATGTAGCGTTCGGTTCGCTCCAGCTTCGCGGGGTCTTCCCCCCTTGCCTTGAATTCGCCCAGGGCGCGCGACAACCCGCCGAAGATGCTCTTGCGCCTCTTGAAGAGGGTGTACACCGTGCCCACCAGCATCCCGCCCACGGCGATCGGACGCACGATGAAGAGCCACACCTGGCGCGTCAGCCCCCCCCAGCCCTCTTCCCCGGCTCCCGCCGGCAGAAGAGCGGCCAGATCCGGGCCGAGCAGGAAGGTGATCAGCGGCACCAGCAGGCCCCATGCGAGCACTCCGCCGGAGAAGTTCAGCGCGGCCAGCTCGGGTCCGATGATGTAGCCGACTCCCAGATAGGCGGGGCTGATGCTGGGCGCGGCAATCCTCGTGAATCCGCCCGTCTGCAGAGTCGGGGCAGCGGCGCCAGCTCCCAGCTTGAGTTTGCTCAGTCCGACGCTCCCCATGTTCACGAGGAAATTCTTCTCGGCTGCGAACAGTTGAATCAGTCCCGTGGAGTACACCAGGGCGCCGAACCCCATGTTCCAGAAGAGGTGCTTGGCCGCCTGCGCGCCTCGTTGACCCGCCTTGTGGATCTCGCCGGCGGCCACCGACTCGGGGAACGGCAGCGAGTGGTCCTCCACCATCACGCGGCGCACCAGGGAGACGAAGAGCACGCCCAGCACGCTTCCCACCAGCATGAGGGCGGTGGACTTCCAGTAGGCGTCCTTCGGAGCGAAAGAGGGCCACACACCCGCGATGTAGAAGGCCGGCAGCGTGAAGATTGCCCCCGCAGCCACCGACTCTCCGATCGACCCGGCGGTTCGCGCGAGGTTCTCTTCCAGAATCGAGCCCTTCCAGATCCTCATGATGACCATGCTGAGGACGGCGGCAGGATAGGTGGCCGCGATGGTCTGCCCGGCTTTCAGCCCCAGGTAGGCGTTGGCGGCTCCCAGGATCAGCGTCATGACCAGCCCGGGGAGCACCGCCCTGAGGGTGAACTCCGTCATGGTCATGGAATTGGGAACGAACGGTTTGTACTCGACCTTCGTCTCGCTCATCCTCGGCTATCTCCGGCGTTCCGGCCTGTGGAGACTGCGCCCCGCCCCGCGCGGGTCGGGCGACGATACACTGCTCCCCTCGGGCAAGTCAACGAATGTGAGGTGTCAGGCCCCGGCGGACTTGAGGATTTCCGCCACGGCATGCTCGATGGTCATGCCGGCCGGCTCACCGGGAATGCGTCCGAACTCGCGGCCGTCCCGGTAGAAGATGAAGCACGGGACCCCGGTCACTCCCCGCGAGCGGGTGGGCTCGTACTGGCCGAAAGCGCGGGGCACACCCACGTACTTCACTTCGATGCGCGGGTTGCCGGCGGCCTCCACCGCTTTCATGAACCGCGGCACGAGCACCTTGCAGTGCGGGCACCAGGTCCCGAAGTAGACGACGATCTCCACCGTCTGATCGTACGAGCGGATCTGCGCGATGTCGGCAGCGGCCGGCACGTAGTCCTGCTTGCCGCGCCGGTACAGGGGTGTGTGGCGGAAGATGTCCTCGGCGCTGGCGGGCCCTTCCAGCGGCTGCTTGGGCGTGATCTTGAAGCGGCGGCTCCCGAGATAGAAGACGACCTGCCCCCCTTCCACGGTGAAGGGGGTGGCTCCTCCGGGCTCCACGCCGGTCGCGATCCGGGCGGTGCCATTCTCCGGATCGATGGCGATCTGGCGGTTCTCCACCGAGGCCACCTGCTTGCCGCCCAGATCCATCAGCGCCGACTGGGGCAGGTCGACGACGTGCACGAGCACCTTCCTGGAGCCAATGTCCACGAAGAAGAGGGCCTCGTCGGAGGGCTTCCCGTCCACTTCCAGCGCCCAGTCGTATCGAGGGAACCAGAGATTGGGATCCTGCGCCGGCTCGGCCGCCGTCGTCTGCCCGGGCTGCGGCGACTGGGGAGCGGCCTGGGCCGCCGGAGGGTCCTGCTTCGCGGGGGGACTGGATGGAACAGGTGGCTCGGCCTGTGAAGAGCAGGCCCAGAAGGCGCCCAGTGCTGCGGCGGCGGCCAGCACGGCGAGCCCTCGGAGCCGCCTCATCCGCGCCTCTGTGCATGCGCGTAGAGGATCTTCACCAGCTCGTGCTCGGCGGAGCTTCCTTCGGGGATCGCGCCGAAGCGTCCGATCTCCTTGTCTCCCGCATACACGATGAAGGTGGGGACCCCTTTCACCTGCTTCTCCTGGGCCGGAGCATAGTCCTTGAATGGCAACGGGACGCCCGTGAACGCCATGGCGATGTTGGCGTTGCCGGCCGCCTCCATGCTCTTGAGGAAGCGCGGGATCGTCTGGCGGCAGTGCGGGCACCACGACCCGAAGAAGATCAGCACCTTGACCTGAAGCCCGTAGTCCTTCAGGTACGAGACGTCCGAGATGCCGGGCTCGTACGCTTCCATTCCCTTGCGGTAGATGGGGAGTCGCGCCAGCAGGTTCTCCAGCGTGATGTCCCCCACCAGGGGCGGCTTGCGCGTGATCTTCGTGCGCACGCCGTTCCAGTAGAAGATGACCGTCTCGCCGTCCATGGTGTAGGGGGCGGGAGAGCCCTCGACCGCTTCGGCCACCAGCTCCACACCCTGCCCTTCGGGCAGCTCCTTCACCGCTTCGGCGGGCACGGCATTCACCTGGCGCTTCTGCAAATCAATGAGCAGCGGCGTGCTCAGCTCGGGAGCCAGGAGCAGCATCGCGGGACGGCCACGCGCGTTGAACAGGCGGGCCTCCGCCGACGCGGTGCCGTTCACCTCGACGAAGTGGTCGAAGTTCTCCGTCCACGGACGGGAGACGGGCGGGAGCTGCTGGGCCGGCAGCGATGAGACCGCCAGCAACGTTGCCGCCATGAGCGCCGAGGTCACCCGTTTCATGAAGCCTCCGATACCCCCGCCACCGCCGCCCGCAGGGACTCGGCAGTAGGGGGACGATCCCAGGTCGCCGCCACGCGTCCCTGCGTCACGGCGAAGAACCGGGGCAGGCGCCGGTGGAGCCGGCGCATGTCCGATGGCGAGACATTATAGAGAGGAAACGCCGGCGCGCGCGTCCAGAGCACCTCATGGTAGGCCGCTTCGTCCTCGCCGTACAGCCCGATCACCGATTGACCCGCGGCCGACATCCGGTTCAGCTCCTCGAAGGTCCCGAGGCTCTTCTCGTCCTTCATCCCGAGCAGGGCCACCAGGTGGGTCCCGCGTCCCAGGTCCTCCTCGGCGAGGGCGACCCCCAGGTCGTTCCACACGATGCCGGGCTTCAGCTCGGTGACCGCATCATCGATGGGCAGGTGAGGCGAGGCGAGGGCGAAGGCCCCCGACACCACTGCCGACGCCATCACCGCGGCGGCCTTCCAGGTCCTTCGCGCCAGCCCCGGGCGCACCTTGGCTCCACCGCCCAGGGCGACCCAGCCCAGCACAGCGAGCGCAAGGAAGAGCGCATCCTCGGCCAGCGTCTGCTGCGGCGTGCGCGGGATCGCCCGTCCGAAGCATCCGCACCCCTCGAGTGGCTGATCGGTCGCCAGCGCGAACCCGATCGCCCCCATGAACATGACCAGCATGGCGGCCGTTACGGCGAAGGTGAGCCGGGGGCGCCAGGCCAGCGCGAGCGCCACGCCCAGCGCGATCTCGACGGGGATGATCACGTAGGCGGCGGCCTGCGCCATCGAGCCTCCGATGAGGCCGTACTGGGCCACCTCGCGGCCGAACCCCTCCGGGTCGAGGCTCTTCACGACGCCGGCCGTCAGGAAGACGGCCGCCAGCACCAGCCTTCCGGCGTGCGCAACAAGCCTCACTGCTGTCTGGAACAACGGTGACATGATGGTCACACCTAGAGGAGGCCGCGGGACTGGCCGCCGTCGACCTGTATGACGGTCCCCGTGATGTAGGACGCCCTCTCGGAGCAGAGGAAGGCGGCGAGCGCCGCGATCTCTCCGGGCCCGCCGATCCGCCTGACCGGGACGTTGTTCTTCATGGTGAGCATCATGTCGTCGACGGAGACCCCCGCCCGGCGGGCACGGTCCGTCGCCAGCTCGGTCAGCCGTTCCGTGAGAATGTAGCCGGGACAGAGCGTGTTCACCAGCACGTTGAAGGGCGCGCACTCGTTGGCCAGGCTCTTGGCGAACCCGGCCACCCCGGCCCGGATGCTGTTGGACAGGATCAGACCGTCGATCGGCTGCTTCACGGAGATGGAGGTCAGGTTCACGATCCGTCCCCATCGGCGGGCCTTCATGTCGGGGACCGTCTCGCGGCACAGCAGGACGGCGCTGCGCAGTGTGAGCTTGTAGGCGTCGTCCCACGCCTCGGGCCCCAGGTCCTCGAACCCGCCGGGAGGAGGCCCCCCCGCGTTGTTCACCAGGATGTCGATGGCGCCGAACCGGCCCTTGACCTCGGCCACGATACGGGCGATGTCGGAGGCCAGCATCACGTCGCCGGCAACGGCCAGGACCTCAGCTCCGGTCTCACGGCCGATGGCGAGTGCCGTCTCGGCCAGCGGCTCGCGCCGGCGGGCGCAGACGGCCACCTGGCACCCTTCGGCCGCCAGCTCCCGGGCCACGGCCCGCCCGATGCCTGTGGACGAGGCGGCCACGAGGGCCACACGTCCCTTTATACCCAGATCCACGTCCGGGATCCTGCCCCAAAGGGCGCGCCGCGTCCAGTCAGACCCGTGGAGCCAGGCGCCTCCGCCGGAACCAGGCGACGATGAGCAGGATTCCCATGGCGACCATGGCCAGCGCCACGATCGGCACCAACAGCGCCAGGATCACGCCCGTCACACCGAGGCCATCTTCCGCCAGGGAGAGGACCGGGTTGGCGAGACCCAGCGTGAAGCTGGACGAGGCGACGCGCAGAGCCGCCTTGGCCAGCAGCACCAGCGCGGTCAGCGAGCCTCCCGCGACGGCCCCGGTCCCCACGGCGATCCAGGGCGCGGCGGCACCCCAGTCCCCTTCCGAGAGGGTCCGTATCATCGAGCCGTCGGGGCCGGCCGAAAGGAAGGGGACCACGGCGGCCGCGCCCCCCGCCAGGGGACGGATCACCAGGCCGACCGAGTCCAGGACGTGGTCCACCACGGGGACTTTGTCCCCCAGGACTTCGAAGAAGACGGCAGAGGCCAGCACGATGAGCGAGGGATCGGACGACAGCCACGTCAGCTCGGGAGCGAGCGGAAGAACCCCTGCTCGATGCGCCACGGCCAGGGCCAGCAGAGGCAGGAATGCCCGCAGCCCCGCGCACGCCGCCAGGGCCAGCCCCATGGCGATGGCCGCCGCGATGCTCATGCCTCGCCCGCCTCCACGGCTTCCGGCGCGTCCAGCCGCACGCCCCTTCTCCTTCTCCGGATGGCGTCGCTCCAGCGCGAAAGGACGATGCCGCCCAGCACCAGCGCCCCCCCCATGCCGACCCCGGCGCTCAACCTCTCATCCAGGAGCCAGACGCCGAACAGGGCCCCGAACACGGGGACCAGATTCGAATAGAGGGCGGTGCGCAGGTTCCCCACCGCGCGCACCGACCGATACCAGAGAATATACGAGACGACCAGGGCGAAGATGAACGAATAGATCAGCCCCGCCCAGGCGATGGGCGGCACCGCGCTCCAGTCCTGCGACATCAGAGGGCCGATGGAGACCGGCAGCATCATGGCGGTCCCCGCGGTCAGCGAAAGGGCCGTCACCCGCAGAGGAGAATGGCGACGGAGCAGGTCGCTCGAGAGGACGGTGTAGGCCGACCAGAAGAGCACCGCCGCCATGACCAGCAGGTTCCCGGTCCAGGATCCGTGCGACGAGGCCGCCTGACCAGCGGGTGCGCCCCGCACGATCAGGGCGACCCCCGCGAAGGCCAGCAGAGCCCCTCCGGCCCCCGCCCATCCGATCCGCTCGTGCCCGGCCAGGCGCGACAGGACCCCCACGACCACCGGTGTGCTGCCGAAGATCAGAGCGGTGGCCGTGGCCGTCGTGCGGGCCAGCCCCAGGACGAAGCAGAGCTGATAGGCGGCGTGTCCCAGAAATCCCAGCAGCAGCAGGCGCCACGCGTCGGCGCGGCTGACGCGCGGAGCGCCGTCCCACCAGAGGGTGAGGGCCATCAGCACGACGGCGGCCATCCCGAAGCGCAGGATGTTGAAGGCCAGGGGGCCCATGTCCCCCAGACAGCGCTTCACCACGGTCACGTTGAATGCCCAGAACAGCACCACGAGCATCAGCTCGATGTCGTGGCGCAGCAGGGAGCGGGGCACGTTGACAGTCTTTCCGAAGGTCCGTTAGCTTGAGCAGGCTCGAAGGCGTCACACTACTACATCCATGCAACGAATCCGCGGAGGTGTCGTCATGATCCGGCAACCGATCCTGCTCGCAGGCCTGCTGGCCGCGCTCCCCGCGTGGGCCGAAGCGCCGCCGCCTTCCCCTCTTCCAGTGCGGCCGGCCCACACCTACTCCATCGTGGCGCGCGACCCTGCCACGGGAGAGATGGGAGTGGCCGTGCAGTCACACTGGTTCTCCGTCGGGACATTGGTCGCCTGGGCGGAGGCCGGGGTGGGAGCGGTGGCCACGCAGTCGTTCGTGCGCGTGGAGTACGGACCGGAAGGACTCGCGCTGATGTCGAACGGGACAGCGGCCGCCGACGCCTTGAGCCGTCTGGTGGCGGTCGACGAAGGGCGCGAGGTGCGCCAGGTGGCGATGATCGACGCGGCGGGGCGCGTGGCGGCGCACACGGGCGCCCGCTGCATCGACGCGGCCGGCCACCACGTGGGGAAGGGCTACTCGGTCCAGGCCAACCTGATGCTGGACGTGGGCGTGTGGCCCGCCATGGCCACGGCCTACGAGAACGCGCGCGGAGACCTGGCCGAGCGCATGCTGACCGCGCTCGAAGCGGCGCAGCGCGCCGGGGGGGATATCCGGGGGCGTCAATCCGCGGCCATGCTGATCGTCAAAGGGAAGAAGAGCGGCACCCCCTGGAAGGACAAGGTGCTGGAGCTTCGCATCGAAGACCATCCCGAGCCGATCCAGGAGCTGCGCCGCCTGGTCACCCTGTGGCGCGCCTACGAGCGGATGAACGCCGGCGATCTGGCGGTCGAGAAGGACGACATCGACGCCGCCGTGGAGCACTACGCCGCCGCCGAAGCGATGCTCCCGACGATGGACGAGTTCGTCTTCTGGCACGCCGCCACCCTGGCTCAGAAGGGCCGGCTGGACGCCTCGCTCCCCCTGTTCGCGCGCGCCTTCCGCCTGCAGCCCGGGTGGTTCCTGCTGGTGCCGCGCCTGCCGAAGTCGGGGCTGCTTCCGGATGACAAGGCCACCCTCGACCGCATCCTGGCTCAAGGCCCGAAAGGGAAATAGCGTACAATCCGGCGCTGACGCACCTCTCAATCATGGGAGCTCCCCAGGACATGGCCGAATCGAGCGATCCACGGGGCCGCCCGGCCCCGCCCCCCGCCTACCGCTGGGCCGTGCTGGTGGTGATCAGCCTGGCGATGTTCGGCAACTACTACGTCTACGACGCCATCAGCCCGATCGCCGACCTGCTCAAGGAGCAGCTCCAGTTCTCCGACTCGCAGATCGGGTGGCTCAACGCGATCTACAGCATCCCCAACATCTTCATGGTGCTGATCGGCGGCATCCTGATCGATCGCATCGGCGTGAAGAAAGCAACCCTGCTGTTCGGTGTGCTGTGCCTGGCGGGAGCCGCCATCACCGCGTCCAGCGGGAGCCTGACGGTGATGGCCACCGGACGCCTCGTGTTCGGGCTCGGGGCCGAGTCGCTCATCGTCTCGGTCACCACCGCCCTGGCCCGCTGGTTCAAGGGGAAGGAGCTGTCGTTCGCCTTCGGCGTGAACCTCACCATCGCGCGGCTGGGGTCGTTCCTGGCGCTCAACTCGCCCACCTGGGCCCGCCCGGCCTACGAAAGCTGGCAGTGGCCGCTCGTCATCGCCGTGGGGATGGGGACCTTCTGCGTGATCGGGCCTCTCGTGTACTGGGTGATGGAAGATCGCGCGATGAAGCAGTATGCGATCGGCGAGGCGGGCTCGACGGACAAGGTGGCGTTCGCCGATCTGTGGCGCCTGACCCCATCGTACTGGTACGTCGTCCTGCTGTGCGTCACCTTCTACTCGGCCATCTTCCCCTTCCAGACCTTCGCCGTGAAGTTCTTCCAGGAGGCGCACGGCACTTCGCGCGAGTACGGAGGGTTCCTGTCCAGCCTGCTCACGCTGTTCGCCATGATCTTCACGCCGATCTTCGGCTATCTCGTGGATCGGGTCGGACGGCGCTCGCTGTTCATGATGTTCGGGTCGCTGCTGCTGGTGCCCGTCTATCTGATGATGGCCTACACGGACGTGAATCTGCTCGTCCCGATGGCCATGATGGGGATCGCGTTCTCACTGGTGCCGGCGGTGATGTGGCCGTCGGTGGCCTACATCGTGGAGGAGCAGAAGCTGGGCACGGCCTACGGGCTGATGACCATGATCCAGAACATCGGCCTGGCCGGCTTCAACTGGATGATCGGCTGGGCGAACGATTTCTCCGGAGCGAGCCCGGAGAACCCCGGGGGCTACGCTCTGGGGATGTGGATCTTCTCGGTCTCGGGGTTCCTCGGCTTCCTCTTCTCCTGGCTGCTGCGCCGCTCGGAGATGGGGGCGCACGCCCACGGTCTGGAGACGATCACCACGAAGACGGGAGCGTGAGGCAAGGCGTCACCGGTCCGATCGCAGGGCAGGGATGAGCGGAGCGCGCAGGACCACCGCGGCGGCGGCCAGACTG
>JBOGOC010000114.1:0-4564 GCA_050747525.1 Candidatus Polarisedimenticolia bacterium | reverse complement strand
GGCCGGGCCCGTCGCGCGCGACGGCCGGCCCGCCCGCGTGACCCCGGCGCCCGAGCCGGCCGCCATCCTGGAAACCAGCCTGGCGCGCGAGGACTACATCGCCATGGTGCGGGCGGCCCGCGCGCTCATCGCCGAGGGGGAGATCTACCAGGTGAACCTGGCGCAGCGCCTCGAGCTCGCGCCGGTCGCGGACGGGGTGGCGCTGATGCGCGCCTTGCGGCGCCACAGCCCGGCCCCCTTCTCGGCGTGGCTCGACACGGGGAGCGTGCAGGTGGCCTGCGCCTCGCCCGAGCGGTTCCTGAGCCTGCGCGTCGGGCGGGCTCAGACGCGCCCCATCAAGGGGACCCGCCCGCGCGGCGCCACGCCGTCCGAAGACAGGCGCCAGAGGGCCGAGCTGCTGGCTTCGGCGAAGGACCGCGCCGAGAACGTGATGATCGTGGACCTGGCCCGCAACGACCTGGGGCGCGTCTGCCGTCCCGGAAGCATCCAGGTGGAGGAGCTCTGCCGGCTCGAGAGCTACGCCTCGGTGCATCACCTGGTGTCGGTGGTGTCGGGCGAGCCGGCCCCCGGGCGTGGACGCGCCGATCTGCTGCGCGCGCTGTTTCCGGGAGGCTCGATGACCGGGGCCCCCAAGGTGCGGGCCCTGCGGACCATCGACGATCTGGAGCCGGCCCCGCGCGGGCTCTACGCGGGGGCGCTGGGGTACCTGTCGGCGTGCGGCGGGATGGACCTCAACATCGTGATCCGCACGCTGGTGCAGACGGGCGGCCGGGCCTGGCTGAGCGTGGGGGGCGGGGTGGTGGCGGACTCGGATCCCGCGGCCGAGCACGAGGAGAGCCTGCACAAGGCGCGGTCTTTCAGGAGCGCGTTGGGAGCGCTCAGGGAGCCGGCGAGCCAGGGAAGCGGAACATCCCGTCGTCGATCGCCTCGTTGAACCGGACCTCGAGGACTTCGGTCTCCGAGATCAGGGTGTTGGCCCGGAAGTTCTGGACCTTGTAGGGAACCATCACCCCATTCACCGGCCGATATCGCTCGTACTTGGTCATCTTGTCGGTGGCTCCCCAGGGGTTCTCGTACTCGCCGCACACCTCCAGCAGGCTGGTGCTGACGTCGAACATCAGCTCGCGCGTGTAGCCGTTCTTGCGCACCTTGACCACGTGGGTGAGCTTGCCCGGCAGCTCCTGCGAGATGTTGAAGTAGGTCAGCTCGGCGTCGAGGTAGTTGGCCGGCACGTCGAGCTCCGCCATGCCGTTGAGGATGGAGGCGGTCAGCACGTCGCCGCGCCAGCGGGGCCCCGTGCCCGAGTCGAACCAGGCGCGCCGCCCGTCGAAGGCTTCGGTGTGCTTCTGCCCGGGATAGACGATCTCCTTGCGCATCAGGTTGGGGCGCTTGAACCACAGCGTCACCGTCCCTTCGCGCGGCTCGGGGTACTCGTGATTCACCACCTTGCGCTTGATGTAGATGGTCTTGCGCCCCAGGATCGCCTGATCGCCTCCCAGCGCCGCGATGCCGGCCTTCAGGATCTCGAGGGCCTTGGGATCCTGCGAGCGGGCGGCGTTGGGGTCGTCGAACCAGGGGGGGAGCGCCACCGGGCGGCTCGGGTCGATGAAGTCCTGGGGCACCATGATCCCCGGTCCGTTGGGATCGGGGGGCAGAGGGGCCCCCGGGGCGTCCTGGGCGCGGACGTCCAGGGCCGAGGCGGCCAAGCACATGAGCACGCCACACAGGAGCTCTTTTCGCACGGAGTAGGCTCTCAAGCGGGCTAAGAATAGCCTCGCCCCCCGCGTGGCGCAAGACGCAGCCAGGCCCTAATCTTGCCGGGTGAGCGAGGCGACACAACACCCCAGCCCGGCGGCGATCGCCGATGAAGCGCGCCGTCTCAGGCGTTTGAGAACGCTGGTGGACCTGACCGCGGCGACCCTGTATCAGGCCGACATCAGCCCCGGCGAGGGGGTGGAGCTGGTGGTCAGCTGCCGCGACTCCGCCATGAGCCTCTTTCCCGGGCAGGAAGCCACCTTCGATCTGCTGTACCGGCCCCGCCTCATGCGCATCCTTCAGGAGCGCTTCGGAGGGCCGTGCCCGGCCCGGGACGACGATGCGCGCTAGGTTATAATCCCGCCGCGTTTTCCCCCTCTGACAGCTCATGATTCCTTCGAGGTCACGTGACCCAGGCCGGGCTCGCACTCGTGGTGACGACGGTGCTGACGGCCGTGGTGCACACCCTCATCCCGGATCACTGGCTCCCCTTCGTGCTGGTGTCGCGGGCCGAGCGGTGGAGCGTCCGTCACACCGTGATGCTCACGGTCATCTCGGCCAGCCTGCACGTGGCCTTGTCGATCGCTCTGGGCCTCACCCTGGTGCTGGCGGGGCGGGGCGCGGAGCGCGCGGTGCTGGGGCTGGGGGACAGGCTGGAGTCGTTCACCGGATGGATGCTGGTGGTGTTCGGCCTGGCCTACATGGTCTGGTTCCTGGTGCGGGGAGGGCACGTGCACTCGTTCGGCATCCATCCGCATCACACTCCCGAGGATCCGGAGCCCGAGCTGCGCAAGGTGCGGCTCAAGGATCTTTCGGGGTATGCTCTCACCTTCATCGTGGGATTCAATCCGTGCATCCTGGTGATCCCTAGTATGTACTGGGCGGCGCAGATGAGCACCCTGACCCTGCTGGCCGTCGCGGTGGCGTTTGCCGCCAGCACCATCGTCTCGATGGTGGTGGTCACGCTGCTGGGCCTCAAGGGGACGGCGCGGCTCACCAGCCCTTTCCTGACCCGCTACGGCGAGGCGTTCAGCGGAGGGCTGATCGCCGCCGTGGGGATCGCCGTGCTGATCGTGGACCATTGAGGAGGCGTGCATGCTCACCCTGCGCCCCATGAAGGAATCGGACATCGAGTCGATCATCGCGCTGGACGCCCTGCTGACCGGGGCGACTCCCGACAGGGCCGGATTCTGGCGAGGGCTGCTGTCGGTGCACCTCCCCCCCGAGGAGGACGCCTCCGCGCCGCCCACGCCGATGCACCTGTGCCATGTGGCCGAGCTGAACGAGAAGGGGCGCACGCGACTGGCCGGGTTCATCATCGGCGACGTGCAGTCGTGGCAGTTTGGCCTGCCGCGTCACGGGCGGATCGTCACGCTGGGGGTAAACCCCGATCTGCGCCGCCACAAGGTGGGGACGCAGCTCGCCGAGTCCCTGATGAGCGTCTTCCGCAAGATGGACCTGCCGTTCGTGCACTGCCTGGTGCAGCCCGGCGATCCGCTGGGGGACTTCTTCGTTTCCTGCGGATTCCGGTCGCCCGGATTCCAGATCCTGGAGAAGAGCCTGAAGTAGACCAATCGTGATTTTCGGGGGTTTTTCGTTGACGCCTCCGCCCCGCATCTCCTACCCTGAACCGTCATCCCATCGTCGGGCCTGGAAGTGGGGGGCACCTTCCGGCAATTGCTGAGCCCCCGGCGCGCGGCCCGGCACAACATGGTGGACTGGGCATGCCCGAAAACCTGAGCCGTACCGCCAGACGCAGTGAGCCCCGCGCAACCGATGCGCCGTCCCAGGCGTCTTCGGTCTCCATTTTCCTCAACGGCGAGTTCGTCGACAGCCGCGACAAGGCCCTCGTGCCGCTGTACGACCATGGGCTGCTGTACGGCGACGGCGTCTTCGAGGGGATTCGCGCCTACAACGGGCGCATCTTCCGCATGCGGGACCACATGGACCGTCTGTACCACTCGGCTCGCGCCATCATGCTCGAGATCCCCTACACCAAGGAGGAGCTCGGCGAGCTGCTGCTGGAGACGGTCCGGCGCCTGGGTCTGGACGAGGCCTACATCCGCCTCATCGTCACGCGCGGCCCCGGAGACCTGGGGATCGACCCGCGCAAGTGCCCCAAGCCGGCCGTGTACATCATCGCGGGGAGGATCGCGCTCTACCCGACGGAGAAGTACGCCAAGGGGCTGCGCTGCACGGTGTCCTCCACGCGGCGCAACCGGCCCGACTGCCTCAACCCGCAGATCAAGACCCTGAACTACCTCAACAACATCCTCGCCAAGATCGAGGCGATTCAGGCGGGGGTGGACGAGGCGATCATGCTCAACGACTCGGGGTACGTGGCGGAGGGAGCGGCCGACAACATCTGGGTCCTGCAGGAGGGAGTGCTCTGCACGCCGCCCACCCACGTGGGGATCCTCGAAGGGATCACGCGCAAGGTCCTCATGGAGATCTGCGAGGAGAACGGGATCCCGTGGCGCGAGAAGAACATGGTCGTCCACGACCTGGTGAAAGCCGACGAGATCTTCCTGTGCGGCACGGGTGCAGAGCTGGTGCCGGTGGTGGAGATCGACGGCCGCGTCATCGGTTCGGGCAAGCCCGGGCCGGTCTTCGAGCGGATGCTCAAGCTCTTCCACGCGCGGACGCAGACCGACGGCGTCGCGTACCGGTAGGCTGCGGGCCGCTTCTCTTGTAGCGAAGTTCAGGGCATCCGTTCCCGGACGGGTCCCCGGCGGCGGGAGTGGTTGCCGGGGCCGCTCCCCGTCGTGGCGTTGGCCACGACGGCTCGCTCTCGCTTCCGCCTTCGCCC
>JBOGOC010000113.1:0-31495 GCA_050747525.1 Candidatus Polarisedimenticolia bacterium | reverse complement strand
ATACCACATCCGGCCTGCCCACACCGCGTGACCGCCGGCAACACGGTGCGCCCTGCGCCCGGTCCCCCGAGGCTACCAGATGCGCGAGCAGCACCGCTCCGGACTTTCATACACGGTACAAGGGCGTCATCCAGGCGGCAAGTCAAGACGATTCTGCCGGTTGGCCTCGCTCTGCGGATTCACATCCCTTGGCCGATGCGGTACGATTGACGACCATGAGCCCTTGCGGTGGATGTAGAGGTCTCAAAGAGACATGGTAACCAAGGCGCACGTTCTCGACGAGATCCGACGGACCGCCAGGGAGAATGGCGGTGTGCCGCTTGGCCGAAAGCGGTTCTATGCTGAAACTGGCATCAAGGAGTCGGACTGGCTCGGTAGACACTGGGCCCGCTGGAATGATGCCGTGCGCGAAGCAGGTCTTCAGCCGAACACACTGCAGGCTGCAATCGATGACAATTTGCTCCTCGAGAAGCTCGCATTGCTGACGCGCGAGCTTGGTCGATTCCCAACTAAGCCGGACATCAGTCTTCGTGCTCGGCGCAGTGATGGATTCCCGAACTCCAAGACGTTCGAGCGCCTTGGGCGGAAAGCCGAGTTGGCCGGTAAACTCGTGGAATTCTGCCAGATGCGGCCGTTCTACCAGGACGTTGCTCAACTCGCGGGAGCAGCTGCGGGCAAGGCCGCCGAGCCTGAGACTGAGCCATCCGCCTCGATCGAGTCCGGGTATGTCTATCTTCTCAAAGCCGGTCGACACTACAAAATAGGTCGGAGCAACGCGGTGGGTCGCCGCGAACGCGAACTGGCCATCCAGCTCCCAGAGAAGGCGACCCTTGTCCACACGGTCAAGACCGACGATCCCATTGGAATCGAACAGTATTGGCACCGGCGCTTTCAGGACAAGCGGGGCAATGGCGAGTGGTTCCTACTATCAGCCGACGATGTGGCCGCCTTCCGACGGCGAAAGTTCATGTAGGACGCAGTTACCCCGGAGGCATCTCCCCGTGGCACTGTGGCTTCCGGCTGGTCATCCCATCCTCTTCGCCGCCCTGATGACAGCTCGGGCTTCCTGACGCGAGCCTACAGCCCCTCGAAGATTACAGCCCGATAGTCCGCGCCCTTGAATCGGTGCTCGCGAGCCTCACGATAGGCTGGGCTGTCGTACCACGCCTTTGCTTCAGCGAAGGATGGGAACTCCACGAGCACCACGCCCTCGACCGGTGGTCCCTCAAGAACCTCCTGACGGCCGTAGGCGGAAAGGATCTTGATTGGGTGACCATCAAGGGAAGCGCGGGACTTCGGTGTATACGCCTCAAGCTCTGACTCGTTGTGCGTTCGTTCTCGTATGAAAACCACGTAGGTGGCCATTCTGGTCCTCCATATTCTCCTGGTGGGGATACCTACGCCATCCTCTCCGCCGCCCTGATCGCCGCCAGCATCCCCTTCGCCTCCTTGATCTTCTTCATCTGGGCCCGCTGACGCGGCTTCAGCCCCCGCATCGTGCCCATGTAGCGACCCTGCAGCTTGAGGGCGGCGCGGCGCTTGGGGGTGATGGTCATCTTCCTGCGGGTCGGAGCGGCCGACGCCGACGTCATCGATACATTGCCGTTGCTGGCCGCCGTCTGAACGCGCCCCAGGGCCTCTCCGAATCCCTCGAAGGCGGTGGCAAGGGCGTGCAGCGACCGCCGAAGTGTCTTGATCTCACGGGACATCCACGATTTGGCCATGGTGACCTCCACAGGGCAGGTGAGGGGGGCAGGATTGATGGCCCGACTGTAACACACACTATTCGGCCAGGGGCGTGGTCTCAAATCGGTTGCCGCAAGTCACGACCGGGTGTATAAAGCCCAGAGCCACCTGGGGGGCCAATGTTCCGCCGGTTGCTGCCCATCATGTCCGTCCTCCTTCTCAACATCGGGAACGTCCTTGCCGCCGAGGTCGGGACAGTCCTTGCGGTAGTTGACGGCGACACCATCAAGGTCGAGCTTCCGTCCGGCGTTGAAACGGTCCGACTCATCGGCGTCGATACTCCTGTCCATCCTCAGAAACCCGTCGAGCATTTCGGGCACGAGGCGTCGTCGTTCACGAAGCGGATGGCCGAGGGGCGGGTGGTCCGTCTCGAGGAAGACGGCCAGTCAGCCAACCGGGACCGATACGGCCGGCTTCTGCGGTACGTGTTCCTCCCTGACGGCCGGATGCTCAACGCCGAAATCGTCGCGCAGGGCTACGGCTCCGCATACGTGAAGTACCCATTCGACCGGATGGAGGAGTTCCGAGGTCTTGAGCGCATGGCGAGAGAAGGCAGCTTGGGCCTCTGGGCAACAGTCGATGTCCCTGTCGCCCAGAAGGTGGAAGCTACGGTCACACCGAAGGCCGTTGAGCAGAATGAGGAGACGGTCTACGTGACCAAGTCCGGGACCAAGTATCACCGGTCCGGCTGTCGTCATCTGTCGAAGAGTCAGGTCCCGCTTCCGCTGAAGGACGCCGCAGCCCGGTACTCGCCCTGCAGCGTTTGCAGCCCGCCGACATCCAGCATCTCATCGGCCAAGCCTGCGACTTCCAAGCCGTCAGCCATGAGGTGCGCAGCCACCACCAAGAAAGGCACCCGATGCAGCAGGAACGCGGCCGCAGGGAGCGCCTACTGCTGGCAGCACGGACGATAGCTATCGCCGGTCAGTAGTCAGCCGCCTCAGGTTCCGCTCCGCCTCAGCCAGGCTGGGATCGAGCTTCAGCGCCAGCCTGAAATCTTCGGCTGCCCCAGCGAAATCTCCCAGCTCCAACTTCACGACGCCGCGGTTGTTGTGGGCCTGGGCGTCGGCGTTCAGATGAACGGTGCTATGCGGTACAGGAGAAATGCTTTGACAGGGAACTAGGAAAGGCGTACAAGTAGCAAAGAGAGTACCCCGCCTGCTGCAAAGGTGACAGATTCGTAGCACGAAGTAGCCTCCTGCCCACAGAGGCCTCAAAGAGTCTCTGATCATCTCCGCTTCCGGCCCGCCGCACGGGAGTGGTCGAGTGCTCGTATGCCCTCGATCCGATATTCAGCCAACGGCTGGCAACGCTGGAGGAATCTCCCTTGCTTAACAGAATGGTCGTAGTCCGTCTACATCCTCGCTTCGTCTGCAAGTTCCTTACCGCCCTCATTTCAACCTGCTTGATAGTCTCGAGCCTGTATGGCCAAACGATCACCATCACGAGCATAAACGGCCAGACCGTGCCTCCTGCGGATGAGGTGTTTATCCCCCAGGATCAGGAAGCATTCACTATCGAATGGGAGGCATCGCAGAGCGCGACCAGCATCAGCCTGATCGTGGACGGCGCGAACGTTCCTTGCGGCGGAGGTTGTGGTGGTGGGCTGGGGGGTGAACTCTCAGCGTCCATTCCGGGAGGTGGTTGCCGACACACGGTTCAGTTAAGAGCTCTCTTCGGCGCAACCACGTTCAGGAATTCGCAGGGTCTCGGCTTCTGGACCACGCCCTACAAGGAGTGCACCGGCTGCACTGACTGCAACGCAGGCAAGGGCGCCGTGGGCGGTCCTATCGATGTCGCCACTGGGAAGATGTACTACGAAATGGTGGACTTCACGATTGGGGGCCCGTTGCCGATACAGTTCACTCGGCGTTACGACAGTCAGTCAACCTTCAACGGTCCGCTCGGATTCGGATGGCACCATAACTACATGATGAGAATGGAGTCAGCCGGAGCAACGCGCCAGGTCTTCGTGGATGGTCAGGGCAGAAGAATCCATTTCGAGAGACTCCAGCCAGCCAGCACGTGGGACGAGAATCGGCTAGAAGACCTTGTCCTGACCCAGTCGGGTTCGACCTTCCGTGTCACTGACAAGCATCTGACGAGGTACGATTTCGACACGAGTGGGAGGCTGTCGAGTATTACCGACCGGAACGGAAACCAGCTTCTGTTCGCGTATCCAAGTGGGAATCTGGACACCATAACGGACAGCTTTGGTCGGGTACTGTCGCTTAGCTACAGCGGAGGCCATCTGCAGAGTATCTCTGGTGGAGGCAGGACGGTCTCATACACTTACTCGGGGGACGACCTCACCTTCGTCCATTATGCAGACAACTCGTCGCTTACGTACGAGTACGATCCGCTAGAGATGCCCCATAATCTAACACGGATCCTTGATCAGCTGGGTAATGTTGTCGAAGCTCACGACTACAATGGCACAGATCAGGTAATGCATTTCGAGCGGCACGGCGGGGTGGGGGCGCTTACCATTGCGTACAACTCGCCTACCCAGACGACAGTAACGAACTCTCGTGGTTTCCAGACCATCTACACGCATGATGAATTCAGTGGCCTGATCAAGACCAGCAGCGGACCGAGCTGCGGCTTATGCGGGCCGGGTGAGGCGAGCGTAGGTCTCCTCTACTGGGAGAATGATCAAGTCTTGAACGTAAAAGAGCGTACTGACGGCCGCGGATTCAAGACAGAGTTCACGTATGATAGCAAGGGGAACGTGACGGAGAAGAAGGAGGCTGTCGGGATTGCCGGAGTGGAACGTACATGGGACTTCCTGTACCACCCGACCTTCAACTTTCAGACAAGCTCCAGTATCGCAAGCGTGGGCACGTGCAGCAACCCGAACAGAGTCGAGACGACCGCCTACGAGGGCGACGGCGACCCCAACTCCCGAACGGTGGTCGGATGCAACGGGAGCATTCCATTCTCCTATACTACGTCCTTTGAACACGACCCTAACGGGCGGCTTACGAAGGTAGTAGGCCCGAGGTTAGATCTGACCGATGATACGAGCTACGCATACTACGACAGTGCATCCCCAGAACCAATAAATAAGCGTGGCCGTCTCAAGAGCATCACAAATGCTCTCGGCCATCAGGTACTCTACAACGACTATGACTTCTTCGGAAATGTCCTGAGCATTACCGACGACGAGAACCAAGTCACAACTACCTTCGTTTACGATGGTCGAGATCGTCTGACCGAGCGGCGTATCGAAGGCATGATGGATGCCGATGACATCGCTACACAGAACATATACGACTTGGCGGGGAGAATGGACCAAGTCCGTCTACCGAACTGCGTCGCTGCCGGTCCTTCGTGCATCTTCAGCTTCGATTACGGATACGATGGTGCAAACCGGCTCACCGAGGTGAAGGACGCGTTGGGTAACAAGACTGCCTACGCCTACGACACTGAGAGCAACCGCACCAGAGAAGAAACCATCAATCCGGCGATGATGGTTCGTCGCTTCACGAACTTCGCCTACGACTCGCTGAACCGTCTTGAGTACGTGTACTTCACTGACCCTCCGATTCCTCCACCCCCGGATCCCAATGCCATCTTCTGGAAGTTTACCTACGACGGGAACGGGAATCGGACGGTAGAGAGAGATCCGGAAGGGCACGTTGTGACCAATACGTATGACGAGCTGAACAGGGTCAAGGTGATCACCCAACCTATCGGTGTGACCGAGTACCAGTATGACGTTCAGGACAATCTTAAGAAGGTGAAAGACCCACGCCTCCTTGAGACGGACTACACAAACAGCGACATGGGGTGGAGACTTCAGGTCACCTCACCCGACACTGGGGTTACCATCAACGTTTACGACCCAGCTGGGAATGTAACCTCAACGACCAACGAGGATGACACCGTAATAACGAAGGGGTATGACGCGCTGAACCGACTGGGGACGGTATCGTATCCCACGCCGGGGCTCAACATCACATACACCTATGACTCGCCGGCAGTGTCCTTTGGAGTCGGGCGAAGAACCGGGATGACCGATCCCTCGGGAACGAGCGTATTCAACTACGACCGTCGCGGCATTCGAGTTCGAGAGGACAAGACCATATCCGGCGTGACTTTCACGACGCAATATGGCTACGACAAGAACAGTAATAGGACCGATATTCTCTATCCCACTAGCGACCCGAACTCCCGCCAGGAGCATGCCGTCTTCGCCTTCGACGTCGCGGACCGGATCGCATCTGTGACCGCGACGGTGAACGGCTCAACGGATAGCGTGGCGAGCGGACTGACGTACGAGCCGTTCGGTCCGGTAACGTCTATCCCTTTCTCGAATGGCCGCACCGATACCCGAGTCTACGACAGCCGTTACCGCCTGGGAGATTGGAGTGTAAGCGGTGTACTTGCCTACGCGCACGGTTACAACAACGACGACAACCTGACGAGCCGTGTTGACGGTGTCAGCAACAGATTCTTCGGATACGACGCGATCCACCGTCTGACGAACGCAATCGGGCCCTGGGGACCCGGGATCGGCTGTGCAGGGTCAACGTACGCGTACGACCTGAACGGGAACCGGACTTGTAAGGCGGAAGGCTCGACCACGACCTATGTCTACGCCTCCATATCGAACCATCTCAACACTGCGATGGGTGGAGAATCTGCGGCCTACCTCCATGATGAGAACGGCAATCTTGATCACGATGGCACGCATTCTTACCTATTTGATGATTCGGACAGACTAGCTCAGGTTGATGCGGGTGCAACGGCCTCCTACACGTACGATGGCGATGGTAGACGAGCCATCAAGAATGCCGGAGGAGCGACGACATACTACTTCTACGACCCCGATGGACGGCTGCTGACCGAGACGGTCAACGCTGAGGGCGCAGGCAAGGACTACTTGTATCTCGGTGAAGCTCCCCTCGCCCGTGTGGATTGGACTGCAGAGGAGTTCCTCTTGGGCGATACGCTCTTGGTGACGGGGGCGGGTTCCAACGTCCATCTGGATTGGACGGCATTCCCCTTCCCACCCGCCTCCCACAAGTATGTCGTCAGGCGGAAACAGATCGTCGATTATGCCGACAAGACCTTCAACGGCAACATCGCCATCGCCACGCCTCAGGATCCCACACGCGTCCATGATGATCCGGTCCTTGCGGACGCGAACCCTTACTTCTATCTTGTGTTACGGCGTGTTCTGAACGATTCGCTCTACTTCTACCATACGGACCACTTGGGCACACCTCTTGCGATGACGGCGCATACCGGGGGCACCTTGGTGTGGAGGGCGGAGCACCTGCCGTTCGGTGGGGTTCAGAGCCTACCGGTGTCGACGGTGACCAACAACCTTCGCTTCCTCGGGCAGTACTTTGACCAGGAGACGGGGCTGCACCAGAACTGGTTCAGGGACTATGACTCCAGCCTTGGTCGGTATCGAGAGCCAGATCCCGTCGGTCTGCGCGCCGGGTCGACGGAGGGGATCGTGGGGTTGTATTCATACGCGAACCTGAGCCCAGTTGTCCTCAGCGATCCGATGGGCCTCTCAGTCAAGACGAAGAACTGCACGCTCGACCAGGACCGCCGACTCCAAGTGGCGGCTGCCCAGGCGGAGGCCGCCTCCCAGACGTGTCTCTCATGCCCCGACGATCGGCCGGGCTTCAGACAGAAGATTCGAGATCTCACAGTGTATTGCGTCGGGACGGAGATAACCGAAAGCGGCACCGCCTGTGGTCGCGCGGGACAACGAGATAAGTCCGGGAGGTTGCGGTACTGGGTTCGCTCGATCGCCGTTACGCCCGAAGGGTTCAGTGGGAGTGCCAACTGCCCGTGCCTGAAGAGCGTTGTGCTCCATGAGACCCTTCACCTCCTGAAGTACGGCCATCAGCCCCCGAAAAACGCGTACGATGAGCAGCGCCGCTGCTTTCCCTCGTGTCACCCGGAATTCGTTGACAGGGTCACGGTCACACCATAGTCGAGGATTGAGGAACAAGGAGTTCGTCGATGAAACTACAAGCATGGCTCCTTCTGTGCCTTCTGGGCGCGCTGATTGCCTCACCCTCGTTGGACGCCGCGGGGAATGCGCCGCTGGATCTCCAACTTCAGATCAGCGGCGCGAAGACCTCCTTTTCCTCCACGGAGAGCATCCTAATAGATGTCACCCTGCGGAACGGTGGTACTGACCTGTTGTATATTCTTAGTCGGATGAACTCAGAAGGCGCACGCGGTAGGATCGGTCCTCATCCAACAAGCTTGGTGCGCTTCATCGTACGTGGGCCGGACGGCGCCGTGAGTCGGTACACAGGCGACCCAGCGTACTACGACTTGGTGGACTACGGGTACCCCACTCGATGCGATCTTCTCATCCTCGCTCCTGGCTCCTTCCACGGGCACGAGGTTGATCTCAGGAAAGAGCCATTCACCTATGAGTTTCCGCGACCAGGGAAGTACACCCTTCGTGCCGAGTTCGAGACATCGCTGAGAGACTGGTTCGAGAGTCTGAAAAACCCTCGCAAGGAGTGGACCATGCCCCCCACGGAGCTCCCGAGGGTGTTCAACGGGAAAGTCCTGTCAAACGAGATCGTCATCGAGGTTAAGTAGCATCGGTGCATGACTGCAACCCGCGAACTTGGAAGGCGGACGTCGTTGTCTGCGAGTTCTTCCCGCCAGAGCAGGCAGAGACTCATCCAGCCAGACGTTGTCACGAGATACAGCGTCTCGTGACTCTGATCACCTTGAGCTGTCCAGCTACGACATGCTGTCAGGGGCGTTTCGCTGGCCGGATTCGTTAGCAGCAGATAGCAGGAGAATGGGGGACCTCTCACAAGGAGATCTCCCATGCAGCCAGAAACCTCTCGTACCGTCCAGACGCACATCGATCGCTTCCTGGAACACCTCGAGGTGCAGTCGATGTCCCCGCGCACCATCGACTCGTACCGGTCCCACCTCGACATCCTCGCCGCGTTTCTGACGTCCGAGGCCGGCGTGGAGGCCATCGAGGACGTCACACCGGAGACGCTGTTCCGCTACCAGACGTACCTGTACGGCTGGGCCGGTAGACGGGGGAGAGGACTAGCCATCGTCACGCAGGCCGCCCGGCTGTCGGCGGTGCGGTCGTTGTTCCGGCATCTGGTCAGGACCGATGTCTTGCGATTCGACCCTTCGAGCGCGCTCACCCTTCCGAGGCGCAGATACCAGCTGCCCCGCCCGATCCTGACGAAGCGCGAGGTCACGCGCCTGCTGAACGCTCCACGTAGCGGACCTCTCGGCCTTCGTGATCGAGCCATGCTCGAGGTGCTGTATTCGACGGGGATCCGCAACGCCGAGCTGCGGCGGCTGGAGCTGCAGGACCTGGACTCGGAAGCGGGCGTGCTCCGCATCAACAACGGCAAAGGCGGCGAGGACCGAGTCGTCCCTATGGGAAGGATGGCAGCCCACGCGCTCCACGCTTACCTGTCTGAGGCCCGCCCCAGGCTGGCTGAACGAGGAGCCCGTGCCGAGCAGACGGTATTCCTGTCGAAGTCAGGCCGGCCGCTTCTCGCCCTCGGAGTCATCATCCCGCTCCGCAAGCACGCAGGGCGCGCCCGGATCGCCAAGTCGATCTCGCCCCACACGCTCCGGCACACCTTCGCGACCCACATGCTCGAGGGCCGGGCCGACCTGCGGCACATCCAGGCCATGCTGGGCCACCGGTCCATCGCCACGACACAGATCTACACCCGCGTGACCACCGACGACATGGTCGCGGCCCACGAGCGACACCATCCCCGCAACCGACGTGGCCGGCCGTTGAAGGAGCGATGCACACAGGCGTATGCTCAGAGCCATCGGGGTTCACGATACCCGAGTTCTAGTTGCTGACGGTGGCGGGACATACTTCCGTGAATATCAAGCTGAACACGCACGAAATGAACGTGCTCGAAGAGCTCAAGCTGCCAGCGAGGATAATCAGCAGTCTGAGAGCTACTGGTGGTGAAGAGTTGTCTTCCGATGAGTGGGACATCGTGGCGGAGGCCTGCATGGATGATCTTCAGGAGCATGGGTGGGATGCTCAGTACAGTGTGAACGAGCGTGGCAGGTTGCTTACAGGCCTCATTGATAAGATCGTAGATCCAGAGGCGCCGAATGCTCAGAGTCAGTCACGGCGATGCGGGAGTAGGTAGCGCCTGAGGGCGTATGCTCGAAGCCGTCCGGGAGGCAGCCGGTGAACAGCGGAGTGGCTCGTTGACCCCAGGAATCGCAGAAGACGGTTTCGGCGTGATCGGGCCGCAGGTCCCGAATCCGACCAGTCCGGCGAAGCGCCGTGCCGTCAGAGGGTTGCGGGAGAATCGCGCCCGGAATCAAGCGAAACTAATGAAGGCCAGGTACTACAGCCCGGCAGGGACGTTTAGGTTCGCGAGTGTCGATCCAGTCCTAGCAAGTGCCCACAAAGACATGCCGCAATCCTGGAACAGGTACAGCTACGCACTGAACAATCCCCTAAACCTTTATGATCCCAGCGGGAAGACCTGGACGGCCACGAATAATGCTTACAAGAGCATGAGTGCTATGCGTCAAAGCGTCCCACCCGCGGACCGTGGCGCCATTACACTAAAGATTCAGAATGACGGAAGCTCGCGGATCGAGGTAGACAAGAACCATAAGTCGAAAGACCTCAACTTCAACAACTATCAGGCAGTTGCCAACGACAACGCTGTTGTAGACGTAAAGCAAGTCGGACCCTCCGACAAAATGTCGACATTGACACCAAATGGAGCCCCACAGACATTCTCATTTAATGATATGAAAAACACAATGAATTTGCAGGATCAGGGAATAACGTTCCCCGACAAGGCGCTTGCTGGCCCTAACGATCAGACCTCAGCTCAGCCCGGCGTCACAGAGGTATACCTCAACAGCAAATACTCTGATTATGATCAAGCACCAGTAATTGCTGCAGAAGCAGCAGGGCACGTAGTGCCGGGGCTTCAGGGCCAAGGCTTCACTTCGAACCCTACGACACACACAGCGCGCGAAACCCCTGCCAGGAATGACGCAATAAACAACAGGAACAAATAGTGGGACCTAAGAGAAGAGTGTCACAGATGAAAACAATCGGCAGAGTGCTTGGACAGAATCGAGTATCAGTGAGTGGGGTGATCATTACGGTCATATGCTGCTACCCGCTTCAGATCCTCGGCGTACCAGCGGACGGTGTGGCAGTAACTTGTGACGCGCCCGTCCGCGAAACTGGCTCAACTCTCGTTCTTAAGCTGGAGTGTGAAGTTCGCAACGAGTCGAGGTCGGATGTCTTGATTATGGCTAGCGACGCTACCTTGGACGGTCCGACCGATAGCGAGGGTTACACTCCAAGACTTATTCTCGGAGAGAACCACGAGAATGTGATAACGATTAGCACCAGCATTTCACAGCCGCTCGACCGACCCAGTCAGTTTCATGGGAAGGCAGATGTGAGCGCGGCGGACCTGGGCCGGTTGCGGAGAGTCGGAGCATTGACGAATGTGCCCCTTAGAGCACGAATCGCCCTTGAGCATCTTGAAGACATCATCATGAACAAGAAAGTGATAGTGTTAAGATTGAAACTAGAGTACATCATGAAAAAAGACCTCATGACCGTGGCTGATGGTGATGCAATCAGCAGGGAATGTAAGGATGAAATCAAGTTCGCGGTGTCGCGCCCTATTAACCAGTCTGAAGTAGTTCACATCGATTCGAGAGCCTTCCCGGGTGCGCCTCGTGCGAGTAGGGATGGATGCCATGATGTGATCTCAAGCCGATTCATGAGTGCATTGTCCAATACAGTCCAGTACGTTATTCCTCGATAGAAGGATCATTTATCGCACACGTCGCCCGACGCCGTAGGCAGGGAGCCGGCAGCCTGGAGAGTACGAGGCAGTGTTCTTCAGCTGGATGATCGGCAGGCTATCTCGTACCTTCGATCACCTGGTGTCCAGGTGATCGATGTCACGAGATGCCCGGATACTCGAAACTCCGATCACCTGGGGAGCCACAGTTCTCAAGCCACGAGCCATCGTGGTGACGATACCGAACCCCGGTCGGGAAACCGATCGGGGTTTTTGTTTAGGCGGGTGGGGCGGACGATTTCGTGGATCGAGGGGGACTGAAGGTCAGCTCTCTCGGTGTTAAACGGACGGCCAGCCGCGGTGTGCTCCGGGACGCCACCTCTCCCGAAAACTCTCCCGACTCTCTCCGGATGTTAAGTGGGCCACTTAACACCGGAGGGAACACGATCCGGAGTGTTAAGCGTGACGTTGCCAGAAGGTCGCATCGGAGGGATCATCCTCCCTCGGACAGATGGAAGTTCCTACCGCGCCTGCCCGAAGTGCAGCGGGGAGCTCGACATGGCTGTGGGGGAATGGGTTGCTGACTACCCCGACCGGCCCATCCACGGCTATCGAATCTCACAGCTCATCTCGTCGTTCGTCGACCCGGGAGCGATCCTGCACGAGTACAAGAACACCCGATTCCCCGGGCACTTGTTCAACCTCAAGCTCGGCCGTGCCTGGGCTGACCTGGACCGACGCCTCGACATGGCCTCGACCTTGTCACTGTGCACCGATCGTCCCATGCTGGAGCGTTCCACGGACGGGGGACTCGCCATGGGTGTGGACACTGGCAAGCTGCTTCACGTGGTCATCCTCCAGCGCGACCCCGACGACTACAAGAAGCACCGCGTTGTCTTCCTGGCGGCGTGTCGGGAATGGTCTGAGCTCGACGCGCTGATGGAACGCTTCAGAATCTCCCGATGCGTGGTTGACGCGATGCCCGAGATGCACCTGGCCCGCCAGTTCGCCGAACGCCACGCTGGGCGTGCCTTTGTGTGCTTCTTCAGCGAGCAACAGAAGGGCTCAGCGAGATGGGACCATCACGACCGCAGAGTGGATATCAACCGCACGGAGGCCTTGGACGCGTCACGGGCGGCAGTGAGAGAGAAACTGGTCTCGCTCCCGCGCCGGGACCCGTTGGTGGAGACCTTCGCTCGCCACATGACCTGTGACGCCAAGAAGCTGGAGGAGGACGCGGTAACGGGGTGCCAAGCGGTACCGCTACATCAAGACGGGCGAGAACCACTTCAGCTTCGCGTTCACCTACGCCTGGATGGCGGTCCACCACGTGACCGGGGTCCTGGCCCTCATGTACATGCGGCAAGCCGAGGCGCGGCGCGCAGCCGCCGAGAAGTCACGCTGACCCCGAAAATGGGGCATGGGGGGTCGCCAAACGGAGCAGTTTTGTTCCCTCGAGCCCCGATCAGGGAACGATTCTGTTCCCTCGGGCCGGAAAAGGGCTCAAAAACGCTCCCTCGCCGGCCCGAAAACCGGCAAACAGGGGCATACGATGCTCGGATTCCGGGGATCGTGCCCCCGGTAGGTGAGCCCGAGAATCAGGCATAAGTAGTTCTTCCTGGCTGCACTTACGCGATTCGGAGGTGAAGAATCAGGGGCACGAAACCATGGGGTGGAGAAGGTCAAAACTGCCCCTGATCTGCCCCTCCCCCGGTCCCGGGAGGCCTCGCCTGCCCCTCAGCTGCCGCCCGGCTCCGGCCCGCCAGCCCCGGATCCTGCCGTCATGCTGCCCAGGCGAAGGGGGAGTGCATATCGTCTTCCATGAGAAGTACGCAGTTGTCAATGCGCGGCCAACGTGGTGGCCGCCTACCTCAGGTGCCGCATCCGCCAGGCTTCCATGCGCACTCTCGTGAGCCGCATTTCATCGCGACTCGGTGCAGTGTGGGGTCCATCCAGTCTGACGCTGCAATCTTTGGAACGGTCTGCGGTGCAGCAGCCCGGAGGCTGCTTTGACCTACGCGATATTCGCAGTCGTCAGGACTGGGCGGTGCCAGCGGTCATCCCTTGGTAAGCATCTCCTACGTTAGCGAAACTCCTTCAGGCAGCGTGGACAGGTTTTGCCCGGCCCGCACTGTTTCGGAACGGCTCGTACATTTCGCCTGTTACCCAGAGGCGGTGCAGTAGAACCGCGAGCTTACGGGCCACAGCAACGAGCGACCGCTTTCTTGCTCTCTTGTCCCCCTTGGCAGCCATCGACAGGCCCCAACGTCTGAGGTCACAGTCTGGTCCGAACGGACCAAGAATGTAGTGAGCCGAACCAACAAGCAGTCGGCGCAGAAGAGTATCGCCAGCCTTGGAGATGCGCATGTTGGGGTCGCACTCTCCAGACTGCCGCCTGCGAGGTCTCAGTCCCAAATAGGCTCCTAGGGACCGGCTGCTGCTGAACCTGGCCGGATCATCGATGACCATCACGAAGCACATCGATGTGAGCGGTCCGACGCCCGCCACCTGCTGGAGTAAGACAGTCTCTGGATAATGCTCACGGGCGACTCTCTTGATGACCAGCTCGTAGTCGTGGATTCGTTGGCTAAGGTCGCGGATCGTGTCGAGGAGTGGCAGGAGCGCCGGCTTGAGCTCCTCTGGGATCTGCTCCGGAGCCCGCACATGAAACACCGTCGTCCCGCACTCCTTCAGTCGCATCCCGAAGGCCTTTACCACACCTCTCACCTGGTTGATGAGTCCGGTACGTATCCGAACCAGACCGTCACGAGCCTTCAGGATGGCCAAGTGCTCTCGGACCGCGCCTTGGCGGTGCCGGATAGGCGCAAGCAGCCTAGGCTCGACCCGCGCTAGCCGTGCTAGTCGTTCAGCATCGATCTCATCGAACTTGGAGCTGCTCTGCGAGATCAGCCGCACCCTCCGGGAGTTAGCAACAAGGACGGTGTGGCCGGCCGCCGACAGCACCTTTTCTGCCCACGCGGAGTGGGTGCCTGCTTCTATGGCGACCAGCGCCCCCGGAAGTCCCCCGAAACGCTGCTGCAGGGACGCTGGCTGAGTCAGGACTCGGCCCCTCTCGATGACCTCTCCAGACTCATCTAACACACAGACATGAGACCACTTATCGCCCAAGTCGATACCGATGGTGAGCATACCGCCTCCACTGGGCACCTGGCCCGCCCCGGAAGGCTACCAGGTGAGAGAGGCGCACTTCTCATCCCATCTTTGTGCCAGAAGGCGATATTCACGAGTACGCGCAGCGGGCATTGAACTGCGTCGGGCTGGCAGCCGATCGACGTGACTGCCGGGGACTGCACCGACAGCATCCCCTGAATGCCGGCCCCAAGCGCCCCGATTTCCCCCTCCTCACCGTTCCCTCACCTTCACATCACCCGCGGCTCAGGCCTCGGCTCCGGATCCGGTCGTAGAGTCTCCCGAGCCCGGGGCCACCTGGGGTGCGCCGACGACGGGAGCCGCTCCTGGCCGGGGTGCCGCTCCCGACATCCGCAAGCGGGGTGGTCCCGGGTCTACCGTCCCAGGGCGGCGCGGCCCCCAACGCTAAGGAGACAGCGTGCGGAAGAGTAGACGGCGGCTGATCGTTCTCGGAGCGGTGGTCACGGTCGTTGGTTTCCTTGGCTACCAGTAACGCGGCGATCAAGGTGAACCGCTCGATACCTGACGTAGTTCGTGCGTTCCATGGCTGGCGCCGTCCCGGCACGAGGCGTCCTTCCGACAGTCCGAGTCAAGAGGGAGGTGTCTTGTGCGTTCCGCTCGCGCTTCGTGGTGTCTCGTGTTCCTCCTGGGCCTCTGGCTGCAGGCCCCCGATGCTGCGGCCGCCGGCTGCACCACTCACGCCGAGTGCGACGACGGGCTCTACTGTAACGGCACCGAGACCTGCGATCCGGTCATGGGCTGCCTGGCCGGGGCAGGCCCATGTCCATCGAAGCTGTGCGACGAGGCGGCCGACGCGTGCTTCGACTGCGCTCCGGGGGGAGCGCTCTGGGTGACCGCCGGGTGCAGCGACGGCAACGCCTGCACGGTCGATGCCTGCGACGGAACGCTCGGCTGCCGGAACACGCCGCTCGTCTGCGACGACGGCAACGCATGCACGGTGGACGGTTGCAACGTCGCCACGGGATGCACGTTCACGCCGCTGTCGTGCGACGACGGCGACGCCTGCACGAACGACTCGTGCAGCTCGACGGCCGGCTGCGCTCACACCGCGGTGTCGTGCAACGACGGCAATACCTGCACGACCGACAGCTGCCTCCCCACCACGGGGTGCCGCCATGCGGTGGTGAGCTGCAACGACGGTGTCTTCTGCACCAGCGACTCCTGTGACCCCGCCTTTGGATGCCGCAACGAGCCCGATCACGCTGCCTGCGACGACAGCATCGACTGCACGCGCGACGTGTGCGATCCGCACGCGGAGTGGTTCTGCGCTCATGTGGCCGAAAATGCGTCATGTGACGACGGCATCGGCTGTAACGGCGCGGAGACGTGCCACCTGATCGCCGGATGCCAGCCGGGGACACCGAGCTGCGACGACGGGGACTCCTGCACGCTGGACGTCTGCGATGCGGCCACCGATACGTGCTCACATCCTCCCGACAACGACAGGTGCGACGATGGAATCGACTGCACCATCGATCTCTGCGATACGACGTCCGATGGCGGGTGCGCGCATCTTGCGGACCATGCGCGCTGCGATGACTCCCTCCCCGACACCGCCGACGCCTGCGCCGTTCATGCCGGCTGCGTGCACACCCATCTTTCCGACGATGGAAGCGTGTGCACCCAAGACGTGTGCGACCCGTCGAGCGGGACCTGCAGCCACGCTCCCGTGAGCTGCACCGACGAAGACGTGTGCACCAACGACGGCTGCCGCCAACCCGGAGGCTGCCCATCGCCGGCGGCATCTGCTTGCGGTGACGACGGGGTCTTCTGTAACGGTGTGGAGTCGTGTGACGGCGAGAAGGGATGCGCGTCCTTGGGTCCCCCATGCCTCCCCGGCTGGCAGTGCGACGAGGCGAGCCGCTCCTGCCTGTCGGAGCTGTGGAGCAGCTTCTGGCAGGTGCCTGCTCCCGACTCGAGCTGCTTCATGGCGATTGTCCCGACCACCTCCGATCCATCTCTGGAGGACACGGAATGGACGGTCGAGGCGCGCTGCGGGGACACCGTGGCCGGCTACGGACGGCTGACCGAGCTGACGATCTTGCAGTCACGCGAACTGGGCACTTGCAATTACATCAGTCATCGCCACCGCCTCCATCACCGACACATCCACCGTTGCCATCGTGGCCACCACCGACGTCGTAGTGCGTTCCGTCACCCAAGCTCTATTAATGCCTGTGTGGAACACGAGATACCCAACCAGTCGGGCCGTCCTTCAGTTGACTCGGAGACGACGAGTGTGTCGAAACTGGCTCGTGGGCGCGGCGATTCGGATTAGAATCACCTTGAGTACCCCTCAAGAATGACCACCAACGCAGGACATCGACCTCCCGGTCCATGCAACCATGGGGTGCCAAAGCTCTAACGACTTGGGCGAAGAGTGGGGCATCATCCGCATCTCAGGCCTCCCCACCCTCCTCGACATCATTCTCTCGTACCAGCCGCCCTCGACACTGAGCTTCAACGTCCCCGTCCGGCCCGAGGGCCTGCCCGGCGCCGACAGCTTCGCCGTCTACGCCGGCGACCTCTCGCAGGCGTCGCCAGACTCACGGTTGCGGGATTGCCGTGGCCGGGAGTGTTTTCATGTAGACCTCCAGGCTGCCCTTGTTGGGCTTCACGACGATGCGCTGGATGAGGCTCTGCATGAATTCCCTGCGTTCTTCAATGCTCCCAAAGTTCAGCAGCCGCGGGAGGTCACCTAGCTAGGGGTTGACGGACACGGTCACGATGGCCGAGTGGACCTTCCCATAGGCGTCCACGATCCGGTAGCGGAACTGGTCCGTCGCCGAGCCCGTCGCCGGGAACCCAGAGTCCGGCGTGTACTTGATGGTCCCTGACGAGACCCGGGTGGCCGTTCCGTGGACCGGTGGGACGATCACGGCGTCCTGAGGCAGGTGGATGACGTCGCCGTCGGGATCCGAGTCGTTGCCGAGGACGAATATCGTCACCGTTCCCCCCTTGGACACCTGGGCCGAATCGGGCACCGCGACCGGGTTCTGGTTGGCGAGGTACACCGTGACGGGAGCGGACCATGCCTCGTTGCCGCAATGATCCACAGCGTGCGCGCGGACCGTGTGCGACATCTTCGAGGGAGTGAAGACGTACGCGAACGGCGCCGACAGATCAACGGCCGATGCCGGGACCTTGCCGTCGATCTCGAAGGCGGCCGCGTTCACGCCGAGGTTGTCCGAGGCGCTCAGCGCGATGGTGAGCTGTCCGCGTGCGACCGTTGCGTCATCCGCCGGCGACACGATGGCGACCGCCGGCGGAGTGTGATCCGACGCGCAGGGGAATGGTGGCGCGCTCACGTTGATGGAGATCGTGTCCGACCACGAGTCGTTGTTGCACGCGTCTAGAGCGTGGGCCCGAATCGAGTGTGGGCCCCCGGTCGTGAACGTCTCGGACAGCATGTAGGGGTCCGTGGCGTCGCTGGACGGCGGCTCTTCGTCGACGTAGAACTCGACGGCCTTCACTCCCGACGCGTCCTGGGCGTCGGCGGCGATTTCGACGGGCCCCGTCGAATGGCTTGATCCGGACAGCGGGGAGAGGAGGACCAGCCCCGGGCCTGCATGATCGTTGGCACAAGGGTCCGGGCCCACGTTGACGGTGACCGGCGCCGAAAGGCTCGGATGGTCGCATGTGTCGTAGGCGCGGGCGCTCAGCGTGTGCTGACCCGCGGTCGCGCTCCACGCGAAGGCGTAAGGGAAGACGTGGTCCGCCGTGCCCGGCACCGTCGAGCCGTCCACTAGGAATTCGACCTTCTTGATGCCGGAGGCATCCGAGGCGATCGCTTCAACCTTCACCTTTCCGGTCGAGAGTTGGGCGCCGGTGACCGGGGAGGAGACGTGCACGGCAGGTGGCATCGTGTCGCCGCCGCAGGCGGGCACTGTGGTGTCATGACTCACGATGAACGGAACCTGAACGTGCCTGGGCGCGCTCCCCTCTGGACGATCCTCCCAGGCCCACACCCCGAGCGTGTGCAGCCCCTCGGCGAGGCCGCTCGTGTCGAGAGTTCTCGAGCCCGAGGAGACCGGCGAGGTGCTCGTGTGGAGGTCCACCTGGTCCACGAGCACGTGGTCGATGAAGAGATGGATCGAACGGATCCCATGCTCGCCCTGGGCGTTCACGTTCACGGCCAGGTAGGTGTCGGCGGTCGCCCGGCTCGGGGCGGGGGTTCCGTTTTCCCGCGGCACCTGCAGCGTCGTGGTCGTCGAGGGGCCCCATCCGGCGTTTTGCTGCTCGCACGTGATCGGACAAGGCTGTCCGACGACGTCACAGCACCAGCATTCCACCCCGGGTTGATCGTCACAGGGGCAGGGATAGCAATTGTCCCCGATTCCCGAATCCGGACCGCAGCTCTGCTCACAGCAGAGGGTGCAGGGTGGCCATGGCCACACGTCGTTCTCGTCCGGGTCGTTGGGGTCCGCGTAGCATTGCTTTGCGTTCCCCTCCGTGGGGTTCTCCACGCAGCCGCAGACGAGATTGTGCAGCGACGGCCTGCCTGTGACGCTGCCCTCGATCTCCTGCAAGCCGTTGTCGAAGTGGCACTCCATGTTCCGATTGAAGTATGGAGGGGAAGTGACCTCAAGCTTGTACTCGGTTCCATCCGGTACGGGGCCGAACGTTATGACGTTGCCGACGTGCGCGCTCCCTAGCTCCGACACATCGTTCTCCGGGAGGAAAAGGACGTCGATCCGGCCGGGATCGCCGACATCCTGGTTCGGGTTCTCCGGGTTGGCCTCGACCTGCGGGACCACCTGGACGGGGAAACCGGTCTTGTCGGTGCAGTGGATGAGCACGGTCCGATCGGCGTTCGGCATCTGACCCTCGAGCACGTTGTTGTGGTTCTCCTCGAAGAAGCACTTCGCGTTGGCGAAATACGGGTAGGAGCCCGTGGCCAATCTGAAGTTCGTCCCCGCCGGCAGAGGGGGGAACTCGAACGCCGGGTGCCCCGTTGGATTGGGGTACACCGTCTTCATCATGCCGGGCGCGTGGAGATCGACGAAGACTCCCTGTATCAAATTGACGTCGCTCGACACGAGCCCCTTGATGACCCAGGAACCGGCGCAGGATTCCTGGTTTGGGTCGCTGAGATCAAAGCAGGCGAACGTCGGGACATGATGGCCGTTCGCCGCGACCGTTCCGTGATCGAAGCTCTGCGCGGTGCAGCTCCGGGGCGGCTGATTCGGGTCTGCGCTGCTCACAACGGGCCCAGAGAACACCTCCCACTCGGCCCCGGCCGGGCACTTCTGCTCGACGACCTCGGTGGCGTAGTAGGCACTTCCGTACGCGACGTCCCGCTCGAACGGCCTCTCGCGGTTCTTGCGCCAGCAACGGCCCGTCATCTCAACGTGCTCGCCGGGGCACAAGCCGACGATCTTGTAGCCGACGTTTCCGGTGACCGGGCAGCGCTCGAGGAAGTATTCGCAGTGGCAGAAGTCGTCGCAGGTGGCGCAGTCCTTCAAGTCCTCGTTGAGCTCGTGCTGGTAGTAAGCCTGACAGCCCGCGATGATGGCGAGAGGCACCCCGCAGCCGATGGCACAGGCTTCCCAGGCCGCGGGGAAGGGCGCGCACAACTCTAAACATGTCACGAGTGTGGGGAGGAGGGCGCCGGCACAGACTCCGGTGTTGTAGTAGTACTCGCTGTAGGCATCGTCTCGGCACGACTGAGCCGCCGCTTCACAGTCGTCGACCGTCGAAGGGGGCGGGAAGAGCGGTTGGCACGTGGTGGGGGGCGCCTTCGACGCGGAGACGAAACCGGCGGCCGAGTGTTTCCCCTCTCGCGCCGCATCCGACAGAGAGGCCGACTCACCGAGAACCACGAGTTCCCGGTGCGGGTCGGCTTCTCCCATAATCGAGTACTCGCCCATGACGCCGTCGACGAACCGTGTGTCGGTCGCGGAATTGACGAGGGCGGCGGCTGCGGTGGAGAGCGTCAGGCTCGAGGGGCTGCCGGGGGTCGGCGGTTGCGCCCAGTCTCCATGGCGCGTTGAAAGCGTGCTCAGGTCGGTGAGGCGTCCCACTCCGACGATCGTGCCGTGGCAACGGGCTTCGAGGTCCCACTCGGTCGCATCGGGCTGGGCCGAGGGGCCCAGAGGCAGCGGAACCATCGTGCAGCTCGGGTCGGCGTTCGGAAATTGCCAGAAGTTGGTCCAGAACTCCGACGTGCAGGAATCCGTCGCCTCGTCGCACTGCCAGTTTGGCAGGCACGGTGTGCCCGAGTGGATGCAGCCTTGCTTAGGGTCGCAGGACTCTTCGCCGTTGCAGTATAGGCCGTCGTCGACGCACGGCGTTGCGTTCGCCGGGCACCCCGTTGCGGGATCGCAGACGTTGCTGGTGCACACGTCAGTGTCCCAGCAGGTGATCGGCGTGTGCGTGCACGCGCCCGACGCCGGATCGCAGGCGTCGAGCGTGCAGGCGTCGCCGTCGTCCGGGATGAAGACGCTCGCGCACCCCGTGGCGGCGGTGCAGGCGTCGGCCGTCTCAGAATTGCCGTCGTCGCAGACCGGGTGGTCGAGGCGGTGGGCGCAGCCGCCGTCGGCGGTCGCGTCGCACAGATCGATCGTGCAGCCGATGCCGTCGTCGCACGGGGCGTTGTTCACGGTGTGGCTGCACTGATCCGTCGCGACGTTGCAGACGTCCGTCGTGCAGACGTTCCCGTCGTCGCAGCTCGGCGCCCCGGGCTGGCACCCGCCGGTGAGGCTGCACGTCTCGGCCCCGTTGCACCCCACCCCGTCACTGCACAAAGCGTCGTCGGAGACGTGGGCGCAAAAACCATCCGAGGCAGCATCGCAGAGATCGAGCGTGCACGCCACGCCGTCGTTGCAGTAGGAGTTATCGGCCGTGTGCTGGCACCCGCTCGACGGGCTGCAGGTGTCCACCGTGCATGGGACGGCGTCGTCGCAGGAGATCGTCGCGTGCTGGCACCCCGCCGTCACGCTGCAAGTGTCGGTCGTGCAGGCGCTCGCGTCGTTGCAGGCGGCGTTGCTCGGCGTGTGAAGACAGCCCAGCGTTGCGTTGCAGGTGTCCGCCGTGCAGGAGACGGCGTCATCGCAGGCGGTGTTGACGGGGGAGTGCTGGCAGGTGGCCGTGGCCGCGTTGCACGTGTCGGTCGTGCAGGCGACGGTGTCGAGGCACCCGTCGACGATCCACAGGGCTCCAGCGATCGCCGCCGTGTTCCCGAGTACGGCGTCGGCCGTGGTGGCCCCCACCCCCTCGTCGAGGCGCCAGTACCCCTTGAGGTTCGGAGCCGTCGAGCCAATCGTCGCATTCGTGGCGTGCGAGGCAATCGTTGCCGCCGGCAGCGCCACGTTCCACAGGCTCACGTCGTCAATGACGCCGGCGAAATAGCGCGTGCCTGCCGCTGTGCTGTACCGCCCTCCAATCCTGAACTGATTGCTTGGAGCTGTGGCGGGTTGGATAGGTCCTGAGGCCGCCTGGGTCGACGCGAGCGCACCGTTGAGGTACGTGCGGACGTTGCTGCCATCGTAGGTGAAGGCAACATGGGACCAGGCCTGGAGCGGGGCGACGGCGGGCGTCGTCACGAACGACCAGCCCGGGGAGGTTGTCTTCAGCAACCACATGAGATTACCGTTCGGGTTGCGCGCGAAGAGAAACTCCGAGTCCCTCCCTGCGATGATCCCGCCGAGACCCGGCTCGACGTCGGACGTGGGGAGGATCCAGGCCTCGAGCGTCAGGGCTGTCGTCATCTGGAGCGCGGAGGAAGCGCCGGCGGTGACGACGTCGTTCACGCCGTCGAACCGAAGGCCCTTTCGCGTCTCGGGTCCTCCCGCGGCGCAGCCGAAGCACTGATCGCTGGACTCGTTGCAGAGCTGCCCCGAGCAAGGGATGATCGAGGCGTTGCAGAGGCGGTTGGCGCCGCAGGTCTCCACGCCATTGCAGAAGGCGCCGTCGTTGCACCCGTCCACGGCCCACGCGGCCTCGACGAGCGTGCCCGTATTGGCCGAGGCGAGGTCGGCCGTCGTCGCTCCGATCCCTTCCTCCAAGCGCCAGTATCCCTTCAGTCCTGCTTCCGTGCCGGTGAGCGCGACGTTCATCGAAGCCTGGATCTGCGCCGCCGCCCGGGCGACGTTCCAGACGCGTACCTCGTCAATGGCCCCACCGAACGGATTCCCCCCGATCTGCCGGTTGCCGATGCGGAACTGGTCATTCGGGCTCGGAGTGTTGTTGACCGGACCCGCCTCGAAGACGGAGTGCACGAGAGTGCCGTTGAGGTAGGTGTTGATCTTCTGAGTGATGTTGTAGTCGAAGGTCCAGGCGACGTGGCTCCAGGTGTTCAGCGGCGCGACGGCCCCCGTCGAGACCCAGGTCCATCCCGGGGAGTTGTTGTTGACCGCCCATCGGATTGTCCCATCGGGGAAGCGTGCGATCTGGTACTCCGATTCCTTGTTGACGATAATCCCGTAGGTGTTGGAGGTTGGGAGAATCCAGGCCTCGACGGTGAAGGCGCCCGACATCTCCAGCGTGGCGGGGGAGCCGATGGAGACGTAATCGTTGCTGCCGTCAAACCACAGGCCGTTTCGTGTCGGGGGACCCCCTGCGGCGCAGTCAAAGCAGGCGTCGGCCGCCTCGTCGCAGAGCTGCGAGGGGCAGGCGTTGGCACCAGCAACGCAGCCGACTGAGGGGTTGCAGCTCTCCGTCCCGTTGCAGTAGAGGCCGTCGTTGCACGTCAGGGCCGAGTAGACGCACCCCGAGGCAGGGTTGCAGGTGTCGGTCGTGCATGCGTCGTTGTCATGGCAGGTCAGCGGGGTGTGAGTGCACCCTGTCGCCGCGTCGCACGAATCGACCGTGCAGGCGTTGTTGTCATTGCAGGAGACGGACGTGTGGCTACACCCCGTCGCCGCGTTGCAAGAGTCGGTCGTGCAAACGCTGGCATCGTCACAGGAGATTGGCGTGTAGGTGCATCCAGATGGGTTACTCGTGCTGCAGGTGTCGGCGGTGCAAGCGTTGGAGTCGCTGCATACCTTCGCTGGATAAGTGCACCAGCCGCCGCTCGTAGAGCTGCAGACATTGTTCGTGCAGGAGTTGTTGTCGTTGCAATCGTCGTTGGAATCGCACTGGAAACACTGATCGGTCGATTCGGCGCATACGTAGCCTGGAATGCATGGGACACCTGTATGGACGCATCCGTAGGACGTGCTGCAAACCTCGTCCCCGTTGCAGTAGAGACCGTCATCGGGGCACTTCCAGTGGTTGGGGGCGTGATTGCACTGGCCGTTCTGACACAGGTCCGCGGTGCAGGCGATCCCGTCATCGCACTGGGCGTTGGAGGTGCAGGCCGCCCAGACCGAGCTGACGGTGGAGACGCAGAGGGCCAGCAGGAACACGAGATGACACAGCAGCCGAGGACCGCGCGCACCAAACAGATTCGCCATGACGACCCCCCCCGTTACTAATGACCAACGCCAGCGTTCTGCTGAATTCTGGGGAAGCACTGGTCCCACGACCCGACACAGTCGTAGGCTGGGCCGATCCTTTGTCCTCATCGGCATGGTCCCCCCTATCGGCGCTGTCTCCCCCAACCGGGCACGCGCGTGATTGGCCGCCCGAGACATATGACACCTGACCGGCGCAACAGAGAATCGATTCAGGACGAGCTTACGGCGTTCCGGGACTGACTGACGGGAAACGGGGACGACCGCCAGCACGTGTTGTCATGGGCTCGCGTCAACCGGCGTGGTGCAACTCGTGGGCACACTGGTATCCGGGATCGTCCAGCGGTGAGGTCGCCCGGATCGCGGAGCGATTCATTGCACACCTCCGGGCTATCCGCCCGGACAGGCTGCGCCTCGACGCCCCAGCTATTCAGTCTCGCTATCGCCGAGTGACAGATTATCTGGGCATGTACACACCACCGTCACGGGCGAGAATGCCTGCAAAAAGGCCGCGCCGCGCAGCTGATTCGGGAGTAGAATGGATAGACCGAGGAGGAGGGAACCTTCCCGCAGCCGCGGTGGGAAGGGAGAGTTACGGAAGGCCAGCCAAGAGCCTGCCCGTTCTGCAAGGGAACCGGCCAGTGCGCGAAGTGCAATGGCTCGGGGATTCGTCCCATCCGCCGCCGGTGGTTTCAATTTGAGGGACTCCGCGCGTGCCGGGCCTGCGATGGGAGTGGGCGGTGCCAACTGTGCTCGGGTAGTGGCAAGCTCACCGCCGGGGCCTGACTACGATGGTCCCTACAGGGCAGCCCATCCGCCGAACGCCATCACCCTTTGCCCTGAACCCACCGCACGATCACGAGCAGGTACTGGTAGTCGGGGAATTCGCGCTGGAGCTCTCGGACGGTCTCACGCGCCACTATGAGGGCGTCTTCCCCATCGACTGGCTTCTCTGACAGGATAAAGCGGAAGGGCTCGCCACGCACGCCGCGCCGACGCGTGTACACATCGACCCTCTCCGTGCGACGGGTGTGTCTCACGCTGTGCCCAGCGGCGGATCAAGGTGCTGTTCGTGCGAGGAAGGGGATGCGGGGAATCCCCAGAGCAAGACGGTGCCCATCGTACCATCAACAGAGCAGGCCCCTGACTCTGAACGGTGACTTGTGTCACCAAGCGGATCTTCACTTTACCTCCTGTCCCCTGCCAGGTGATGCGACGAAGCATTCAGAGCGTTCAACCTCACACGAAGCCGGGCTTGCCTCATTGGGTGTGCCGCCCTCTGCTGCATTGCCCTTGGGATGAAAATGCCCTTTCAGCGGGGCGCCTTTCTGAGCGGATGCGGGACTCTCAGTGGTTGCCATCGTCGTCTGTTCGACGAAGAGTCCACGGTCCACCCGAACGACCACGACCGCGGTCACGGTGTGACGATGTTGAAGTCGGGTTCGAAGGTGTCCATCACCGACGCAAGTGACAACGACTATGAGATCTACGAGGGGACTATAGGCACGTATTACAGCCACACGGCGAAAGTCTGCAGCACGGGAGGCGCCACGACACTCACGTTCACGCCAGCAGCAGCCAGTTCTTACTACTTGATTGTGCCGCAGAACGGATTTCGCGAAGGGTCCTACGGTCACCTAAGCAATGGAGTCGAACACCCGCAAGGGACTGTACCGTGCTTGCCGCAAGAGATTGCAGCGGTGTGCCCGTAAGGAATCACCCGACACCATTACGACGTGCTGCCAGGACATCTCCTGCCCGGCAGTCGACACAGGATCGAAGCACCCGCGGGTCGAGCACGGCATGTGTAAGGGGAGAGGTCACAATGCGGAAACGAATTCATGCGATTACCGAGAGCCGCTACAAGACGTGTATCCTGTTGGCAGTTGTCCTCCTATCGTCCCAGGCCTTCGCCGACGATCTTGCCCCGCCAGCGTGGCGCGGGGCAGCGAATACAACCTTCCAACATTGGCACTTTCCCCCGATTAACCCCGGCGGACCCGCCCCTGACGCTTCCAATAACCCCTTTGGCCAGCCCGGAATGGAGGTCGGCGGTATGGCGGAATGGAGAAATATCTTCCAGGGCCGGGTTGGTGTATGGCAGTTGCTGGCCAATGGCCTGCTCACCTTGTTCGTTCCGAACAAGGTCGCGCAAGAAGAAAAGCAAGTGTGGATACAGGTGACCTACCACTTCGTATCCGGGTCACCTAACGTGATGGTGACACATGTGGGAGGTGGACCGCCCTTCGCTCTTGTTAATGAGGAAATCGAGGAGTTGGGTGATGGTTGGGCTCACTTGCTAAGCGTCTGGCAG
This sequence comes from Candidatus Polarisedimenticolia bacterium, assembly GCA_050747525.1. Taxonomy (GTDB): domain Bacteria; phylum Acidobacteriota; class Polarisedimenticolia; order JACPZX01; family DASXTC01; genus JBOGOC01. Next base: position 5,081 of record JBOGOC010000113.1, on the reverse strand, counting down.
TCCCCGCAATGTGGCCCGATTGAGAAGGTCGAGCTCGGCCCCAACGCCGGAAGTGGTGTCGCATACATCGACCAGGTGGTTATCGATACGATCTGTGCGCCTGCCTCTGGTTCTGTGCCCGATGGTGACACGGCAGGTGAGATACCCCTCACGGCCGCCCCCGCGGCAGGTGGACAGATCACGCTCGCATGGAGTGCCTCCTGCTCCGCAAGTGACAACGACTATGAGATCTACGAGGGGACTATAGGCACGTATTACAGCCACACGGCGAGAATCTGCACTACTGGAGGCGCGACGACAAGTACGTTCACGCCGGCGACGGGCGATACGTACTACATAGTCGTACCGCATAACGCGCTGCTGGAAGGTTCGTACGGACACCGAAGCGATGGATCGGAGCGTCCGCAAGGGCTACTAGCCTGTCTGCCCAAGAAGATTGCTGTGGTGTGCCCGTAGCTTCTCGCTGGCGAGGTCGCATCGCCGGCATGTAGGCCATCGACCGAGCGTGTCGGGAGGGCCACCCCCCGTCCGCCCCGAGGGCCTGCCCGGCGCCGACAGCTTCGCCCTCTACGCCGGCGACCTGGCTACCGTGTCCGACCTCTCCCAGGCGTCGCCGCTACAGTGCACCGTGCCGACCGGGCGGCCACCGGTTCCGGGCTAGCAGCTGACGGTGGCGGACACTCTGCCGGACCGGGCGATCGGCGGCGGCAGGTATTACTTGGCGGCGGTGCGACACGGGCTCAGGTCCGGGCTGGCCGTAGTAGCATGGGCGGCCAGCTGCAGGGGAGGAATGCAGCGGTCTTGACGGGGTGTCCGTAGCTCCGGGGAGAGGCAGCGATGTTCGGTGGATTCTGCGAGCCATCCCCCGCCAGCGCACCAGCCCTCTCGGTCGTCACGGCACTCACATGCGGCGAGTGTAGTAGCACGGGGTGAGTGCGGGAGGGACGCCGACGTCCTACCCGTAGGCAGCTCTCACAGAAGGTACGAAGCCCGAGTTACCCTCATGGAGGTACCCGTGGACCGCCAACGCGGACCGTATTGGAAAGAAATGTGAGCAAGTTCGCCTACACATGGACGCTTGTGATGTGTTGCCTCTGGGACGCCGCATCGGGCCAACTACTTGTTGCCCCTCGAGGGTCGGATTTCTTCGTAGCTGGAGTCCCTGGTATCTTTGCAACAGACGAGACCTCGGTCATACCAAGTGACCCGAGTGCAGAAGAGTCGGTGTTTGTAGATACATTGGGTTTCTTGGTCAACTTTTACACTCAACCTCCTCCTGAGTCACCAGAACCATGCCCCGCAGCGCCCGGTAAATTCACACGCGTCAGATATGGTGTTGGCCGCTCGGCCTCAAGCGGATCCGCCGAATACCTTGGAGGTCTCCGCAGCATTTGCACGGCTAGCTGCTACCTTGAGCCTGACATCACCGGCGCGGTGTGGGATGCCGTTAATGGCGTAATGTACGTGCAGTTTGAGGCATTTGCCGATAGTCAACCCGATTGTGATGATGGTGGAACACGCCATTTCATAGCGATTCGGGGTGGCTTCCCCACTCTCCTCGACATCATCCTCTCGTACCAGCCGCCCTCGACGCTGTCGTTCAACGTGCCGGTGCGGCCGGAGGGGCTGCCGGGCGCCGACTCCTTCTCGGTTTACGCCGGCGACCTAGCCAGCGTGTCCGACCTCTCGCAGGCGTCACCGCTCCAGTGCACCGTGCCGGCGGGACGGCCTCCGGCCCCTGGCGAACAGCTCACCGTGGCCGACACCCTGCCGGACCCTGGCGTGGGCGGCGGCAGGTACTACCTGGCAGCCGTCCGGCACGGGGCTCAGATCCGAGCGGGCCGTAGTAGCATGGGCGGGCAGCTGCAGGGGAGGATTGGGGCGGTGCTGCCAGGCTGCCCATAGGACCCACGATGCCCTTCGTCCGCGACTACAGATGGAGTCCGTTCGCCACCACGGCGGCCCTTGCCCTCATCATCGCCTTCGTGATGCTCGTCGGCTGGCTTCTCGAGGGCTGTCCCGCTGGAGGGCCGTGGTAGTATCGGCGTCCTGACATGACCATCCTCCTCATCGACGACTCAGCCTTATATCACGGAGCGCTCAAGCATGAGCACCGCCTTAGAACCGCAGGAAATGGCCGCCCGGATCACGGCCTTAGAGCGCAGAGAGCGACGCACCAGCCTGCTCCTAGCAGTCAGTTGCTGTGTATTCCTTCTGCTGCTGTTGCTTGGTGCAGGACCAGCTGGTCCTAGAGTTGTAGAGGCCGAGCGCTTTGTGCTTAGCGACGATGCAGGCAATACCAGAGCGGTGCTCGAAGTCCTAGGCGGCGAACCTCGGTTCAAGCTTCTGGATGCTGCAGCAACGGAGAGGTTTCTATCGCAGGCGAGCGATGGTGGACCTTGGATGCGCATGTATGATGCTCATGGGACAGAAAGGGCGTATTTCGGAGTGGCGGATCATGACGGCACGTCCCTAGACATGTCCGATGACCGTGGCGTTCAGAAGCTGCTGCTTGCATCCACAACCGGTGGGAATGGCCTACTCGTCTTCGATCCAAATCATGCCCAACGGATCGGGCTTGGCGTCACTCAGACAGGTTCCCATTTGATTCTACGGGACGCAAACGAGGTGCCTCAAGTCGGTCAGTACGCGTTTGATATTGGCCCCGCAATTCTTCTAAAGGGGACAGAAGCGCAGACCCTGATCCACCTGTACGGTACAAACAACGAGCCAGGCATTCACATCTACGATGCCGGCGGTAGGTTGCGATTCAAGAGGCCGATGCGAGTTCCGAAATCCGAGCCCCCTGGAGCGCATACGGTGGCTGAGCCCTCTCAACCGTGAGTGTTGAGACCATCCTCATCATCGACGACTCTCGCCACGTCCGCGAGGTCCTCCGCCTGGCCCTCGAATCCGAGGGATACGGCGTCCTCGAGGCCCCCGACGGCCGCGAGGGCGGGCGCCTGTACCGCGAGCACCGGCCGGCGTTGGTCATCGTGGACATCATCATGCCCGAGAAGGACGGCATCGAGACGGTGCGCACAATCCTTGCCATCGACCCGGCTGCCGTCATCTTCACCATGTAGGGCGCCGACGAGGACTACCAGGAGGTCGCCAGGATGCTGGGCGCTAGGCGGGGTTCAGGAAGCGGGTGGCCCACGAGGATCTGCTGTGGACCATCGACACGAATGCCGACGTCCAGATCCTCCTCAAGGCCATGGTGCACCCTGCTATCCAAGTGACTCGCATCCCAGGCGCCCACCCATGAACCTAGGCGTGTGCGTTGACGGTTTCAACGATTGCGCGGTGACGACCAACCATGAGATGATGCTTCCCGATCTTCGGGCCTTGAAACTGGCGCGATACTGGAAGCCAAGGAGGAGACAGCCATGATGGCGTATCGGCACTCAAAGACCGCTTTGGGATTGATTATCGCCGGTGCGGCGGTGTCCAGCGTGCTCCTGATCGGAGCGGCCGCCGGGACCGTCCCGGTTGGCGAGGAAATGTCGCTGCAAACGGCTTCGACGACCGATGCAGCAGCGTCGTGTGGGCAGCAGGCGATTTCCCCCGATGGTGTCTGCACCCAGAGTTGTGAGACAGCTCCACCGGCGGCCGATGCCGATAGGAAGCCGCCCGGTCGCGGATACTGTCAGTGCAGTTGCGGTGCACCTTGCAGATCGAGTGCAGATTGCGGCGGGGCAGCCTGCAGGCCGTTCATCACATGCTGCTGACGCAACCCTCGTCGCTCAGGTGCAGACCCAGCCACCCTTGATCACGCAGCAGCGCTGACACCCAGTCAGGTCAGAGCACCTGATGATGCAGGGCCGTGCGGCTGTCGTGCCAAGGGCCGGCGCGGTAAGTCCACAAGCTCCGACTTCGATTGCCGGGGAGGCTGGCTGTCCGGCCTCCGTCCCATCAGGCGATGCGACGAGCGACATGGCAACGGCGAGTGCGAGTAGGACGACGGCTCCCGTGAATCTTCGCATAGGTCACCTCCTCAGGAGTGACCAATCCTCTTACGAAACCCGGGCGGGCGTCAAGAGGTCTTCAGACGGCTGCGGTCGTCGTGGCCGACTGATGATTCAGCACGGCAAGTCCCTGACCCCCGCCGCCAACTCCTCATCCGCCGGATGCGTGTAGATGATCGTGGTGAGCGGCGAGGCGTGGCGGGCGAAGGCTGATCATCGCTCTCGCGTTCAAGGAACGGGGAAGAGTGTTCTCTCTACTTCGTGAAGGCGGGCAAGGAACGCCTCCCCTTCATCCGGCGTCCAGGTGAAGTTGGGCATGTTTCGGCCGCGGAGCGGCCATACGTCGAGGCCGATTCCGTTTTGCCCCTCTCTCAGGTCATAGCTGGTTCCAAGAATGCCGGTATTCTCATGGTTCAGGCAGAGTCCAAAGCTCTGATGAGCGGCCAAATGCCCCAAGCTGGGAATCGGGCCCTCCTGAGGAATGCGCACGATCCTGCTCTTGGCCATCGCCAAACACTCTCCCATTCTAGTCAGCAGATCCCTGAACTCGGTCTTGTAGAGCGCGACTCGAAGTGACGGAAGAGGTGGTCCACTGACGGACTCAAAGTGCAGCATCACCCAATCTGGCTGCTGGATACGAAGAATCTCCATCACCGACGGCCCGTGTTGGATTCTCAGGAGACTTTCGATGACCTCTACTTGATGAGGGTCCATGGCGAGGTTCCAGAAAGCGAACAAGGCAGCTTACCACGGGAAGTCGCTCCACCCGCCGCCAACTGCTCGTCCATCGGATGCGTGTATTCGTGAGCAAAAGGGCTCTGGTCACTCCTCAGGCGAGTCATGTAGAAGGCGGTCTTGCTCGTTGAGAAGCTCAGTGATGAGCTCCTCAGCACGGCAGGTCCCTGACCCCCGCCGCAAGCTCCTCATCCGCCGGGTGCGTGTAGGTGACCGGCGAGGCATGCCTCACGAAAAGCCGCCCCGCGCCGCTGAATCGGGAGTAGAATGGATGGGCCGAGGTGGAAGGCCTTCCCGCAGCCCCGGTGGGAAGGGAGAGTTACGGAAAGCCAGCTAAGAGCCTGCCCATTCTGCAAGGGAACCGGTCAGTGCGCGAAG
>JBOGOC010000112.1:0-14279 GCA_050747525.1 Candidatus Polarisedimenticolia bacterium | reverse complement strand
CGGGTGGCGGCCGCCGCTGTGGGTGGGGCTGCTGGGGCTTCTGGAAGATTGCGTGAGGCAGTGGGACCCGAAGGAGGCCAACGTCGGGGGCCCCGACAAGCGGGAGCTGTTCGCCCGAAGCGGCTACCGGTGCTCGGCGCCGGGGTGCACACGCCGGGCGACCCTGGAGGACCATCATCTCGTGTTCCTCTCCGCCGGCGGCGGGCAGGAGCTGACCAACCGCGAGTCGCTCTGCTGGTTCCACCATCACGTGGGGATCCACGGTGGCCTGGCGAAGGCCCGGGGCAAGGCGCCGCTGGGGATCACGTGGCGGCTGGGGCGCGGGGCGATGGGCGGGCGATTCACCAACGAGAGCCGGCTTTGAGTCCGTCAGGCAGTCACGGCCCCTCGGTCCAGATGCTGCGCCGCAGGCGGGCATCGAGCGCGTCCATGGCGGGCGAGCCCGGCCCATGGGCAAGGAAGGCGGTCACCACTCTGGCCATCAACCCCTGCTGCTTGAAGTGCTCCAGCATGTGGTCGTCGTCCAGCAGCAGCAGGCGCGCTGCGGGGTAGCGCGCGGCCAGGGAGATCTGCGTGCGGTAATCGACCGTGTGGTCCCACCGGCCGGCCAGCATCAGCATCGGCGCGGTCACCGCTCCGGGGGCGGCCAGGTCCAGCACGGGGGCGGCGATGTCGCCCCGCCGCTCGGCCTCCAGCAGGGGCCCCGCGATGGTCGCCTGGTTCTCCAGGTCCGGCAGCACGGCGCGCGTCAGCACGCTTTCGTCCGGAACGACCGGGCGCACCAGCTCGTACAGCCTCACGCGGATCGGGATCCCCGCGGGCGAGTCGAGCATCCGCTGCACGGCGTCGACCTGATACTCCTCGCGCCGGCGCGCCAGCGCGGCCTCGTCGCCGCGCGCCATCTCTTGAATGAGCGCCGCGCGCTCCGCCCCCAGCTTCTCGCGCGGCACGAAGAAGTTCTGCCGCTGCAGCAGCTGGATCAGGATGGGGCGGGGGAGGGTTCCCTTCTTCAGGGCCTCCAGCAGCAGCGGCTGCAGCTTCGGATCCTGCGAGCCCAGCTCGTCCCAGAAGTGATCGTGGCGCAGCCCCAGGGCCGCCGACAGCCCGGCCACGGGAGACGTGCCCACCACGGCCCGCGACACCTTGTCTCCGTGGGCCGCCAGGTACTGGTGCGCCAGCAGGCCGCCCCCCGACACGCCATAGATCATGACCGGCGCATCTCCGGCGACGGCGCGGCGCGCGGCCTCGATGTCCTCGACCCACTGGCGGCTCGCGAAGGCCTGCATGGCGCGCGGCCAGTTCACCCGCCCCTCGGGGGCGGCCCAGTCCAGGATCGCCTTCGAGGTGCCCCGGCCGATCACGCCGATCACGTTGAGCTCAGGGCCGAAGCTGTCGTTCTGGATGGTCGCCACCCGGCCGCGCTGCACGTAGAACTGCTGCCCGTCCGCCACCACCAGCACGGTGGGCTTGGCGGGATCGAAGGGAGCCCCCGATTCCAGGTGGATGACGCCGCGCCCCAGCTCGGGGCGCGCGTGATCGATGGGCACCGTGAGCGGCGTGTCCACCACCTGTCCGGCCACCGCCACCGGCACGGCCTGCCGTGCGATGGCCGGGGGAGCCACCGTCAGCGCCAGCGCCAGTGCCACGAACGGAACGTGGCTGCTCATGCGGCTTTGACGGGACGAGAAAGGCACGGTTAGGAGATCTCCGGGCCGGCCGGGGGATGTGGCGGCCACTCATCATAGCCTTGATCCGTCGGCGTTCGTACCTATGTTCCACCTCGCCCCCAGTGTGGGCGTGAGGTGGTTGTCGATGTCTTCGGGATCGGGTCGCAGGCTCCGCGTTCTCGTGATGTTCGTGGTTCTCTGGGCGCTCTGGCCCGTGCGCGCGGCCGGCTACGGCGGCACCGCGCAGGACACCGACCGCTCGACGCGCGAGACGCGCGCGCGGCTGACCGAAGGGTTCCGGCAGATCCTGGCCTACTTCGATCGCCACGAGCTGTCACTGCTGAACGCCTGGCGCGAGATGCGGGCCAGCAGCGATCCGAACTTCTTCGAGCGCACCTACCCGGGGATCTCGGCCGAGCTGGACGCCTGGGCGGCCGGCCTGGAGCGGCAGTTCGGGCCCAACGGCGAGGTGTCCGAGCCGCTCGACTTCACGTTCCTTCTGGAGGAGTTTGCCCCCGTCGCGCTGGACCCCCGTGAGGTCTCGGTGCGGCGCGACAACGCCATGGCCACCATCTCCATGGTGTGCCTCATGGACACGCTACGGTGCGAGCCGGCGCTGCTGCACCATTTTCTCTCGATCGTGGTGGCCCGCGACCCGTCGTCGCTTCGCAAGGCCGAAGCGCTGCGGTGCTGGCGGCGCAGTGGAGGACGCATCGATGAAGGCCTTCTCGAACAAGTGCTCTCTTCTCCCGCCGCCTTTGACCTGGAGCTGCGCGCCGAAGCGGCGAAGATCCTCTTCAGCCTCGAAACGCCAGGCTCGCTGCAAGCACAGCGCCGGCTCATCTCGACCGAGGGAGTCAGCGGAGGAAGCCCAGGCGAGCCGGAACGGATCGCCTGCGAGTCGATCCGACGCCTGGCCGCCGCCCGGTTCGAGCCGGCGGCTCCGGATCTGATCGGGGCGCTCGATGATCCGGCGGCCGAGGTGAGGCTGTGCGCCGCCGAAGGGCTCGCGCAGCTCTCGGGCCGCCGCCCGGCCTTCGATCCGCGCGGCCCCGCGCAGAGCAACGACGCGGCCCGCGAGGAGTGGCGCTCGTGGTGGCGCGCGCGCGCGCCGCGAACCGGTTCGGCCGGTCTCTGACCTCGCGCCCGCCGCACGGGCGCCGGTGGAACCGCCTCCAGCCCTGTGTTACGGTTCTGCCATGCATGTGAAAGAGCCGGGAGAGCCGGCCCCGTCGCGGCCCGGTCCCGACACGCGCCTCCTGCCCACCCGCCTGAACGTCGCGCCTGACGCCTTCGTCGCGCCCAATGCCGTTCTGCGCGGCGACGTCACCATCGGCTCGCGCAGCAGCGTGTGGTACGGCGCGGTCCTGCGGGGCGATCTGGCGCCGGTGGTGCTGGGGTCCGACACCAACGTGCAGGACGGCAGCATCCTGCACGTGGAGATCGACGGGCCTGTGGTGCTGGGCGACCGCGTGACCGTAGGGCACCGCGCGGTGGTGCACGCGTGCGACGTGGAGGACGACTGCCTCATAGGGATCGGCGCGCTCGTGCTGTCGGGAGCGCGCATCGGGCGCCACAGCATCGTGGGGGCCGGCGCGGTGGTGAAGGAAGGCTGGCACGTGCCTCCGCGCTCGGTGGTGCTGGGGGTGCCGGGGCGGGTCGTCCGTCAGGTGAGCGACGACGACCTGCGGCGCATGGATCGCAACTGGCGCGTGTACGTCGCCTACGCGGCCCAGACCAGGGACCGCGAGGCGGGGCAGGGGAGCGGCGCATGATCAGGATTGCCTGGGAGGACGTGGGGCGCCTGGTGGACGACGCCATCCGCGCGCGCCGCGGCATGGTGCTCAGCACGCACGTGAATCCCGACGGCGACGGGCTCGGCTCGGAGCTGGGCCTCTATCATCATCTGACGGCGCGCGGCGCCCGCGCGCGCATCATCAACAACGACCCGGTGCACCGCAAGTACGCCTTCCTGCCGGGCGCCGACAAGGTCGAGGTGTACGACGAGGCGATCCACCGGGCATACATCGAGGAGGCCGCCCTCTTCTTCGTGCTGGACAACTCGTCGCCCGAGAGGCTGGGGCGCGTGCTGGAGCCGGCCAGGGCGACCGCCGCCCGCAAGGTGTGCATCGATCATCACGTGACCACCGACCCCTTCTGGGACGTGAACTGCATCGACGTGGACGCGCCGGCCTCGGGCCAGCTGGTGTACCAGATGATCAAGGCGCTGGGAGGACGCATCACCCCCGAGATCGCCGTGGCCCTGTACGTCTCGTACGTCACCGACACGGGTCACTTCCGCTTCTCCAAGACCACCGCCTCGGTGCACCGCATCATCGGCGAGCTGATGGACACCGGAGCCATCGATCCGCCGCGCATCTACCGCGCGATCTTCGAAGGGGTGTCGCCCGGATCGAACCGGCTGGTGGGCGCGGCCCTGACCGACACGCACTACGAGTACGGAGGGCGCCTGGCCTGGGCGCGCCTCACCCACGCGCAGCTCGAGAGCAACGGCGGCGTGGACGAGGACACGGGCGACCTGGTCAACATGCTGCTGTCGGTCGAGGGAGTGAAGGCCGCGGCCCTGTTCAAGGAAGTGGACGCCTCGCACACCAAGGTGAGCCTGCGCTCGCTGGGAGACGTGGACGTGCACGCCTTGGCCTCGCGCCTGGGCGGAGGCGGCCACCGCAACGCCTCGGGCGTGAGCATGAGCGCGCCGCTGGAAGAGGGTGTGCGCCGCGTGGTGGACGGCATGAAAGAGGTGCTGGGGGCATGAGCCGCGTGGGGATCATCCTGTCGGGGTGCGGCTTCTACGACGGCACCGAGGTGGCCGAGGCGGTGCTTGCGGCCCTGGCGGTGGAGCGGGCGGGAGCGCGCCCCATCTGGCTCTCTCCCGAGGTGACCCAGATGCACGTCATCGATCACCTCACCGGGTCGGAGGCCGAGGGGGAGCGCCGCGAGGTGCTGGCCGAGTCGGCCCGCATCGCGCGCGGCAAGGTGAAGAGCCTGGCCGAGCAGCACCCCGCCGAGCTGACCGCCCTGATCATCCCGGGCGGGCACGGGGCCGTGAAGAACCTGATGACCCATTTCGCCGAGCTGGGCGCGCCGCGCGAGGTGCTCCCCTCGGTGCGCGAGCTGCTGACGGGGCTGCGGGAGCGGCAGACCCCCATCGGCTCCATCAGCCTGGGACACACCGTGGTCAGGACCTTCCTGGGCGAGTCCCTCTCCGAAGACGACATGCGAACGCCCGCCACCGACGTGGTCGTGGACGAGGTGCGCCGGCTGGCCTTCACCCCGGGCTTCCTCACGGGAACGTCCCTGTCCGAGGTGGCGGCGGGTATCGATCGACTGGTGCAGACGCTGATGCGCTTGGCCACGCGCGAGCTGCACGTCATCCACTGAGGCCCCCATGCACGTCACCGTGAAGCTGTTCGCCTCGTATCGCGAGCTGGCGGGTGCCTCGGAGACCACCCTGGATCTGCCCGACGGGTCGACCGTGGGCGCGGCCCTCGACGCGCTGTCGCGCCGGTACCCCGAGGTGGCCGCCACGCTGAAGGCCGCCCCTCTGGCCGCGTGCAATCTGCGGCACGTGCCGCCCGACCACGTCCTGAGCAACGGGGACGAGCTGGCCGTGTTCCCGCCGGTGAGCGGAGGATGAGGGGTGGCGGAGCCCGGGCGGGACGTGGCGCGTCTGGTGACCGGGGCCATCGATCCGGCTTCCCTGATGGCGTCGCTGCGATCGGACGACTGCGGGGCCCTGGCCTTCTTCGTCGGCGTGGTGCGCGACCATCACCAGGGCCGTCGCGTGCGCCACCTGGAATACGAAGCCTATCCCCCCATGGCCGAGGCCGAGATGCGGCGCATCATCGAGGAGGCCCGCGCGCGCTGGCCCATCGCCGCGATGGCCATCGAGCACCGCACGGGACGGCTGGAGATCGGCGAGGCCTCGGTGTGCCTGGTGGTGGCCGCGGAGCACCGCCGCGCCGCGCTGGAAGCCTGCGAGTTCGGCATCGAGGCCCTCAAGGCGCGCGTGCCGATCTGGAAGAAGGAGTTCTACGACGACGGGCAGGCCTGGGTGACGGGTGCCACGCCGCCCGCGTGAGACGGCCGCGGCCCTGGCGCTCGGCGTGCTGGCCGCGGGCGCGCTGGCGGCGTGGGGGTGCGCGAAGAACCCGGTGACCGGGCAACGCCAGATGATGCTCATCACCGAGGAGCAGGAGTTCTCCATCGGCCAGGGGGCCGACGAGGAGATCCGCAAGGAGTTCGGCTCGTACCTGGACAGCCCCGCCCTGCGGACCTACGTGGACGAGATCGGCAACCGGCTCGCCCGGCAGGGAGAGCGCCCCGGCCTGGTCTTCCACTTCGAGGTCCTGAACGACCCGCAGATCAACGCGTTCGCCCTGCCCGGCGGGTTCGTGTACGTGACGCGCGGCATCCTGGAGCGGCTCAGCAGCGACGACGAGCTGTCGATGGTGCTTGGCCACGAGATCGGCCACGTCACCGCGCGCCATGGGGCGGCCCGCCTCTCCAAGATGTACGCGCTGCAGTACGGCTCCCTGGTGGGAGTGCTGATCAGCCCGCGCACCTTCGCCAACTACGGGGACCTCATCGACCTGGCGCTGCAGGTGGGCATGAGCGCCTACTCGCGCGATCAGGAGAGCCAGGCCGACGACCTGGGAGTGGCCTACACCTACAAGGCGGGGTTCCGGCCTCAGGAGGGGGTCACGGTGATGCGCATGCTGCAGTGGCTCGAGGGCCGCGAGCCGGGGAAGCTGGAGCGGTGGTTCCGGACGCACCCGCCTCCGTCGCAGCGCATCGTGGACATCGAGACGTCGCTGCGGGCGCTCGAGCAATCGGATCCGGAGGTGGCGGCCCGGCGCGTGTCGCGCGACTCGTACCTCAGGCGGATCGACGGTCTGCTGGTGGGGCAGTACAACGGCGCCGAGATGGTGCTGAGGGACGGCTACTACAACCGCGAGCTGGCGGTGAGACTGGCCGTGCCTTCCGGATGGGAGGTGAACCTGGATCCCAACGGGTCGCTGGTCAGCATGCGCAAGAAGGAAGACGAGATCGCCCTGCTGGACGCTGACCCCATGCGCACCTCCATCGAGGCAGCCGACGTGGAGAAGGAGTTCGAGAAGACGCTCAAGCGCCGCGGCTGGAGGCGCACCGGTGGCCGCCAGGACCACACCGCTCAGCAGGTGCTCACGCACCTGGCGACCTATGAAGGGAGAACCGCGAAGGACGAGCCGATCGCCGTGCTGAACGCCTACATGGCGCACGGCAAGCACGCCTGGACCTTCACCGCCGCCGCCAAGCACGAGATCTTCAAGGAGCGGCTGGCGGACTACGAGGCGTGGGCCCTGGGGCTGCGCTTCCTGGAGGAGCGCGAGGCAGCCGCGCTCACCCCGCCGCGCCTGCGCATCGAGACGGCCGGGAAGAACGCCACGTGGAGATCACTGGCCGAGGAGCACCTGGGCGACCCCAACGCCGCCGAGCAGCTGGCCTTCTACAACAGCCTCGATCCCAACGCGCCTCTGGCCCCGGGGCTGCTGGTGAAGATCCCTCCCACGCTCACCGTGCGCCCCTAAACGCCGCCCACGTTCCGACGCCATCCCTTCACGATTTGTTCGTGTCAGATGACGCAGGCATGACATCACCGTGCGCTAAACGCAGGTCGTTGACACCCCTGGGGGGGTTGGCTAGACTGGGGCGTTTCCGGCAATCCATTGCAGACACGTTCCATGCGTTCCTGGAGGAGTGATTTGTCGATCACACCGGGCCGCGGTCGATCGACCACGGCGGCACGGCTGTTCCCGCTGGTCCTCGCCCTCGTGGCCTGCATCTCGATCCTCGGATGCACCACGGTCAAGGTGCGGCGCGCCATGAACCAGGGGGTCGGGTTCTACAAGGCGAAGGAGTTCGTCAAGGCGGCCGAGTCGTTCAAGCACGCCATCGAGCTGGACAAGACCTACGCCGAAGCCTACCTCAACCTCGGACTCACCTACATGGAGCTGTACGAACCGGGCTCCGAGCACGACAAGGACAAGCAATACGCCGACGGCGCGATCGAGGCGTTCAAGCAGTACATCCGCATCCAGCCCGAAAGCGGCAAGGCGCGTGACTACCTGATCAACATGTGCAAGATGGCCGGGCGCATGCCCGACGCCATCGACTTCATCATGGAGGACTACGCGAAGAAGCCCCAGGACATCATCCTGGTGAAGACCATCGCGGCCCTCTATCACATGTCGGGCGACACCGAGAAAGCCATCGAGTGGTTCGAGAAGGTGGCGCAGCTCGAGCCCAACAACCCCGAGGCCCAGTACTCCGTGGGGGTGGCCTGCTGGGGCCGCTCGTACAACTCGATGAACCTGGACTACGAGACCCGCATGCAGCTGCTGGACAAGGGGCTGGCTGCCCTGGAGAAGGCCAGCGCACTGCGCAAGGACTACTTCGAAGCCTACTCGTACATCAGCCTTACCTACCGCGAGAAGGCCAAGTACGACATCAGCCCGGCCACGTCGGTGATGTGGCGGCAGCGGGCCGACGAGACACTCGCGAAGGCCATGGAGCTGCGCAACAAGTCGCTGGCCGCTCAGGCCGCGGCGGCCGCCGCGCAGCAGGGCACGACGCCACCACCAACCGGCTCCACGTCCACGCCGGCCAGCAACCCCGGCAGGTAAGGGATCCGCATGTTCGATACCTTGATGGACTCCAGCCCCAAGAAGGAGAAGAAGGGGCTGCGCGAGGTGTACATGTCGACCGGCTCGATGGTGGTGCACGGCGCCATCCTGGTGAGCATGGTCACCGCCTCGTACCTGCACGTGGAGGCCCTGCCCGAGCCGGCCATCAACGTGCAGTTCGTCGGCACGGCGCCACCGCCGCCACCACCTCCGCCACCTCCTCCGCCCCCGGCCGGATCCACCAAGCCCAAGGTGGAGGAAATCGAGAAGCCCGAGATCATCCCCGAGGACATCCCCGAGGTGGTGCAGCCTCAGGAAGTCCCCGAGGAGATCCCCGAGGAGGAAGAGAACCCGGGAGAGGAATCGGAAGGCGGCGTGGAAGGGGGCGTGCCGGGCGGCGTGCCCGGCGGCGTGGTGGGAGGCGTGGTGGGCGGCGTGATCGGCGGCGTGCTGGGGGGAGTTCCCGGCGGCGTGCTGGGGGGCCTTCCCGGAGAGGATCAGCCCATCTATCTCACGGGCGACGTGAGGCCGCCTGAGCGCACCACGTTCGTGAAGCCCTCGTACCCCGAGGTGGCCCGCAAGGCGCGCGCCGAGGGGAAGGTCATCCTGGAGATCGTCGTGGGCCGCACCGGAGAGGTGGAGGACGTGAAGGTCCTGAAGTCAAACCCTCTGTTCGATGCGGCGGCCATGGAGGCCGTGAGGAAGTGGAAGTACCAGCCGGCCCTGCAGAGCGGGCGGCCCGTGAAGGTGTATCTCACGGTCATCGTTGATTTCAACTTGAAGTAAGAGAGGAGCTTCAGATGGGTGAATTTGGACCGATGGAAATGTGGCACCAGATGGGAATCCCCGCCAAAGGCGTGGCGGTGTTCCTGCTGGGGATGTCGATCTGGTCGATTGCCGTGATGTTCGAGAAGTTCCTCACCTACCGCAACGCCGTGAAGCAGTCGGTGGAGTTCCTTCCCATCGTCATGAAGCACCTGCGCAGCAACGACCTGGAGGGCGCCATCGCGGCCTCCAAGAAGTACCCCAAGTCGCACCTGGCCAAGGTGCTGAGCGCGGGGCTTCAGGAGTTCCTCAACGAGAAGGAAGGCGGGGCCACCGTGGACGTCATCGAAGCCGTTCGCCGCGCCCTGGAGCGCGCCACCGTGCTGACCGCGGCCGAGCTGAAGTCCAAGCTGGGCGGGCTGGGGACCATCGGGTCGACCGCGCCGTTCGTGGGTCTGTTCGGCACCGTCCTGGGCGTCATCACGGCGTTCCAGGGGATGGCCAAGTCGGGCTCCGGCGGTCTGGGCTCCGTGTCGGCCGGTATCGCCGAGGCGCTCATCGAGACGGCGTTCGGGCTGTTCGTCGCCATCCCGGCCGTCATGGCATACAACTACTTCCAGGGGCGCATCGAGCGGTTCGACGTGGAGATGTCCAACTCGGCCTCCGAGCTGATCGACTTCTTCCTCAGGCAGCGCCAGAACGCCTCGGCCAGGTAGGAGATCGTCCATGGGCATGTCGGTCGGCAAGAAGGGGAAGATCAACTCCGACATCAACGTCACCCCTCTGGTGGACGTGGTGCTCGTGCTGCTGATCATCTTCATGGTCATCACCCCCATGCTGCAGAAGGGCCGGCCGGTGCAGCTGCCCACCACCGCGAACCCGTCGGCGCTGCCCGAGGACGAGAACGAATTGCTCATCTCGGTCTCGTACAACGGGCCGGGAAACCCGGTGTCGGTGTGGCTGGAGACCAAAGAGGTCAACCTGCCCGATCTCGAGACGCTCCTTCAGGAGACCTTCCAGCGCAATCCCAACAAGCGCATCACCCTCAAGGGTGACAAGCGCCTGTCGTATGGCGAGGTCAAGGACGTCATGATGGTGGTCAACAGGGCCGGCTTCTCCGGCGTGGGGATCGTGGCCGAGAAGTCGGGAATTCCCGGCGTCTAGCGAATCGAGGGATCCAGCATGGGCATGTCGGTTGGAAACGGAAAAGGGCACATCAACTCCGAGATCAACGTCACACCCCTGGTGGACGTGGTCCTCGTGCTGCTCATCATCTTCATGGTCGTGACGCCGCTCCTGCAGCGCGGCTACGACATGCAGGTGCCCCAGGCCGTGGAGCAGCAGATACCCACGGAGATGCTCGAGAAGCAGATCGTGGTCAGCTTCGCCAAGGATGGCAGCTACTTCATCAACAAGGACAAGACCACCATCGAGCAGCTCGAGCCCAAGCTGTCGGGGATCCTGGCCGGCCAGAGCAAGAAGATGGTCTTCCTGGCCGCGGCCCGGAACAACAACTACGGTGACGTGGTCACCCTGATGGACGCCATCCGGTCGGCAGGGGCCGAAGGGATCGGGCTGGTGACGGACGACAAGATCGCCGACGCCCCCCTGGAAGGCACCGCCGCCGCCGAAGCCGCCCCCTCCGGGCAATAGCGGATCGCCCGGTCCGGCCGATCTTTCCTTGCGGGTTAGACCCGCATGGTGTTACATTCCCGACAACGCCGCACGGAAGGGCCTGAACGTGGCCCTTTCCGGGCGCCTAGCTCCAGCCGCACGAATGCCGCACGATGGTCACGAGACCGAAGCGGCCTGGAGCCGGGTGGAGATGCCCCACAAAGGGCCGGCATGGGCCGGCACGGGGGGTGGCTGCGGCGGGAGAAGGACGTGCCGGGTTCGGCCCGCGGTCCGGTCAGACGGCCGCGAAGGGGTCGGGCGCGGATGGAACACCTGACACGGACGCATCTACGATTACGGGCTTGCCCTTGATGGGATATTCAGCACTCGTGCTACCACCGCAGAAGGGACGTTCCCCTGCGGGCGCCTTCGGGGACCTGTCCCCGGGGCGCGTGCCGCGCCCCGTCGCGCCCAGTCCTCCAGGGATTCCGCCGCAGGCCTGAAACGGCCCCGATGACCCCGGCCCCGCGCCACGCGCGCGGCGCCCCTCCTCCCGCCCGACACCGTTCCCGTCTCTCCGCGCGACGCCGCACGGCTGCGGCGGGTTCGTCCCTCGGGAGGCGGGGGAGGAAGGCAAGGATGTCCGGTTCGATGGCCCTGATTGCCCTGGCGGCCCTGGTGGTGGCCGGGGGAGCGCTCGCCCTGGGCTGGGTGCTCAACAGCCGCCTGGGGCGCGCCAGCCTGACGGCCGCCCGGGCCGAATCGGCCGAGCTGCTCCAGCAGGCCGAGCGCCAGACGGAAGCCGACCGCAAGGCCGCTGTGCTGTCCGCCAAGGACGAGTGGTACCGCACCAAGAAACAGCTCGAGGCCGAGGCGCGCGACCGCCAGCGGTCGCTGCAGCGGTTGCAGAAGGAAGCCGAAGACACCCAGGCCAGCCTGCAGGAAGCCACCGCCCAGGTCCGCCGCCGCGAGCAGTCCTTCAAGGAGCGCGAGCGGCGCCTCGAAGAGCGCGACCGGGTCAACGAAGACGCCGCCCGGCGTCTGGAGGCCGCCACCCGCGAGGTGAACGAGCGCCTGGAGAAGATCTCAGGGCTCACCGCCGACGAAGCCAAGAAGGTGCTGCTGGGCAACCTGCGCAACGAGACGCGGTTCGAGGCGGCCCGGATGATCAAGGAAATCAAGGACGAGGCGCAGCAGAACGCCGAGATGGAGGCCCAGAAGATCATCTCCCTGGCCATCGAGCGCCAGGCGGCCGACTACTCCAACGAGAAGACCGTCACCGCCGTGCCCCTGCCCAACGAGAAAATGAAGGGGCGCCTCATCGGGCACGAGGGGAAGAACATCAAGGCCTTCGAGAAGTTCGTCGGCGTGCAGCTGGTGGTGGACGACTCGCCCGATTCCGTGGTGCTGTCGGGCTTCAACCCCGTCAAGCGCGAGATCGCGCGGATGTGCCTCGAGAAGATCATGAAGGAGGGGAACATCACGCCGCGGCGCATCGAGGACGTCTCCAACGAGATGAAGCGCAAGATGGTGCGCAACATCCAGCGGATCGGGGAAGACGCGCTGCGTGAGATGAAGATCGAGGGGGTGCACCCCGAGATCGTCCGGCTGCTGGGGCGCCTGCGGTACCGCACGTCGTACGGGCAGAACGTGCTCGAGCATTCCAAGGAAGTGGGCCGGCTCACCGAGCTGATGGCCCTCGAGCTTCGGCTGGACGGCAGGCTCGCGCGCCGCGCCGGCCTGTTCCACGACATCGGCAAGGCCATCGACTACGAGCGCGAGGGGACCCATCCCGAGATCGGCTACGAGGTGGCCAAGAAGTACGGCGAGCCGCTCATCGTGCAGAACGCCATCGCCTCGCATCATGAGGACGTGGAGGTGATCAGCCCCATCTCGGTCCTGGTGTCGGCCGCCGACGCCATCTCCGGGGCCCGTCCCGGCGCGAGGCGCCGCACCACGGTGGACTACGTCAAGCGCATCGAGCAGCTGGAGAAGCTGGCCGACTCGATGGAGGGGGTGGAGCAGTCGTTCGCCATCCAGGCCGGCCGCGAGATCCGCGTGATCGCGCGCCACGACCGCCTCGACGACGCCCAGTCGGCGCTTCTGGCCTCCACGCTGGCGGCGAAGATCCAGCAGGAAATGGAATACCCGGGCAAGATCAAGGTCACGGTCATCCGCGAGATGCGGGCCGTGGACTACGCCCGCTGATCCGGGGCCTCATGCCCATCGAAGCCGACCTGCACACGCATTCTCACCACTCCGACGGCCTGCTCACGCCGGCGGAGCTCGTGGCGTCGGCCGCCGCCGCGGGGCTGTCGCTGCTGGCGCTCACCGATCACGACACCGTGGACGGCATCCGCGAAGCGCGCGCGTCCGCCCCGCCGGGCCTCGAGGTCCTGGGTGGGGCCGAGCTCTCGTCGTCCTGGAAGAGCCGCGAGATCCACCTGCTGGTGTACGGGCTCGACCCCGACGACGTCGCGCTGCGCGAGGCGCTCGAGCCGCTCCGGCAGGAGCGGCGCCGCCGCGCCGAGCGGATCGTCCAGAAGCTCAACAAGGCGGGCGTGCCGGTCACCATGGAGGAGGTCGACGCCATCGCCCAGGCATCGGGGGCGGGAGATCGCACCTCCATCGGGCGGCCTCACATCGCCGACGCCATCGTGCGCCACGGCGCGGCCATCGACCTGGACGAGGCGTTCGTGCGCTACCTGCGCCGCGGGCAGCCCGGGTACGTGGCGCGCGAGACCCTGTCCGTAGCGCAGGCCCTCGAGCTGGCGCGCGCCCGCTCGGCCGCGATCGTGGTGGCCCATCCCGGCCTCAATCTGTCCGACGCGGACACGGAATCGCTGGTGAGAGAGGGGCTGCACGGCATCGAGGTGCACCACCCCAAGCACGGCGACGACGTACGGCGTCGCATGGCGGAGATGGCGAAGCGCCTGGGCGTGGTGGGGACGGGCGGCTCGGACTTCCACGGTGAGGGACGCAACCGGCATCGCGTCGGGGAGGCCGGCGTGGCACGCGAGACCGTGGACCGCCTGCGCGAGCTGGCCCTGCGGCGATGAGCGCGTCCAGGCCGTTCGTCCTCGATCTGGACGGATGGCGCGACCCGCTCGACGTGCTCCCCCTGTTCGCCGCGGGTCGCGCGCCGGCCCTGCTGCTGAGCGCCGGCCCGGAAGGGGCCGGCGAGGACATCGCGCGCTATTCGTTCCTGAGCGCCGAGCCGTTCTCCGAGGTCGTGTGGGACGCGTGGCGTGACGCGGACGACCCATTCCTGAAGCTGGAGGCGGCCCTCGCCCCGCACGCCTGCCTGCCCGCCGGGGAATGGCCCTTCGCGGGCGGGGCCATCGGGTGGATCGGCTTCGACGCGCGCCTCGCGGTGGAGCCTTCGCTGAGGCCGATGGCCCGGCGCGCCGGCCCGCGCGATCCCGCCCTCCCCGATCTGTGGTTCGGGCTCTATGGATGGACCATCGCCTGGGATCACCTCGAACGCCGGTGGGCCGTGATAGCGCGCGAGCGCTTGGAGGCGCGGCGCGTGGCCGCCCGCCTGGAG
>JBOGOC010000111.1:0-24675 GCA_050747525.1 Candidatus Polarisedimenticolia bacterium | reverse complement strand
GCCAACGCTCGCGCGACCCGGCTCGTCCTCAGAGGGCCCCGGAAACCACTCCCCACCGGGGCCGCCTCGTCACTCCACCCAGTTCATCCGCATCTGCCCCGTCCTCCTGGCGAGAAAAACCAAGACCGTGGCGGAGGTCATGTTCTTTCACGTAAGCGAGGCGAGAAGAACCAAGGCCATACCACGGAGGCTGTGTTAGTGGCAGGTGGGCGCGGCGGCGGAGAGTGGTTGCCGGGGCTCTCTGGAGCCTGAGCCGGGTCGAGCGAGCGTTGGCCGCGCGCGCTTGTGCGCGGCCAGCGAGCGAGGGCGAAGGCGGAAGCGGGCCGTCGTGGCCAACGCCACGACGGCGAACGTCCCCGGCAACCACTCTCCGCCGCCGCGCCCACCGGGCCTGAAGAGCGTCCGCTACCAGCCGCAGGTGCGGTTCTTGTTCTGCTCGTCGAGCCACTGCTTGAGCGGCGCGAAGTAGTCGAGGATCGCGGTGGCGTCCAGCTTCGTCTCGCCGGTGAGGGCGGCCAAGGCTTCGGGCCAGGGGCGGCTCGAGCCCATCTCCAGCATCTTCTCCAGCCGCTCCCCCGCTTCCTTGTTGCCGTAGATGGAGCACTGGTGCAGCGGGCCGGTGAACCCCGCCGTGCGGCACAGCGCGCGATGGAACTGGAACTGGTAGATGCTCGCCAGGAAGTACCGCGTGTATGGGGTGTTGCCGGGGACGTGGTACTTGGCCCCGGGATCGAAGTCCTTCTCGCTGCGCGCTACCGGGGCGTCGATCCCCTGGTACTTGCGGCGCAGCTCCCACCATCCGGCGTTGTACCGGTCGGGGGGGATCTCGCCGGAGAAGACCTTCCAGCGCCACTGGTCAACCAGCAGGCCGAACGGCAGGAAGGCCACCTTGTCCAGGGCCATGTTCATCAGAAGGCCCAGGTCCCCCGAGCCGGCGGGGGCCTTGTCCAGCAGGCCCAGCTTGACCAGGTAGGACGGGGTGATGGAGAGCGCGAGGGTGTCGCCCACCCCTTCGTGGAATCCGTCGTTGGCTCCCTGGCGATAGATGAACGGCTGCTTGCTGTAGGCACGGTCGTAGTAGAGGTGTCCCAACTCGTGGTGGACGGTGGAGAAGTCCTCCGCGTTGATCTCGATGCACATCTTGATGCGGAGGTCGTCTTCCTGGTCGATGTCCCACGCGCTGGCGTGGCACACCACGTCGCGGTCCTGGGGCTTCACGAACATGGAGCGCTCCCAGAACGTGGCCGGCATGGGCTCGAGCCCCAGCGACGAGAAGAAGCCTTCGCCGTAGCGAACCATTCCCAGCGCGTCCACCTTGCGGTCCAGCAGCTGCTTCGTCAGGTCGAAGCCCGGGCCGCCCCCTTCCGGAATCCCGACCAGGTCGTAGATGTTGGCCCAGCTCTGGCTCCACATGTTCCCCAGCAGGTGGGCCGGGATCGGCTTGCCGGGAGGGACCAGAGTCTGGCCGTACTTGGCGGCCAGCGACGCGCGCACGTGGCAGTGCAGGGCGTCATACAGAGGCTTGACCTGCTGCCAGATCCGGTCCAACTCGGCCGAGAAGGCGTCCGCCGGCATGTCGTACCCGGAGCGCCACAGGGCCCCCAGGTCGGCGAACCCCAGCTCGCGCGAACCGGCGTTGGCCAGCTCCACGAAGCGGGTGTACTTGGGGCGCAGCGGCGGCGCGATGGCGTGCCACCCGACCCACACGTCCAGCAGCTCCTTGGGGTCGCGGCTCTCCGCCAGGATGCGGCTGAGCTGGTTGATGTCGAGGCATTCCCCCTCGGAGCGGCACCACTCTCCTTTTCCGTAGAGGCTCTCCATCTCGACGCCGATCTGCGCCAGCTCGGCCTGCCGGGCGGGGTCATCCGGCGCGGCCAGCGACATCGAGGTCCTGAGCAGCTGGATCTGGCGCGCCATGTCCTCGGAGAGCTTGAGGTCCTTGAACCGGGCCGCCTCTTTGGCCGCCTCCATCTGGGCGGCCAGCAGGTTCTTTCCCGCCTCGGCCGCCATCTGCTCCGTGTCCTGGGTGATGTAGGTGGACTGCACCCATCCGGCCCGGGCCGCCATGATGGTCAGCTCGAGCAGGCGGAGGTCGGTGCGCTCGAGGAAGGCGCGCGCCTCGTCCACGGTGGGAGGGGCGGCCTGAAGCACGGAGATGCCGATCACGGACGTGAGAAGCAGCAACGCTGGGCGCATGGGCGGCCTCCTGAGCCGAGAAGGCGCCAGTATAGCCGCCCTTGAAACACGACGGGCCTCCGGTCACCCGGAGGCCCGTCGAAAGATTCTTCGGTCAGCCCGAGGTCAGGCGGCCTTCTTCTTTTCCTTGTCGCCGCAGCAGGCGCCGGCGGGCTTGCTGGCCCACTCCTGCACGCTCTTGACCGCCTCGGGGGTGCTTCCCGAGAAGGTGACCTCGCCTCCCTTGTCGGTGACCTTCACGGTCGCCTTGACGCCCTGCATGCCGAAGGGGCAGTCCGGGCAATCGGAGCCCTCTCCCTTCTCCGTGTGGGCCGACAGGTGCTCCTGGATGGCCTTCACGGCTTCGTCGTTCTTCCCTTTGAGCGTCACCACGGCGCCGTCGTCGGTCATCTTGGCCGACTTGCTGACCCCCTTGGACAGAGCGCAGTGATGGCCCTGGCCATGATCGTGGCCGGCCGCGGCCGCCTTCTCGTGGTTGCAATGATCGCCGCCCGCCCATGCCGCGCCGCAGATCGCCAGCGGCAGGAGGAACGCCCAGAACGCCTTCCGCATCATCGTGTCATCTCTCCTGTCTTGAGGTGCCTCGAGTTGCCCATGGACCGGAATGCGGCGATCCTAGACGCTGCGCCGCCTCGTCACAATCCCGGAAGTCTATCTCACTGTCGGGCAAGGACATGGGACGTGGCCGCGCGCTTCAGCTCACGGAAGCGGCGGGCCAGATCCTCCATCTGATGATGCGCGTTGAGGCCGCTGGGGTTGGGGAGCACCCAGAGGCGGGCCCCTTCCAGCTTTTCGGTCTGGAGGCCCAGCGCTGCCTCGGGGCGATCGAAGGCCGTGCGGTAGGCGCCGATCCCCAGCACCGCCACGAGGCGGGGGCGGTACCGCCGCACCTTGCTGGCCAGCCGGCGCCCCCCCGCCTTCAGCTCCTCGCGCTTCAGCTCGGCCGCCGAGGCGGTCGCCCGCCGCACGATGTTGGTGATGCCGTAGCCGAGCGCCGGCAGCTCGTCCTCCTCGAAGGGCGAGAGCAGGCGCGGCGTGAAGCCCGACAGATGCAGGGCCGGCCAGAAGCGGTTGCCGGGCCTCGCGAAGTGGTGCCCCACCGCGGCGGTGTACAGGCCCGGGTTGATCCCGACGAACAGGACGCGCAAGGCCGGCGCGATCACGTCGCCCAGCGTCTTGCCGGCCGCCGCCCGGATCTGCTCGGGGGTCGGCCGGAAGACGACGCTCACCTCACCTCGCTCATCAGGGCCAGGATGTTCCCCTCCGAATCCTTGAAATCGGCGAGCCACAGCTCGTGATCGGGGAGCTTGGCTACCATGTGAGGCGGGGACATGAAGGTCACGCCGCGCTCCGCGAGTGTGCGGTGCACCGCCTGGATGTCGTCCACTTTGTAGTAGAGGATCGATGAGGCGCGGTCCACCCCCTCTCCTTCGGGCAGCGAGATCATGAGCCGCACGCCGCCGCAGTCGAAGAACGACATCTTCGGGGGCGCTTCGAACAGGAGCCGCATCCCCAGGACGTCGCGGTAGAAGGTGGTGGCTCGCCCCACGTCGCGCGCGACCACGGCGATCTGCCCGATGCGGTTCAGCATCCTTCGGCTCCTTCCACCAGGATCATCCTGGTGCGCGAGGAGGCGTGGCGGATCGCCTTGACGGGCGCGTAGAGCTGCGAGCTCCACCATTCACGGGCTCGCTGCGCGTCGGGGAACTCCAGCACCACGGTGCGCCCCGGCGTCCAGTCCCCCTCTAGGGTCTCCACCTCGCCTCCGCGCACGATGTAGCGGCCGCCGAACGCCTGCACCGTGGAGGCGGCCTTCCCCTTGTAGGTCTCGTAGGTGCTTGGATCGGTGATGTGGATGTCGACGATCACGTAGGCTGCCATGCGTTCCTCCTCACAACCGTTGCGGATCACTCACCGTGCGCTCGTTGCGAACGTTGCCCGTGTTGAGCGTGCCGGCCGGCTCGAATAGCAGCACCTGCGTGCCCGGCTCGGCCACCGGCCGGTGCTCCACGCCGCGCGGCACGATGATCATCTCGCCCGGCCGCAGGGTCACGCTCCCCTCGCGCATCTCCATGCGAAGCGAGCCGTGCAGCACCAGGAACAGCTCGTCCTCCCGCTCGTGATGGTGCCAGATGAACTCACCGTCCAGCCTGACCAGCTTCACGTGCTGCCCGTTCAGCTCGCCCACGATGCGGGGGCTCCAGGGCTCGTCGATCCGCGCGAGCTTGTCGGCCAGGTTCACCTTCTCGACCACGGGATCCTCCTTTCCGGTCAACCTCTCAGCAGGCGGAAAGCATGCGTCCACCTGTTCTCGCGGAACCCCGGGATGCACCAGAGCTGGCAGAGCGGCTCCAGCGCGCGCGCGGCCGTCGCGGTCCCCATGTCCGCCCCCTCCCAGCCGAACTGCTGGATGATCCGGGCGACCTCCTTCTTGGCACGGGCGTCGTTGCCGCAGTAGAACATGGTCGGCGGGCCGCCCGGAAGCGCCGGGTTCACCATCAACGCGCTCCCCACGCTGTTGAAGGCCTTCACGAAGCGCGAGCGCGGGTAGGCTTCCTGAAGCCGCTCCATCAGGGACTCGTTGGGCCCGGTGAAGAACCTCAGCACGCCATCACCCGGCGGCTCGTCGCTGATCGGATTGGTCACGTCGATGATCATCTTGTCGCGCAGGTTCGGCTCCCCGGCCAGGCGCAGCGCCTCCGACGCCGCCTGCCCGAGCACCGCCAGCACCAGCGACTCGCCCCAGGCGGCCACATCGGCGAACGTGCCCGCCGGAATCCCGGAGTCCCTCGAGAACGGATCCAGCTTGAGCGGCTCGCGGCTGCCGATACGCACTTCATGGCCGTGCTTGGCCAGCCCCCGCGCCATCACCTGCGCCACCTGCCCCGAACCCAGAACGCCGTAACGCGCCATACAGGACCTCCTGAACGAGGCCTCCGAGCCTCCACCCCCTTGATGCCGTCTCCGGATGCGGTCAAGATACCCGACATCATGCCTTCCGCGCGCGATCGATCGTGCCTCCCCGGCCCCGACGGCGGGCCTCGCTGCGTCTGGGCGACGGGCTCCCCCGAGCTGCTCGCGTATCACGACCTGGAGTGGGGGTTCCCGGTCACCGACGACCGCCGCCTCTTCGAGAAGCTGTCCCTGGAAGGGTTTCAGTGCGGGCTGAGCTGGCTCACCATCCTGCGCAAGCGGGAGGCGTTCAGGCGCGCCTTCGCCGGGTTCGACGCGCGCAGGATCGCGCGCTTCACGGCGCGCGACGTGAACCGGCTGCTGTCCGATGCGGGGATCGTCCGGCACCGGGGCAAGATCGAGGCGGTCATCGGGAACGCCCGGCTGGTCGACGAGCTGGCGGAGGAGTTCGGCTCGCTGTCGTCCTACGTCTGGGGATTCGAGCCGGACCCGGCGTCACGCCCCCGCCGTCTGACCATGTCCGTGCTGCGCGCCATGACCACCACCGAGGAGTCGCGGCGGCTGTCGGCCGACCTGAAGCGTCGTGGATGGCGGTTCGTTGGGCCCACCACGACCTATGCCTTCATGCAGGCGATGGGGCTGGTCAACGATCACATGGACGGCTGCGTGGTCCGGGCCCGCGTGGAGGCTGCGCCCAGACCGGCGGCATCCCTCAGCTCTCGCCCTCGTAGTAGTCCACGGCGTCACCCACGATGAAGAAGTGCCGCAGCGAATCGGCGGCCGGCGCCCTGCCCCCGGAGGTCCCGGCGGTCAGGCCCAGCTTGCCCGAATCGGGATACTCCACCACTTCGGGAAGCTCCATGGTGCTCACCGCGAGGTAGCGCAGGGGCGCCGGCGAGTCGTTGAAGATCTGATGCGCCGAGTCTCGCCCCGCGGGCAGCGAGATGAAGTCGCCCGCCTTGATGCGGTGGATCTCCTCCGCGATGCGGATCGACCCCTCCCCTTCCAGGATAAAGAACATCTCCTCGTTGCCCCGGTGGGCGTGGTAGGGGAAGGCCCGCTTGCCGGGCGGGAGCGTGGTGACGTTGAACCCCAGCTTGACGGAGCTCAGCGCGGTCCCCGCCGTCTGGAACTCGGCCTCGAAGCGCTCGCCGTGGGATCGCCGCGTGACGGGAAGATCGGCCAGGTTGACGATGCGCGTGGTCATCGGTGCACCTCCGGCACGCGCTCCCACTTGGGCGAGCCGGGGAGCTTCTCGATGGCGCCGGGCTCGGCGTAGAACCGGGTCAGGCCGCAGTCGCTGCAGACGACGATGGTGAAGGTCGCGGTGCGCAGGAATCTTCCCAGTCCGGGCAGGTAGTTGGGGGCATGCCCTCCCCCGGAGCCGGCAGGCTTCAGGGTGCGGTACAGATTGGCACCCCCGCAACCGGGGCAGGCGGATACTCTCATGGTCACCTCATATTGGATCCGGCGCTCCGGCCGGCACGGTGCCGTGGATGATAGCGCAGCTGCTCACATTCTCATTGACGGGATTGCCGCAATTTCCGTAGGATCAGGCAAATCCTGCCCATGGAGGGCTCGCCATGCCCACCACTTTCGTCCTCGTATCCATCGCGTTGGGAATGCTCTTCCCGGAAGGCATCCAACACGGCGCCTTGACCTTCGAGCAGCGGCTTCTGGCTCGCGAGACCATCGCGCGCGTGCAGTACCAGCATCAGATCGAAGCCACCCAGCCCTTCGAGCTGGCCGCCCCGCGCCAGGCGCTGGAACGCGACGTGCACGACTTCCTGGCCCAGTCGGCGGTGCTGGAGGACCTCTGGGGCGTCCGCGTCACTCCCGAGATGCTGATGGCAGAGTCCGACAGGATTGCCCGGGCCACCCGTCTTCCGGAGCGCCTGGCCGAGCTGCGCACCGCTCTGCAGGGCGACGAGGTCATGATCCAGGAGACCCTGGTCCGTCCGGCCCTCGTCTCGCGGCTCTTTCATGAGCGGTTCGATGACGATCCGGTCATCCAGGCCGGCCCGCGACAGGAAGCGGAAGCGCTGGCGGCGGCGCTCGCCGGCGGCACCCTGCGCCCCGGCACCGATCACCCGCGGCTGAGGGTATTGGGTCGGGATGACCTCGGGGTCGCGGCCGCGCCACGCCGCGAGAGGGCTCTGGGAAAGGTCGTGGGCGAGACGGGGGCGTTCGTGGTCAGGGCCGCCTTCGAGCACGACGGGCGGCCGTTCATCGCCGAGTATGCGTTCCCTCGCGTCACCTGGGAGGAATGGTGGCAAGCCAACGCGAGCCGGTTCGATCCATCGCGCGGCCTCGAGGTCGTCGCCCGCTCGACCAGTGCGATGCCGGCCATGGGGAACGCCTCCCTGGACTCGTGCCAGCCGGGCGACACCTGGGCCGACAGCATCCTGTCGCAGCCAGGACCCGTGACCGGGGCGTACCAGGCCGTATGGACCGGAAGCGTCTACGTGGTGATCGCCGGAGCGACGTCCATGGCCCGCTACGATCCGGCGCTCGACGCATGGCTGCCCGTATCGACCGCCGGGGCGCCCGTAGGATCCCGGCCGACGGCGGTCTGGAGCGGCACCGAGGTGATCCTCTACGGGGGCGCGGTCGGCTACGCAAGCGCTCCTTTCCTCCCGGTGTTCCGATAGGCGGCCGGTACAATCCGATCAGCAACACGTGGACCTCCTTCCACTTCCTCTACGGTGGGGGGTTTGTCCGCAGCGGGCATGTGGCCGTCTGGACCGGCTCCCGCATGATCATCTTCGGCGGGATGTGTGTCCCGGTGGTGTACACCGACTACATCTGCGAGAGCATTCCCCCTTATACGGGCTTTCCCCGCTACTACGGGGATACCGTGGCGTACGACCCCGCCACCGGCGCATGGGCTTCCCTGCGGGCCAGCGGCTCGGGAGCGATCGGGACGGGAGCCAGCGCCGTCTGGACGGGGAGCCGCATGATCGTCTGGGGCGGCTTTTTCAGGTTCCGGCTCGGCCCCGGACCCGACGGCATCGGATGGGACACCTCCGGAGCCGGCAGCATCTACGATCCCGCCTCCAATCTATGGACCTCCATCCCGTTCGACGCCGCCGTCCAGGATCGAAGCGGCCATCGGGCGGTCTGGGATGGTCACCACATGTATATCCTGGGAGGCGGCAGCGCCAAGCACAAGTACGACCCGTCCATCGGGTACATCATCAATACGTCCCAGGGCCGTCCCTCGATGGCGCGGTTCGATCCCGAGACCCGGGTCTGGGAGAACCTCGGCATACCGCCGTTCCAGGGCGATCATGCCCTGTGGACGGGACGTCTGATTCTCACCTGGGGTGGGACTCCGGTCGGAGGCCGCTTCGACCCCGCCACCGGCCTCTGGAGCTCGATCAGCACCATCGGCGCGCCCCCGCCGCGCCCCAATGCGGCGGTCGCCTGGGACGGCGAGGGGATGCTGGTCCATGGAGGCAGCACCTTCAGTACGGGCGGACGCTATTTCCCCGACCAGCTCACGGGTCCCGATGGCGATGCCGACGGTTTCACCCAATGCACGGGCGACTGCGACGACGCCGATCCGGCGGTCAACCCCGGCGCTGCGGAAGCCTGCAACGGCCTGGACGATGACTGCGACGGGGTGCAGGACAACGGAGATCCGGGGGGCGGCGTGGCGTGCGGCTCCACCGACGTCGGTGAGTGCAGTCTGGGGGTCACGAGGTGCACGGCCGGAGCGCTGGCGTGCGTGGGCGAAGTCGGCGCCCAGCCCGAAGCCTGCAACGGCCTGGATGACGACTGCGACGGCGTCCTGGACGACGGCAACCCCGGCGGAGGCGTTGCCTGCGGCAGCGACATCGGAGCGTGCAGCCAGGGCGTCTCCCGTTGTGACGGCGGGGTCTACGCGTGCGTCGGCGACGTGGGTCCGCGGGCCGAAGCCTGCAATGGCCTGGACGACGACTGCGACGGCGACGTCCCATTCCTGGAGGCGGACGCCGATGGGGATGGATACCGCGGGTGTGCGGGCGACTGTCTGGACTCCGACTCGCGCGTGCGCCCCGGCGCTACCGATCTTCCGGGGAACCTCCTCGACGAGAACTGCGATGGCGTGGCGGCCTGCAGCCCGGCTGCGAGCTGGAAGAGCCACGGAGCGTTCGTCACCTGCGTGGTGCGGGAATGCTCGCGCCTCGTGGCCGGCGGCCTGGCCACGCGGCATCAGTGCATGGCGGCCATCTCGGCATCCCGATCGAGGCTCAAGCAGAAGACCGAGGTCAAAGACCGGCAAAGGGAGCCTCAGGAGCAGGTCCGGGAACCGGGCGGAAACTGAGTCAGCTCCGCGGCCGCAACAGCGCCTCGACTCCCGAGATGGCCAGGCCCACCGGGATCAGCACCAGGGCCCAGCAGGCCATCTCGAGCAGCACCAGCGCGGCCGGCTCGCGCAGCACGTTCCAGGGAAGGTAGAACTCGAACCAGGGAACCATCAGGGCCCAGCTCACAGCGCCGAACCGCAGGCCGCGCCCCGTCCACGAGCCCTGCCACGAGGACGCCAGCCAGGCGAAAACGCATCCCCACAGGACGCCGATCCCCAGGAGCCCCGCCACCACGAGGCCCGGCGACTCGAACGCCCGCGGAGGCGAGGGGGCCTCGGCGAACGCGGCGATCATCTTGGCGCTCTGGTAGTCGGGGTTGGTGAGAACCGCCTGGGCCGGGCCGAACACCAGGGCGATCCCGATCAGCCACGTGATGCCGCCGGCCAGGCCGGCCAGCGCCCCTCGCAAAGCGCGGGACGCGACGGTCACGCTGGCGGTGTCCTCACTCGGCCCATTCGTCTTCGGCGGGCTGCAGTCGGGAAGCCTCGTCGGCCAGCCACGCGTCGTACTCCTCCTGCGTCTCCACGGTCAGGAACCCGCGCATGCTGTAGTGGCTGTTGCCGCACAGCTGCGCGCAGGAGATCTCGTACTGGAAGGCGTCGTTCCCCTTCTTGCTGCGCATCTCGGCCGTGGTGGTCGTGGGCAGGAACCAGACCGGGATGCGCATCCCGGGGATGGCGTCCTGCTTGATCCTCATGTGGGGGAGGTTGAAGCTGTGGATGACGTCCTTGCTCGAGAGGTGGATGATGGCCGGCTTGTTCACCGGCAGGTGCATCTGGTTGAGGGAGGTGATGTCGTCCTTGCCGGCCGCGTCGTCGCGGTCCAGCCCGATGGGATTGGTGGCCTCGTCCATCAGCGAAATGTCCGTGCGCCCGAACTTGCCGTCAGCCCCCGGATACCACACGTTCCATGCGAACTGCTGGGCCAGCACGCGCACCACGGTGGACTCCGACTCCGGCGGGATCCTGTCCACGCGATCCATCCACAGGGGAATGGAGAAGCCGATCAGGAGGACACCCTCGAGGGCCGCGACCGACACCTCGAGCCACGTGCTGGCGTGGCTCGTGACCCCCGTGTAGTCGGCCTTCGGGTGGCGGCTCCGGCGGAAGCGCACCAGCACATAGAGGAAGAAGGCGCTCCAGCCCACGAACAGCGCGGCCATGAGCCAGTGAACGTAGTTGATGACGTTGTCGATGTCGCCCGCGTGCGCGGACGCGGCCTCGGGAAGGCTCATCATGATTCCGCGGACTCCTTGTGCTTCCTGGCTCGCCGCCACAATTGGATGAAGAACAGGCCGAAGCCCACCTGCATGACCGCCACGAACCCGATCATGAGCCAGACCCCCGCGCGCGCCGCCTCGATCATCTGTCCCTCCGCCGCCCCGTAGCACACCGAGCAGGCCGTGGCATCACGACCGCTCAGCAGCCAGGCAAGGGAGGCCAGCGCCAGCGGCACGACCACCCTGGGCCGTCCTATCCGGGGCCGCTCGCCGCGGTCCTCGGTCAGCGGCTTGATCTTCTTCCAGAACCAGAACCCGTACACGATCAGGCCGGCGCCGAACACCGCGGCCAGGCCTCCCGCCAGCGGCATCCCCGCCGAGAACGCCCAGGCGGCGAACGCGAACGCCAGCAGCGTGGCCAGCGTGACGAACACGATGTGGAAGGCCTTGAGGGACATGGTCAGCCGGCCACCTGGACCGCATCGGCCATGGAGGTGACCATCGGCAGCAGGAGTAGCACGAAGAAGAACACCACCGTCATGGCCAGCACGTAGTGGATCAGCTTGCGCTCGGAGACGAGGTGCATGAAGTAGCAGGCTACCAACGACCCCTTCACCACCGCGATGAACAGCGCCAGGGTGATGGTCAGCGGCAGCGGCAGGTGCAGGAACTTCCAGGCCCCCACCGTGGCGAGCGTCAGGACCAGCAGGGCCCCGAACACGGTCAGGTACGTCCTGACGTGCCGATCGATCTCGGCATCCGTGTGGTGGGGGGCATGGGGAGCATGAGTCTGCATGCGTCGCTCCTACAGCAGGTACAGGATGGGGAAGAGGAAGATCCAGACCAGGTCCACGAAGTGCCAGAACAGTCCGGAGTTCTCCACCCGGTTGGTCAGCCACTGAGGATCGTGCTCGAACGCACGCCTCCCGAAGACTCCGAAGTAGGCGTTCACCACCATGCCGCCGATCACGTGCAGCATGTGCAGGCCGGTCAGCGTGAAGTAGATGGCCAGAAAGGTGTTGGTGCTCGGGTACAGCTCATGGTGGAACTTGGCGCTGTACTCGAAATACTTCACCACCAGGAACACGACGCCCAGCCCGACGGTGGCGAACATGTACATCTGGAAGGCGCCGAACCGCCGCCGCATCAGCGACGCCCAGGCCATCACCATGGTGACGCTGGACGTGATGAGCACGACGGTGTTGAAGGTCGCCAGCGGCACGTTGAGGATGCTGGCTCCGGCCGGCCAGGTCTCCGCGCCCATGCGCATCATGATGTAGGTTGCGAACAGGGCCCCGAAGAGCATCACCTCGGAGGCCAGGAAGAGCCAGATGCCCAGCTTGCCGTTGGTCACGCCCGTGTCGGGCCGCGCGTCCGTGATGTAGGGGATCTCCGCGTGCGTCGACATGGGGATCAGGCCTCCACCGGCTGCTGCTGGTTCTGTGGCTGGAAGTCACGCTCCTGCCCCGGAACGCTGTATTCGTAAGGGCCGCGGTACACCACCATGGCGTGCGTGAAATTCCCATGCGGCGGGGGCGAGGGAGCCTGCCATTCCAGCGTGGTGGCATCCCAGGGATTGTCCCCCACCTTCTCGCCGGCGAAGATGCTCTTGAAGAAGTTGATGATGAACGGAATCTGCGACAGCGCGAGCAGCCAGGCCGACCACGAGATGATGCCCATCGTGGTGTCGAGCTGCGGGCTCATGAAGTCGTAGGTCCTGCCGCCGTCGGCCAGGCGGCGCGACACCCCCTGCATCCCCTGAATCATCATGGGCAGGAAGATGCCGTTCATGAAGACCAGCGACGGCCAGAAGTGGAGCTTGCCGAGGCGCTCGCTCATCTTCCGCCCAGTCACCTTAGGGAACCACCAGTACACGCCCGCGAACAGCGCAAAGAGGGTCCCCGGCGCCACGACGTAGTGGAAGTGCCCGATCACGTAGTAGGTGTCGTGCAGGGCGATGTCGGGAGAGGACAGACCCAGCGGCAGCCCGGTCAGCCCGCCGATCCCGAACATCGGCAGGAAGGCGAGCGCGAACAGCATGGGCGTGTTGAACCGGATGGAGCCTCCCCACAGCGAGAGGAACAGGCAGCTCAGCAGGATCACCGACGGGATCGAGATGATCATCGTGGTGGTCTGGAAGAAGCTGGACATCACCGTTCCCATCCCGGTCAGGAACATGTGGTGCGCCCAGACCACGAACGACAGGAAGCCCAGGGCGATGACGGCCCACACCATCGACCGGTAGCCCCACAGCGGCTTGCGCGTGTTGCCGGCGATCACCTCGGCCACGATCCCGATGGCCGGCAGGATGAGGACGTAGACCTCGGGGTGGGCCAGGAACCAGAACAGGTGCTGCCACAGCAGCGGGCTCCCTCCTCCGCTCACCTCCACCGCCTGGCCGCTCACCACCAGGCCGCTCGGCATGAAGAAGCTGGTGCTGGCCAGCCGATCCATGAGCTGCAGGATGCCGGCCGCCTCCAGCGGGGGGAAGGCCAGCAGCAGCAGGAAGGCGGTGACGAACTGCGCCCACACGAAGAACGGCAGCCGGAAGAAGCTCAGCCCCTTCGCCCGCAGCTGAATGGTGGTGACCAGAAAGTTGATCGACCCAAGCAGCGACGAGGTGATCAGGAAGATCATCCCGATCAGCCACATGGTCTGGCCGGGGGCGATCACGGCCAGAGGCGCGTAGGAGGTCCAGCCCGACTGGGCGGCCCCGCCCGGCACGAAGAAGCTGGCGAACATGGTGACGCCGCCCAGGAACAGGCTCCAGTAGCTGAGCATGTTCAGCTTGGGGAAGGCCATGTCCACCGTGCCGATCTGCAGCGGCAGGACGAAGTTGCCGAACCCGCCCACCGCCAGCGGCACGACGCCCAGGAACACCATGATGGTGCCGTGCATGGCGCCCAGCTCGTTGTAGAAGTCGGGAAGCATGATGCCGCCGGGCGCTCGGGCATCACCCAGGAACCCGCCGATGAGCGGGATGGGCTGACCCGGATAGGCCAGCTGCCATCTCATCAACATCATCAGGCAGAAGCCGAAAAACAGGAAGACCAGCCCCGTGACCGCGTACTGGATGCCGATGACCTTGTGATCGACCGAAAAGACGTACTTGCGCCAGAATCCCACGGTCGTCTAGTTCGCTTTCTGCGGAGGGGTGAACGTGAAATCGGCGACCTGCGCCTCGTCCCCGCTGATCTTGACCGTGGCGGTCTTGGTCTTGAGCTTCTCGTGCCAGACTTCGATCTCGTAGGTGCCCGGGCCGAGGTCCTTGATGGCGTACTTGCCGTCGGTCCCCGTCACCGCGAAGTAGGGATGCTTCATCACCTGGATCCACGCGCCCATCCAGGGATGGACGTCGCACTTGATCTTGAACATCTCTTCTTCCTTGGCGAACTTGAACTCGGCTTCCTTCACGTTGGCGGGCATGGCACGATTGAAGCCTGCATTGATCTTGGGGAGGGCGTGCACATTGTGCAGCAGGCCGTCGGAATTGAGGATCTTGAAGGGCTGGTTCACCATGATCCCCATCACGTGCGGCGTGTAGAGGCATCCCTCCTGGTTCATGACCAGCGGCTGCGCTGGCGTGGGCCACGCCTTCTCGGGCAGACCCTTCTTCACCTGCACGAACACGTGGGCCAGCGTCTGCCCGGGCCCAAGGACCAGCGCTTCGGGCAGCACGGGAGACTTGTGCTTGAGGGCACAGGCCGGGTCGGCGTTCATCTGCAGCGGCTGCTTCATCGACGCGGGGACCGGCCCATCGTACTTCACGGTGCCCGTGATGCTGCCGGCATGGACGCTGCCGGTCAGGCAGGCTGCCACCAGCACCGCCGGGGCAAACTGGATCCTTCTGTTCAGCATGGGCGACTCCTCGTTTTGGTCAGATGCGCGTGTTGGACAATCGACGCTTCGGCCACCCGGACACGAATGCACGGCAAAGCGTAGCAGCACCCCCGGACGGACTCAAGCCCTTTCTCCAGGATCCCGATTCTCCGGATGCCGCTTGACCGTTCGTGGACGCTGGTTCTATCCTTCGGCGCTCGCCGCCGGTGTCGTCGTCCGTTTCACGGCTCCCGGCTCATGCGACGGACGAGGGCAACGGCTCTTGGCTCAGATTTTTCCGGAGTGGACCAACAAGCTCCCCCTGGTTGGGGCGGTGGGCGGCATACTTGCTCCGGCTGTCATGACCGGCGGGATCTGGTATTTCGGGTCTCCCTGGTACACGGACGTCGGGTACATGCCCCGCCAGCCCATCCCCTACAGCCACAAGCTGCACGCCGGCGACATGTCCATCGACTGCCGCTACTGCCACATGTCGGTGGAGAAGTCCGCCGTGGCCAACATCCCGCCCTCGGACACCTGCATGAACTGCCACAAGGTCGTGCTGCCCGAGAGCCCGAAGCTCGAGCCGCTGCGCGAGAGCGTGCGCACCGGAGAGCCGATCCGCTGGGTGCGCGTGCACAAGCTCCCCGACTACGCCTTCTTCAACCATGGCGTGCACGTGCGCGCGGGCGTGGGATGCGTGAGCTGCCATGGCCGGGTGGATCAGATGGAGGAAGTGCACCAGGTGGAGCCCCTCAGCATGTCGTGGTGCCTCGAGTGCCATCGGAACCCTCAGCCCAACCTGCGGCCGCCGTCCCAGGTGACCAACATGCGATGGAGTCCTCCACCCGATCAGGCCGACTTCGCCGCCCGCGCCATGACCGAGCGCCACATCAGCCCTCCCGAGGACTGCACCGGGTGCCACCGATGAGGTGTCCGTGAGCAACGATCGCTGGTGGAGGAGCCCCGAGGCTCTGGCGGGCGACGAGTCGGTGCGCGACTTCGTGAAGGGAGAGTTCCCCGAAGGGGCCGACCGGCCCCCCACGCAGATCGGCCGGCGGCAGATGCTCACGCTGATGGGCGCGACCGTCTCGATGGCCTGGCTGTCGGGATGCCGGCGCCCCGAGGAGCGTATCGTGCCCTACGTGGCGCCCCCCGAGGAGATCATCCCCGGCGTGCCGCAGTACTACGCGACCACCATGCCGTTCGGCCACAGTGCCATCGGCCTGATCGTGGAGACGCACGAAGGGCGCCCCAACAAGATCGAAGGCAACCCGTCGCATCCTTCCTCCCTGGGTGGCTCCAGCGCCCTGGTGCAGGCCGCCATCTACGGCCTGTACGATCCGGATCGGTCCCGGTCGATCCACGAAGGAGACGAGCGCCGCACCTGGGAGCAGTTCGTCGCCGCGGCAAAGGGACTGCGTGAAGGCTTCGCCGGCTCCGCCGGCGAGGGGCTGGCCGTGGTGTGCGAGCCCTTCTCCTCGCCCACGCAAGCACGCCTGGCGGCGCGCTTCGGCGAGCGCTTCCCCAAGGCTCGCTGGATCACGTGGGCCCCCTGCAGCGACGAGAACGCCGACCGCGGCCTGGCCATGGCCGCCGGACGACCCCGGGCCGCCATGTCGCACCCGAAGAACGCCGATGTGATCCTCTCGCTGGACGCCGACTTCCTGGTGAGCGACCCGGAGGCCATCCGTCACGCGCGCGAGTTCGCCGACCGGCGACGCCTGGGGAGCGAACACGATTCCATGAACCGACTCTACGTCGTCGAAAGCCGGATGTCGCCCACCGGCGGCAGCTCGGACCACCGGCTGCGGCTGCAGGCCGGGCGCATGGGGGCGTTCGTGGAGGCGCTGGCTGCGGCGGTGGGCATGCCCGGCTCCGCCGCACGACAGGACGCCGGCTGGGACGCCTCCTGGATGCGGAGTCTGGCAGCCGATCTGACGGCCCACCGCGGCCGCGGCCTCATCGTGGCGGGCGCCCACCTCTCCCCGGCCGTTCACGCGGCGGTGGCCATGCTCAACGCGCACCTGGGGAACGTCGGCGCCACGGTGACCTATCACGCGCCCGCCGACAGCCGGCGGTCTTCCCTCGAGGACCTGGGCAGGCTCGTGTCCGACATGAACGCCGGAAGCGTGAAGGCGCTGGTGGTGATGGGCGCCAACCCGGTCTATGACGCTCCGGCCGATCTGAAGTTCGCGGAGGCGCTGGGCAAGGTCCCCACGGTCATCCACCTGGGCCTCTACCGGGACGAGACGGGCCGGCGCGCGCACTGGC
The DNA here is from genome assembly GCA_050747525.1 of Candidatus Polarisedimenticolia bacterium. Classification (GTDB taxonomy): domain Bacteria; phylum Acidobacteriota; class Polarisedimenticolia; order JACPZX01; family DASXTC01; genus JBOGOC01. The sequence goes on along the minus strand of JBOGOC010000111.1, from coordinate 7,902 downwards.
ACGTTCCGCAGGCACACTTCCTCGAGTCGTGGGGAGACGCGCGGGCGGTGGGCGGAACCCTGAGCGTGATCCAGCCCCTCATCGCGCCGCTGCATGGCGGCCGCACGATGGCCGAGCTTCTCGCGCTGTGGGAGTCGGGCGAGCCCGCCACCGGCCACGAGCTGGTGCGCCAGACGTGGGCCGGCATCCTGGGGACCGGCCCTCTCGACGAGAACGCCTGGACGAAGGTGCTGCACGACGGCCTGCTCGAAGGGAGCGCGCTCGCCGCGGAGACTCTGACGCCGGCGGCCTCGCTGCCGGCGGGGCTGAGCGGGGCCCCGGCATCGGACGGGCCGCTGGAGATCGTCTTCCATCCTTCACCCGTCGTTCACGATGGACGCTTCGCCAACGTGGCCTGGCTGCAGGAGCTGCCCGAGCCGGTCACCAAGCTGACATGGGACAACGCCGCGTGGCTGAGCCCGGCGACGGCCCGCTCTCTGGGCGTGAAGACGGGCGACATGGTCCGCCTGACCACCGCGGCCGGCAGCCTGGAGATCGCCGCCCTGGAGGTGCCGGGCCAGGCGGATGGGTCGATCGCCCTGCCGCTGGGCTACGGGCGCCGCGCCGCCGGCCAGATCGGAGATGGCGTGGGGTTCGACACCTACGCGCTGCGAGCCTCATCGGCTCCGTGGATCGCGTCGGCGCACGCGGAGCGCACCGGAGGCACTCACCTGCTGGCCACGACGCAGGACCACTGGGCCATCGACGCCATCGGGACGGCCGGGCGCGACGAGCGCCTGCCGGCGATCCTGCGCTCGGCGTCGCTGAGCGAGTACCGCGAGCACCCGCACTTCGTGCACGAGCGGTTCGAGCATCCCGAGCTGGAGTCGATCTACCCCGATCATCCCTACGAGAGCTCGCCCCAGTGGGGAATGACCATCGACCTGACCACGTGCACCGGCTGCAACGCCTGCGTGATCGCCTGCCAGAGCGAGAACAACATCCCGGTCGTGGGCAAGGAGCAGGTGGCCAAAGGGCGCGAGATGCACTGGATCCGCGTGGATCGCTACTACGCGGGGGACCCCGAAGATCCGGACCGCCTCGCCTTCCAGCCCGTCACCTGCCAGCACTGCGAGAACGCCCCGTGCGAGCAGGTGTGCCCGGTGGGTGCCACCGTGCACGACCACGAGGGGCTCAACGCGATGGTGTACAACCGCTGCATCGGGACGCGCTACTGCTCCAACAACTGCTCCTACAAGGTGCGGCGGTTCAATTACTTCAATTTCACGAAGGACACGCCCGAGCTGCTGGCGATGGCGAACAATCCCGACGTCACGGTGCGCTCGCGCGGCGTGATGGAGAAGTGCACCTTCTGCACACAGAGGATACAGGCCGCCAAGATAGACGCGCGCGCCAAGTCGCTCCCCATGGCTCCCGACGCGCCGCAGACCGCCTGCCAGCAGGCGTGTCCCGCCCGGGCGATCTCGTTCGGCAACATCCTGGACCCCGCCGCCGAGGTGGTGAAGCAGCGGGCCTCCAACCGCAGCTACCAGATGCTCGCGGAGCTGAACAACCGCCCGCGCGTCTCCTACCTGGCCAGGATCCGCAACCCCCGTGAGGAGGCCGAGGGCTGAGCATGTCGAGACCGGTCCGCTGGCTGGCCCTCATGGCGATCCTCGTGATCACGCAGGGGTGCGTGCGCGGCTGCACCTCGCGCCAGCCTCCCATTCACGTCAACCCCAACATGGACGACCAGCCGCGCTACGAGGCCCAGGCATCGAGCGAGTTCTTCGCCGACGGGAAGTCGATGCGCACCCCGGTCGAGGGGACGGTCCCCCGCAGCAGCCGGCCCGAGCCGCTGCGCACCGACACGCGGTACCTGAGCGGCAAGGAGGCCGACGGCAAGCTGGTGGCCACGAGTCCCGTGCCGGCGGACGACGCGGTGATGGCCCGCGGCGAGGAGCGCTACGGGATCTACTGCGCCCCCTGTCATCATCGTCAGGGTGACGGGAAGGGTGTGCTCTTCACCCGGGGGAACATCCCCACCACCAGCCTGCACCTCGAGCGCGTACGGGTCGCACCGGACGGGCATCTGTTCGACGTCATCACCAACGGGCTGGGTCTGATGCCGGGGTACCGCTACCCGATCCCACCCGAAGATCGCTGGGCCATCGTGGCCTACGTCCGCAAGCTCCAGGCCGAGCACGCGAGTGAGGCGCCGTGAACCGACGCGTGCAGGTCGTGCTGGCGGTGGTGGCCATCGGCATGTTCATGGCCGTGGCCCTCAAGGTGGGCCTGGTCATCCTCAACAGCGAGTACCGCTCCCCCGTGCGCCCGGTGGCGGCCGCCGCCGGGGCCCCCGGGGCTGATGCCGAGACGCCGCGCGACCAGGCCCTCCAGCACCTGACCGAGGACCGCGAGGCGCGCGAGAAGGCCCAGCCCTACCAGGAGGTCGAGTACCGCCAGGCCCCGTTCTTCTCAAGCCGCGTGGTGGTGTGGGTGCTGGCTCAGCTGCACCTGCTGTTCGCGGCGTTCGTGCTGGCCGTGCCGATGTTCGCCTTCATCATCGAGGCCGTCGGCTACGCGACGAAGGACCAGAAGTACGACAAGCTGGCCCACGAGTTCACCAAGCTCATGTCGGTGGCTTTCTCCATCACGGCCACGTTCGGGGCGTTCCTGACCTTCGCGCTGATCGCGCTCTACCCGAAATTCACGACCTATCTCATGCACGTGTTCTCGCCCACCTTCCTTCCCTACGTGCTGCTCTTCTTCTTCGAGGCGGGCTTCTTCTACACCTACTACTACGGGTGGGGGAAGTTCCACCCCATCGTGCACCTGTCCCTCGGCGTGGGCCTCAACGTGGTGGGCACGCTCATCATGTTCATCGCCAACGGCTGGCTCACCTTCATGATGTCCCCGGCCGGAGTGGCCGACAGCGGCGCCGTCATCAACGCCTGGGAGGCGCTGATGAACTACACGTGGATGCCGATCAACATCCACCGGGTCATCGCCAACGTGGCCTACGGAGGCTCGGTGGCCGCGGCGTACGCCGCCTGGAAGTTCCTGGGAGCGAAGTCCGACGAAGAGCGCGCCCACTACGACTGGATGGGCTACATCGGCATGTTCGTGGCGGTGAGCGCCTTCCTGCCGCTGCCGTTCGCCGGCTACTACCTGGCCCGCGAGATCTACGCCTTCAACCAGGCGCTGGGCATCATGATGATGGGGGGCGCCTTCTCGTGGCTCTTCATCATCCAGGCCGTGCTCATCGGCAACCTGTTCCTGGCGGCCAACCTGTATCTCTGGCTGGGGATGGGGCGCATCGAAGGGGCCGGGCAGTTCCAGAAGATGATCAAGTGGCTGCTCATCGCCATCGCCGTTTGCTTCGCGGTGTGGGCCACCCCGCGCTCGATCATCTCCACGTCGTCGGAGGTGCGCGGCATGGGCGGGTCCACGCATCCCGTGCTGGGCGCCCTGGGCTTCATGGCCGCCAAGAACACCGCGGTGAACATCCTCATCCTGACCACGTACGTGAGCTTCCTGCTGTACCGCCGGACGGGCAAGCGGGCCACCGTCTCGTGGGCGAAGGCCGGCAACGTCGCGCAGTTCTCGATCTTCGCCTTCGCGGCCGGAGCGGTCATCTTCCTGGGCGTGATCAGCTACTTCGTGGACGCCGCCACGCGCATCCGCCTGTCGGTGCCTCAAGTTCTTTCGGTGCTGGCGGCCATGGTGGCGATGACCATCATCGACATCTTCATGATGCGCGGGGCCGAGAAGACCGCCAAGATGCACTGGGGCCGCCTGCCCGCCCTGTCGCAGTACGTGCTGGTGTTCATCGCCGTCACCTTCACCTGGCTGATGGGGCTGATGGGCTACGTGAGGTCGGGGCTGCGGCAGCACTGGCACGTGTACGGCATCGTGCGTGACAACTCCCCCGACGCCTTCACGCCCACGCTGGGCTTCGCCACGCAGATCGTGTCGGTGTCGGTGCTCATCTTCTTCGTGCTGATCGCCTTCGTCTTCTGGATCGCCGGGCTGGCTCACAAGGCCGACTGGGCGCCCAGGGCCGCGGGTGAGGAAAGCATGGCCAAGACCCTGGTGAGCTCGTGAAGATCCCCGCCGGCGCCAACATCGCGGTGCTGGTCGTGGTGTCGTGCGCCTTCTACACCTACGTCGGGCAGCTGGTCCCGCAGAAGGAGGTCCTGCCCCCCGCCGAGGTGAAGATCAGCAAGGACATCACCACGGAGGAAATGGTCAAGATCGGCCACGAGATCGCGCAGGGGAAGGGGCTCTGCCTGACCTGCCACACCGTCGGCAAGACCGGGTCGCTGCGCTTCCCCGACCTGTCGGGGATCGGCGCCAGGGCGGCCACGCGCATTCCCGGGATGAGCTCGCTCGACTACATGGCCCACTCGCTGTACGAGCCGGACGATTACATCGTTCCGGGATTCAATCCCGGCATGCCTGCCATCGCCAGGCCCCCCATCGGCCTGAACGACCAGGAGATCCTGTGCGTCCTTGCCTGGCTGCAGAGCCTGGGAGGTGAGCCCGACGTGACGCTGCAGACGCGCCACATGCACAGCCCGCCCGAGGGGGCCACGCCATGAACCTGTTCGTGGTGCTCGGCCTGGTGGCGGGGATGGTGGTGCTGCGCTTCTTGAAGCCCGGCCTGCTCGTCTGGATGGGGGCCATCTGGGTGGCGCTGTACCTCGGCGTCCGGTACGGGCTGACCACCCCGGCGCCGCAGTCGGTGGTGACGATGTACATGAGCATCACCACGCTGGCGCTCGTCGCCTACGTGGCCTCCAGCGCCGAACGGATGCGCTCGGTGCTCGACCCCATCACCGGCATGATCGCCGACCGGAGGCGGACTCCCCTGCTGGCTGCTGTCGCCCTGGTGGTTCCGGCCCTGGTGGGGATCTCGGTCTACCGCGGAGCCAGCGTGCGTGAAGAGCCACCCTACTTCGCGCGCACGGTGCATCCCGCGCCCCCGCCCACCGTCACCGTCGGGTCCACGGAGATCGATCTGATCCGCGGCCGCAACCCGTTCCGCGAGCTGGAGACGGCCGAGCCCGAGCGGTTCAAGGAGCACGTGGCCAAGGGCCGCGAGGTCTACTACCGCAACTGCTTCTACTGCCACGGCGACTCGCTGGCGGGCGATGGCATGTTCGCCCGGGGGCTCGACCCGATCCCGACCAACTTGACCGACGCCGGGGTGCTTCCCAACTTCCAGGAAACCTTCTTCTTCTGGCGGGTGGCCAAGGGAGGCCCGGGAATGCCCGAGGAAGGCGGGCCGTGGGAGTCGGCGATGCCCCGGTGGGAGAAGTTCCTCAGCGAAGAAGAGATGTGGGACGTCATCCTCTTCCTGTACGACTTCACCGGCCGGACGCCGCGTGAGGCAGAGGAGATCGCGCACCAATGAGCCGCCTGTGCATCGTGGCCGCATCCGTCGCGTGCTCGCTGGCGCTGGCCGGGGCCGGACTCGGGGCTGTGGCGGCCGAGGCCGACCTGGGGACCGAGGCCCAGCGCGAGGCCGGGCGCGTCATGTACGAGAAGTACTGCACCCAGTGCCACGGCGAAAAGGGTGACGGCCAGGGGGTGGCCACACCGCGCCTCAAGCCGAAGCCACGCGACTTCACGCGCGGGGTCTACAAGATCCGCTCCACGGCCAGCGGCTCCCTGCCCACCACCAGCGACCTGGTGCGGGTGATCCGCAACGGACTGCCGTACACGTCCATGCCGGCGTGGCCGCAACTGTCCGAGTCAGAGCTCACCGAGCTGGCCTATTACATCAAGACGTTCTCGAGCAGCTTCGCCGATCCCGCCGCCGCCCCCCAGCCGATGGAGCTGCCTGAGCCGCCGGCCTTCTCCCAGGAATCTGCCGAGCGCGGCAAGAAGCTCTACGGCGAGATCGGTTGCCTGCAGTGTCATGGAGAGCTGGGGCGCGGCGACGGCACTTCGGGGCCCACGCTGGTGGACGACTGGGGCGACCACATCCGCGCGGCCGATCTCACCCGGCGCTGGACCTTCCGCGGGGGCCCGGGCCGCAAGGACATCTTCCGCGCCTTCACCACGGCGCTGAGCGGATCGCCCATGCCGTCTTATGCCGACTCGCTCACCGTGGAGCAGCGCTGGGACCTGACGGACTACGTCTGGTCCCTGAGCCCCGCGGACGAGCCCGGCTACGGTGAGGTGGCGGTGGCCGCGCGCGTGGACAGCGCCATCGAGCTGGAAGGAGCCGCGGAGCTGTTCGAGAAGGCGAAGCCGGCCTACATCCCCATCGTGGGCCAGATCATGGAGCCGGGGCGCAACTTCTTCCCCGCCGTGGAAGGGATCTCCGTGCGGGCCGTGTACAACGACAGCGACGTGGCGATCGAGCTGCGCTGGAACGACATGCGCGCCGAGACGTCGGGGGCCAACTCGCCCGCTCTTCCCGTGCCCCCGGCGGAGGACGACAACCCCTGGGGGGCCGCCGGCGCGGCTCAGGCGGCCGGGGAAGGTGCGGCTGCCGGTGACGACTTCTGGGGAGGCGACGAGGCCACGCCTCCGAAGAAGGAAGCGCCCCCCGCCGGGGAAGACGACTTCTGGGCCGAGGAGGGTGGGGCCGAGGGCGCGGCTCCGGGTGCGGGCGCGCCGGGCGAGTTCTCCGATGCCGTGGCCATCCAGCTTCCCTCGGTGGTGCCCTCGGGGAGCGTCAAGCCCTACTTCCTGTTCGGCGACGGCGGTAACCCCGTCGACCTCTGGTTCATGAACCTGGCCGGCCGCCGGCCCGAGATGTTCATCGGGCGGGGGAGCGGCTCGCTCGAGCCTCAGGGCAAGGGGGAGCTGAGCGCCACGGCCGCCTACGACCGCGGCGAGTGGACCGTCGTCTTCAAGCGGCCGCTGCGCGAGGGCGGCATCGTGCTCGAGGAAGGGCGCTTCGTCCCCATCGCCTTCTCCATCTGGGACGGGTTCAACCGCGAGCGCGGCAACAAGCGCGGCATCTCGCGGTGGGTCTCTCTCTACCTCGAGCCGGGGGGACGCCCGTCCCCCTACGGCCGCGTGGCCGGGGCGGTGGCCGCCACCCTGGGCATCGAGCTGCTGGTCATCGGCCTGGTTCGCCGCAGGCGCGCGCGGCTGTAGGCGGCTTCGTCCTACTCGTCCACCACCACCTTGAACCCGCCGTAGAGCATGCGCTTCGGGTCGAAAGGCGACGCCTTGTTGGCCATCATCGAGGCGATGCGCGGGTCCTTCATGACCTTGGCGTTGACCTTGTCGCGGTGCGCCCGCGACTTGTAGGTGATCCACGAGAAGAAGACGGTCTCGCCCGGCTTGAGCCTCAGCTGCTTCGGGAAGGGCGTGACCATCTTGACCTTCAGGTCGTCTCCTAGGCACTCGCGGAACTCGAGGGCGCCGTGCTTGCGCCAGATCTTGCCGGCCTGGCGGGCCATGCGGGCGTAGGCCTGGACGTTTCTCTTCGGAACGGGCAGGACAAAGCCGTCGACATAGAGCATGAGTCGTCCTCCAAATGGGTTGACGCGTGGCCGCAGTCTACCGCGTGCGAAGGTCGCGCCGCCGCCCGCTCACAAGCGCCTCTCGTTTCTGAAGCGCCCGCCCACCCCGCCGCGCCCCAGCCGCCACGTGATCCCCAGCGGCGCCGTGCCCCGGGCCTTCGCCAGCCCACCGTGGATCCCCACGTGATGGTGGAACCAGCAGAGCGACTCGCGGTTGGTCAGCTCCTGCCCGCCGCCGGCGGAGAGGAACACGAGATGATGGTCCTCCAGGGTCGCCCGGCGCGTGCACCCCGGCACCGAGCATCTGTAGCCGCTTCGGGCGAACAGCTCCCGCTTGTCGGGGCCCCCGACGTTGGCCTCCTTCGGGTCCCACTGCCTCACGCAATCTTCCAGAAGCCCCAGCAGCCCCACCCACAGCGGCGGCCGCCACCCG
>JBOGOC010000110.1:0-149514 GCA_050747525.1 Candidatus Polarisedimenticolia bacterium | reverse complement strand
CCGCGGCCGTGACGGCAGCCGCCGTCGCGGCCCCGCAAGCACCCGGCGAGGACGGCGACCTGGCGCGCCGCACGCTGGCCAACGCCGAGCAGCTGCTGAAGGAGGGAAAGGTCGAGCAGGCGCTGCGCGACCTCGATCAGATCCCGCGCGTCTATCCGCGCAGCGACGTGGCCGACAACGCCCTTTACCGCCTCGGCTCCTACTACTACCCGGCTGAATCGGTGGACGATCTGGGGCGGGCCGGAAGCGAGGCCATCGTCCGCGCCAAAGACCTCTTCACGCGCGTCAAGAGCACCTATCCGCGCGAGGACTCCGCGCCGCGCGCGCTCATCAAGCTGGGGCTGATCGCCCTGGAAGGCGCCAATCCCCAGCGCAACCTGGACGAGGCGTACGCCAGCTTCGCCTCGGTGGTGAACATCTATCCCACGAGCGACGAGATGAGCCGGGCGCTGTTCGGCGCCGGGTACGCCGACTTCGCGGCCGGCAAGTACGAGAAGGCGATCCTGTCGTTCGAGAGCGTCGCCGAGCGCTTCCCGAAGGATCCCGTCGCTCCGGCCGCCCGGTTCCGCATGGGCATGGCACAGGCCCGGGTCGGCGCCTGGATCCGCGCGCTCGAAGAGTTCCAGGCGGTGCGCACCATGGACCCCAACGGGCCCCTGGCTCCCAGGGCGCTCGACCGGCTCACCCAGATCTACAAGCTCAGAGTGCTGCCCGGGGTGGGCGGCCGGCGGCTCTTCACTCACAATGCGGGGTACGCGCCGGCGCTCGATCCCAACAGCATGCGCGGCGACGTGTCGCTGGCGGTGGGGCCCGACAACACGTTGCACGTGCTCGACACGCGCTCGGGGTCGTTCTTTCGCTTCCAGCACAACGGCAAGCTGCTCTCCACGGGCCAGCCCATGCCCGGAGCCGTGGCCGTCTCTGTGGATGACGACGGCGTCGAGCTGGCCGCGGCCAAGGACAGGATGCGCTCGGGAGTCGAGACCGTGATCCCCACCCGCCAGGACGGCAACACCATGCGACCGTTCCAGGGGATCGCGGCGGCCGTGCGCATCGGGCAGTCCGACACCGCCGTTCTGGACGAGAGCCGCAACGAAGTGCTGCAGTACAGCGGCGACGCGGCCCGGCTCAAGATGCTGTATCGCGATCCGGAGGGGCGCGCGCGGCTCAGCGGCCTGGCCGCGAAGCCCGACGGCCGCCTCTACACCATCGACAAGCGCTCCCGGTCCATCCTCGAGATCGCGCCGGCGTCCGAAGGGGGCGGCTACAAGACTATCCGGTTGAGCCAGGAGGCCACGCAGGCGATGCAGGAGCCCGCCGCCCTGGACGTGGACGATCTGGGAACGCTCTACGTGCTGGACCGTCGCGCCCGCGCGATTCACGTGATGACCACCGACGGCAGGCTGCTGGAGACCATCGCGTCCCAGCAGGACGGCCCCGTCGACTTCACCTACGCCACCGCGGTGGCGGCCGGTCCCCGAGGCGAGATCTACGTCTATGACGAACGCAAGAAGACCGTCCTGCGCTTCTGGTAGGCCCGGCGAGGCCGGCCGGCGACCTTTCTCGCGCGCCCGCGCGTGGCTGACCCTGCTCGCCTCGATGGCCATCGCCCTCGCGGCGGGGCAGATCCTCACGCCGGCGCAGCAGGAAGAGGACATCGGCGGGATCATCGAGAAGTACCGCGGCATCCTGGCCATCGCCAACCAGAAGCTGGAGGACCTGGAGCTTCCCGAAGCGCTGGCCCGCTTCACCGAGGTCATCGACGGCTACAAGACCGGCCAGCTCCCCAGCGCCACGCCGCTCACCCGCCAGATCGTCGGGCAGGCCCTGGAAGGACGGGCCCGCACCTTCGCCAACCTCGGGCGCATGGGAGAGGCCGAGGCGGACTACGAGGCCCTCGTCAAGTTCGATCCCGCCTGGCCCGTGGACCGCACGCGCACCTCGCCCAAGATCGTGGCCGTGTACGACAAGGTCCGCGCGCGCCTCATCGGGCGCCTCGCCATCCAGACGGAGCCTCCCGGGGCCTCGGTCTCCCTCGACGGCACGCCGATCGGCCGGTCGCCGATCTTCGATCGCGAGGTGGCGGCCGGACCGCACACGCTGCAAGTGGAGATGCCGGGGCACGAGCCTCTGCGCGAGCCGATCACGGTGGAAGGGGGCGCGTTGCTCGAGCGCACGGTGCGCCTGACGCGCAATACGAGAGGCGTGCTGATCACCACCTCTCCCGCGGGCGCGCAGGTCAGCGTCGGCGACCAGCCCCGCGGCGTCACCTTCGGCACCGCCGGGCCCGAGCTGGCCGCCGAGATCGCGGCGCTCGGATTGAGCCTCGTCGATGTGTCGGCCCCCCTGCTGATCGAGAACCTGTCGCCCGGGCCCCACGTCATCAAAGTCGAGAAGGAATGCCACGCGCCGCAGATGCTGAGCATCCAGGTGGCGCTCGATCCGGAGGATCCCTCGCCGCTTCGCTACGGCACGGTGCGCCTCGCCCCGAGCCAGGGCTCCATCGCGTTCGACAGCGTCCCCTCCGGGGCCGAGGTCCTCCTGGACGGCAAGCCCGCCGGACGCACCCCCACGAAGGCCGATGGGGTCTGCAGCGGCAGCCACCAGGTGCGGATGCGCCATCCCGAGGCCGGACAGTGGGCGGGGACCGTGCAGGTCTCGCGAGGGGAGCGCGTGACGCTGAAGGAGCCTCTGAGGATGACCGTGGCGTACGTGGGGATGACCGAGGCCGCCGCCGGAGAGGAAGATCTGGCCAAGGCCCTTGCGGGGCTCTCGACAGTCGCGCTGCTGGCCCCGGGAGCCGGGCTGCCCGACGAGTGGCGCGCGAAGGGCCGCACGGCCCCCAACGGAACGCTCCCCGCCGAGTTCATCTCGGGGGTGGCCGCGGCCACCGGCGCGGACCTGGTTCTGGCCGCGCGGCCCGGCGAAGGGGCCTTCGAGAAGAGGGCGGAGCTGGTCCTGCACGCGGCCCGTTATCCCGCGCTCCCTCCCGACCGCTTCACGGTGCGCCTCGACGATGCGGCCGACCTCAAGAAACTCATCTCGCGCCTGGATACCCCCACCCCCCTGTCCCGGCCATGGCTGGGGGTGCGCGCCATCGAGATGCACAGGTCGGTCAATCCGGTGGCCATCCGGGTGCAGCCATCCAGCCCGGCCGCCAAGTCGGGCGTGAAGGTGGGGGACGCCATCGTCTCGCTGGGAGGCAAGGGGCTCACCACGCCCCGCGATCTGGACGCCGCCGTCAGCTCCCTGAAATCGGGGGCCCAGGCCTCGCTCATGCTCCAGACCTCCGGAACGGCCCCCCGGCCGGTCAACGTGATGGTGGCCAACTCTCCCATGATGGCGCTCCTGGACGACCCGGCGCAGCTCTACACGCGTCTGGCGGCCGAGATGTCCTGGCGGGCCAGGGCCGAGGCGGCCGCCGGCAAGGCGGACTCCCAGGAACGGGTGACCGCCCTGCTGAACCTCGCCATCGCCCTCATGGAGAAGAGACAGTACGACGCCGCCCTCAAGGACTCGCTCGACAGGCTGAACCTTCCGGCCGGCCCCGGCATCTCGGGCGGGACCGTGGCCTTCCTCAAGGGGCTCTGCCTCAAGGCCCTCGACAGGCTGCCCGAAGCGCGGCAGCAGTTAGAAGTCTCTGCGGCTCAAGGGGATGCGACCATCTGGACCAACGATGGGCCCCCCGTGGCCGAGAGGGCCCGCCGCCTCCTGACCGCTCTCTGACCCCCGGCCAGTCTCCCCACCACCAAGTGCCTCTTGACAGGCTCGGGGTGTCCGCGTATATTCCAGATTCGTAAGAATCGGAACTTACAGAAAATTCGTTCCGCACCGAACCCGTCGAGGCCATCAGTCATGAGCGATGCACCCAAAGAACAACCGCAGAACGCTGCGCGGCTCCTGACCACGGGAGAGATCGCCCGCTACTGCGATGTCTCCACCAACGCGGTGAAGAAGTGGATCCGCGGCAGCCGCCTGAAGGCGTTCCGCACCCCGGGTGGGCACTTCCGTGTGGACAGCCGCGATTTCCGGGAATTCCTCGTCCAGCACCAGATGCCCGTGTACGACAGCTTCTTCGAGCAAGAGCCCAAGAGAATCCTGATCGTCGACGACGAGAAGGAAGTGCGTCAGGCCCTGCGCGACGTGGTGCAGGAGCTGGAAGGGGCGCTCGAGGTGGAAATGGCCGAGGACGGCTACGAAGCGCTGCTGAAGGTGGGGGACCTCAAGCCCGACCTGCTCATTCTGGACCTTCGGATGCCCCGCATGGACGGCTACGAGGCCTGCCGGCGCATCAAGTCCAACCCGGAGACCGCGGGGACCAGGATCCTGGCCATCTCGGGGTTCATCGACAACGGGGCGGAGACGGAAATCCTGCAGTGCGGCGCCACCGACTGGATGAGAAAGCCGGTTCAGATCGAAGAGTTCAAGAAGAAGATCGAAAAGCTGCTGCGGTCGTAGGCCAAGGGGGGAGCCAACAACATGCATAAGGAGCGGCGGATGCACGGGGAGATGACACGAGGAGGTTCGCACCGGATGAGCCAGAAGCCTGAGGCATGCCCCCAGAAGCAGCCGAGGCCTTTGACCGTTACGGAAATCCGCACCCGCGTAGAAGAAATCGCCTGCCAGGTGGCCCATCGCCTCCAGGAAGAGCACGACCTGCCACTGACCCGCATCGGAGACATGGAGGCGCTCCCGCTCGACACCCTCCAGTTCACCACCCTGATGAACGAACACCTCCACCAAAACTGAGCCCCGCGGCGGGCGGGGGACCGGCAACGGCCCCCTGCCCGCGTCCACCCTTCTCTTCCGGCGCGTCCCGACCCCCGCCGGACCCTCCAAGTAGCGGAAAACTCTTGACAAAGGGGTCTCCCAGCGTAGAATTCAGACGATTTTTACGGTGGTTCGCTTCTGTCCCCAGGGGGGCGAACGTGTCAACCTGTTCGATGTCGGTCGCAGGAGGATGCGCTTGATGAATCGTGTGGCGGGACGCACAAGCCGAATCGTTGCTGGTGCTCTCATGTTGGCGATGACCGCCTACGGCATGCCGATCTCTGCCGCTGTCGCTCCCGGAGCGCAGGCATCCGAGATCGTGGGCAACGTCCTCGGACCGGATGCGCTGACCGCAGTCTCTGGTGCCAGCGTGAAGGCCGCTCACACGACCACGCAAAAAGTCTATGCGAGCCAGTCGACCGGCGCCGACGGAGTCTACAAGCTCTCCGATCTGCCTCCAGGCTCCTACGACCTCGCCGTACAGACCAGCGATGGGCTCTTCCCTGCGGACGCCGTGGTGGAGGTGATGCCCGGCCGGCGCACGATGGTCTCGCTTGCCATCCGCACCGATGCCCGTCAGGAAGGAGACAAGCCGGCCGATCCGAACGCACCGCCGCCGGCCGACCCCAACGCGCCGAAGCCGGCCGATCCCAACGCGCCGAAGCCGGCCGATCCGAACGCGCCCCCCGCGCAGCCTCAGGGTGGTGAGAAGCCGCCGGAGCCCGCGCCTCAGCCGCCGCCGAAGAAGAAGGGCGGAGGCTTCTGGCGCTCGCCCGCCGGAGCGGCCATCGCGATCGTGGGCGGCGCCGCGCTCATCGGCGTGGCGGCCAACAGCGCCGCGAGCGACGACGAGGAAGACACACCGCCACTCACGCAGAGCGGCAACTGATGAAACGTGTTGTTGCAGGGCTGCTCGTGGCAGCACTCCTCGCGGTGCTCTCCCCATCGCCTGCGCTCTCGGCGGGCGCGGGGACCATCAAGGGGACGCTCCTCGATTCCAACGGGCAGCCCATGGTGGGCTACACCGTCAAAGTCGTAGACTCGACCGGTGCCGTGTACGAGTCGCCCCCCACCGGGCCGGACGGCAAGTACGAGATCCCCAATCTGGCTGAAGGCAGCTACACGTACCAGATCGTCGATCCCACGGGAAAGATCGTTCCCGTGCAGATTCCGGCCGTCAACCTGCAGGCCGGCACCGTGGTGACACAGCCCATCGCCATCGTTCCCAAGTCCGCCGGGGGCAAGGGGGCTCTCACCGCCTGGCTCGTGGGAGGGGGAGCAGCCGTGCTGGCTGCCATCGCCATCGCCTCGGGCAACAACGATGACGACAACGATGACGATCCCCCGATGACGGCCAGCACGCCCTAGGTCATTCTTCCAGCTGCCTGTAGTTGTGGATGCTCGCCGCGGTGTTGAGCACGATCCACGCGATCTGGGGAGCCGCCCAGTACCGGCGCCCGTTCTTCTTCATGCTGTAGGACACGTAGTTCACGAGAGTTCCGGCCCCCACCTTGAGGGCCGCGAACGCCGCGGGATTGTCCACGACCGGCGCCATCATCCCGTTGGCCTCCTCGATCCCCTGCTCGCGGAACATTCGGGTGGTCATCCAGTCGGCGCCTCCGGCCAGGTACACCCCTGAAGCCAGGGTCCAGTAGCCCGCGTCCGCGACGCGCGGCGGCTTCGCCAGCAATGACGTGTTGTTTGCCGGCTCCTCCGCCCCCGTCGCCAGGATGGAAAACCACAGCACCAGCGCCACCACCGCCGCACGAGACACGCGTCGTCGGGGTTCTTGCATGAAAGCTCCAGAAAGTGCGCACGGCGCTCTCCGAAGCCTAGGGACGGAGTGGAGAAATCAGCAGGAGGGGGGAGCCTCGTTGGACGGAGGAAGTCGCCTGAGGCGTGTGACGCACGCCGTAGCGGCCGGCCGCGTCATTCGTCGTCCAGCTGCCTGTGGTTGTGGACGCTCACCGCGGTGTTGAGCACGATCCACGCGATCTGGGGGGCCGCCCAGTAGCGGCGCCCGTTCATCTTCAGGCGGTACGACGCGTAGTTCACGAGCGTGCCCGCGCTCACCTTCAGGGCGGCGAACGCCACGGGATCGTCCACGAACGGCTCCATGAAGCCGTTGGCCTCCTCGATCCCCTGTTCGCGGAACATGCGGGTGGTCATCCAGTCGGTGCCCCCGGCGAGGTACACTCCGAATGCCAGGTACCAGTAGCCCGTGTCCGCGACGTGCGGCAGCTCAGCCAGCAGTGGCGGATTGCTGATTTCTTCAGCCGCCATGCCCTGAACAGGCAGCCACAACACCAGCGCCGCCACCGCCGCACGCGCCCAGTGTCTTCGGGAGGATACTTGCATGACATCTCCAGAACACGGGGCTTTCTCACCTTAGAGATGAATCGGAAGCCTCGCAAGGGAGGGAAGAACCTCGTTCGGGCGGGAGAGGTCACCTGATGCAGGTGACAAGCGCGTGAACGAGCGAAAGGTGGCGTGGGATGGCTATCTTGGGGCCGGGTCTAGCTAGAGGACGCCCTGGGCTTCGTACCAGCTGATCGTCTGCCTGAGTCCATCCTCGAGTGAGGTGCGTGCCATCCAACCGAGGGATTCCTTGGCTCGAGAGATGTCCAGGCAGCGGCGCGGTTGCCCATCAGGGCGCGATGAGTCCCACAGAATGTCGCCCGTAAAGCCCGTCAGGCGCGCGATCAGCGCCACCAGATCGCGGATCGAGATCTCGTGTCCAGATCCGAGATTGACCGGCGCCTCATCCTGATATTGCTCGGCGGCCCTCACCATTCCCTCGGCGCAGTCCTTGACATAGAGAAACTCACGCGTCGGCGTCCCGGTGCCCCAGCAGGTGATGGACGAAGCGCCGGCACGGCGTGCTTCCACGCACTTACGGATGAGCGCCGGGATGACGTGGCTGTCTTCGGGGTCAAAATCATCCCCCGGCCCGTAGAGATTGACCGGCATGACGAAGACGCCGTTCATGCCGTATTCGTGCCGGTAGGCCTGCAGCATCACCAACAGCGCCTTCTTGGCAATCCCATAAGGGGCATTGGTTTCTTCCGGGTAACCAGCCCAGAGATTCTCCTCCCGGAAGGGGACCGGCGTCTCGCGGGGGTAGGAGCAAATCGTGCCCGAGACGACCACGCGCGCGGTCCCTGCCAGCCTGGCTGCCTCCACGACGTTCAGTCCCATCATCATGTTGTCGTGGAAGAAGAGCCCAGGATGCCGCCGGTTCGCCCCTATGCCGCCCACACGGGCCGCGAGGTGAATGAGGATGTCGGGATGGGCGTCCGAGAGCAGCCGGTGCGCAGCTGAGGGCTCCCGCAAATCGTACTGGGCCGACCGCGGGATGAAAATATCCTGACAGCCCGAAGCGCGAAGCTCCTCGACCACGAAACGGCCCAGGAAGCCGGCTCCGCCGGTTACACAGACACGGCGCTGGGACCAGAAGGCGGGCGAAGTCATAGCACCGCTCAGTATAGTCGTAACAGGACGCTTGACCGGCTGGTTAGATGGCATACCATGGCGCCGCCCTCCTAGGGCACTGCGGAGACGATGACACATAGACTCGCGGCGGCCTCACTCTTGGGCGCCATCATTGGGGCCGTCGAATGGGTGGTGAGCGATGCCACTTCCGGCTTCCCTTCCTTCTGCTGGAGCACAGCAGCCTATGGTGTGATCTCCACCCTTGTCATGCTTGCAGCCTCACTGGCAGGCCGTGTCCTTCAAGTGGCTTCCCCTTCGTGGCTCTGGCTCTGGTTCTGGGTGGCGGTCTACACGACGATCTACGTCAACGTAGGCATTCTGCCCAGGCAAAGCTTCCTGAGCGGGACCTCGCTCGCCTTGACGGCCTGTATGGTGCTCATCGCAGGCCTCGTGAGCTTCCTAATTGTCAGGCTGACGAGCTCCTTCAGCTGGGTCGTCGGGCGACGTTCAGTGATGATATGCGGGTTGGTCAGCCTCACGGCCGCGGTTACCATGGTCATAGCGCTCCCCTTTGCCACATCCCGGCCGGATCTCTCCGCACACCATAAGCCCCGACACGCTGGGGAGCTCAACGCCGTCATGATCGTCATCGATACCTTGAGGGCGGATCACGTCTCGTCCTACGGCTACCCGACCGTCACCACGCCTCGGATCGATGACCTGGCCAGCGGTGGAGTGCGGTTCGCGAATGTCTACTCGAGCTCGTCCTGGACTGTCCCCGCCGTGGCCTCTCTTTTCAGCGGAATGCCTCTTTCGGCGCACGGAACGGGCGCCCTGAACACTCGATTCACTGTTTCGCGAACCCTTGCGGAGACGCTGTCGGAACGGGGCATCGTGACGGTTGGATTCAGCTCGAACCCTCTGGTCAGCTCGCTCTACGGCTTCGACCGGGGCTTCCACACGTTCGTGTCCTATCGCGACGGGCTCGTTAGCCCGATCGTGGACTACGCGGAAGGCACCACCCTGGGGCGCCTGCTGATGCGCAGGATCGACGGCGATCGGTTGGCCGTCGATGCGAGCCTGCGATGGCTGGAGGAGCACCGCGAAGATCGATTCCTCCTCTATCTTCACCTCTTCGCGCCGCATCGTCCCTATGAACCGCCCGACGAGCAGCGGGACCGGTTCGTGAATCCTGCTTATCGTGGTATCGAATTCAGCGGGGCGGCGCAAGACAGCACGCTCCCGACGGACACGCTACGCAACGTTCTCGAACGATACGACGCGGAGATCGCCTATGCGGACTCGCTGGTGGGAGAAGTGGTTGATTGTCTTGGGCGACTGGGAATCAGCAGGTCCACCGCGGTGATCGTCACCTCGGATCATGGCGAGGCGTTCGGGGAGCGTGGCCAGTGGGAGCACGGTCGGACTCTGTATGCCGAGGAGACACGCATCCCGTTGATCTTCAAGGACCCTCGAACCGCCTCGAGCGGCGTAATCTTTGAGGCGGTTTCTATCACAGATTTACATCCGACTCTGCTTTCCCTCATGGACGTCTCCTCGCCGAACTCGCAGCTTGGCGTTGACTTGATGCCAGCCATACAGCGCGTCTCGGCCGGGCTGCCCGCGGACGTGGCAGATCATCCGGTCATTTCGGAGATCCTTGGCGAGGATGGATCCGCTCATCCCGAGACCTTCGATGCCGTTGTGATGGGCAAGTTGCGGCTCATCCGTAGCGTGACGCACGGCACGACAGAAGTCTTCAACATCGAGCTTGACGTCGAGGAGCGATCGTCTCTTGATACCGCGATGGCAAGCGCCCTCGAAGGACTTCTCGCTCCAAAGTGGTGGGAGGGCGGCTCGGCGCTTGCCAGAAAGATCGAGCTGAGCGACGAGGACATACGGCGGCTGCGCTCGCTGGGTTACATCCGCTAGCTAGCCGCTGGACGACTAGGCCTTCAGATTCTCGAAATCGGCCGAGCGGCGCTCGTGCTGTGCAAGCGCCATATCTGCATCCACCATGATGCGAACAAGCTGACGAAAGGTGACCTGGGGTTGCCAGCCGAGTTCACGCCGCGCCTTAGAGGCGTCGCCGACCAGGATATCCACCTCAGCCGGACGAAGGTAGCGTGGATCCTTCCGTACGTACCTGGACCAATCCAGATCCAGGTAGCCAAAGGCTTCGTCGACGAATTCGCGCACCGTATGGGACTCGCCTGTTGCGATGACGAAATCATCGGGCTCCTCCTGCTGAAGCATGCGCCACATCACCTCCACATACTCGGGCGCGTAGCCCCAATCCCTGCTGGCGTCGAGATTGCCAAGATATAACTCGCCTTGAAGCCCGAGCTTGATGCGCGTCGCCGCACGCGTGATCTTCCGCGTTACGAATGTTTCGCCTCGGCGGGGTGATTCGTGATTGAACAGGATCCCGTTGCAGGCGAACAGCCCGTACGCTTCCCGGTAGTTCCGTGTGATGTGGAAGGCATAGGCCTTAGCGCAGCCGTACGGGCTTCGGGGGTTGAAGGGAGTGCGCTCGCTCTGAGGCGTCTCGATGACCTGGCCGTACAGCTCCGAGCTGGATGCCTGGTAGAAGCGTGGCTTGATGCCGATTTCGCGGATAGCTTCCAGTAGCCGCACTGTTCCCAGGGCGTCGATTTCGCCCGTGTACTCGGGAATGTCGAACGATACGCGGACGTGGCTCTGGGCCCCGAGGTTATAGATTTCGTCCGGCTTGGCTGTTTGGATGGCCCGGTTGAGTGAGCTGGCGTCGTTGAGGTCGCCGAACACCAGGCGAAGCCTGACCCCCTTCTCATGCGGGTCCTGGTATACGTGATCGATCCGGGCGGTGTTGAAGGAGCTGGATCGACGGACGAGGCCCCAGACCTCGTACCCCTTCGCCAGCAAAAGCTCGGCAAGGTAGGAGCCATCCTGTCCGGTGATGCCGGTGACGAGAGCCCTTTTCATGCGTGTCCGCGCCGCGTGCTCAGATGCTGCCACAACTCGGAGACGGCCAGTCGTAGAAAAATCACGTTGCCGATCAAATACCGCTTCCAGAGCCTGCGTGGCTCGGTCACGAGACGGAACAGCCATTCCAGGCCAGCGCGCTGCAACCAACGCGGAGCACGAGGCTTGGTTCCGCTAAGGAAGTCCACTGCGGCTCCCACGCCCGCCATGACTGGAACGTTCAGCTTGTGACTCATGCGTGCCATCCACTTCTCCTGGCGTGCTGTGCCGAGGCATACCCAGAGTATGTCTGGCTTGAGCTCTTCGAGGCGAGCCTTGAACGCCTGCTCCTCTTCGATGCTGAGCTCTCGAAAGGGAGCTGCATAGGAGCCCACGATCCTGCGGCGCACGGTGGCCATGCCATGATTGTAGCGGAGCTCCAGGCGGTCGAGAGCGTCCGCGCTGCCCCCATAGACGAAGTGTTTGATGGAGTCTCGATCTGGGAGAGTCAACAAGGTATGCATGAGGTCGGGTCCACTGAACCTCTCGAAGCGCTGCCCTGACAGCCATCTGGATATCCAGGCCACCGGAGCGCCATCGGGGATCGAGATATCGGCTCGATTCAGCGCTTCGTGAAATTCAGGATCGTCCAGAGCTGATGCGAGGCTGTAGGCGTTGACGAGGGTAACGATTCGTGTAGTGAAGGACGGACTGGCGCACCACTCGAGGATCTGAGACACGATATGCTCGTGAGATCCACCGTCCAGCCTGACCCCGCCAAGCGAGACACTCGAATGTCTCTTCACGCCGCCCTCCTCCGCTCGCGGGATTGGGCTATTGCCGCATCATAGATACTCATCAGGACCTCATACGTAACTTGAGGCGAGAACCTGGTCTCGAATGACTTCCTGCAAGCCTTGCTGAGCGCGGTGCGAAGAGATGGATCCCCAGATATCCTGCTGACTAGTCGTGCCAACTCAGTTGCGTCCCCAGGCGGGAAGAGGAAACCCTCTTGCCCTTCGCGAATGATGTCGGGAATGGCGCCAATCCGTGAGGCCACGACAGGCACCCCGGCGCCCAGTGCCTCCACGAGTACAAGCGGCATTCCCTCATAGCACTGCGAAGGAAACACCAGAACGGAAGCCCTCCTGAGGTATTCGATAACGCCTGCATGCGGTATCTCCCCAAGGCTCTCGATTCGTGCCTGGGACGATCGCGCTGCCGAAAGAACCCTGCTCATCAGTGGCCCATCACCGATTATCTTGACTTGATGGAGGCCATCCGAAAAAGCCGCCAGAACTGTATCGATACCTTTCTCGGCAGAAAGACGGCCGACGAAAAGAACAAAAGGCTCCTGCAACTCCTCGACCAGCGCAACCTCGCAACTGTTCGATTTGATGTGAACCCGCTCACGGGGAAGCCCTGCCTCCACAAGGCGACCTCGCATGAAGTCGGTCAGGGCGATAAAGGCATCTACCTTTCTGTTCCATGTCCCCAGCATTCGATGCACCAGCAGCATGCCGGCGATCGCGGACGTTTGAAGTGCGGAACCTCGATAGCATGCGTGGCCGATTCCATTGAGGAGTGAAGAGGAGCACTCTTCGCAAGGGCGGCCATCCCGGAACAGAGTGCCTGCAGGGCATATGAGCCGGTAGTTGTGCAATGTCATGACGACCGCGACGGGAGTTGTGGCGGCTGCATGAATTGCGGAGGGGCTGATCAGCGGAAGAAGGTTGTGAAAATGAACAATGTCAGGCCGAAAACGTTCAATGAGCTCGAGCATTCGACGATGGCTTCTCGAGGACCACGACGTAGACAGCATGAGTGAGGCTTTTCGTGGTATCGAGAAACCAGAGATGCTCTGGTTGTCCTCGAACCATTCAAGCACCTCATGGCCAGCCCCGCGAAGTTGTCCGATTTCAGCCTCGACTGCCGTATCCTCGCCGCCACGCCGAGAGTACCTGTCGTGAACGACCAGAATCCTGTAGGGGACCGTCATGCAGCCACACCCTGTTCAGCGGCAAAGAGAATGGCGGCCTTGAACTGCTCGAACATGCGCTCGTGTGAATAATCTCTTATTCGTACCGCTGCCGATTCGACAAGGCGTAGGCAGAGTGCCCTGTCCGTGAGAAGGCGATCGAGCGCATGGGCCAGGGCCTGAGCGTTCTTCTCAGGAACGACGAGGCCGGAGATCTGGTCCTCTACCAGTCCACCGGCCGCGGCTCCGACGGCCGTTGTAGTGACGACGGGAATGCGTGCGTGCATGGCCTCGTTGACAACCAGACCCCAGGGTTCGCGAACCGTGCGTGTGGTGATCGAAGGTAACACGAGCACGGACGCCTGACGATAATAGTCGCTCAAAGCGGAGCCGGATGCCGGACCAGCAAGAACGAACTGGGTGCCTCCGAGCGCAAAGCGTGCTTGGTGCATGCGAATCATGGACTCTAGCGGGCCATCACCAACAAACAGGACCCGCAAAGGACGAGTTCTCATTGTCCTGACAGCCTCGAGCAGATAGTCGATCCCCTTCTCGCGAACCAGGCGGCCGACGAACAGCAGCGTAGCCACACCGGAAGGGCTATTGATCGAGGGTGGTTCCAGGATCTTCGAAGCCTGGCCTACCACGAAAAGACGCCTCCGATCGACTCCTTTGGCTTCGAGGTAGGCTTTGACGTGCTCCCCGTAGACGCAGATGGCATCGGAATGCCGATAGATGTGACGGACCACGGGGTAGCTGATGAAATGCGCAGCGCTCCGAGGATGATGCCAGAGACCTGTCCACAGGATGAAGGGGAGTCGAGTTCGATGAGCCGCTGTATATATGGCAGGCAGCTCAAGGCGTCCGTTGATGCATTTGATGATGACATCGTACTTGCCCCCGCGAATGAAACGATAGATCCTCGCCAGTCTACGAAGTCGAGAAGCGAAAGTTGGGGGGATGGAAGCCGCAACTTCTCGTTGGCTCCAGTACTGATCCGCGCCTGCCCCAAAGAGATGGATATCAACACCCAATCGTCTCGCCAGCATGTCGAACAGTGGTAGACGATAGGGTGGCGCGAGATTCGTAATCAAGCATGTTCTGGGGAACATACTCGCATTCGAATCTCGAGCCTCGTTCACGTCGCTACTCACGAGCTGAGAGGGAAGTGTGATGTGTGTCTGTCGCTGTGAGACGCTGGCCCTGATTCTGAATGATGTGGTCAGCGCAGAAGGATAACCCGATCAAGAGGACAGTCTCGAACCGCGGCGCGCCCGCGAAGCTGGATGTGAAGAAGCCATCACAAACCAGGAACGCAAGCAAGGCAAACAGCTTGAGGTGAAGAATGGTCGCTGGCGGTGGAATGGGCCTGAGGACCCCCAGTCTGACTGAACGGATGATGTACTGGGAGGTCTTCGTGACGAGTGTGATCAATGTGAGGGCGCCGAGCAGGCCGAGATTGACGAGAACCTCGAGAAGTACGTTGTGCGAATGCGTAGCCGACCACATTCCGGCTAGGCTGAGAAAGCCGGTCCTGCTTCCGGAAACGTAACCCCATCCGAGTAGGGGTTTCTGAGATATAAGATAGATCGCATGTTCCCATATCTGAGTCCGTCCTGTGAAGGACAAGAGCTCTGCCTCGCTCTGCCGCCGGGTAATCAACTCCCACGATACAGTTGCGAGCTGTGGGAAGGACACAAGAATGAGCAAGAGGAATCCGCATACCCAGAAGGCGAACCTGATTCGACCGAGATACTTCAGCAGGAGCAGAGCCACAAGCAGTGTGGCCGCAATGCCACCTCGCCCAAGCGATCCGAACAGCAGGAATGACGATATCAGCATGCCGAGGTAGGTTGTCCAGGAGGCCCTCTTGCAGAGGATGTTGATCATGTACAGAAGCGTCAGCATGCCCGCTACGGACGCGAGCTGATTCGCGGAGAGAAAGTACCCGCCCAGGCGGGTGATGTTCGTGACGTCGCTCCGCCGTAGTACATCCTCCGGTGAAATCAGGCCCATAAGTATGAACTGGACGAGCATAAGAACGAGTCCTGCGTGCGAGGCCACAAGAAAGGAGGCAATGACATCCACACCGCCTGACTTTGCGAAAAACACGGAGGCCAGAAGCAGTATGACCGCTAGCTTGAACGACCAGGCCAGAGTTACCGTGGGACTGGCGGCGTATGCAGCGGAGCAGAGCGCGAGAACCAGGAAGAGTGTCGCGTACTTCGTTGTCGGTCCCCAGAGCCTTGTGAATGCTTCGGGCGAGTGCACGAGTCGAGCGAGGGCATATCCGAATAGAAGGACCCAGATGACTATCTCTGTAAGGATTTGTGGTGACAGGCCCTCGGTCAGGAGTTCGTGCGGATCGCGAACGCGCGAGACGAAGACTGTATGAGCTATGAGAACGGCCCATGCAATCGTGTCCAGGAACCGGAGTGTTAGCATTTGACGAAATGCTGCTGTCCAGGTTCCGATGGCAGCCAACAGCAGGAGAACGGAGAGAGCCCACGTCTTTGGTACGTGTGTTAGATCCGTGGACACAATGATGACGCTCATGCCGATGCTGCTGAGCACGAGTATGGAAAGTTGAATAGGTCGCGAGAACTGGGTGAGAGTCAGGATACTCATATATGCGTGCTCGGACGTAGAACTCTTATGCCTCCTGCGCAGGAGCGGGAACGTCGGGAGAAAAGGCCGCGCCTGAACGAGTCGTGGTCAAATAGAAAAGCAACGTTGCGGAGGAGACTGGTGCGGCAAGTGCCGCCCCAACCAACCCAAGCGTGGGCGCAAGTGATACGAGCGCAAGAAAGCCTGCCACAGCTGCAAACGAGTATCCGAGAAACACACTTCTCGTATCTGAATAAACCTTCAAGCGCAGGATCGGAGCACGGACCAGCGCTTGGAGGAGGGCGTCGACAAGAAGTATCGCTACAATCAATGAATAACCCTGGTACTTCTCCCTGTAGAGACCGGACATCAGCCGCTCAGAAAAGGGGAGAGTGACGGCTCCGTAGAGACATACAGCCAGACAGGATCCAGCAGCTACGCGGCCAAGAAATCTCGACAGAGCCTGCCCGCCAAATTCAGTTTTCAGAATAGATGCTCTGGGAACGAGCAGACCCTCGAGGCCCATGAATGCAACGTTGAGCGGGGTTACCAGATAGGTGCATGCCTTGATGACACCGGCAGCCAGCGGCGAAAGCACTGCTGACACCAGAAGAATCGGGGCCTGGCCGGAACACCAATAAGCAGCCGATCTGGCAAGCAGCCAGCGACCGTATTTCCAATGCTCATGCCAAACAGTGGCCAAGGGTTCAGGCTGAACTCTGAGCAATTCCTGGCAGGAATAAGCGCTGAAGGCTGCGCTGAGCAGCGCGCTCAGACCATACGTGACAAAAACACTGAAAACGGTCACTGATTCGGTGAAAAGCAGAGCCGCCAGAGTAACCAAGCGAAGTGCGGATAGAACTGCGTCCGTGAAAAACACGCTTCCGGGACGAAAGCGGGTGAAGAGTACCGCTCTGAGGAATGACTGTGCCTGAATGAATGGGAGGGCCAAGCTCAAGCCCGCCAGGGCTGGGGCAAGTTGTGAAGTGCCTGCCGAAGCAAGCCATAAAGCCCCAGCACCGAGCCCTCCGATGATCGCGAGTCCAGTGGAAACCGTGCACTGAATGCGCATCAGAGCCGCGCCATAGGATGCCTGTAGGTCTTGTGGACGCGCGGGACCAAGAATCAGAAGTGGGTCGGTTATGATCGAAAGCTGGACAGAGGACCCAATCAGGAGGAGGGCAAAGGCTACGACATAGATTCCGAAGAGGATGGGATCCAACTCCCTGGCCAGCAGGAGCCCGATGATGAGGTTGGTAACAGATAGCACAACCTGATCAGCAACGCCCAGGATGCCGGCGCGGGCGGCGGGCCTCCAAATCAACACGCCCCGCGCCCTCGTAGCACGGCTGGCAGTGTCTGCGCCAAGATCATGACATCCTGCCAGATGGACCACGTGCGAGCGTAGGCCACGTCGTGACGAATCATATCGTCGAACCTGGCCTCACTCCGTCCGCGGACCTGCCAGAGGCCGGTCATGCCCGGCAGCACACGCGTCCGTTCCTGCGCCCAGAACGCGTGCTCCTGACTGAGGCCGTCGGGATCCAGATCGCAGGCCGGAAGTGGGCGAGGGCCTACCAGGCTCATTTCGCCCTTGAGGACGTTGAGAAGCTGGGGTAGTTCGTCAAGGCTATAGCGGCGCATGAAACGACCGATCGGCGTGAGGCGAGGATCCCTCCGGATCTTGAACAGATGTCCAGACGCCTCGTTCATCGCAGCGAGGTCGCTCTTCAGGATGTCCGCGCCGGCCACCATAGAGCGGAACTTATAGAACGGGAAGTGCCGTCCACCCTTTCCGACGCGTGCCGCGACGTAGAAGACGGGTCCCTTTGAGGTGGCCTTCACGAGCAAAGCAAGGAGCCCCAAAAGGGGTGTCACCGCTGTCAGACAGAGTGTCCCCACGAAGAGGTCGAAAGCTCGCTTTGCCAATTCCTGGCCAGGAGTGAACTGAATTCCGCGGACCTCGAACAGGCTGAGGTCCGCTATCTCATGGATCCGTAGCCGCGCAGCTTGCATTTCCGAATGAGCGGGAAGACGGTTGAGCGTGACTCCCATCCTGGTGCAGACGGCGGCCAGGCTCTGGACCTGCATCCGATCCATCTCGCTCACGACGGCAATGACACGATCCAGGCTATAGATATTGATGAGAGCTGCGGAGTCCTGCACGTTGCCTAGCACCGGGACCGGATTGCCGAGGACGGTGCGAGCGAGAGCCGGAGCGGTATTGAGGACGCCTACGAGCTCGATGCCCGGTGCGTTCGACGTTTCGAGGTGCTCGGCGAGCTTCTTGGCATCGATGCCTGCGCCAGCGATGGCGATGCGTTCCTGAGCCAGACCTTTTCTCTGCGCCTGGCTCACGGCGACATGCATACTGGCGCGGACGACAAGCAGCAGGACGAGCGCCCAGGCCGCATAGAACACGACGAAGGTACGGGAGAAGGAGCTTCCGAATTCCCGCACGAAGAAGATGATGACGATCATGAGGCCGGTCACGGCGACGACGGATTCGAACACCTGCAAGAGAGGACCTACGAACGACCCACGGCGAGGACGGTAGAGTCCCATCCAGGCGCTCATCGGGATCCAGAGCAGGAGAATCAACCCCAGAGGTGGAACGAGGGTTTCCACCACGCGGTACGTCATCTGGAATCCATAGAACTGATTCAACGCAATGCGGGTTTCGATGGCGAGATCGAAAGCGGCGACCAGGGCGCAGAGATCGAGAAGCAGAATCAACAGCTTGTAGACTCGCCGGTCCGGGTATTGCATCAGAGGCCCATCCTCATGGCCATCTCCTTGATGTCAGGAACCGACGGGCTCGTGTTGCGCGCCCGCAAGACGGTTTTCTCGATGAAGGCACGCTGTTCGGTGCCGCTCGCTTCCCAAAACGGTGCCATGACGCGCGCGATCTTGCGATGCGTGGCAGCGCGCCAGGGTTGCAGCGCCATGGCGCGCGTGAAGGCGGCCATCGCTTGCCCGAAATCCTCGCTGGCTTCGGGCGGAAGCCCCGTGAGGGTGAATCGCCCCACGTGCAGCAGCCCGGCCTCGAGGTGCCCACGCCCGGAAGCCGGAGACAGGGTCAGACCGGCGTTCACGATTGCAAGGGCCTCATCCAGCCTGCCAGCGAGATACTGGCGCGAGCGGATATCAGGCAGCTCCCCCTGGGACTGAGTTCGAAGGATCGCCTCGACATCTGAGAGCAGGCGCCGACGAGCGTGCCCGGCCGCTTCGAAATAGCGGGTTGCGTTGAAAGGCTCAAGGCGGCAACCGGGGCAGGGATCCTCCTCGAGTGTACGGTTGATCCCTTTCGACGCCAGACCAGGTTCTTCCGACGCTGCATCCACCGAGGGTAAGCCAGCCTTGACCACCTGGATCTGGGCGATCGCAGGCGTGGCGGCGGCAAGTCCCATGAGCACCAGTCCGGTGGCAATGGCCCCCGCGAGCAGGCCACCCCGGAGAGGGGCCTGCACCAGCCGGTTCGTCGGCGCTGAAGCTGGTCCTGCACGGCGCAGGAAGAGCCCGGCCAGTACGGCGGCGGCAAGGGCGTCCGCAGGTATCGACAGATGGAAATCGGTGAAGCTGTGCAGGGCCAGGGCCAGCAGCCCTATTCCGGCAGCGAGGGCAACCTCGTCGTCCCGCCCATCCGATGAAGGCTGACGACCTTGTCGGCGCAGCGCCAGAAGCGCTCCGATGCCCAGGATGGAAACCCCCACCAGCCCGGCTTCCGCGGCGAACTCCAGGTAGTCGTTATGGGCGAAGTCCACCTTCAATGGAGCCTGATCGGTCCTGAAAGGCGAGAACGCCAGTTCCCACGTGCCCAGACCACTGCCGAGCAGCGGGTACGCTTGAACAGCGCCGATCGCGTCAGTCCAGACCTTGAGGCGCCCATAGCCAGACCCGAACTCGTGTTGCAGCGACTGGAATCGTCTCACCACGGGAAGGATGTCGATCTGCGAAGCAAACAGGGCGGCCAAACCAGCGACTCCCACCGCAGCAATGGCGAATCGCCGTGAGCGGCCATGGAGGCCAAGCGTCAGAGCCCCGCCAACCAGCGCGAAGGCAATGCTGATGATCCCCATGCGGGAACGGGACATCAGCAGCGCCGTCATCATCAGGAAGGCTCCCATCAGACAGAGAAGGGCTCGGAAGGTTCCGCGGCCGGACGCCCACGCACGTCGTCTGCGAAGGATGATTTCGTGCCGCGTGGCCGCACGACCGAGGCACAGGACGGCCAGAGCCAGGGCGAAAGGAATTGTCATCTCCAGGTACCCTGCGTAGTTGTTGCGGCTGATGAAGGTGCCGGTCGCAACGTCGGTGAAATACTTCTTCTGGTAGCCGAAGATGTGCTGCCGGCCGCTGATGAACTCGAACAGGCCGTATCCGGCCTGGAAGAGACCTCCCGCGACCATTCCGCCCACCACCACCAGGCGGCCTTTCAGATCCACGGCGTTATGCCGCACGATCAGAGCTGCCAGCGTCCAGCACATGATCCTCAGGCAAGAGCGCCACGTTGCGTACGGGTCCAGCGAAAGGCTGGTGTAGACAGGAGCCTCTGGTGAGAACTGGGCCTTGAGCGTCCAGGTGTGCGGTGAGAGCGTATCGACCAGCCCCGCCGGCAGCGGCACGATCTGGAGCAATCCATACGCTGTCAGGACCAGTCCGACCAGGAGCACCGGATCAGTCCATGGAAGAGGCATGAGCCCCGCGCGGCGACGCAGCCATACCCACCACAAGGCCAGTGCCACGATGCTTGCCTGAAGGGCCGACGACCAAACGGGCCCTACGGATCCGTATGGAAGTGGAGCCATGGCCACCAGGGCTGCCATGGCCCAGCAGATGGAATAGCCGTCCCGGGGCATAAACGACTAGTGTTGCCTCACGATCACGTCCGCTTTCTGAACATCCTGGGCCTGGCGGATGGAGATGCCTCGGACACGGCCGCCTCCGCGTCCTTGTCTTTTTCGTGACCGTAGTACGAGTAGTAGGAGCGGTAGTATCCACCGTGTGACGATACGTCCACGCGGTTCAGCAGCGCTCCCAGCACGCGCGCCTTGACCACTCTCAGTTTCTCTGTGGCCCGCGCCACGCTATTGCGAGGCGTAGCGCCCGCCCTGACCACCAGCACCACGCCATCCATGTGTCTGGCCATGATGCTGGCGTCGGTCACGCTCAGAATGGGGGGAGAATCGAAGAGCACATGATCGTACCCGGAGAGCCGATCCACCAACGAACCGAACTCCGCCGAGTCGAGCAACTCCGCCGGATTTGGCGGGGGTGGTCCGCTCGGCAGCAGGAAGAGGTTGGCGGGACCTGCGGGCACGATGACCTGATCGAGGCTCTCCGCCCCGCTCAGGCACGTGGACAGGCCGGCCGCATTGGCCTGCTCCAACGCCTTGTGGAGGCGGGGCCGCCTCAAATCGGCATCCACGATGAGCACGCGGCGATTCAGTTGCGCCAGCGTGATAGCCAGGTTCAGCGCGGTGGATGTCTTTCCCTCACGCGGTTGGGAACTGGTGACCAGAAGGTTCCTCGGGGCTCTACCCGGCGACGAAACGAGCAGCGCCGTGCGCAGCTCGCGGAACGACTCCGACACCTGAGACCGTGCGTCGCGCATCGTGGCCAGATCTATCTCCGGGCGGGAGGCCTCCTCGTTGTTCTCTTTGGCCCGAACCACGCTGAGGCGGCGCGCTTCCTCGTCATGAGAAGGGATGATCCCAAGGCAAGGAAGCGCCGCGATGCGTGACAGATCGTCGGCCGTGTTCACCGAGTCGTCCATGTAGTCGAAGAAGAAGGCGAGGCCAATTCCGAGCCCAAGACCCGCGACGAGGCTCAGCAGGAAGTTGAGCCCTCGCTGGGGCGAGGACGGCGCGGTCGGGATCGCCGCCTCGTCCACGACGCGCACGTTGCCCTGGGGGTTTTCCATGCCCGCGGTGGTCTGCGTCTCGGTCTGGCGCTTGAGCAGCGCCTCCAGCGTCTTGCGCTTGTTCTCGATCTCGATGCGCTGATTGTTGTACTGGATCGCTCGGATCCCCAGCTCCTGCGTCTCTCTCTTCTGCTGGTCGAGGGCCTCGGCCAGAGACTGCTCCTCACGCAGGGCCGCCTGGTACTGTTCGCGCGCCTGAGCGACGAGGCGCTGGCGCAGATCTCCGCGCTCCGAGTCCAGACGCACGCGCGCCTTCTCCAGCTCGATCCGGAGGCGCGCCATGGGCGGGTAGGCCGGCTTGAAGCGCTCGGACATCTTGACGTACTCCCGCTCCAGCTCGGCGTGCTTGCGCGACAGCTCCTGGAGGAGGTCGTTGGTCATCAGCTCCGTCATCTGCTCGGCGGGAGTCTCTTTCATGGCCGCGTACCTGGCCTCGTGGCCGATGCGCACGGTCTGGGCCTTGGTGAAGGCGGTGTTGAGGTCGTTGAGCTTCTGCGTGGTCGCGTTCTGCTTCTCGTCCAGCAGGATGATCTCCTGCTCCTTCGCGTATTCCTGCAGGTTGCGCTCTTTCTGGTCGATCTCCTGGGTGAGGGTCTCGATCAGACGCGACATCGACGTGGTGGCCCGTTCGGACGTGTTGTACGCGTTGCTGGCGTTGAACTCGATGAACGAGTCGCCGATGGTGTTGGCCACCCGGGCCGACAGCTCGGCGTCGGGGCCGGTGAACGAGATGTTCACCAGGCGGCTATTGCGGATGAGGTTGACCTGAGTGCCGGCCTGCACCATGGCCGCCAGAATGTTCTCCCGCTCCTCCGGGGTCGGCGGCTCGGAGCTCCTGCTCACGGGCAGCTCGTAGGCTGGATGCTTGCTCAGGTCCAGCTTGCGCACCACGGCGCGGGCCACGCTGCGGCTCTGGATCAGCCGCGACTGCGTCTCGTAGAAGTCGTCCCTGAAGTCGCTGTAGCTGGCCATGACGTCCTGGAAAGGCAGCACGTTGGGGTTGTACTTCTCGATCTGCAGCTGCACGGTGGCCGTGTATTGCGGGCGCACCAGGAACGATCCCAGTGTCACGAGGCCCGTGACCAGGACCAGGGCGGAGTAGATCACCCAGCGTCTCTTGATGAGCACCTGCCAGTAGTCCAGCAGGTGCACCTGACGCTCCGTTGGTGATGGGTTCATCGGCTCACGGTCCTCCTCTGGGGCAGCATTAGAAAAATGTCTCCGGGATCACGACGACGTCCCCTTCTTCGAGCAGCAGGTCGTCGGCCTTCCCCTTGCGGATGTCCTTCAGGTCGACCGGGATCCGCGTCTGCGATCCATCCGCCTGCTTGCGCAACACGTGCACGCCGCGCAGGTTGGCTCGCTCGGTGAGGCCTCCCGCGCGGGCCACGGCCTGCAGCAGGGTGATGGGGCGGCTCACCTTCCCCTCGATCTGGCCGGGGTTCTTCACGGCCCCATCCACGTACACGTAGATCGG
This sequence comes from Candidatus Polarisedimenticolia bacterium, assembly GCA_050747525.1. Classification (GTDB taxonomy): domain Bacteria; phylum Acidobacteriota; class Polarisedimenticolia; order JACPZX01; family DASXTC01; genus JBOGOC01. Next base: position 126,384 of record JBOGOC010000110.1, on the reverse strand, counting down.
CCGGTCGATGGGCACGTTGATGATGTCGCCAGGCAGGACGGCCATGTTCAGCTTTGGGTTCCCGCGGATGATCAGCTCCTCGAGATCCAGCTCGATTCGTTCGGAGCCGGCTGCCGCCCGGCGCAGGATGAGGATCTGCGAGCCGTACTCCTTGGTGAGCCCGCCGGCTTCGGAGATCATCTGCATGACGGTGCGCGGCCCGATCATCTCGTAGCTGCCGGGCTTGCTCACCGCCCCGATCACCGAGACGAGGCTGCTGCGGTGCTCGGTCACGTCCACCGAGACCTGAGGATTGAGCAGGAAGCGGGCCTCCAGCAGGTCGCGCAGGCGCATCTCGAGCCCCTGGCTGGTGAGGCCCGCCGCCCTGAGCACCCCCAGAAGCGGCAGGCTGATGGTGCCGTCTCCGAGGACGCGTGTGGTCGTCTTGAGCTCAGGAAGCTCGAACACGTTCACCTCGATGAGGTCCTCCGGGCCGATGACGAACCCGGCGTCCGGGTCGTCGCCAGCGGCGTCCGGCTCGGCCGGGGGAATCCCCCCGGCGTCCTCGCCTCGAGGCGGGCCGGCATGCAGGAGCAGGGGCTCGGGCGACAGGGCGATCTCCAGCACGGCGCCGCTGGAGCTGACCGTGGCCGACATGCCCGCGGGGAGCGGAAGGCTGAAGCGGGTGCGCGCCTCGTCCACCGGGGTGACGGCCAGCCCCACCTCGGTGGCCTTGACCATGAGCGGCGCGGGGATCTGGGAGGTCATGACGTCGAGCGTCACGCGTGGAGGCGTGGCGCTCACCGTCTGGCTGAACGACACGGGAGCGTCGAAGGTCAGCTGGATGCGGTCTCCATCGGGAGAGCGCTCCACCGCGGTCAGAAGGGCGAGCGCGGCAAGGATCGTCTTCATGGTTTGTACTCCATCAGGACGGTTGCGGTGGTTCGGTCCTCGTCCTCGGAATCGATGGTCGAGTCGCGCCGCCATTGCGAGACGCGGAGCCCCAGGCGCAGGGTCGGCCCGAAGCGGTAGCGGACCTGCGCCCGCGTCTCGGTGATGTCGTCGGTGCGGTGGGTGGAAATCTGACCCTGAAGGTCTACGGGATACTCGTATTCGCTCAGAACCTGCTCCAATCCCAGGCTGAGCCGCTGGTTGATGAAGTGTTCGTAACCCAGCCCTTTGCGGTCGAGGATGTAGTAGAGGTTGTCGCCCATCGAAGAGAAGCCGGTGTTGTGCACGTAGGTGGCCTTCAGGTCACCGCGTCCCCCCAGTCGGGCGCTCACCTCGGCGTCGGCGATGAAGCCGTGGTACCCGAGCAGCAGATCCGAGTCCGGCTCCAGGTCCTTGAGGCCCGCCTTGATGAACCCCTTCAATCCCCCGGAAGGGTCGAACTCCAGGCCCAGCATGGCGCTTCGGGCCAGCGAGTTGCGCCGCGCCGGCACGGTGAGGTACTGGAAGTCGATGTCCGCCTGCTCTACGTCGAGCAGCAACGTGGTGCGGGGCCGGAGCTTGAGCCGACCCCCCACCCTGGCGCCGGTCTCGGTGCGCTCGAGCCGCCGGATGGAGGCGGTCGCCTTGAGCACGATGTCCTCCTCATCGACCTCCTCGGGGATCTCGATGTCGCCCAGCTCGTAGTGGAAGTCCGTCCGGATGATGGACAGGTCGGCCCCCAGCCTCCCCTCGGGACGGTACCGCCCTCCCATCCTGGCCTGGGTGGTGATGTCGCGGATCCGGAAGTCGATTTCGTTGTTGGGCCTCTGCCGGAAGTTCCTCTGCTCTCCTTCCAGAAAGGCGATGGTGTCGCGCAGGTAGTAGTGCCCCTTCGCCCGCAGGGTGTTGTTCACCGTGTTCAGGTCGGTCTGGGTCGCGTACAAGGCGAAGTCCATCTCGTCCCAGAATGAGAGGGCTCCGCGGTGCCCCAGGGGCATGACGGCACGGGCCCCCGGGCCCAGGGTCAGGGTGAAGTCGTCCACCGTCTCGGCCGTCCCGAGCCGGACGTTGTCGTCGTAGCCCAGGTCCCGGATAAAAAAGAAGGGGGCCACGTGAAACGGGCCAACGGCGAGGGTATCTCGAAGGGAGAAGTCGGGATCGGGGTCGTCCAGGACATCCGCGAGGGAGGAGCCGGCCACCAGGAACGACGCCAGAATCGAAACGAATGCAAGCCGCACGAAAACGATGAAACCCCCTCTCCTCACCGGTTCGACCAGATGTCGTCCGGCCTGGAGTGGGCGAACTTTTATCACATAAGTGGTGGTGCGTCAAACGGATACGGCTACCGGGGCGATCCGGTCAGTGGACGGTCTCCTCGGTGGGGGTCTCGGCGCCCTCTTCCTCTTCCGCCTTGGGGGCCGTGGGGCCGGTGGGGGCGTCCGGGTTGATCCGGACCAGCAGGATCTTCTTGGGCCTGCCGGCCGCTCCGGGGGCCCCTGACTGGAGGCCGCCGGCCGACACCTTGTCCAGATGTGACAGATTCTTGAGTATCGTCTCCACCCCGTTGAGGATCTTCTGCCGGCCTTCCTCGATGCGGGTGAGGTGGTCGCCGATCTCCCGCAGGGCAACCACCATGTCCTCGCAGCTCGAGCTGATCTCGGCATAGTCGGTGAGGACCGACTGCAGCGTCTGGAGGACTTCGTCGAGGCCGCCGGAGGCCATCCCCCCCGCCTTGAGGCTGTCCATCAGATGCCGGACCTTCGTCTGAAAGCGATCCACCGACTGCCTCCGCTGCTCGAGGGAGGTCAGGCAGTTGTCGATGCGTTCCTTGATTTGCATGAAGCCCCATCTCCCCCGCGTTGACAGCCGATTCTGTCGTGAAAAAAGCTGCCTAAATGTACCCGGGAAGCCTCGCCTGTCAAGGATTACAGCGGGATGACGAGTGTTGACGTTTGTTACAGCTTGCGGATGGCGACGATTGTTCGGTCGTCGATCTGGGGGGCGCCGGCGGTGAACCGATTCAGGTCTTCGAAGACGGCGCCGACGATCTCTCGCGCGCTCTGTCCGGCGACGCGGCGCAGCAGGGTCTTGAGGCGGGGGAGGCCGTACTCGCGCTCGGATCGGTCGGCCGCTTCGGTCACGCCGTCGGTGTACATGAGGATGCAGTCTCCGCGCGACAGCGTGAGGAAGCCCCGCTCGTACCGGGCCACCGGATTGGGCCCCAGCACGAGGCCCCCGAGGGTCAGCTCGGCGATGGTCCCGTCGTGCAGGTGAAGGGCCGGCGGGTGGCCCGCGTTGCAGTAGACGAAATTGCCGTTCGATTCGGCCTCGCCGTAGAACAGCGAGACGAACCGGGACGTGAGGCGGCTGCGGTGGATCACCCGGTTGAGCCTCTCCATGGCGGTGATCACTTTCAGGTGCTCCTCCATCCCCATGCGCATGCCGGTGATCACGTCGCGCGCCTGCAGCGCGGCGGGCAGGCCGTGCCCGGAGGCGTCGGCGATGGCCACGCCCAGCAGCCGGCTGGAGTGCGGCAGGTAATCGAACAGATCCCCTCCCACCACGTCGGCCGGGATCGACTCGCCATGCATGTCGAAGCCCTCGAACTGCGGAGGCCCCAGCGGAAGCAGGCTGAGCTGGATGTCGCGCGCTTCGTGGATGATGTCGTGCAGGTGCTGCTGCCGCAGCTTCATGTTGATGATGTGCCGCACGCCGTTGAGCGCGTAGAGCGTGTGCTCCTCGTCGATGGGGCCCTTGATGGTGAGCGAGATGAGGTGGTGCCCGTCCTCTCCCACCGCGAAGGCGGCGAACTTGGAGACACCGATGGCCCCCTCGATCGTCTCGTCCCACCCGGGGTCGGTGCGGCGCACGATGACGAGGCCCTCCTTCAGCGCCGTCTGGATCGGGCCGTAGGCGGCCGGCACGAGGTAGCCGATGGGGGCGCTGCGGGACCGGCCATAGCGCACGCGCAGGACGTAGTCATCCTGCTCGCGCTCGTAGATGCGTCCCCCCACGAACCCCAGATCGTCGTGGAAGTTGTCCACCAGGGCGCGCAAGCAGGCCGACAGGGTCGTGGACGAGTCCTCGATCCGGCCGATCTTGTCGATGACCCGCTCGATCTTGCGGTACAGGGCCTTGTAGTCCGACCCCGGGAGGGACGAGGGCCTGCCGTGGGGACGGCTGCGCGGAAGAGTGCCTGTGTGCCGCAGGTGCCGGGGGCGTCTCAAGGGACCGGGAGGGTACCACCCGGGCCGCGGGGGCCGCAACGAAATGCCCCTATAATGGAGACCCGGCTGAACCTGGCGCGTGGAGCCGACGTATCAGCCGGTCAAGGAGCCTCGATGAAGCCAAGGTTCGTCCCCTCGCTGGTGCTGGCCCTGACGCTGATGGGAGCGGTGTCCGCCTGCGGGCTGCGCAAGCCCCTTCCCGAAGGGGCCGAGCTGATCCCGGCCGACGCCACCTTCGCCATCTCCCTGGATGTGCCCTCCCTGCTGAACAGCCGCCTCTACGAGCTGTACAAGTCGAGGGAGAGCGCCTTCGGGCTCAACCGCCTCAACTTCTACAAGTTCGCGGAGGCCACGGGCATCGACCCGTCGAAGGACGTCCAGCGCGTGATGTTCCTGGCTACGGCCGGCGATGACGGGCTGCGCGAGATGAGCGGCGTGGCCATGGGCACCTTCGACGGACGCAAGGTTTACGATTTCCTGAAGGATTCCGGGCTCCCCTCGCAGAAGGTCGCCGGCATGGACATCTTCGAGGTGGTGGTTCTCGACGGCCGGTGCCGCTTCTGCATCGGTGTGGTGGATGCCTCCACCGCCATCTTCGGGGACGGCGAGACCCTCGAGAAGGTCGCGCAGGTGAAGTCGGGGAGCAAGCCGGGCCTGTCGGCCGAGGAGCGCGCCGGAAGGCTGCTGCGCCGCATGGGCCGCGACCCTGAAGGCTGGGGCATCGTGCGCGCCGAGGATCTGCGCGGGGCGATCGGCGGCGTGCTCGGCGGCCTGAACCAGGCGAACGCGCTGGCCGCGCTGGGCCCCATCCGGGAAGTCTCCTTCAGCTTCGACGATGGCGAGCCGATCCGCGCCCTGGTGGAGATGACAGCCGCGACCGATGAGGACGCCATGAGGGTGGCCGACATCCTCAAGGGGGCCGAGTCGCTGGGACGCCTGGCTCTCAAGGAGACGAGCCCCGACCTGGGCCGGCTCATGTCCGATCTGGTGATCGAGGCGGACACCGGCATCGTGAGAGCCGCGGGGAGCATCCCGTCCTCGGACGTGGACAACGTGGCCAGGCTGCTGGGAGGGAAGATGGGGGGGCTGATGGGGTTCGGAGGGGCCGGCCAGCCTACGTCTGGCCAGCCTGATCCGCCGGCAGGCCCGGACGGCGCGTCAACTCCCTGAGCTTCTGGAACTCCTCCACGAGGCGCGCCAGCCTCTCGCTCTCCTCGCAGATGATCCCCACCGCCCGCGCGCTCGGATCTCCGGGAGCCAGCTTTCCGGCCAGCAGCTGCGCCCGCGCCAGGATGGTGGTCAGGGGCTGAGCCAGATCGTGCGCCGTGCGCCGCGCGTGCGTCACCGCGATGCGAAGCTGCTCCAGCTCGAGGGTCGCCTCGGAGAGGCGTCGGATCGCCGCCGCGCCGCGCACCTCGCGCACCGCGCGCTCCAGATCCTTCACCGGGACGCAGACGTCGGGACGGGCAGGGGCATGGGCCGGCGCCTTGCCGTCACGCGTGAGGGCCAGCACGAAGGCTCCGCGAGGATCGATCGCTTCCCGCTGCGCTTTCTTTCCGTCGGACAGATCCAGCACGATGACGTCGACGGGGGAGACGTTCAGGATACGCGCCAGCTCGGCCGGTGAGCCGGCCACCGTCACGGGCTCGCCGGCCTCCGTGAGCGAGGCCGCCAGCCTGGGTGCGGCCGGTCCGTCCAGAAGGACCACGCGGGGAGCGCTCACGCCAGCTCCGCCTTGGGGCGCAGGTCGATCAGCTCGATGCCCGCCTGGCGGGCCACTTTGAGGCTTCGCTCGTCACGGTAGAACTCGCCGTAGTAGATCGTGTGGATGCCGCTGTTGGCGATCAGCTTGAAGCAGCTCCAGCACGGGCTGGCCGTGGTGTACAGCTCGCCTCCGTTGATGTTCACGCCGTTGCGGGCGGCCTGGATGATGGCGTTGGCCTCGGCATGGATGGTCCCCACGCAGTGGCCGTTCTCCATCTCGTGGCCGTTCTCGTCGCAGTGGGGCATGCCGCGGATGCTGCCGTTGTAGCCGGTGGAGAGGATGGTCTTCTCGCGCACGATGACCGCGCCCACGTGCTTGCGGTCGCACGTGGAGCGGGTGGCAGCTTCGCGCGCGATGTTCATGAAGTAGGTGTGCCAGTCAACACGACCCTGAGCCGTCACGCGCGGGAGTGTATCACTCATCGTCGAGAGGGCCGAGGGAAGCTTCGCAGCCGCACAGCACCCCGTCGGCGCGGCCGCTCGCCGGCGTGACCGCCTCGAAGGTGAGGCCGCGCTCCTCGAGCGTGCGGGCCAGACGCGCCCCCGTGCAGCGCCCGCACAGCGCCTCGCCGGCCGACAGCTCTCCCGACTCGAGGGCGGGGAGCCAGTCGTCGGCCCACAGACCCGCATCGTGATCCACGGGCACCCAGACGAAGCGCCCTTCCGCGCCGCACCCCTTGCACGCGGACGGCAGGCTCTCGAGCGCCCGCTCGGTCCTTCCCGCGAGCGCGGCGTCACCCAGCGGCCTGAAGACGTACGTCTCGGGGCCCATCGAGGGCTCGAACACCAGGCAGCGCCCTTCGAACTCGGAAAGATCCTGGCCCATCCTGGCCCCCAGGCAGGCGTGGCACAGCGGGGTCCCGCTCGGCTCCGGTGAGACCTCCAGCGCCGTGATGTCCGCTTCCTCCGGCGCGTAGAGATGGATCGGCGCCAGACGGCACACCGCGCACTCTCTGTGGCTCTTGCGGAGGATCTCGGCCACCCACCCCATCAGGCCGCGCCTCCCGCCCGCCGTCGCCCGGCCGCACGCGATCGCTGCAGCAGGCGGGGGGCGCCGCTGTCGTCGGCTTCCAGGACGGGTCCGGCCGCGCTCCGCCGTGCGGTGAGCCGGCGCGAGATCACCGTGTGGGCCAGAAACATCATCGTGTAGATCACTCCCGTGCCGATGTGCACGACCACGCAGATCAGGCGGGCCGTCTCGTGGGTGAAGACCTGGATGAGATACCCGGTCGCCACCATCGGCAGCAGGCAGGATATCGCTATCAGGCCGGTCGTGCGCCCCGGCCTCCCGGCGCCCCGCGCGAGCTGGGCCAGGATGTGCTGCTGGGCGATGAGACCCAGCGCGAACAGCATCACCGGCGCCGAGAGGACGTGCAGGTCGAGCATCCACGGCTGAAGCGGGTGATTGACCACGGCGAACGGATCGTCGGTGGCCATCAGGTACTTCATGCAACCGTACACGATCCCCGAGAGGGCCACGATGGCCGTGGAGGTGTGGGTGGTCACCTTCTCCAGCCGGGACATCATGGCGCGCCCGCCTCCAGAATTCCGTGCAACGCCAGCACCCGCCTCGAGGCGGCCACGATGGCGCGCGCGGTGAGGGTCGCCCCGGTCATCGGCCGGACGGCCCCGCGCAGCGACAGATCGTCGTCCAGCCTCTTCCCGTGCAGCTGCTCGGTCCATCGGGGGCGCGGGAGGTACTCGTCCGGCTCGGCAAACGACAGGATGTCGATGCGGAGGATCTCGCTGGCGGGGCTCACCACCACCATGATGGTCTCGGGATGGGTGCGAACGATGTGGGTGTCGAACCAGGCCGTGACGCCGGTGGAGGACCGGTACCAGGTGATCACCCGCGAGGAGACCGGCTGACCCGAGGCCTTCTCCGCCTCCGCGACCTGCGCGTCGGTGAGGAAGGCGGTCAGCCTCTGCGGTTCGGGCGCCGAGGGGAGGGCGGCTTTGAGCGCCTCCTCCTGGGTCATGTACACCTTGGCGGAGCAGGGAAGGGCAGCGGCCCAGGCAACCAGGATGAGGGACAGGAGTCCCCTCATCTAGAAGACGTACCCGACGCTGGCATTCACTTGATTGACTCCGCTTCCGTCACCCCGGTCGTAGTCCTGAAAGTCCGCCTTGATCGCCAGGTTCAGGATCGGCATCCAGGTCACGCCGTAGGTGATGAGCTTCACATCGTTCGCGCCGGTGGACGTGAAGCCCGTGGGGACCTGATCCTGCGTGTCGTAGCGCTCGTAGCGAACGAAGGGGATCAGCGCCTGCTTCGTCGACTCGCCGGCCAACGCGAGCACGTCGTAGCCGGCCAGCAGGTACCAGCCGGTCAGGCGGCTTCCCACCCCCTCGGACGCCTCGGCGGGGATGCTCGGGTCGAGGCCCAGGATGTCGGTGTTGATCTCGAACGCGTCGTCCACGCTGATCGCGGTCCACAGGCCTCGCACGATCAGCCCCCTGAAGAGGTACTCGGCGTGAACGTCGTACAGCGTGACCTTCCCGCCGATCACGTCGCCGGCCGCGGTCTCCGCACCCTGTCCGGTATCGCCCACAGAGAACGAGGCGCCCGCCAGCAGGCCCGGCACGCCCAGGAAGTCGCCCCTCGCGGAGTAGGCCAGGTCGCGCGCGATGGCATTGGAGCCACTCTGACGTCCACCGCGCAGATTTTCGGCGGTGAACCCGGCCGCATCCAGGGACGTGGAGACGTAGCCGCGGTACGCGAAGGGCCCCACGTTCCCGAAGCCTCCGACCCCAAGCTCCCGCCACGTCGTGGGCAGGACCTGGGTCTCCACGTCCGGCCGCCGCGCCCCCAGGAAGGTGGTCGGCTCGTGCATCTCATTGAGAAAGCCGACCGGGACGAGAAAGAGCCCGGTGCGCACGTTGCCCGGCTTGGACAGCAGGAAGTCGACGGTGCCGAACTCCAGCGACACTTCTCCCTTCTCTTCGGCCCCTTCGCCCGTGGTGGCGTGCTCGATCTCAATCTCGGAGTTGAAGAGGATGGTGTCGTTGAACCTGTAGCCGAAGTAGAGGACCGCGCGCAGGTAGTCGGCCACGGGCTGCTCGCCTGTCCGTTCTCCGGATTGGTTCTCGGCGGCGAAGTCCTGGTAGAGCGTCTCTCCGTATCCGCCGATCGACACCCCCTGGGTCTCGCCGTACACCTTGGACGCCGCGGGGCCGAGCCCGTACCTGGACTCCAGCGTGCTCGGCTGGGCCGCTTCGCCCAGCTTCGCCTTCTCCAGCTCCTTGGTGAGCAGATCCAGCTGCCGCTTGAGCTCGGCCACCTCGAGCGAGGAGGTCGACTCCAGCGCCTTCTTCAGCAGGGCCTCCAGCTCGGCCAGCCGCTTCTCCAGCGCCGCGATGCGCTTGTCCTGCTCGGCGGCCGTGTGCTCCGTCTCGGCCGCCGCGGGCGAGCTCCACGATCCTCCCGCGCCGGCCATCAGCACAGCCCCCACGAGCATGGTCCCCCTCAGCTTCTTCCACGTCCCGCGATCCATCACGAGCCTCCCGACTCAGCGGCGCCATCCGCCGTCGTGGGCAGAGGCGTCGCATGAAGTTTTTCGAGTCCGGGGCCCGTCCGGACGTTCAATTGTCCGCGTTCGTCCTCGTCGAGGAAGATCGCGGTGAGCCCCTCATGGCGGTCGGCCCAGGCCAGGCCGCGCTCGAGGCCCATCACGAGCAAGGCGGTGGACAGGGCGTCCGCGTCGGCGGCGGTGCCGGCCACCACGGTGGCGCTCCCTCGCCACGACACCGGCAGCCCGGTGCCGGGATCCACCACGTGTCCCAGGTCGCGTCCGTCCACCACCTTGCCCAGCTCGACGTTGGCCGAGGTGGACAACGACGCATCGCGCAGCACGAGTGTCATCACCGCTTCGTGCCGGCGGCGCGGGTGCGAGAGCGCCACCTCCCAGCCGTCCTTGCCTTCGGGAGCGCCCAGCGCCAGGACCTGTCCCCCGAAGTTCAGCAGGGCGCGATCGACTCCGCGCGCGCGCAGCGTGCGTGCGGCCGCGTCGAGCGCATAGCCTTTCCCCAGCGCGCCCGGGTCGAGCGCCATCCCTGCGGCGCCCAGAGTCACGCTCCGCGATGCTCCATCCAGCCGGAGGTGCCGCGACCCGACCGACTTCAAGGTGGCCGCCACCTCGGAGGCGCCGGCCCAGCGGCCCGCGCCGCGCAGGTCGTAGAGCTTCACCAGCGGGCCCACGGTCATGTCGAAGGCGCCGCCGGTCGCCGCGGACAGTCGCTCCCCCACGGAGAGGAAGTCGAAAAGGTCGAGGGAACAGGTGAAGGGGGCGCCGGCCGGCTGGCGATTCAGACGGCTCATCTCGCTGTCGGGGCGCCAGTCGCTCAGGATCCGCTCGAGGCGCGCGATCTCCTCCAGGGCCGCCTCGAGAGCGGCGGCCGTGCGCGCGCGGCCCGCGTCGTCGCCGGAGAGGGAAGGCGCGGTCACCTCGCACACCGTCCCCATCAGGTAGCGGGCCCGCGAGACGTCCGCGGCCACCGGAGTCATGGAGAGGAGCAGAGTCAGGGCGAAGCTCACTGGCACGCCTCGCAGAGTCCCACGATGCGCAGCGCGTGCCGGAGCGGCTTGAACTTGAGGTCGCGGCAGACCTGTTCCTGACGTTCCTCGAGCGGGTCGTCGGAGAATTCGATCACCTTGCCGCACGAGAGGCAGATCATGTGCTCGTGGTGCTTGCGGCCGTGCACGTGCTCGAAGAAGGCCTTCTTCTGGTTGTCGAGGTAGACGCGGCGCACCAGCCCGCTCTGGACGAGATGCTCGAGGGTCCGGTAGATGGTGGCGCGCGAGACGGACACCCTGTGGTTCACGAACCGCAGGTGGAGGTCATCCGCTCCGAAGTGCTCCTCGCTGGTGAAGATCTCCTGGAGGATGAGCCGCCGCTCCTCGGTCATCTTGAGGTTCTGGCCGGCCAGGTAGCGGCGGAAGAGGGCCGTCCCCTCATCCAGCAAGGACGCGCCACCCGAAGCTCCGGGCTTCTTCGTGCCGGGAGTCTTGCTCCCTTTCCGGCTGACCATCCGTCTCCTCGCCGACCTCGGCAGGCCTAGTTGTAATTGCGACTTAGTCTCAACATTATCGACATGGTTTCGAGCTTGTCAAGAGGAAGTTCCATGTCATGTGAGGAGGAGAGTGGCGCCTACTGTCCGCCGGCCTGATGGCCGACCTTGTTGGCGGCGCTGGACTCTTCGAAGATGTTGCGGGTCTCGAACGCCTGCACGCGGTTGCGTCCCGCGTGCTTGCACTGGTAGAGGGCCTGGTCGGCGCAGCGGATGATCTCGGCCGAGCTCTTGCCGTCATCCGGCACGGTGGCCACGCCGCCGCTCATGGTGACCTTGCCGAGCGGCTGCGTCTTCTCGTTGGGGTACTCGTATGCCTCCACGGCGCGGCGCAGCTTCTCGGCGAGGCGGAGCGCTCCCTGCTTGTCGGTGTTGGGCAGGATGACTGCGAACTCCTCGCCCCCGTAGCGAGCCGGCAGATCGTCCGAGCGCACCATCTGCTTCATGAGCTGCCCGGTGATCCTCAGGGCCTCGTCGCCGGCCAGGTGGCCGTTCCTGTCGTTGTAGGTCTTGAAGTGGTCGATGTCGAAGAGGAACAGCGACAGGCTCCGCCGTTCTTTCTCGGCCTTGAGGATCTCGTCGGCCAGGCGCTCGGTGAAGTGGCGCTTGTTGGCCAGCTTGGTCAGGCCGTCCATGTTGGCGCTCTGCTGGATCTCGCTGAACAGGATGGTGTTCTGGATGGAGATGCTCCCCAGGTCGGCCACCATCTTGAGCATGTTCTTCTCGTTCTTGGGGCGCCGCAGCAGGCCGCCCAGGCTGATGACGCCCAGCGTGCGCTCCTTCGAGACCAGGGGGGCCGCCAGCTCGGTGCGGATGAGCGACGGAGCGGACGGTTCCTTCACCCGGGCCTTGAAGTCCCCCTCGTCCATGGTGATCTGCGTCTCGGCGACGCACCCGATGCGCCCATGCCCGAACATCACCACCTCGTGTCCGCGCGCGTTGTCCGGCACCCCCTTGCCGCCGGCCAGCGTCAGGCACTTTCCGTCCTTGGTCGTGAGGAAGATGAGCACCTGCTCCACTTCGAAGAGCTGCTCGATGAAGGCGATCAGGATCTGCGGAATGCGCCGCTTCTCGACGTTGGAATTGAGCTGGCGGGCCAGGTCGGGCATGTTCATCAGGAAGGTGGACAGGCTGCGGTTCTCGTTCTGCAGCAGCGCCACCGTCTTGCGGTGGTCGCGTGACTGGTCCACGGCGGAGCCCTGGGCCTCGGCCGCGCGATGGCGCAGCATGAGCACCAGGAAGGCCCCGAAGGCCACGCCGCACAGCAGCGCGGCCAGCGGATACAGGATGATGGGATCGGCGAGCGCTTCCAGAGAAAGGGCGTCCGGCATGTTGACCCAGCAACCTCCACCCAGATGCCGACAAGGCCGCCTGCGCCGACAAGCGAGAGTCGGCGCCGTAGACCGTCAGAAGATAGGGTCTCGTCGACGCCGAGGCTACAGAGTGGCGGGTCCGCCCGGTCTCGTCTCACGTTCCATCTCCATTCCCTCCTCGCCTCGCGCGAGCTGCCCGCGCAAAAGCGCGCGCGGGCAACGCTCGCGCGAACCGGCTCGTCGGTCATTGGGCCTCGGAGACCACTCCCCGCCGGGCGGCTCGCGATACATCGGGCCGCTTGGACCACTGCCGCCGCCGGGCGGGCTCGAGTCAGGGAGGCCTCGCCGCGACTCGACTTCGGTGAAGAGCAGAGTTTCAGGCGGAGATGAGGCCTTGGCGTCTTTTCTGGCGGATGAGCATCAGGTTGCGGACGTAGACGATGGCGCCGAATGACTGCCCGGCGATGAACACCGGATCGCGGCGGTGCACGGCGTAGGCCAGCAGGATGAGGCCCCCGGCGATGCTGAGATACCAGAACGAGACGGGGACGATCGACTCCCGCTTGCGCTCCGCGACGATCCACTGAACGAGGAAGCGGCCGAAGAACATGGCCTGTCCCAGGAACCCTACGGCAATCCAGGTATTCACCACGTTTCCCTCAAGGCTCCTCGGTCGCCTGGTAGCGCAGGCGCCTGTGCTTCATCCACCTCACGGCGAGCAGGTCGACGAAGGAGGGGAGGAGCCGGTTGCGGATGTTGTACTTGGAGCTGCCCGACCGGCGGGGACGGTGCCCCACGCGGACCTGGCAGACGCGGAACCCTTCCATGCGCAGCAGCGTGGGAAGGAAGCGATGCATGCCGTTGTAGAGCCTGATGCGGGCGAGCGCCTGGCGCCGGTAGGCCTTCAGCGAGCACCCCGTGTCGATGATGTCGTCACTGGAAAGCGCGTTGCGCACGCGGTTGGCGATGGCGCTCGAGGCGCGCCGCACCCAGGTGTCGTGACGCTCGGCGCGCCACCCCACGGCCGCGTCGTGCCCCTCCAGGCTGGCCAGCAGCACCGGGATGTCGCGCGGGTCGTTCTGAAGGTCGGCATCCAGCGTGACCACCACCTCGCCGCGCGCCGCCTCGAACCCGGCGGACATGGCCGCCGTCTGTCCGGCGTTCCGGACCAGGGTCACCACGCGGACCCGCGGGTCGGACGCCCGCAGCTCCCTGAGCCGCGCCGGAGAGGCGTCGGTGCTGCCGTCGTCCACCAGGACGATCTCGAAGGGGCGTGAGAGCGACTCGAGCACCGGGACGATCTCCCGGTGCAGCGGCGCGATGTTGTCCTGCTCGTTGAACACCGGCACCACCACCGAGATCGCGGGGCCCGCAGCGGCCCACGGGGGCCTCTCCAGGCTGGACATGCTAGGCTCTACACCGCATCATCGAGGCCACTTTCTCCGGAGTCGAACGTGAGCGCATTATATCCCGTGCATTCCACGGCGCGTCCCGTGTGGCGCGCCTTCCCGTTTCTGGCGATGGTCCTGCTCCTTTGCGTGGCGGCTCTCCCGGCCTGCGGCAAGGCACGGCGCGAGCGCCCTCACGTGCTGCTGGTCGTGCTGTCGGGCGCGCGCCCCGATCACATGTCCGCCTACGGATACGCGAAGCCCACCACCCCCACCCTGGCCAGGCTGGCCGCGGAGGGGACCCTGTTCGAGAACGCGGTCACCACCACGCCCTGGTCGCTGTCCGCCCAGGCGTCGCTCGTGTCGGGCCTGTTTCCCAGCGAGCACGGGGCCGTGTTCGAGCATCCGGTGCTGGAAGCCCGGATCCAGACCCTCGCCGAGGCCATGAAGGGATCCGGATACGACACCTTCGGCGTCACCACCGACGACCAGCTCGGCCAGGCCAACGGCTTCGGGCAGGGGTACGACGTCTTCAAGGAGGTGCGGCCGGTCGAGAAGGGGCTGCCGGACGAAGGCGGGGCCGCGGCGGAAACGGAGCTGCTGGGATGGCTCGCCTCCCGCCAGGACAAGGATCGGTCGTTCTTCGCCACCGTCATCCTGACCAACCCGCGCCTCCCCTTCAATCCGCAGGGAGAGTTCCAGCAGAAGTTCATCCAGACGCCGATCCCGCTTCCCCGCCTCGAGCAGATGACGCAGTTCTGGATCCCGTTCGCGCGCCAGTTCACCCTCGACCTGGTCACCCTGCGGCCCGAAGAAACGGCCGCCCTGGTCGGCCTCTACGATGGCGAGATCGGGTACGCCGACTACCGGCTGGGGCGGATCCTGGAGGCGCTGGGCAAGGACGCCCTGCTGGACGACACGCTCGTGGTGGTGACCGGCGACGCGGGCGAGGACCTGGGAGATCACGGGGCGATCGCCGACGTGTCCAACGTCTGGGACTCCCTGATCCGCGTGCCGCTGGTGATGCGGCTGCCGGAGCGCGTGGCCGCGGGCGCCCGAGAGACGGGCCAGGTGCAGACCGTGGACGTGATGGATGCTGTGGTGAAGCTGACCGCCCCCCCGGCAGGGGCGCCGGGCACGGCCGCGGGGCCGCTCATGCGCCCCCGCCCGGCGGCGATCGTGGAGGCCCGCTTCGATCCCGCGGCCATCCGCTACTACGAGTCGGTCATGCCGGCCTCCGAGGCCGCCATCTTCCGCCGCAACCTCCTGGCCGTGCGCACCCCCGACATGAAGTACATCCTCAACAGCCAGGGAGGGGTGGCGCTCTTCGACCTGAAGGCCGATCCCGGTGAGACCCGTTCCGTGGCTCCCGAGCGTCCCGATGATGCCAGGGAGATGAGCGCGCGGCTGAACGCGTGGGCGTCGGGGCTGAAGGCCCCCTCGTGACCACGCAGCTGGTGCTGTTCGACGTGGACGGCACGCTGCTGGACGTGGGAGGAAGCGGGCGGTGGGCGATGACCCGCGCCTTCGAGGAGGTGTTCGAGCTTCCCGATGCCGAGCCGTTCAGCCGGGCGGTGCGCTTCGACGGCATGACCGATCCGTGGATCCTGCGCGCCATCGCCCGTAACGCGGGGGTGAACGACGACCACCTGGCGCGCGAGAGGGGCCGGCTGCGTTCGTCGTTCCTGTCCCACCTCGAGCGGCGGCTGGCCGCGGTCCCGGGCAAGCGTGCCATGCCCGGGGTGGTCGAGCTGCTGGAGCGGCTGGCCGGCGTGAGCATGGCGCAGGTGGGCCTGGCCACCGGGAACATCGAGCCGGGGGCGCGGCTCAAGCTGGGCTCCGTGGGGCTGGGCGGGCACTTCGCCTTCGGCGGGTTCGGCGGTGACGCGGACGACCGTGCCGGCATCGGGCGCGTGGCGCGCGAGCGCTGCGAGGCCCGCCTGGGGCGCGCGATCCCGCCGTCGGACGTGGTGCTGGTGGGCGACTCGGAGGAAGACGTGCGGGCCGCCCACGCCAACGGGTACCGGGCGCTGGCGGTGGGCACGGGATGGGTCGCCCACGAGGTGCTGCGCGCCATGGAGCCGGACCTGTTCGTGGACGACCTCTCCGATTTCGGCGCGATCATGCAGTTCATCTTCGGCTCGCGCGGCTGACCGGCCGCCGGGCAAGGAGGATTCCAAGATGACCGATGCATCCGAGCTTCACCGCCGGGCCCAGGAGCTGCGCCCCTTCATCGTGGATCTCACGCTGCGCATCTGCCGGGAGCGCACCGTGGACTACTTCGAGCAGGACTATCCGGGCGGCGGGCCCGACGGGATGACCTCGCCCGGGCAGGAAGGGAAGGTGGTCGCGGTGCTGGCCAGGGAGCTGGACCGGCTCGGCATCCCCTGGACCACGCACACCAAGGTGCCGGGCCGGGAGAACCTGCTGGCGCGCGTGGGGCGCGGCGAGCCCGGATACCGCAAGCTCATGGTGCTGCTGCACACGGACGTGGTGCCCAGCGGCTCGCCGTCGGACTGGCGCTTCGCCCCGTTCGAGCCGTTCGAGAAGGACGGCAAGCTCTACGGGCGCGGCGTGCTGGACGACAAGGGGCCCCTGGCGTCGTCGTTCGCCGCCATGATGCTGCTCAAGCAGGTGGAGGAGCAGATCCCCGGGGAGTTCATCTTCGGCGCGGTGGGAGACGAGGAGGTGGGGATAGGGGTAGGGATCGAGCACCTGCTCGAGGAGAAGCTCATCCAGTGCACCGACGCCATCATCCCCGACATCGCCGGCGACATGAAGGAGATCAACGTCGCCGAGAAGGGGCGCGTCCTGCTGAAGGTGCGCGCCAGGGGCAAGCAGGCGCACGCCATGAACCCGGACAAGGGGGTCAGCGCCATCCACGCGATGGCGCGCTTCCTCACCGCCCTGGAGACCCTGAAGCTTCCGCACACCCCGCACCCCATCCTGGGCGGGCCCACCGTGAACACCGGCCTGATCCGAGGGGGCATCGCCCCCAACGCCGTGGCGGCCGACTGCGAGACGACCCTGGACATCCGGTACGTCCCCTCACAGACGGACGAGGGGATACGGGATCAGGTCCTGGCGCTGGCCCGTTCGGTGGCCATCCCGGGGGCGACGTTCGAGGTGGAGGTGTTCCAGAGCTCGCTTCCGTGCGAGGTGGACCCTCAGGCTCCCATCGTGAAGACCATTCTCAGGCACGCCCCCGACGCCAGGGTGACCGGGAGCGGCGGAGGCACCTTCGCCAAACCCCTGGTGCTGGCCGGCATCGAGGCCGTGGGGTGGGCGCCGGGAAACGAAGCCACCTACCACGAGCCCAACGAGGAGATCGAGGTGGATCAGCTCACCACGTTCGCCGGGCGTCTGGCGGCGCTGGCGCTGGAGCTGTGCCGGCAGCGGGTCTGAACCGGCTCTTCGGGATGGGGCTGAGGCCGTCCAGAATGGTGCGGACCTTGCCGGGGCGCCAGCCTCGGCGCCACAGCTCGTCCTCCACCTCCGAGCGGATCATCCCGGCGCACAGCCGGCGTGACACCTCGTCCCACTCGTGGGGAGCGAGAGGCTCGTAGCGGCTGGCCGAGGACAACGCCAGCGCGCTTCGCGCGAGGCAGCCCGCCCCCAGCGCGAGCAGCAGACAGACGGTGCCGGCCCAGGGCACGTCGCCCGACAGCCAGGGGGCCAGCTTCCCCCCGCCCACGGCCACCACCACGGTCAGCAGCCCGGCCACGGAGCCATAGAGCAGGTAGCGCGCCGCGCGGCGGCGATCCGGGGCCCCCGGATGACAGCGCCGGAACTCGGTGCCGCACCGTGAGCACCGCTCCCTGGATGAGTGGCGCCCGCAGGTCTCGAAGGGCAGGACTCCCCGGCAGATGGAGCAATAGGCGAGGGACGGCGCCCCGACCACGTGTTCGACATCGATGGATGGAGACGGCATGGTTGCCGGAACGTTACGACGAGGCCACGCTTGGCGCCACGTTCATCTCATTCCGCTTCGGGCCGCCCTGCTGACGTGCTCGCGCGCGCTCGGCGAGAAGATGGACAGAGGGATAGCGGAGCGGGTCCCTTCGAGAGTCGGGCCTGGCCGGGTCTGGAGCTGAAGCGGCTCGGGCCGCGCGGTCAAACGCCCCAGGGCCAGCCCCGTGGCCAGGGAGGCCGCCAGCAGGGCGGCAGCCGCAGCCCTGCGCCGAAGCGGCGACCACGCCGGTCGAGGCTCGGTCCCGCCCCGTGCCTCGGGGGCCAGCTCGAGGCGCGCGGTCCGCACCATCCGGGCGTACAGCGCCAGAGTCTCACGACAGGCAGGACAGGAATCCAGATGCTCTTCCACCCGTAGCCCATCCTCCACCGTGATATCTCCTGTCGCATGCAGGGGGAGCAGATCCTGAAGCTCTTCACATCGGGTCATGTCGTCACCTCCAGGCGTGCAGTGATTCTTTCAGTCGCCTCATCCCTCGAGCGAACTGGACCTTCACGGTGCCGTCGGTCACGCCGAAAATGCGGGCGATCTCCGCGAAGGTGCGCTCCTCCATCAGACGCAGCGTGACCACCCCGCGCTGCTGAGGCGGCAGCCCGTCGATGGCTTCGGCCAGCGCGCGGGCGAACCCGGCCGGCTCGGCCGCCTCCACCGTCGCGCGACGCGAGCGGGCGGACTCGTCGTCCCGGCGCGCGCGGCGTGCGCTGTCCCGCCGGAAGTTGATCGACAGGTTGGCCGTGACACGGTAGAGCCACGCGTTCAGGTTCGTTCCCGACGGCAGGGAAGGAAGCTGCTGGTGCAGCCGCATCAGAACGTCCTGGGCGACGTCCGCCGCGTCGTCCCGGTTGCGCAGAAAGTGGTACGCGACCCGCCGGACGAATGGCTGGCTGTCGCGCACCACCTGCTCGGGGTCGGTCATCGCGCCGCGACGCTGACGGCCGTGAGAACGAGATCCCCTTCCAGCAGGTCGCTCCCGGCGATCTGCCACAGCACCTGGTCCGCCCGCACGTCGCGTGAGTTCGCCTCCACCACCGTCCCGGGAAGCTGCACGGTCAGCTGGAAGCCGTCGTCGGTGAGATCCTGAGACACCTCGAAGATCCTCTCTTCGCGATCCAGGATTTCCCGCAGTCCGGCCCTGGTCGCGGAAGGCGCGGCGCTCTCCATCTGGCGCCTGATGTCCTTGTGGAGGCGATCCATCGCCTGTCCCTGCTCGTCGTCCGGGAGCAGGAAGAGGCTCCGCAGCGCTTCTTCCGACAGGCGCTCCTTCAGGAACGAGCGCAGAGCCTCGAGGGTCGGCTCGAACGACTCCAGGTCCATGACTCCCTCCCGAACGGCCCGCCCCAGGGCGTTGCGGGCGCGAAGGAGCGTGGCCTCGGACTCGTAGGATGCGTATCCCGCGAAGAGGCGCTCTCTTTCCTCGGCAGAGAGCCCGTCGGGATCCTTTTCCGCCTTATCTTGAAGCCCCGAGGGGACCATCTCGCTCCGAAGCGCGGCATACATCCCCGCGCGGCGGCCGGTGAAGACGCGCCTGAAGCGGTACACGCGGCGGTCGGGGTGCTCCTCCACGTCCAGGCTCGTCTGCATCAGCACCGATGCCTCCGCGCCGGAGTCACCCGGGCGCGCGAAGGATCGCGGGTAGCGGTTGAGGCCAGGGAGCTCGGCTTTCCAGACGGCGGTGATCTGACGTTCTCCGTTCTCCACGCGTGCCTCTTCCGAGGCGCTCCAGCCGGACGGCGCTTCCAGCCGTTCTCCCGAAAGGTAGTCCGCTTCGTCTCCCTGCATGGTGACGGTCGCCAGGACGGAGCCGTCGGGCCTGATGACCAGGTTCTCCTCGCGGCTGAAGCAGCCTGCCAGGGCCAGCGCTCCGGCGAGAGCCGTAGCGGCTGCGGACATTCGATGTCTCATGGTCTGCCCTCCTTCATAGAGGATGACACCAAGGAGGCCGGTTCCGGAGACATACCGCACCCACTATGGCGCCCGACATAGGCCCTATGAGCAGACAATCCCGCTTCGACGGTGCATCAGAAAAAGATCTGTCGATGCAGACACTTGAGCAGGAAGGGCGCGGTCACCGCATCTGGCCCGGCTCTTGCTGGCTTCCCGGCATGAGCCCGTCCCGGCCGAGTGCGATCTGCCTTGGACTCCTGCTCCTCGGATGCAGCCTGCCGCTTCTCGCGGGGGAGTCTCCGGAGGAGAACCGAAAAGTGGCCGAGCGCCTCAGGCAGATCACGGAGCAGACCGATCCAGGCACCAATGTCTTCATGAACGGCGGCCGCGCGAGGCTCATCGAGGAGAGCCTCCCCGGCCGCGGGGCCGTGCTCGAGCCGAACGTCCTGTGGGCCCTGGCCAACGAGCTCCTCAATGCGGGCCGCACGACGGACGCCATCACCCGCCTCGACCAGCTCGAGTCGATGATGAGGAACGCCAAGGTGAGCATGCAGGCCGACGTGTGGAAAGACCTCAGGATCCGCCAGGCCATCGCGCACCTGAGGAGAGGCGAGGAGGACAACTGCGTGCTGCACCACAATGCACGCTCGTGCCTGTTCCCCATCATGGACGCGGGGATCCATCAGGAGCAACGCGGATCGCGCGTGGCGGGGCGAATCCTGACCTGGTTCCTGGAGCAGAACCCCGCGGATCTTCAGGCGCGGTGGCTGCTCAACATCGCCTCGATGACCCTTGGAGAGTATCCGAACGGCATTCCCGATCGATGGCTTCTGGCGCCGCGCCTCTTCGACTCGGAGTATCCGATGCCTCGCTTCGAGGACGTGAGCGGACTGCTCGGCCTGGACGGGGACGACCTGGCCGGTGGAACGGCCACAGATGACTTCGACGGGGACGGCGACCTGGACCTCTTCGTCTCCGCCATGGGGCTGGCCGACCAGCTGCACTACTTCCGCAACGAGTCGAACGGAACGTTCGCGGATCGCACCACCGAGGCCGGACTGACGGGCCTCGTGGGCGGGCTGAACATTATGCAGACGGACTACGACAACGACGGCCGCCTGGACCTGCTGGTCTTGAGAGGAGCATGGATGGGGTCCGCGGGGCACTACCCCAGGTCGCTCCTGCGCAACAACGGGGACGGGACCTTCACGGACGTCGCGCAGGCATCGGGGCTGACCGGGTCGTATCCGACCCAGGCCGCGGTCTGGTTCGATTTCGACATGGACGGCTGGCTCGACCTGTTCGTCGGCAACGAAGCCACCCCCGGCGACGACACGCCCAGCGAGCTGTATCACAGCAACCGCGATGGAACGTTCCGTGAATGCGCGCAGGCGGCCGGCGTCGCGATCAGCGAGTTCGTCAAGGGGGTCGCCGCGGGAGACATGGACAACGACGGCCGGCCCGATCTCTACGTGTCCATCAAGGGGGGGCCGAACCGCCTGTTTCACAACGAGGGGCCCGCGACGGCCCCGTTCCCGGCGGGCGGGGCGGCCTGTCCCTCATGGCGGTTCACGGACCTGGCGCCATCCGCCCGGGTCACGCTGCCCATCCACAGCTTCCCGACGTGGTTCTGGGACTATGACAACGATGGATGGGAGGACATCTTCGTGTCCGGCTTCCTCCTCGATCCGGGGGACGTCCCGGCCGACTACCTGGGGCTGCCTCATAGCGGCGAGATGCCGCACCTGTACAGGAACAACCGCGACGGAACCTTCACGGACGTCACCCGGCCCACGAAGCTCGATCGCCTGCTGCTGACCATGGGGTCCAACTACGGTGACTTCGACAACGACGGATGGCTCGATATGTACCTGGGGACCGGCAATCCGGATCTGGGGATGCTCCTCCCCAATCGCGCCTTCCGTAACGATGCGGGGAGATCGTTCCAGGACGTGACCACGTCGGCCGGACTGGGGCATCTGCAGAAGGGGCACGGTGTCTCGTTCGCGGACCTGGACAACGACGGCGATCAGGATATCTACGAGGCCGTGGGAGGAGCCTTCGAAGCCGATCGCTTCCGCAATGCCCTCTTCGAGAACCCGGGCAACGCCAACTCGTGGATCGCGCTGAAGCTGGAAGGTGAGCGATCGAACCGCGCCGCGTTCGGCGCCCGGATCCGGATTGTGGTAAGGACGCCGAACGGCGAGCGGGCGATTCACCGGACCGTCCGCACCGGTGGAAGCTTCGGGGCCTCGCCGCTGCGTCAGGAGATTGGCCTGGGCGACGCCTCGGAGATCCTGCGCGTGGAGATCCGGTGGCCAGCGGGCGGGCCGCCGCAGGTTCTCGAGAATCTCGCCATGAACGGCCGCTACGTGGTGAGGGAGGGCCGGGCCAGAGCCGTCCCCCTGCCGCTGAAGCCCTTCCGCCTCGGCGGGGGAGACGGCAGCCGCCAGGTGTCCGTGAATCGCGGAGTTCGTCTAGACTGAGCGGAAAAGGAGTTGCCCCATGACGTGGATCCGCACGATCCCGCTGCCGGAAGCAGGCGATGCCCTGCGTGCCGCGGTGGAGGCACAGCGGGACCTCTATCCGGCGGAATACGCCATTCCCGTCCATCCGACGGGAGACGGCACGTCGAAGATCGTCGCCTCGCACTCCCTGATCCCCGAGGCGCTCTACCACGCCTTCGCCACCTTCGGCGTCCTCATGTCGCCCGAGCTGCCCCTCGAACGCCGGCAGCACGAGATGATCGCCGCGCGCGTCTCGGCCCTGAACCGATGCCACTACTGAATCGAGTCCCACGCAGAGTTTCTGCGTCGCGTGACCCTGGACGAAGCGCTGGTCATGGCCATCATCCACGACTACGAGCGTGCCCCTCTGGCCGCGCGGGATCGCGCGATGCTCGACTACGTGGGCAAGGTGACGCGCGACGCCACCACCATCGGGCCCGCGGATCACGAGACGCTGCGGGCGCACGGGTTCGACGACCAGGCGATTCTCCAGATCACGCTCATCGCTTCCTGGTTCTGCTACATCAACCGCGTGGCCGACGCGCTGGGGGTGGGGCGTGACGCGTCCAGGTAAGGGACCTCTGGCTTTCGTGCTGGGGCTACTGGCGGTGGGCTGCGCCGTGCCGGTGGTCGTTCCGGTCTTCCTCATCAGGCCGTTCGTCCGGCAGACGCCGGAGGGCGTCGCGGTGGCCTACGCCATGCGCGAATGGGCGCCGGCCCTGTCCGCCGCCGGGCTCCTCCTGGGCCTCGTCACGATGGTTCTGCTCTGGCCGCGGCTGCGCTGGATTGGACGCGTGCCGGCCGCCCTGGCCGTGATCCTGCTGGCGGCCGCCGCGTGGGGGGCACGCGTGAACATCTACGAGAAGATGTTCAATCCCGTGGACCGGCCGGCGTTCGCCTCCGCGGCCGAGGCATCCCACGTGAAGGACGACGACCTGGTGATGGGGATTCACCTGAACGGATCCGCGCGCGCCTATCCCGTGCGCGCGCTCGCGTACCATCATCTGGTCAACGACGAGATCGAGGGGGTGCCCGTCGTCGGCACCTACTGAACGCTCTGCCACACCGGTCTGGTGTGGAAATCGACGGTGGATGGGCGGGCGCTGCATTTCCGCCTGGCCGGAATCAACAACCAGAACTTCATCATGCGCGACGACGAGACGGGGACCTGGTGGCAGCAGGTCACGGGCGCCGCGATCGCCGGCCCTCTGGCCGGCAGGCGCCTGGAGATGATGCCGTGGGACGAGGTGACCTTCGCCGTCTGGAAGGCCGAGCACCCGGACACGCAGGTGCTGATGCCGGTGGAAGAGAGGGCGGAGCGCTACGCCAAGCCCGACTGGGAGGAGAAGATCGCGGCCTACCCCACGCCCTTCCCCGCTGGGCCGGACGACGCCTTGCAGCCGCGGGACCTGGTGGTGGGCGTGGAAGAGGGCCCCGACGCGAAGGCCTATCCGTGGAAGGTGCTGGCCGAGCGCAAGCTGATCCTGGACTCGGTCGGAAAGCGGGCCGTGGCCATCGTGCTGCACCCCGATGGCCGCTCGCTGCGCTGCTTCGATCGCGACGCCGAAGAGGGCCCGCTGGAGCTGTTCCTGGAGGTCGGGGAGGACCGTCCCCTGCTGATCGAGGGGGGAGCCGGAAGCACATGGGACTTCTCGGGGACGGCCGTCTCGGGTCCCGCGGCGAAGCCACTGGAACGCATCGCCTGTCTGAAGGATTTCTGGTTCGACTGGCAGGCGTACCATCCGAAGACCGGCGTCTTCTCGCCTTAGGTGCCTCCTCGGCGCGGCGGAGAGTCTCCGTCGCGCCGAGGGTCTCTTCCGCCACGCTTGGCCGGCGCCTGGCGGACAGGTCACCTTTATACCAGCATCCGCCCGGCCAACAATCTTTTTTTTGCGGGCCTGACGGAAACTGTTCGCTCCTGTCAGCGCTTTTGCAGAGATCTGGCCTTCTGCACGAGCCGCACGAACTCGCGGCGGTACCCCTCGTCGTCGGAATCCATGGCGCTCTGCGCGAGCCCGGCGGCCATTTCGAGCGAGGCGGAGCCCCTGTGCGAAGAGTCGCGCAGGATCATCCCGAAGGCGGCCACCGCCGCCGCGAACCGCAGGTCCTCCGAAGCGCTCCCGATGCTCCTGGCCTCGTCGTTGACGTGACGCTCGATGAGCCGGCTCCGCTGGCCATCCGGCTCCTTGTATCTGAGCTTCACGGTGAACACTTCATCGCTGCCCGCGGCCCTGGTGGACTGCTGCGGGGTCTGGTACCGCAGGGGATCCACGCCCGGCAGCGCCTCGTCGCTTCCGGGCGGTATCAGCTCGTAGAGAGCCGTGACCGTGTGGCCCGAGCCGATCTCCCCGGCATCCTTGCGATCGTCGTTGAAGTCCTCGCGCCGCAGCATGCGGTTCTCGTAGCCGATCAGGCGATACGCCCCGACGTGCTCGGGATTGAACTCCACCTGGATCTTGACGTCCTTGGCGATGGTCACCAGCGTCCCGCCGATCTGCTCCACCAGCGCCTTGCGCGCTTCGCGCGGCGTGTCGATGTAGGCGTAGTTGCCGTTCCCCTTGTCGGCCAGCATCTCCAGCATGTCGTCCTTGTAGTTGCCCATGCCGAAGCCCAGCACGGTCAGGAAGACGCCGGCGCGCGCCTGGTCCTCCACGAACCTCACCAGCTCGCCCCGGTCCGTGATGCCGACGTTGAAGTCGCCATCGGTGGCCAGGATCACGCGGTTCACTCCGCCTTCGATGAACTGCCGGCGCGCGGTGGCGTAGGCCAGACGCAGCCCCTCGCCTCCGTTGGTGCTGCCGCCGGCCCTCAGACGCTCCAGGGCCGCAAGGATCTCGCCCTTCGCCGAGCCGCGGGTGGGCGAGAGCACCATGCCCGAGGAGCCCGCGTACACCACGATCGCCACCTCGTCGCGCCCGTCCAGCTGCGACACGAGCTGCCGCAGCGACGAGACGACGAGCGGCAGCTTGGCCGGCTGATCCATCGAGCCGGACACGTCGACCAGGAACACCAGGTTGCTTCCCGCTAGCTCCTCGCGCGCGACCTCTTTTCCTTTCAGAGCGATGCGGGCCAGCTGGTGCCGGGGCTCCCACGGGCACACCGCGATCTCCGCGCTCACAGAGAAGGGGTCGTTTCCCCTGGGCCGATCGTCGTGATAGGGGAAGTAGTTGATCATCTCCTCGATGCGCACGGCGTCGGGCGGGGGAAGCCTCCCTTCGTCCAGGAAGCGCCGCACCACGGCGTACGAGGCCGTGTCCACGTCCACCGAGAACGTGGAGACCGGTGAGTCGGCCGCGCGCAGGAACGGGTTCTCGGGCAGAGGAGCGTACGACTCGGTGTTGAAGGCGGGGTCGTACGCTCGTTCCAATTGCGCTTCCAGGTGTGCCTCGGAAGCCTGTCGTCTGGAGGCAGGAGTGGCGACCTTGCCGGCGTCAAACCGCAAGGCCATCTCCGATTCGCGTGTGCCATGGATATCGGGCTTTCCGTCGCCATCCGTATCGGTGACTCCGGGCGCCAGCGTGAGCTGGTCCTGATAGTTGTGCCCGATCACGGGCATGCCTTCGATAAATTCACTCTGATAGGCAATGGTCTTTCCTTGTGGCGCCGGCTCAGCTTCCTGGGGCGGGGGCTCATCAGTGTTCGCGGAGACCTCTTTCCTGAGCGCTGGCTTCCTACGTACCTGACTAGACTCCGCCTCCGTGGCGTTCACCGGCTGCACGGGCTTCTTCGAATCCTTTGGCTCCACCGTGGAGCCGGCGTCCACCTTTCCTCCCGTCTTCATGGGAGTGGAAGGCGGCGCAGGCGCCATCGGTCTTTCGGCGCGTGGTTGCTCCGGCTCGATCGTTGAATCCGGTGCACGCAGCAGCGGCAGGGCCGCCAGCACGAGCGCCCCCGCCGCGAGGGTCCCCAGGGCCGCCGCGGCGAACAGGGGGCGCCGGCGGATGGGTGCGGGGGTGGCCTCTCTGATCAGCTCGTTCAGCTCGGGCGCCTCGGCCTGGTCGGCCCGGCGCGCCCGCATGAAAAAGTCCCTGATGTCGTGATCGTCGTTGCTCATGGTCGTGTCGCCTGCTCCTGAATGAGGAGCTGCCTGAGCCGCGCCTTGCCTCGGTCGTAATGCACGCGCGCGGTTCCCACGGAGATGCGCAGCACTCCGGCGGCCTCCTCGATGGTCATGTCCTGGTAGAACACGAGATGGAGCAGGTCGCGCTGACGCGACGACAGCAGGCTCATCAGGCGCCACAGACGGCGCCGTGCCTCGTCGTCCTCCGCGTGATGCTCGGGGCTGACCGGGCCGGCGGGCGGCGGGACGAGCCGTTGCCACCTGCTCATCCCCAGCGCCCGCAGGAAGCGCCGCCGGCGATGCTCGAGCGCGGTCCTTCGGATCACCCCGAACAGCCAGGCGCGAGGGCCGGGCATGCCGTTCATGCGCTCGCGCCCCTGGAGCGCCCTCACGTAAGCCGTCTGCAGCACGTCGAGGGCGTCGTCCTTGTTCCACCGGCAGCACGCCAGGGCCCATCCGTACAGGTCCTGGTGAAGCCGTTGGAGCAGATGTTCCAGTTCTTCCTGGCTCATATCGCGCCTGCTCTCATCTCAACCGTGAACATGTCCCGAGCCTGCGTTTCATATGACGCGCCCCCGAGGCTACAGGTTGACGGCCGGTCCCGTGCCATGCCAGGGTGCGTTCATGAGACGATTGTCCCTTCCGTCGGGACGCACGATTCCCGCCTTCGGCCTGGGAACGTGGCGGATGGGGGAGGACCCGGCCGCCCGGGCGGCGGAAGCAGACGCCCTGCGCCTGAGCCTCGACCTGGGGATGCCCCTCATCGACACCGCCGAAATGTATGGTGAGGGGGAAGCCGAGAGAATCGTGGGCGAAGTGCTCGCTGGGCGCCGCGATCGGGTCTTCCTGGTGAGCAAGGTGTACCCGCACCATGGCGGCCGCGCCCAGGCGGTCGCGGCCTGCGAGCGGAGCCTGCGCAGGCTCGGCACCGACCACCTCGATCTGTACCTGCTGCACTGGAGAGGCTCCGTCCCTCTGGCCGAGACCCTGGAAGCTTTCGAGGCGCTGCGTCGTGACGGGAAGATCCTGGACCATGGCGTCAGCAACTTCGACCCGGCCGACTTGGACGAGGCGGCGGCTCTTCCCGGCGGGCGGCACGTGGCCACGGATCAGGTCCTCTACAATCTCTCGCGCCGCGGGATCGAGCACGACCTGCTTCCCTGGTGCCGCGCGCGCGGTCTTCCCGTGATGGCCTATTCGCCGCTGGGGCAGGGCCGGCTCCTGCGGCACCCCGTGCTGAAGGCGGTAGCGGAGAGGCGGGGAGCCACCACGGCCCAGGTGGCGCTGGCGTGGCTGCTCGATCAGGATGGCGTGGTCGTCATCCCCAAGGCGACCGATCTCGAACATGTGCGCGAGAACGTCGCTGCCGTCGATCTGAGGCTTGGCGGGCAGGATCGAGCCGATCTGGAGAGGGCATTCCCTCCTCCCACAGGGCCGGTCCCGCTCGCCATACTGTGATCCCGACCCCCTGTGGTACCATCGCCACTCCACCGGCGCGCCCTGCCTGGCGCGTTCGCCCTGTCCAGGAGTCCCGTCACGCGCGATCGGAAGGCGGACGAGAGTCCAGCCGTGGATCAGGTCAGATACCGCATTGTGGGCAAGCTCGGCCACGGCGGCATGGGAGTGGTCTACCGGGCACACGATTCCCTCCTGCGGCGGCAGGTTGCGCTGAAGTTCCTGCCTCCCGAGATGGCCGAGCGACCCGAACGGCGGGCGCGCTTCCTGCGTGAGGCCAGGACGGCAGCCTCCATCAACCATCCCAGCATCTGCACCATCCACGAGGTGGGCGAGCTGGATCAGCCGCTTCCCCTTCCTCCCAGCGTGGATCCCGGGTCGATTCCCGCGGGAGAGCCGTACATCTCCCTGGAAGTGATCGAGGGTCAGAGCCTGCGGGATCTGCTCGAGCCGGGCCGTCCGCTGCCTCTTGCCAGGACGCTCGACCTCGCCCTGCAGACGGTCGAAGGGCTGGCCGAAGCACACCGCCTTCATATCGTTCACCGGGATCTCAAGCCCGGAAATGTGATGGTGACTCCCGAGGGACGGGTGAAGATCCTCGATTTCGGTCTGGCCAAGGTGCTGGATGACCCGGCCTCGCCGCCCGCGGTCAGCGATCTGGCGACCCGATCTCCCGACCTGACGCGCGAAGGTCAGGTGGCGGGAACGGTGGCCAACATGTCTCCCGAACAGGCCCGGGGAGAGCCGGTGGACGCCCGTTCGGACCAGTTCGCCTTCGGGATCATCCTGTACCAGATGGCGACGGGGAATCGACCATTCCACGGCTCCACGCCGATCGACACCCTCAGCTCCATCCTCAAGGAGAAGCAGCGATCCCCCAGCGCGGTGGAGCCTTCGGTCCCGCCGCGCCTGGAGGAGATCGTCACCAGGTGCCTGCAGAAGGATCCAGCGGGCCGCTACCAGGACACACGGGACCTCCTTGCGGACCTGCGCCTGCTCAAGGAGGAGAGCGGCGGCGCGCCGCGTCCGAAGCCTGCACGGCGTGGCGTGCTCGCGTGGGCGGCGGCCGCCCTCCTCGCGGTCGCGGTGCTGGCCCTGTACGCGTCGGGATGGATCGGGTCGGGGCCGCCTCCGGAGTCCGAGGGCCCGGGAACCATCCGCTCCCTTGCCGTCCTCCCTCTGGACGACCTCTCCCAGGATGAGACCCAGGAGTATTTCGTGGACGGCATGACCGAGGAGCTCATCGCCCGCATGGCGCAGATCCAGTCGATCCGCGTGATTTCGCGCACATCGGTGATGCGCTACAAGAAGACAAGCAAGCTCCTGCCCGACATCGGGAGGGAGCTGGGCGTGGACGCGGTGCTGGAAGGGTCGGTGCGCCGCTCCGGAGGTCGCATCCGTCTCACCGCGCAGCTCATCGAGGCGGCCACCGATCGCCACCTCTGGGCGCAGAGCTACGAGCGGGACCTCAGAGACGTGCTGGCCCTGCAGAGCGATCTGGCGCGCGCGGTGGCAGAGGAGATCCGCATCCGCATCACGCCGCGCGACGAAGAGCGGCTCAGCCGCGTGCGCACCTTGGACCCCCGTGCCCACGAGGCTTACCTGAAGGGCCGGCATCACTGGAACCGGCGCACCCAGGAGGCCATGACCAAGGCCATCGAGTACTTCGGGGAAGCCGTGGCCCTCGATCCTTCCTACGCGCAGGCCCATGTCGGCCTGGCCGACGCCTGGTCGGCGCAGGCGCTGTACACCAACAGCCGCGAGGACTTCGAGCGCGCGCGAGCCTCTGCGCGGCGCGCCCTCGAGCTGGACGACTCGCTCGCCGAGCCACACGCGTCACTGGCCCGCGTGCAGGAGGTGCACGATCGGGACTGGGCGGGCGCGGAGGCCTCCTACCGCCTGGCCATCGACCTGAACCCGGGCTATTCGGTGGCGCACCACTGGTACTCGCTGTTCGCCATGTCGCAGAGCCGGCCCGAGCAGGCCATCGCGTCGGCGCGGCGTGCCCTGGAGCTGGATCCCCTGTCGCTCATCATCAACGAGAACCTGGGCGACATCCTCTACATGGCGGGGCGGAACACCGAGGCGATCCAGCAGCTGCAGCGCACGCTCGAGCTCGACCCCGCGTTCAGCGTCGCGCACGGAACTCTGGGCCGGGTCTTCGAGGAGATGGGGCGCAACGACGAGGCGGTCGATCAATACCTTTACGGAGCGCCCGAGGCGATCAACAGCGCCTTTCGCAAGGCCTACGCCGCCGGCGGCATGAAGGGCTACTGGCGGCAGGCCATCGAGTGGACCCAGGCCCACGGCAAGCCCGTGCCGCAGCGCATGGCTCTCTACCACGCCAAGGTGGGGGAGCTCGATACGGCGTTCGACTGGCTCGAAAAGGCCTTCGATCAGCGCAGCCTCGCGTTCACCTACCTGGTGTCCGACCCCCGTTATGCTCCTCTTCGCGGTGATCCGCGCTATGCCGACCTGCTGCGGCGGGCGGGCCTGGACGCGAGCCTGCACCGATCGGACACCCGCACCCGGTGATTCCCGCACCACCCCGAAGCACCGGCGCTGAGCAGTCCCTATGATTTCCATATACGAAGCGGGCGCAGGAAGAAACTGGTGCGCCCCAACGCAAGTGGAGGCGAATCTGATGGCATTTTCGATACTCGAATCCCTCAACCAGTTCGTGACGCCCGGCGCGATCTCGCAGGCGAGCTCGTACCTGGGCGAATCCGATCAGACCGTGAAGAAGGGCTTTTCGGCAGCGATCCCCGCCGTTCTCGGGTCCGTGGCCACACGCGCGGACGATCCGGCGTTCATAGGCCAGGTGTACGGCCTGGCGTCCGATCCGGACAATGACCCGGGCCTTCTCAGCAACCTGGGGAGCATGCTGTCTCCTGGCGCGGGCGCGCCCGGAGGCTCGCTCGGCACGCGGTTCACCGCGCTCCTGTTCGGGGGCCAGAGGGGGACGCTCGAAAGGACGCTGTCCGGCTACGCCGGGCTCAAGCCGTCCTCGGCGGCCTCCATGCTCGGCATGGTGGCTCCGATGGTGCTCGCGTTCCTCGGCAAGACCGCCCGGCAGACCGGGACCGGGGCGACCGGCCTGGCCAGCATGCTGATGGATCAGAAGAGCTCGATCATGGCGGCGCTGCCGAGCGGTTTCGCCCGGGTGCTGCCTGGGTACCGTGAGCCGGTGGTGGAGCCCGCCCGCCCGTTCGTGCGCAGCGAAGAGGCGCATCGCGAGCCCGCGCACCGGGCCACCACCTACCAGGCCGCCCACCGGACCGCCTCGCCGATGAGGTGGATCATTCCCGGCATCCTGGTGCTGGCCGGCCTGTGGGCGATCACGTCGCTGTTTCGTGGACGCGAGCACGCGCCCGAGGCACCCAGGACGGCGGCCAATCTCCCCTACGACACCACCGGGCTCGACAACCGGCTCACCAGCGACATCCGCGCCGGTGAGGGGAACTGGCACGACCTCGATCAGGTGACCTTCAAGCCCGGCTCGGCGGACACGACGCCGCAGTCGCGCGACGCGCTGGCCAGCGTGGCGGCGATCCTCAAGGCCAATCCCGACGCACACATCGCTCTGACCGGATACTCCGCCGACGCAAGGGACGACTCGGGCAACCTCGAGCTGTCCAAGCGCCGCGCCGAGCAGGTGAAGCAGGTGCTCGTGGACTTCGGCGTTCCCGGCAACCAGATCAAGGTGGAGATGTCCGACCCGAGCACCGGCATGAGTGACGTGATGCAAGTGGGCAGCGGCCGCGAGAACGGAGTGGCGCTGAGAGTGGTGAAGAGGTAGGCCTGCAGGAAGGGACCGGCGGCCGTCGGGACGCGGCACGTCATCCGGCTGGCTGCGCGGCTGCCGGTCCTTCCTGAGTTCATTACCGCGCCAGTGCCCCGCAGCGTCCGAGCTGGCTTCTCGAGCCGATCGCCTCGCCGCCTTCCTGGCGCAGCTGGATGGAGATCAGCGGGTTGCCGCCCGTGCCGCCCACCACTGCCTGTTGCGGGAACGGGTACGTCTGACCCGTGGGCAGCAGCACCAGATCCACGACGACCTCATCGTTCCTGCCTCGAGGCGTGGCGGAGTCGCTGCTGCGGAAGATCAGCTTTCCATGGATGGGCATGAGATCGACTTGGCCTTCCAACGTGACGGCCGGCCCGCCGGTGCTCTCGCATTCGGCCGTGGAAATGTCCGCGATAGCGGACATGGGCACCTGGACGCCGGTCGCCACGTTGAACTGCGCCTGATCGCAGCGGCCCAGGAACAGCTCGCTGGTCAGCGGCTTGTCGTTCTGATCGGTGAGCTGAAGCCAGATGAACGGGTTGTCTCCGATGCCGCCCACGATTGACTGTCCCGGGACGCCGACCTGCTGATCGTTCGGAACCACGGCCTGCGCCACCATGATGTCCTGCTGACCGGACACTCCCTGGGGGTTGCTGAAGATCACTTCTGCGCTCAGACCCGTCAGGGCCAGGTTCCCCTGCAGATTGATCTGGGGGCCGGGTGAGCCGCTGCAGCCCGTCGCACCGATCACGGCCGTGAAATCGGCAGGGAGACTGAAGGTCTTGCGGACGTTATCAGCCGCCAGGGCATTGCCGGTCGCGGCAAGCACCATCACGGCCATGGTCGCCAACGTCACGATCTTTCGCATGAACTCCTCCTTCTCTTGACTGTGAAGGCAGCCCGCCTCGAGGTCCGCCCCACCGCAACGCAACATGGATACAAGAGGGGGGGGTTTTCATCAGTCCGGTCGATCCATGACCTGACCGGAGGGATTTCACGACCGGGATGCGGCGGGAGATCACGTACGCGGCTCTGAAAAGCGCTTGACAGTTTCGGCCGCACGCCGTACAAGGGCACGGACATTCTGCGGGTTGCTGTAACAGCAAGGCTGATGGGCCGCCACTCCCGTCTCTTGCTGTGCTCGACGGCCGTGAGGCGCCCCCGGGGGGCGGGACCAGCCTCACCCGATTCACTCAGATCACTGCGTCAGTACTGAGGGTCCGCACCGGGTGCGTGCCGACGCGTCTCCTTGCCACGCGCGGGCGCCGCCAGTGTGCGTCGTCGAACGTTCAGCCTGGGGGGGCGATGTCTCAATCACCTGAGTGGCACGGCCGCACTGGAATCGGACGTATCGCGATGACCGCGAGGCCTGCAAGTCTCGCCATCCTCGGACTCTTTCTGGCCGGGGTTCTCGTCTGGAACACGTTCGGGCCGGGGCTGGCCGGCTCGAAGGCCAGGGTATGGATCGAGGACGACGGACAGGTCGCCGGCATCCCGTTCACCATCCGGGGTAGCGGCTTTGGCATCGGGGAGAGCGTCATCCTGATGACCACTCACGCCGGCGGGGCGGCCGAGACCGGGATGGGCCACGAGGCGTGGACCGTCATCGCCCAGGACGGCACCTTCACGGCGACGTGGTCGATCCATCCCGCCGATACCCAGGGCGACCGGTTCGTGGTCCGCGCGGTGGGAGCGCTCTCGGGCCCGACCAACGCGGCCGCGTTCGGCCGCATGGCGTACGTCAGCACGAACCTGTTCGACTACCAGCCCGATGACCACGCCAGCATCGAAGGCGGCGGCTTCCGGCCCGGCGAGAAGGTCACGCTGCACGTGATCCACACGAGCGGGGGGATCCCCGGTGGCGAGGGCCACGAGCCCTGGACGGTCACGGCCGACCCCGTGGGACGAATCGCTGCCACGTGGCACGTCCACCCCGATGATTCGCTCGGCTCGGAGTTCCTCCTTCACGCGCGCGGGGCCCAGTCCGGCCTCGCCGCGACGTGGGCGTTCATGGACGCCGTCTGCGCCAATCCGCCGCCACCCGACCCGGTCGTGCCGACGTCGATGTTCGGGGTCGACTGCCCCACCAATCTCAACTCGTGCACGGCGAACGACGTGACCACGACCGTCGTGGCCGCGGCGCCCGTGAATGGAGATGTCTGCGGCAGCGCCATCGACACGGTGACTCTCGACTTCACCGTCCGGTTCGCGACCACGGCCAACCAGCGCTACGACCTCGGCGTCTTCATCGCGAGCGACGGCCTGAGCCTCCCGGACCACACAGCTCAGGAGTGCGCCGGAGCGGCCCCGCAGGCGGGGGTCGGCAACGGCAATGCCGATCCCATCGACTGCGACTCGGACCTGTTCCTCGACCTCGATCCGGATGGCCACAAGATCGGCAATCCCGACAGCTGCGGCGATCTCCAGAGCAGCGCCGGCCCCGTGTTCATCACGTTCCGGGCGACCGTGGCGTGCGATCGCTTCGACGACGACCGCAACCTGCTGGTGTCGTCCTGCCGGGTGTGGGAGCAGAACGCCAACCACGAGACCGCCTGCACCAACCTCGCGCAGGCCGGCGCCGGCTCCAAGTGCGACTGCACCGACCTGAGCTTCGAGGGTCTGCTCGACCCCTGCGTGACGGCGTTCTGCGACGACGGGAACGCCTGCACGGCCGACAGCTGTGACTCCTCCAGCGGAGAGGCCGTGTGCGACAACGACCCTCTGGCCGACGGCTCGTCGTGCGACGATGAAGATCTCTGCACCGAGACGGATGCCTGCCAGGATGGAGCGTGCGCGGGCAGCCCCCTGAGCTGTGACGACGGCAACGTCTGCACTGACGATGCCTGCGACTCCGGGACCGGCTGCTCCAACCTCGCCAACACCGCTCCCTGCGGCAACGGCGACTTCTGCGACGGTGCGGAGGTGTGCTCCGAAGGCGAGTGCACGTCTTCGGGAAGCACCTGCACGGCGGAGCAGAGCTGCGACGAGGCGAACGACCGGTGCGTGGACTGCCTGGATGACACCGACTGCACCGACCCGGGGCTGCCGGCGTGCGAGCCCGAGACCGGGACGTGCACGGAGTGCAACGGCAACGAGGACTGCCCGAACCCGGATGCGCCGTTCTGCAACCCTGGTGACAACACCTGCGTGGAGTGTCTGACCGACGCGGAGTGCGACAACGGCGACTTCTGCGACGGAGCGGAGGGCTGCACGGCGGGCGAGTGCACGTCGCCGGGCAACACCTGCACGGCTGAGCAGAGCTGTGACGAGGCGGGCGACCGGTGCGTGGACTGCCTGGACGACAGCGGCTGCACCGAAGCCGGGCTGCCGGCGTGCGAGCCGTTGACCGGCACGTGCACGGAGTGCAACGGCAACGAGGACTGCACGGACCCGGGGGCGCAGTTCTGCAACCCGGGCGACAACACCTGCGTGGGATGCCTGACCGACGCCGAGTGCGACAACGGCAACGTGTGCGACGGCAGCGAGAGCTGCGTCGACCATGTATGCCGCGCAGGCTCGCAGCTCGATTGCAACGACGACAACCCATGCACGGCCGACTCGTGCAGCGCCGGCGGCGGATGCATCCATGAGGACGTGGGCGACGCCCAGAACGGTTCGTGCGAGTCGGTGACCGACAGCTCCCTCTGCCCGTTCCCCGACGACACGTTCCGTCTGATCGATCTTCAGAACCCGACGGTGGGCGCGAACGGAACGATGGTGCAGAACGACTACACGCTCAACGCTACCAATCCGGGCCAGACGTACTACAACGTGTTCTACAACGGAACGCCCGGAGCGGGGTTCAATCTCCAGATCGGCATCCCGTGGCCCTACGTCACGCACGGCGCAAATCCGATACAGGTCCACGACGGGACCGCCTCGGGCGACATCACTCTGGGCGACGGCGGATGCTTCACGCTGCCCCCGGCGCTGGCCGGCTACTCGATCACCACCGACGGCGGCAACTTCTCCAGCAGCGGGCATGCCGTGATCCTCGGCGGCGATTATCCGGCGAAGAACCTGGGCGCCACCACTCGGGTGTATGTCTCGGGGTTCGTGCCACCGAGTGGCCTGGCGTACATCACCATCCACCTCGACTATGGGCTCAAGAAGTCGACGGGGTGGCAGCAGGCGATTGACGGAACCACCCTCCAGGGGCCGGACAATGACCTGAACGGCACGCTGGACGGATTCGGTGGAGGCGTGGTCTACATCAAGGGCGGCAGCCCCGGCGACGTCAGCGGCCAGGACTACACGTTCAGCTTCTCGTACGGTCCGACGCTGAACAGCACCGTCTACAGCGTCAACACGTTCAAGAAGAACCCGGGGGTCAACGGCCTCACGCTGAACTCGTCCAATCCGAAGCCCGGTGTCGCCGTGCAGCTGATGGGTCCGCTCGGCAACCTCATCGCCAGCACGACCACCGATGCGGACGGCTTCTACTCATTCCCGTACAAGCACGTGGGCAAAGCCGCGACCTACACGGTGAACCTGCCGGCTCATGGTCTGAGGCGGCCAGTGACCCTCAAGGCCAACGGCTACGCGCTCCTGGTGTTCGAAGACATTTACGCCGCGGGCACGGCCTCTACGGGCGGGCAGAAGATCAATCCGATGGAGAAGGCGACTCCCTGATCATCGATTCCCGCAGGAAGGGACCGGCGGCCGTCGGGAAGCAGCACTACAGGCGAGGTGGCTGCGCGGCTGCCGGTCCTTCCTGGGTTCTGAAGCAGTATGGGGCCGGGAGAACGGGATCGCGCTGAGGTGGTTGACGGCCGTGCCGGACAGGGTGCGGCGGGCCGGCCGCCAACCTACGCCGGCCGTCAGGCAGTCCGACCGGCAACCCCCTGCAGAAGCAAGCAGGCTAGAGGAAGGACACCGGCAGCCGCCGGCAAGCAGCGTCATCACGGTGGCTGCGCGGCTGCCGGGTCCCATACAGGCGCTAGTTGGCCAGCGCCACGCAGCGTCCGAGCCGGCTCCTCGAGCCGATCGCGTCGCCGCCCTCCTCACGCAGTTGGATGGAGATCAGCGGGTTGCCGCCCGTGCCGGCCACGGCCGCCTGCTGCGGGAACGGGTAGGTCTGACCCGTGGGCAGCAGCACGAGATCCACGGCGACCTCGTCATTCCTGCCCCGAGGTGTGGTGTCGTCGCTGCTGCGGAAGATCAGCTTCCCATGGATGGGCATGAGCTCGGTCTGGCCGTCCAGCGAGACAGCCGGCCCGCTGGGGCTTTCGCACTCGGCGGTGGTGATGTCCGCGAACGAGGTCATGGGCACCTCGACCGCGGCCGCCACGTTGAACTGGGCCTGATCGCAACGGCCCAGGAACAGCTCGCTGGTCAGCGGCTTGTCGTTCTGATCGGTGATCTGGAGCCAGATGAACGGGTTGTCTCCGATGCCCCCGACCACCGACTGACCCGGGATGGCGACCTGCTGATTGTTCGGCACCACGGACTGCGCCACGACGATGTCCTGCTGGCCGGGCTCTCCCTGGAGGTTGCTGAAGATCACTTCGGCGGTCACGCCCGCCAGGGTCAGGCTTCCCTGCTGAAAAGTGATCTGAGGGCCGGGCGAGCCGGTGCAGCCCGTGGCGCTGATCACCGCGGTGTAGTCCGCAGGGAGATTGAAGCTCTTGCGGACCTGATCTGCCGCCATGGCACTGCCGGTCACGACAAGCACCATCGCGACCATGGTCGCGAACGTCACGATCCTTCGCATGAAACTCCTCCTTCGTCTGTGAAGGGCAGCCTGTACCGATTGTCGTCATCATGGAGTAAGCCCTCGAGCATCCCCTGAGCCGGCCTCCTTCCATGGTTCGAGACTCGAGGTCCGCCCCACCGCAACTCAACAGGAATACAGGAAGGGGGTGCCCCACATCAGTCCGGTCGATCCATGACGTGACCGGAGGGATTTCACTACCGGGATGCGGCGGGAGATCACGTACGGGGTGCGGTGGGATCAGGGCCTCACGAGGCCCCTGCGAATGGCGTACCGCACCAGGCCCGCCGTCTCGTGGATGTCGAGCTTCTTCATGGTGCGGCCACGATGAGTCTCTGCGGTCTTCACGCTCATGTTGAGGATGCTGGCGATCTCCTTGGTGCTCTTGCCTTCCGCCACCAGCTGCAGGACCTCCCGCTCGCGCAGAGTGAGCGGTTCCGGCGGCGGCGCCCCATCCGTGAGACAGCCATCCACCACCACCTGCGAGATCCCAGGAGCCAGGTAGACTGCTCCTCGCGTGACTTCCTGGATGGCCTGGACCAGGTCGGAGCCAGCCTGATTCTTCAGCACGTATCCTTTGATCCCCGCGCGCAGCCCTTCGATGACATAACGCTCCTCCTGTTGCTCAGTGAGCAGGACCACCGCGATCTCGGGGAGGTCTCGCGTGATGGCGCAAGCCACGTCGACGCCGTTGAGGCCCGGCATGGTCACGTCCAGGACCGCCACATCAGGCCGGGTTTCATCAGCGAGCCGCAGGGCTTCGAGGCCGTCGGCCGCCTCGGCGACCACGTCGAACCCGTTCTCGGTCAGGAAGCACTTCAGGCTGTCGCGGAAGATCTGCTGGTCATCAGCAATCAGGATGCGTGCTGCCATCATCAGGTACCTCTCGCTGTAGATTGAATCCGCTCTCGAATGCGCGGATGAAGAGGCTCGCTGCCGTCACACACACACCACGGGTGCATGCCGGGCCGACACCTGGTTTGTTGATCCGGGGGTGTTCCAGGCTTCAGCGCAGAGGCCGAGCTGGAACGCCTTCGTCCCGGACGCAGCAGCGAGGTCGAACGTAAAGACTAGCACCATGATCCACTCGCTTGCACCCGGCGCGCAATAGCTGGATGACCCGCGCGAGACGCAGCCTTTGCGGGGCTCCCTGCTGCACCACCTTGTTGCCTGCTCACCGCCGCACTAGGATGCCGCCGTTGACGGGGATGCGGCTCCGGACCGGCCAGAGCCGCCAGGGAACGAACCGACAGGTGGAGGGTCTCGCATGCTGACCCGGGCCGTTCTGATGTCCATGCTCGCCGCGGGATGTTCAATCATCTCTTTTGCAGCCGCTGGCGAGCCCGACCAGGCAGGAACATCGCATTCGAAAGACCTGTATGTCATCCGTGTCTTCACTCTCGAGGGAATCGAGCTCCGTGAAGCCATGACGCTGGTGCGCCGGGAGACGGACCTCCGGATGGTGGTGATCGTTCCTGCCCGCAGCGCCATGGTGGTGGCCGACCTGGCCGACAAGGTCGCCCAGTCGCAGGAGCTGCTCGCGCAGAGAGGGGCCCAAGTCCGGGCCATCGAGCCTCATGCGCCCCTGTACCTCGAAGCGCCTGACAAGAGTCCGGCGGAGACGCGGGCCTTCCGTATGCAGAGCGACAGCATGGACTCTGCCGTCACCTTGCTGCGTGCCATCTATGGGATGCGCGAGGTGAACAAATCCGAAGCGGATTTCCTCCTCACGGCACGGGCCGCTCCATCCCTCCTGGATGCGAGCGAAGCGCTCTTCCGCGAGCTGCACCTGCTGGCCGAGCCCGCCGTCGGCTCGAAAAGCCCTTAGCCAGGCCGAGGTCCAGGCCGACCTAGTCGGCGGGGCGCTCGGCGCGAGCGCCCACGCGCTTTCTCGCCGCAATGCCCAACGTCACGCCGAAGTCCTCGGCGGTGTCCGACAACCCGATGTAGACCATCGAGCGCAGCGTCACCGCTTCCGAAAGGCTCTGGTCGCCTCCACGACCCGAAAAGCAAGGCCAGCCAGCCGATCTGCGCGGCCCGCTGGCGCTCCAGGCCGTCACGGACACATATTCCCCGGCCGGAGGTCGGCGCATGGAATCCATCGAGAAGGCACTCTCCACCGTCAGCGACTTCGTCTGGGGCTATCCGCTCCTCATCCTGCTTTTCGGCACGCATGTCTTCCTGACAATCCGCCTGCGCTTCATCCAGCGGTTCCTGTTCAAGGGGATCCGCCTGTCGCTGGGGCGGGACCGTGAGGGAGAGGGGGACATCAGCCAGTTCGGCGCATTGACCACGGCGCTGGCCGCGACCATCGGCACCGGCAACATCGTGGGTGTTGCGACCGCCGTCAGCCTGGGCGGCCCGGGGGCCGTCCTGTGGATGTGGCTCACCGGCGTCTTTGGAATCGCGACCAAGTACTCCGAGGCGGTGCTGGCGGTGAAGCACAGGGTGCGCACGGCCGACGGCAGCATGGCGGGCGGGCCGATGTACGTCCTGGAGCGGGGCCTCAACGCCCGCTGGCTGGGACTGGTTTTTGCCGCGTTGACCGCCGTGGCCGCCTTCGGCATCGGCAACATGGTGCAGGCCAACTCGATCTCCACCCTGGCCCGCGAGACGTTCGGCCTCTCGACCTGGATCACCGGGGCGGTGCTGACCGCCGTCACCGCGGTGGTGATTCTCGGGGGGATCCGATCAATCGCGCGCGTGTGCGAAGGGCTCGTCCCGTTCATGGCGATCTTCTACATCGTGGGATGCGTGGCGCTGCTGGCCATGGGATGGTCGCGCCTGCCTGACACGCTGAGCCTGATCCTGACGAGCGCCTTCTCCGGCCAGGCCGCCATCGGCGGGTTCGCCGGGGCCGGCCTGCGCGAGGCGATCCGGTTCGGCATCGCGCGCGGGCTGTTCTCCAATGAGTCGGGGCTCGGCAGCGCTCCCATCGTGGCCGCCGCGGCGACCACGAGGAACCCGGTGCGGCAGGCGCTGGTCTCCTCCACCGGCACCTTCTGGGACACTGTCGTGGTGTGCGCGCTGACCGGGCTGGTAGTGGTCAACAGCGGCGAGTGGACCGCGGGACACGCCGGAGCCATCCTCACGAAGGAGGCCTTCAGCGACTTCCCCACCTTGGGCCCGATCGTGCTGACCGTGGGGCTGCTGACGTTCGTCTTCTCCACGATCCTGGGCTGGTGCTATTACGGAGAGAAGGCCGCCGAATACCTCTTCGGGGCGCGTGCCATCGTGCCCTACCGCTACCTGTGGGTCGCCGCAGTGATGGCGGGATCGGTCGCGACGCTTCCAGCCGTCTGGGCCTTCGCCGACATCGCCAACGGACTGATGGCGGTGCCCAACCTCGTTTGCCTCATCCTGCTGTCGGGTCAGGTGGTGGCGGAAACCCGCCGGTGGCTCTGGAGCGGCGACATCGACGGCGCGGACCTGCAACTAATGGCCCGAGCCAATTCGCCGCACACTCCCCGTGCCATGAGCCAGAAGATGAGCGCCGGCGGAGATGGGGCCTGATTCCCCGCCCGGGGGAAGGGCTCCCTGCTGGGAGTCCCTCCCCCGGGACGGGCAGTTGGCTATTCTCCGCCGTGCTGGCACATCCCAAAGGTGTCGCCGTGCGCGAGATGGTCCGGCACCCCTTGGGGGAACGTGACGTCTATCGTGATGGTCTTCCCGCCTGGATGATCCGGAGGCCTGTGGCAGAGCACCGACTTGGGGGTGTCCAGTATCCACCCCAGGTTGCCGAAGAGCGAGGCGGCCCCCCCCGCGATCCTGCGGCCGTCGGCGGACACCGCGAGGGCGTTAGAGATGCCGATCCCTTCGGTGGACGTCCCCTGTGACTTGAGGAACAGGTTGAAATCGA
Source organism: Candidatus Polarisedimenticolia bacterium (assembly GCA_050747525.1). Classification (GTDB taxonomy): domain Bacteria; phylum Acidobacteriota; class Polarisedimenticolia; order JACPZX01; family DASXTC01; genus JBOGOC01. The sequence continues at coordinate 85,484 of JBOGOC010000110.1, read as the reverse complement.
ACCAGCCCAGGGCCGAGGTCCAGATCGTGGGGATCCGTGTCGAGGTGGTCATGTTCCATCCCGTGATGACCTCGCCGTCCTCGCTGAGTGCCGCCGCGGACCCCTGCCGATCCGTGGGGCCGTTGTTGACACTGAGGATTTCCATCACGCCGGTGGAGGTGAAGTAACGCCATCCGCCCTTGAGGTTGGTGCCGTTTGTGCCGACGAGGATCGTGCCAGCGCTGTTCGACTTGAGCGTTTCCCCGTGGATGTTCACCGCTGATGGGTTGGGCTCGAACACGTTCACGACGCCGTTCATCCAGTACGCTCCCCGCCGGAAGCCGGTGATGTGGTCGTCCCAACCGCCAAAGATCGTCCCGTCGAAATTGACGGCGTTGGCGCGCGAGGCCCGGGTGGGGGAATCCGGATACTTGGCCAGCGCCACCGTGCCACCCGCGGCCGTCCACTTCGTCGCGCGGAAGCCGGCCGTGGCGCAGCCGTTGCCCCAGGTTCCCCCCACGATGGTCGAGCCGTCACCGGACATGTCCATGACGATGCCCCAGTTTCCGCCGCAGTGGGCCACCGATTCGGGGCGCCTCGGAAGGACGGTCCAGGCGCCGTTCTCGTGGAGGGCCCACGCGAGAATGTTGTTGGGGTCACGCGTCATCCCGGCTATCCGCAGGCCATCATCGGACACCGAGACCTGTCCGCCGGCGGACATGTCCCCGCCGAGCAGCGTCAGTCCGCCCTCATCGGTCCAGCGGAAGACCTGACTCCCGGCGCCGCCGACGATCACGCCGCCGTCCGGAGTCATGTCGTGCGGGAGGACTTGCGGTGGCAGCACCCTGAAGACGGGCGCTCCCTTCACCTTGTTGAGCGCGATGTCGACCGTGGCGGGCACGGCCGTCGCGGCCGTGACCGTCGTCCAGGCGCAGCGGTCGTCGTCTTCGCCGTCCCCGCTCTCGTTCACGCCGTTGTAGTACTCCTCCGGTCCGGGGAGAACCAGCAGTCTCGGCACGTTGAACGCGCCCTGCACGAGGTTGTCGGCGTACAGGACGTACTGGGCGCCGGCGGTGAGGCCGTTGAGCTCGAACGAGCCGTCAGGGCCGACCTGCCCCTTGCTCACCTGGCCGGAGATGTACGAGGCGAAGTCGTTGAACGGATCGGAGATGTTGCGTGCGATGACATTGACTGCGGTGACCTCCGTTTCCTCGTCGGACAGGAAGACCTTGCCACGGATGGTCCCATGGCTGTCCGGCCACCCTGGCTCCGGATAGAGGTTCGAGATGGCGGCGATGTCGTCGATCCGGTCCACGGAGGCCATGCCGGCCCCGGAGCCCGTCGGGTTGTGGTCAATGAACGGGTACATGGTCTCGATCTGCGGCGCTGCCGGGCCGACGGTCCACGGGGCGGCGCAATCGCGCGGCCGCGAGGGATCCGAGAAGCCGAAGGCGGCCCCGTTGGCCTGGGAGTGGCCAAGGTTCACGGCGTGTCCGAACTCGTGCGTGAAGACGCCCGCGAAGCCCAGGCCGTTGATGTCGGTGGTCCGAACCGAGTTTCCGTTGAGGATCACCCAGGCCTCGAGGATCTCGGGGCCATCGTCCTCCACCCACTCGATGGACGTGACGCCCAGCGCCCCGAAGATGCCGAGGACGTTCTGCAGGATCTGGCCGTCGGTGTCGTAGATCACGTGGACGCCGCCGCCGTTGAAGGCGCCGAGAACACTGAGGGCATTGGTTCTGTTGATGTCCCCCAGACCGATGAGGGAGAAGTCCCCCATCACCTGTGCCTGGAAGCTCGACGTGGCCACGTTGTTCCACTGGTCCCATCCCTGGACCGTGAGCTGGTCGGCGCGCTCGTTGGTGATCAGGGGGTTGGAGTTCTTCAGGTTGCCCAGATCGGTGTAGACGGGAACCGCCCCGCCGGGCCAGTTCTCCATCCGCCAGGCGTAGGGGATCTGGTTCTCGTAGTCAAACGTGTGGTTGGGGCCGCCCGCCCAGACGGTCGTGGCGGCGGCTCCGAGAAGGAGCGCGACCCCCAGGGTGCTCTTGAGATGCTTCGTCATGGTTCGCTCCTCCTCCTCAGTTCACGCCGGTCTTGTAGACAGGGGTCTGCCGGGTCCCCCCGGGGCAGGTCTTGCCTTCACTCGTGTTCCACAGGCGGCAGGTCTCGACCCACCCTTGCGTGACGGCCCGCTCCACGAACGCCGTGAAGGTGTCGGGGTTCACGGCGCCGATTTCAGTTTCGAGCATGCGGGCGTCGTTGGAGGTCGCCAGGCCCGCATCGAGGCTCACGTTGCGGAACAGTCCCACGTTGGCAAGATCGTTCTCGATCCGGCCGGGGCCGAAGGAGAACTTGCCGGCGCTCAGCCCCACCGTCGTGCGCAGCCCCGTCAGCCCGGCCGGCTTGTACAGGAAGAGGAAGACCTCCTCGCCGTCGGCGTACTTCGGAAAGCCGCTGGGTGCAGGAAGCATCTTCCTGGTCCCGTCGGCCGACAGGCGCGGCGCGAGGAGCCCGAACTGCCGAAAGGTGTAGGTCCCCTGCTCGCTGCCGCGCAGGGTCCGGCCGATCTCCACGGTGACCTCCGTGTAAGGAAGGCCGTTGGCATCGAACCCGTCGGTGACCCCCGTGACGCTCGCCTTCAGGATGGACGTGGAGTTGCGCAGCAGATCCACGAGGTTGGCTTTGGTCACAGTCGTCGCCCCCGCCTCTCCGGCAACCAGGGCCATGCAGGCCAGCGCCAGCCATGCTGCAAGCAGGCGCCCTTTCAGCTTCAGTCTCATCGTCGTCCTCCTCCCCCCTGTTCGGGACATGTCATCGCTCACTTCCGTTCGTTCAGCCATCCCATCGTTCTTCGGCCGTCAGGCCCTGCTCGCGGAGGCCGAGCAGCGTCTCGACGGCGTGCAGCAGTGCTTCCGTCACCCCCGATGTGAAGACGCAGCCGTCCGCCCCCGCGGCGAGGGCTGCGATCAGGGCGGCGCGGCTCTCGTGGAAGGTCATGAGAAGTATCTTCGGTGGAGCCGGCCGGGCCTTGATCTGCCGCACCGCCTCGAATCCGCTCATGTCCCTCAGAGAGATGTTCATGAGGATCAGGTCGGGCAACAGCCGCGCCGTCCGGTCGACCGCTTCCATCCCTGAATGGGCCCGCCCGGCGACTTCGAGGCCCCCCTGCTTCGCCAGCCACGAGGCGAGCCCGTCGAGGAAGTCGTCGTTCTCATCCACGAGGAGCAGACGCCTGCGCGCTATCCCGGACATGGCGCGGAGTATCCATGGAAGGGATCGATGAAGGGAATCGGGAGGCCCCTGACATCGTCAGGAAAAGGCACTTCCTTTTGTCAGGGAATGCCTGACACGGGCCCGGGCTACTCGGTGGGGGAGACGATCCCGGCGCGGATGGCGAAGCGCACCAGCCCGGGCACGTCGTGGATGCCCAGCCGGTCCATCATGCGCATCCGGTGGGTCTCGATCGTCTTCACGCTCACGTCCAGGATCTGGGCGATCTCCTTGGTGGAGCGCCCCTCGGCAATCAGCTGGAGGATCTCGCGCTGACGCTTCGTGAGCCCCTCCAGAGGTCCCGGCTCCTCGTTCTGGCTCTCGCGCAGGAATCCCTGCACGACCTCCTGGGAGATGCGGGGAGTGAGATAGGTCTCGCCCCGCATCACCGACTCAAGAGCCAGCGGAAGCTCCGCGACGGCGGCCCCCTTGAGAAGGTAGCCCGCCACGCCCGCGCGCAGCGCCTGCCTCAGATAAGTCCGATCGGCGTACATGGACAGCACCACGATGCGGGTGCGTGGGGACTCTTTCGCGACGCGCCTTGCCACCTCCAGGCCGTTCAGCCCCGGCATGCCGATGTCCAGCAGCGCCACGTCGGGCTCGTGCTTGATGATCAGCTCCAGCGTCTCGCGGCCGTCTCCCGATTCGGCCACCACCTCCACGCCCGGCTGGGACTCGAGCAGCGACCGGATGCCGGCGCGAACCAGCGTGTGATCGTCGGCCAGCAGCACCCGGATGGGCTTCATGCCACCGCCTCCACGGGGATCCGGATCCTCACCCTGGTTCCGCGCCCCGGGCTCGACTCGATGCCGAGCTCGCCGCCGATCATCCGCGCTCTTTCCTGCATGCCCAGAAGGCCCAGGTTCTTCACCGTGGCGGGCCCCTCGAGCGTGCTCCGGGCATCGAAGCCCTTGCCGTCGTCCTCCACCGTGATCTCCAGCCCGCCGACTCCGCTGTCGAGGGTCACGACAATCCGGCGGGCCTCGGCATGCCGGATGGCGTTGGTGACCGCCTCCTGCGCCACGCGGAAGGCCGTGATCTCTGCCTGGGGGGGGAGCCCGTCCGTGGCGGCGTCGCCGCGCACCTCGATGTCGAGGCCGGTGCGCTCCGCCTGCGTCTCGAGGTACCCCCTCAGCGCGCCGCCGAGCCCCATCTCGTCCATCAAGGGCGGGCGAAGGGCCAGGGACAGGTCACGGATCTGCTGCACCATGCGGTCGACCAGATCGATGGAGTCCTCCAGACGCCTGGCAAAGCGTACCCGATCCTGCTCCCGGCCGAGAAGCTGCAGGTTGATGACCACCGCCGTGAGCGCCGGGCCCAGGTCGTCGTGCAGCTCCCGGGCGATCTTCTTCCGCTCGTCCTCCTTGGCGGCCTCCAGGCGCCCGGCGAGGGTCTGCAGCCGCTCGTAGGCGAGGCCCAGCTCGCGGTTGGCCCTCTCCCGCTGCTCATGCAGGAGCACCAGCTCTCTATTCCGGCGCTCCAGGGCGGACAGACGCATGCGGTGAGTCACGATGACCACGGCCGCAAGGAACCCCACCGAAAGCGCGCGGAACCAGGTAGTCATCCAGAACGGAGGGACCACGCGGATATGCAGCGGGGTGCTCGTGCTGGTCCACACCCCCTGGCAGTTGCGACCGCGGGCGACGAACTCGTAGCGCCCCGGGCCGAGGTCGGTGAAGGTGATCGTGCGGCGCGGGCCGAGATCGATCCAGCCGTCCTCTCCCGGGCCCTGACCCAGGCGATAGGCGTGCGCATGGCTGTGAGGTGTGTTGAAGTCCATCACGGCCACCTCGATGGAGAACCACGTGCCCCACGGGATCTCCATCTGCTCAAGCGACCAGGAAGGACGCTCGCCGCGCAGTTCGTCGGATCGAACCCTCACCGAGGTGACCACGGTCGGGGAGGGGACGGGCTGGGGAAGGGGCATGCCCGCAGGCACGGCCACCACCCAGTCGACGGAGCCGAAAAGCAGGCCGCGTTGCGTCCTCACGGCGGCGCCGAACTCGAACTCGGCGGTAGGGAGCCCGTCGGCCACGAAGTAGTTCGTGAACGTCGTGCTTTCGGGGGCGAATCGCGCCAGCCCGCGCTTGGTGCTGACCCACAGGCTGCCGTCGTCGTCCTCGAGAACGGACATGACGTTGTTGTCCACCAGTCCATCCGCCGTCGTGAAGCGGGTGAAGCGGACGGGCTCTCCGGCTGATCCGGATCGATCGGCGCGGTTGAGCCCTCCTCCTCCCGTGGCCACCCAGAGGCGGCCCCGGCGGTCCTCGAGGATGGCGGTGACATTATGGTGGCTGATGGTGTGCGGGTCCGCTGGGTCGGCCACATGCCGCACCGCGCGGCCCGTGGCCCGGTTCAGGGTGTTGATTCCTCCCGATCGCGTGCCGACCCACAGGATCCCGTCCCGATCCAGGTGAAGCGCGGTGACATAGTCGTCGCTCAGGCTGGACGGATTGGAGGGGTCATGGAGGAAGCGCCGCAGCACACGTCCCTCTCGGTCGAGCTCGTTCAGGCCCCCTTCTCCGGTCCCCACCCACAGATGCCCATCGGCATCCTCCAGAAGTGCGGGGACGAACCCGGGGCCCAGGCTGGCCGCGTCGCCGGGGTCGTGACGGAGCCAGAGGCGTTTCGAAGGATCCGGATGGAAGCGCAGCAGCCCGTGGCTCGTGCCGACCCAGAGCTCTCCATCGCGAGCGGGGAGGATGCGCAGCACCGAGTCGTCCAGCTTGTGGGTCTCGTAGGCCCCCGCTCCCGGGCCACGGCGTATCAGCGCCCCGTTGCGCATGCCGATCCAGATGGTCCCGTCGTCGCCCTTGGCCATGGCTGTGACGTCACGATCCTCCAACCCGGGTGGCTCCGGGACCTCATTGGTCCCGGAGGCCAGAAGCAGGGCCGAGCCGGAGATGCGGCTCAGGCCCCCTCCCCACGTGCCGACCCACAGCGCTCCGGCCCTGTCGGCCAGAAGGCTGAGGACTCGATCCGCTCCGATCGTTCCGCGCCGCGTTTCGTCGTGATGAAAGGCGCGGATGGCCCCCGTGGCGGGGTCCAGCTCGTTGAGCCCGCCACCGAACGTCCCGGCCCAGATGCGGCCGGACGTCCCGGCCGCCAGGGAGGTGACGATGGGATGGCTGAGCGCCGACGGGCTCCTTGCCGCGTGGGGGAATCGGCTGAACCGGCCCGGTGCATCCATCCGGCTGAGCCCCGCGTTGGTCCCGATCCAGAGGCCGCCCGACTCGTCCTCCAGGAGGGCGAACACGGAGGAGTCTCCCAGCGAGCGGGGGTCGGCAGGATCGTGTCGCCAGGTCTCGAAGGTCTTCGTGGAAGGATCGAAGCGGTTCAATCCGCCGCCGACGGTCCCCACCCACAGGCGTCCCTGTCTGTCGATCAGCAGGGAGCTGACGTAGTGGCTGCCGAGGCTTCCGGGGGCCGCCGGATCCGCCAGGAACCGCTCGAACTTGCCGGTGACCGGATCGAGCCTGTTGAGCCCGCGCTGGGTCCCCACCCACACCTTGCCGTCGCGATCCTCGACGACCGCGTAGACACTGTCATGGCTGAGAGAGCGCGGGTCGGCCGAATCGTGGCGGAAACGCTGGAACTTCCCCGAGCCTCGCTCCAGCCGGTTGAGGCCCCCGGAGTTGGTCCCGATCCAGACATGGCCGCGGCTGTCCTCGTGGATGGTGCGGATGACATCGTCGGAGAGCGAGGAAGGATCGGACGGATCGTGCTCGAAGGTGGTGTAGGTGTGGCCGTCGTAGAAGGTCAGGCCGTCGCGCGATCCGATCCAGACGAACCCCACGCGATCCTGGTGAAGTGCCGTGACGACCGAAAAGGGCGGGCCGCTCTCCGAGCCGATGTGCTCGAAATGGGGATCGCGTGACGGCATCCCCACGGCAGGAGCTGCCAGGAGCGTCGCAAGAATCGTCAGGATACCGGTGCCGGCAAGCTTTATCACGGAGCGCCTCGCACCGAGTATACGCCGCCGGCCTTCTTTGCCTGCACGGCCGGCGGCGCCCCGGTTGACGGCCCGGCCTAGGGGAGCGCCTGCGGCTCGCCGTAGATGAAGTCGTCCATCACGACGACGTCGCGTGCGGGAGTCACCGGAGATCGATTCCCGCTGAGGATGCGCACCGCGAAGACCCGTTCTCCGGCATCGAACGCCACGCCGAGGAACGAGAGGCTGCCGCGGTTCGTGGGTCCCGGGGGAACGCTCCGGCTGAGCAGCACCTTTCCGGCGGTGTCGAGGTACTCGATGGTGGTGCTCCCGTCAGCGTTGACGTCGGTGAAGACCGCGCCGAACCCGTCCACCGTCGCGCCCTCGGCGCTGCCGGGCACGAAGAAGAAGGTTTCCATCATGTTGCTGTTCAATGCGGCGAACAGCCGCTGCGGGCTGAAGACGGTGAAGAGCTGCGGGAAGACCGGGTGCAGGTTGCCGAACAGGATCGAAGTGTTCGTCGGGTTCGCATCGTCGGCGCTCACCTGGAAACCGGTCCCCGGGGTGAGGAACACGGCGCCACGCGGGGAGTTGGCGTTGAAGAAGTTGGGCGGGAGGTTGTTGGGGGCCGAGAAGGCATCAGGCACGCCATCCCAGTTGATCTCCCGGCGGCCATCGGAGAACGAGCCGAGCACATTGGGGTTCAGGGGCCCCAGGAAGGTCCGGAAGGCGTCCACCGCGGCCCGGATCTCGTCCGGAGTCTGCCCCGTGGCCTCGAACACGACCGATGCTGCCAACCCCAGCGTCGGCGACATCAGGAACAGCATGGCGAGCGCGAACACGACTGACCTCTTCATTGCGTCCTCCTGGTTGAGTACGTTCGTTGTTCTTGTGATTCACCTACGGAAGCCCATCGTCCACACCATTCGAGACCCGCGTGACGCGGACCCCTTCCGCCTCGAGCACGCTGGCGACGACCCCGAAGCGGCAGCAGATCTCGACCCCCGCCCGGCTGAGCCGCTCGAGAGTCTCGAGGCCGGCCCGATCGACGAACGTGACCTCTCTGAGATCGAGACCCACCGCGTCGCACGAGTGAAGAAGATTCTGGCACTCGCGCTCCATCAGGGCAGCCCACTCCCCGGTGACGGTCCCCTCGATCTTCAGCGTCGCTTGAGATCGGGTCCCTTGCTCGCGCGTGATCCGCATCACCATGCAGGCCCCCTTGCCTGTTCGGGCACATCACTCCCCAACGCACGCGGCGTGCCACGCTCCATCGCTCCGTCGCGGTGCAGCGCAAGCGTCAGAAGCGAAGCGACTTGGATGGCCGAGAGGCTTGCGGCGCTGCCGAGGGTCTTTCCCGGATGCATGCCGATATGTTGGGAGAGTGCCGAGGGGATGGCAGTATCGTGAACCGGGTTCAGGAACGGCGGAGGATGCCGAGCCTCTTCATGCGGGCCTCGAGAGTCGTTCGCTTGAGGCCCAGAATCATGGCGGCGCCGCGGTCCCCGCTGACCCGCCAGCCGGTCTGTTCGAGCACCGAGACGATGTGCCGGCGTTCCACCTCTTCGAGGTTCTGCGGCTGGGAATGCGGGACGTCGGATCGTGCCGGCTCGAAGTCGCCCAGCTCAAAGCGGCCTTTGGGGGAGAGGATCACCGCCCGCTCGATCACGTTCTGCAGCTCGCGCACGTTGCCCGGCCAGGAGTAGCCGGACAGCCGCTCCAGCACCTCCGGCCCCAGCATGCCGATGTTCTTTCCCATCTTCGACGCGAAGAACATGGCGAAATGTCGGGCCAGTCGCGGCACATCCTCCTTGCGTTTCCTCAACGGCGGGATCACGATCGGAAAGACGTTGAGGCGGTAGTAGAGGTCTGCGCGAAACCGTTCCTCGCGCACGGCCCGCTCGAGATCGCGGTTCGTGGCCGCGATCAATCGCACATCCACCTTCAGCGTCTGTATCCCGCCGACGCGCTCGAACTCGCCGTCCTGCAGCACGCGCAGGAGCTTGGCCTGTAGCTCGAGCGGGAGGTCGCCGACCTCGTCGAGGAAGAGCGTGCCCCCGTTGGCCAGCTCGAATCGTCCGGCCTTCCGCGTCAGCGCGCCCGTGAACGCCCCCTTCTCGTGCCCGAACAGCTCGCTCTCGATCACGCCGGACGGGAGGGCGGCGCAATTCACCTTCACCAGGAGCTTGTCCTTCCGGCGGCTCAGGGCATGGATGGCGCGGACGATCAGCTCCTTGCCGGTGCCCGTCTCGCCGGTGACGAGCACCGTGGAATCGGTCCCTGCCACCTTGCGCACGTTCGCGAGGACGCCTCGGATGACGGGAGACTCGCCCACCACGTCGCCGAACGCGGCCTCCGCCCGGACCTCCTCCTGCAGGTAGATGTTCTCCTCCTCCAGGCGTGCCTTGAGGGCGGCGATTTCCTCGTACGCGAGCAGATTCTCGATGGCAAGCGCCACCTGCTCGCCGATCGCGGTGAGCAGCGAAGCCTCCTCCTCGCCATACCGGCCGGGAACGCGGCTGCCGACGTTCAGCGTTCCTATGACCCTCCCTTTGGCCATCAGGGGAACCGAGACCGCTGCGCGGATCCCTTCCCTGAGCAAGAAGAGGTGTTCGAAGAAGGGTGGTTCATCGCGTATATCTTTCGAGAGGATCGGCTCGTGATGATCGAGGATCCAGCCGGCCCGGCTCTGGTTCCGCGGCCACTCGGTCCCGAGCGGGATCACGGGAGGGTTCGGCACCGGACCGGCCACGCCCAGCACCTTGAAGACGTCCCTGACGGGATCGTACAGGACCAGAGCGGCGCGATCGTAGGGGATCGCGCTCGCCAGCGCGGTCGCGGTGGCCGAGAACAGGGAATCCCTGTCGAGGCACGTGACGATGGCGTTGTTGACGTCGAGCAGCACGCGCTGGCGCTGCTCGGAAGCGCGCAGCGCGGACGTGCGGGACTCCACCAGGCCTTGCAATCTCCCGGCCATGTGCCGCAGCTCTATCTCGGACAGGACGGCCGCCGCGAGCACCCGGAGGATCGCGATCTCCTCGGCCGTCCAGTCGTGAGGCTGAGCGTCCACGACGCAAAACGTGCCGAGAGCATGACCCTCGGAGTCGATCAGCGGGATCCCCGCGTACGCGACCACACCCTGCTCGGTGATGGCCGGGTTGCTCTCGAAGGTGGGATCGCGCCGGGCGTCCGGCACGACGAGCGGCTCGCGCGTCCCCACGGCATGCTTGCAGAAGGAGTGCTTCAGGGAGGACTGCCGCGCGGAGGCCAGCGGCTCAGGCAGCCCCTGCTGGCTCTTGAAGAACTGCCGGTCGGCGGCCACCAGCGTGACGAGCGCCACGGGCACCCTGAGCACGGTCGTCGCCAGGCGCGTCAGCCGATCGAAAGCCTCTTCGGGCGGAGTGTCCAGCAGGAACGTCCGACGCAGCGCCTCCAGGCGGGCCTCGTCGTCGACGGCATCCTGGATCTTGTCCCTCATGCGGACCTCCCACTCCGGTACTCATACGACCTGAAGCAGGGGATTCCGGCCGCCTCGCTCAGTTGAGAGGGTCTTTTCTGCATCCCCGCGGAGTCGTGCAGGTCCCGCTGATCGGACAGCAGATCTGCGTCCCCTTGCAGTCGGCGTCCGACACACAGGAATGGCCGGCGGGGATGGCCGTGGACTCCAACGGCGGCACGGTACCGATGACCTCGACCATGGAAGCGACGATGACGGCGGCGAGAACGAGACGCAGAAGGACCCTTCCCTTCATGGCACCCTCCTCAACATGATGTGTTGACTGCGATACGGAATCCCTTCTACCGGTTGAGCCCGTTGTTGTCAAGGGCCGCTCCGCGGGGGTCATGGGCCGATGAGCGCCGGTGGAGGAGGCAGCCGGTGCGCGTTGTAGACACTGCCAAGGATGATTGGCTGATCGGGATCGCCTTCCAGGAAAGCGACGATCACCTCGTCGCCGACCTCCGGAACGAGGTAGGACCCCGGCTCGGTCCCGGCATGGGGCGTGGAGACCCGGATCCAGCAGGAGCTGTGAGCGTCGTTCTGCCCCTGACGGTCCCAGTGGAACTGCACCTTCACGCGGCCGTACTTGTCGGTGAAGATCTCCTCTCCCGGAGGGCCCACCACCACCGCGGTCTGCGGGCCGGGGATGACCGGCTTCGGGGTGGCCCGGCGCGGCCGGAACGGCAGGCCGGCGGGAATGCACTGGAAGGAGTTCTGGTAGACCGCTGCCCGCGCCGAGTGCTGCACCGAGGTGAGGACGTACGATCCATCGCCATCGAAGTGCCGCGCGAGCTGGAACCGGTGCCCGGGCGAGAAGACGGCCGAGGTCGATCGTCCCTGGATGCTGAGTGCATCCGCCGCTTCCTCCTGCATCCGGATGCCGGCCGTGCGCGGGCCGTCGTCGAAGATCTTCTGGATCTCCGTGGGGCGCTCGCCGCCACCGGGGTCGACGCCATCGAAGCGTTGCGCGTACCCGCCCGGGTAGTCGTAGAGCTCCAGCGCGTCGCCGCCGCCGGCGCTCAGGCGATGGGTCACGCCGCCGGCGGCCACCGTGTCCTGAATGGTCGCACCGAACTCCAGGTCGTTCGACGGCAGCTCGAAGGTGTGGTCCCGGAGCGTGACCTTGCCCGCCCGGATCTCCTGCGTCTTCTCCCAGCCCTGGATGGAGTCGGGGCGGCCCGGAAGGAGGCGCCCCCCCAGATAGGGGAAGACGCCAGGAAGGTCGGGATGCCCCTGCGGGCTGTTGCCCAGCACCATGGTGTGACCGCCCTCGTCATGCAGGAAGAAGTAGAAGATCCCATCCTCTTCCATGAGACGGCTCACGAAGTCGAAATCGGTCTCCCTGTACTGGACGACGTAATTGCGTGGATGGAAGGTCCCCTGGAGACGCGACTCGAACGCGAGGCCCGGAACCTGGCCCAGGATTTCCGAGACGATGTCGGGCACGGACATGTCCTGGAAGACCCGGCTGGACTGACGTCGCGTCAGCAGCCACAAACTGGGCACCATCTCCGCGCGATACCGGATGGTCCCGTCCCTCTGCCCCTGCGTGATCCGGCTGCAGATGCCTTGGAAGTGCCGCGTCCGGCCGCCCGCGGTGGTGACGGTCACCCCCATCGTCTTTCCCAGGAGGGAGTCCATGGCGATGGTCGTCCCGTTGGAGGACACCAGGTCCAGCTGGAACGAGTACAGGGATGACATCGCCTCGTGTCCCTGGAACCCCTCGAGCACCAGGGCTCCCGCCTCCGGCGGCAGTGACGCCGACAGCGCGATGCGCGTCGCGGTGTCCTCCAGGACGAGCGGCAGGAGTTCCGCCCGGGCCGCCGAGCCGGCCAACATGCCGGCCGTGAGGAAGAGAGTCGCGATCTGTCTCATGGCCCGGCTCATTTCCGCTGGTCCCGCAGGTAACGGCGATCGGTCGCCGCCTCTTCCCCGCTGGCCACGGTGGTAGGCACGCACAAGAAGTTGGACGGACCGAGCCTCATGGTGTCCGGGGCGCCGATCTGGTTGTCGAAGTCGATGAAGTCGACCGGCGGGGGACCGCCCGGGGCAATCGTGTAGCAGGTCAGAGAAGCTTCTCCTGGCTCCGGAGCGGTGGTCACTCCCTCCAGCGTCTTGGTGGCCGGATTGCAAAGATAGCGCGGCTGCAGGATTCTCGCCGACTCGGTCTGGAACTGGTCGGCCAGCGTGGCCCTCACGTGGACGGGCCGCCCGCTCGCCTGATGGCATTTGAAATGGCTGATCCCCTGCGGGTCGGGCTCGTCGTCCTTGCGGGTGGGCACCGCCACCAGCCGCGGCGACGTGATCACGAGCTCGCGGGTCCCGAACTGGTTGTCGATGGTGACGCGATGCAGCGGCGAGGGGTTGGTGTTCGAGAGCGGATAAAGAGTCAGATGGTTGGCCGGCTCGGTGATGGGGGTGGGCGCCTCCTCTCCGACGGCCTTTGAAACCGGGTTGCAGAACCAGGCCGCGTTGTGAATGCGGACCTCCGGATCGCCCCCGAAGGCGTCCGTCAGCTCGGCGTCCCTGGCCTGCTCGACGAACAGCTCCTGGGTCTGATAGCACTTGAAGTGATCGGTCTGGGCAAACAGCGCCTGGGATGAAGCGGCCAGCATGGCGATTCCGGCCAGCCCGGGTAACATGAACCGACGTCCTGTTGTGCGCGTCATTGCCTCCTCCAGATGAGAACAAGGTCCAATCATCAAGGCATACGCGGTGCCGCGTCAAGAGCCACGAGGACAGGGACAACAGCTCGCACAAAGCGACCCGTTTGTTGATCGAATACGACTGATTCCGGCGGCGTGAATGGTGGACTTGCCGTAATATCCGCTTGACAGGGTCGGTCCGTTCCTGTAAACAGTCGCGACGTTTTCAGACAAAACCGAACAGGAGACGATGGTGCTGCCCCGCATCAGTCTCCGCGGCCCGGTGGCCGGATCGGCGCTCCTTCTTGTGCTGGTCGGCATGCTCGTGGCCGGCCAGGCGGCTGAGCGCGGTGCCCAGCCCGCCGACGCGGAAGAACCCCTCACCCGAAATGACGGGCTCTACACTGCCTGGCGCACGACCTCCGACCCCCTTGCTGAAGACCCTGCCCAGTTCGGGCAGTGGGATCTGCCGATGGACTGGCCCGCGGTCGCGGTGCACGCCATCCTCATGCGCACGGGCAAGGTGCTCTTCTTCCGCGGCGACGAGGACGACGTCCCCACCACCTATGTGTGGGATCCGGCCACCAACCAGATATCTTCCAAGCCAGTGCCGGACATCGTCTGGTGCTCCGGCAATTCTGTCCTGGAGGACGGCCGTGTTCTCATAACCGGAGGCTCCATCTATCCGGGCGGCACGACCGGGGCGCTGCACGCCTACATATTCGATCCCCTCACCACGCAGTGGACCCGCACGGTGGACATGCGCGCGGGGCGCTACTATCCGAGTAACGTCCTCATGGGTGACGGCCGCACGCTGGTTTTCAGCGGGACCGACGAGAATGGCATCACCAACCCGCTGGTGGAGGCCTTCGTGCCGGGGTCGACCGGGCCCGACTCCTTCCAGCTCCTCCCGGGCGCCGAGCGCTCCATCACCTATTACCCGCGCTTTCACATGCTTCCCAGCGGACAGGTGGTGCACATCGGGCCGGACAGAAATACCTACGTCTTCAATCCGTCCAACATGACCTGGCAGCCGGTGAGCACCAGCCTTTACGGAAACCGCACGCACGGGACCTCCGTCATGCTGCCGCCCGGCTTCCAGAAGATCATGATCCTGGGAGGGCGGGACCGGGGGAAGCCCGACCCCCTGGCCACGAACACCGTCGAGATCCTGGACATGTCTGCCCCCACGCCCCGGTGGACGAGCGCGCCGCCCATGACCTGGCGGCGGATGCACGCCAACACCGTGATCCTGCCGACCGGCAAGGTTCTGGTGGCGGGTGGGACGACCGACGAGGACCTCACCCCGGCCTATCCGGCCGAGATGTATGACCCGGTCGCCGGAACGTGGACGGTCATGGCGTCCCAGCGCACGCGCCGTGGATACCATTCATCGGCCCTTCTCCTGCCTGACGGGCGTGTGCTGTGGGCGGGCGCCAACGGCAACTACACCGCCGAGGTCTACTCGCCGCCGTATCTCTTCCGGGGCGCACGACCCGTGATTGGCTCTGCTCCCGGCGCCGTCCCCCACAGCGGCACGATGAGCATCGGCTCACTGGATGCCGCGTCGATCGCCTCGGTGGTGCTCATGCGGCCGGGGGTCTCCACACACGCCATCAACATCGAGCAGCGGTACGTGCCGCTGGCTTTCTCCCAGACGGGGGCCTCGACCCTGGTGGCCACTGCGCCCATCGATCAGAACGTGGCTCCACCGGGGTACTACATGCTCTTCCTGGTCAACACCTCGGGTGTCCCCTCGGTGGCGCGCTGGGTGCGGCTCGGCGCCATTGCTGGAGGCAACCAGCGTCCCGTGGTCGACGCGGGACCCGGGAGCACCATCATCCTTCCGGCCGATGCCACGCTCAACGGCACGGTCACCGACGACGGGCTTCCGTCGGCCACCCTCTCGGTGGCCTGGACCAAGGAGAGCGGACCGGGCAGCGTCGTCTTCGCGGCTCCCGGCTCGCCGCAGTCCGCAGCGTCCTTCAGCACCATCGGGACGTACGTCCTTCGGCTCACCGGGACCGACGGCCAGCTGAGCGGCACGGACACGGTCTCCATCACCGTCACCGACGGTGTGAGCGGAGGCTTCCCCGTCGAGGTGCGCATCACCAACGCCGCCGACGACGTCGAAGAGAAGGCCGGCGGGTCCATGGCGGACAGCTCCGACCTGGAGCTTGTGTTCGACTCGACCGTGCAGACCGTCGGCCTGCGCTTCCCCAACCTCGCCGTACGGCAGGGCGAGCGGATCGTCCGGGCCTGGATCCAGTTCAAGACGGACGAGGCCACATCGGACGCCACCGCGCTCCAGATTTACGGCCAGAACGTGGACAACGCCCCGGCCTTCACCACCACGTCATTCAACGTGAGCAGCCGGACGCTCACACCGGCCTCCGTGTCATGGGCTCCTCCGCCGTGGCTGATCGTGGGCGAGGTGGGGCCGAATCAGCGCACGCCCGACATCACTCCCATCATCCAGCAGATCGTGAACCGCCCGGGCTGGTCGAGCGGCAACGCTCTGGTCGTGGTGATCAAGGGGTCCGGCAAGCGCGTGGCCGAAGCCTGGGAGGATCTCCCGCTGGGCGCGGCGCTCCTCCACGTCGAGATCGGCAGCTCCACGCCACCGTCCAACCGGGTTCCGACCGTGGATCCGGGGCCGCCGGTGACCGTGCGCATCCCCAACCCCGTCCTGCTGAACGGGACGGTCACGGACGACGGGCTTCCGAATCCTCCGGGAGCCCTCCAGACCCTCTGGTTCAAGGAGACCGGGCCGTTGACGGGCGTGGTGACCTTCGCCCATCCCCAGGCCATCGACACCACGGCCACCTTCTCCGAGCCGGGAACCTACGTGCTGGAGCTGCAGGCCGACGACGGAGAGCTGGTGGGACTCGGCGCGGTCTCCGTGGTGGTGAATCCGCCCGCCCAGGTGGTCACTCTGGACCGCACCGTGAGCGCAGGATCGGACGATGCCCAGCAGGTGGGCGGTAAAACCAAGGCGGTGACCCTGAACCTCGGCTACCTCCCGATGGGAGACCTCCCGTACGTGGGCGTGCGTTTCACGGACATCGCCATACCCAAGGGCTCCGTCATCCAGGGAGCCTGGCTGCAGCTCCAGACCGATATGCCAGGCACGGCGTCCTCGTCGCTGCAGATTCGGGGTCAGGCGGCCGACAACGCCCCCACCTTCGCCGCCGTCAAGAACGACCTCGGCGGCCGAACACGGACAACGGCCTCGATCTCGTGGGCTCCTCCTGCCTGGCCGTCGCCTGGTGAGGCGGGCGGTGCGCAGAAGTCGCCAAACCTGGCCCCCATCGTGCAGGAGATCGTCAACCGGGCCGGCTGGACCAGCGGGAACGCGATGGTGTTCCTGATCACCGGCTCCGGCACGCGCTTCGCCGAGTCGTTCGAGGGAGGCGCCTTCGCCGCCCCCCGCCTGCGGATCGAGTACACCGAGCCCTGATGTCAGGGACGTACGGGAACGCTGGCGTCCCCGAGACGGTGGTCGGTCGTTCCGGATCAGTCGAAACAGTCGAAGATGTCAGTCTGTGGTTCCATCTTCGGGGACTCGAGTATGGGAAGGGAGCAGTTGTGCTGCACCTTCGACACCATCCCCCTGACGTTCACCTGCGTGTTTGTGTCTTCCAGCGCCGAGACATCCTCGTTCTCCCTGAACCGCGCGTAATACTGAGGGATGTCGCCGCTTATCTGGCACCTGCGCACGAACAGGTGCGTGGCCTGCGGACACGATGAGTCCCGCAACAGGAAGTTGAAGAAAAGCTCCACCTTGCTGACCCTGAACGGAGCGGCGCCGGCCGAGCTGCCCGCCAGCGCGCAGGCCAAAGCCACCAGGAACAGTCCTCTCTTCAAGGTACACCTCCTCACGATTGGGCAGGCCCTGATCATACGCCTGTTGCCTCACGCAAGGGAATACTTTCCGGCCGCGTGGGCGTCCCTGGTAGACTCCCACGGTTGCCAGGCACGGCGTCCTCGTCGCTGCAGGAATAAAAAACATCAGTAAGGCGGGAACCAAAAAGCCTCTCGAGGGCAATGAGCGTATGATCGGGTCACCCCTTCACCAGACACGGCGCCTGTGGCGCATGGGAGGTCGTATGCTCTGGCTTGCCTCCATCCTGTCTCTGGTCATTTCACCCTTCTTGACGGACGCCTCGCCGCGGCGGGAGATCACCTTCACGGGCAGGGTCGACGCGCAGGTGGCCATCGATCGCGTGCAGGCCGGCCATCTTCTCGAGCCAGGCATTCCTATGACGAGCTCGTAGGAGCTGAGCGGGCTCGCGAACGTGTGAACACCTGGATTCTCCAGGAGTCGGCCCTGAGCCGATTCTGGGGTATCAGGATCACCGTGGAGCAGCTCGACGAGGAGCTGGAGCGCATCACCCACAGCACCGTGATGCCTGATCGGCTCGAGGAGATGTTCGAGGCGCTCGAACACGATCCCGTTCTCATCCGGGAATCTCTGGTGCGGCCTCTGCTGGCCGATCGGCTGCTCCGCCGGGCCTTCGCCTACGATCCTGGGCGGCACGACGCGGCCCGAAGGGAGGCGGCGGCCCTGGCCGCGGGCGATCTGGCCGGCGAGCGGTCGGAGACGGTCCTGGAGGAGACGGTTGACGCGTTCCTCGTCCGCGAGCCGGCCACCGACGGCGAGGGCGCGCCCGGTGTCGTCCATCGCATACCCAAGGAATCGTTCGACGACTGGTGGAGCGCGGCCAGTGAGGAGCTGCGGCAATCGCCCATGCCGGGGGCTCTGCCCGGCGGCTCCTCTTCGCCGGCCGTGGCGTGCGGGCCCGACAACGTCTGGCTTCCCATGTCGCGGGGCATAGCGCCGGCGTCGGCGCACAGTGCCATCTGGACAGGCACTCACATGATCACCTGGGGCAGCGGTGGGCGCCAGGGAGGTCTCTACGACCCGGTCACCGACTCCTGGAGGCCGGTGTCCACACTGGGCGCTCCGACCGGAGGCATACTTCACACCGCCGTGTGGACAGGCAATCGGATGCTGATCTGGGGGGGCAACTCGAGCGGGGGGCGGTATGATCCCGCGACGGACACGTGGTCCCCCGTGAACCAGGCCGGCGCCCCGTCGGCCAGGCAATTCCACACCGCCGTCTGGACCGGCAGCGAAATGATCGTCTGGGGAGGCCGGGCGGCTGGCGGAGATGAGAACTCGGGCGGTCGCTATGATCCGGTGGCCGACGTCTGGTCTCCGACCTCGCTGACCGGAGCCCCTTTCCCGCGCGAGGGTGCCACGGCCGTCTGGACTGGAGACCGGATGGTCATCTGGGGAGGGGTCTGCCGCTTTTCAGCGTCCGGCTCCTGCAACGAGATTTACCTCAACAGCGGCGGCCTTTATGATCCGGCCACTGACTCGTGGGTCCCCACGAGCATGATCGGCGCGGCCCGCGAGCGCACCGCGCATACGGCCGTATGGACGGGGCTCGAGATGCTCATCTACGGCGGCACCGGCCCGGTCGTCCGAACGGGAGTCGGCCGCTTCGTCCCGGCATCAAACAGCTGGCTGCCGATTGCGGGCTCGGGGACCGAGCCTCTTCCACGAGGGAACCACCTGGCCATCTGGAGCGGCGAGCGGATGATGGTCTGGGGTGGTGGAGCTGGATTGCACATCCTGAATACGGGAGGGATCTACAACCCCTTCACGCTGCTGTGGGGGCCGACCACTTTTGTGAACGCTCCGTCGCCGCGCCGCGACGCCACGATGGTCTGGGCGGACGGCGTCGCCATCGTGTGGGGCGGAAGCGACCCGATTGTGGGTCAGCTGAGCGACGGGAAGCGCTATGTCCTGAGCAACTCGCCTGACTATGACGGCGACGGCTTCAGCACCGCCTGCGACTGTGACGACGCCGAGCGGACGGTCTATCCGGGCGCCACCGAGATCTGTGACGGCTTCAACAACGACTGCACCCACCCCGACTGGCCGGACCTCGGACGGGTGGACCTGGCCGATTTGGACGACGACACGTTCGCCGTCTGCCACGGCGACTGCGACGATGGCCAGGTGTCTGTTTTCCCGGGCGCTCCCGAGTTGTGCGACATGGTGGACAATGACTGCGACGGGAGCCTGTCCCCGGCTGAGCTCGACGCCGATCATGACGGCTGGACGCCCTGCGACGGAGACTGTTCCGACGGTGACCCACACGTTTACCCGGGAGCGCTGGAGCTCCCAGGCGACGCGCGAGACGAAGACTGCAACGGCCAGGCCCTCTGCGACCCGACAGCGACGTGGGATTCTCCCGGTGCGTACCTCACGTGCGTGACGCGCGAAGTGAACGATCTGGTCAAGGCAGGACTGCTTTCCCGTGAGGAAGGAAACAATCTGATCAGGCGGGCGACGCGACTGCGGCCGCAGTAGCCGGACGGGTTGACGAAGTGGGACTCGAAGATTGGGTTCTTTGTGGAGTTCCTGCAGAAGGGAGGTCCGGAGGCACGATTCTCGCGGTGCGCGGTTCAGCGCGTCGACGAACTGGGCGCCTGTCTCCCTTCCATTGCCTGCGGTAGTGGCCGAGGCTCTGTCCAGGCTGCAAGGGCCTGCGAGGGAGTCACTTGTAGAGTTGGTCGAACGCAGCCGCCGCTGCCGCGAGTTGTTGAGGGCGCTGGGCAACGGCCCACTCTCTCGTCGCCCTATCGATAGCGACGACCGTCCAGCCCTGTCCATCCTCGTCGGAGATGTGTACCAGCAGGGTGTGCTTGTTGTGCTCCACACGAACCCGGTGCTGGGGGTTGCCCTCCTCATGGAGCCCGCGTACGGCCCGACCCATGACCGCACCGGCCACGAACGATGCCCAGCGCACGCTTCGTCGAGGAGGTTTCGGAACCGATCGGCTGTGGCCATCTGACATGGGGCTGACTCCAGCGCAAAGCGTCCCGCGTATTGCCTGGCGGTTCAGGCGCCGCAGGGGAAGCGTCCTCGTTACAAGAAGAGCTCGAGGAAGGCTGCAGCGAATGCAGACTTCTCTACCTCAGCTCCATCGAGCCGGTTTCGCCACCATACCCCCTCACTGTTCGCCAGGGCAATCAGGGTCAGACCCTTTTCCGGAATCTTCAGGAACAATCCCGAGTACGAGTTGGGCTCCCACCCCGAATGCCACACGAGCTTCGTGCCCTTGTAGCTCTGCACGTACCAGCCGATACCGTAGTCTTGTGGCTGTCCACCAGGAGACATGGTCGGACTCCACATCTGCTGTTTGATCTTCTCGGGCACGATCACGTTGCGATCCATTGCTATGTCGAACTTGGCCAGGTCCAGCACCGTCGAGATGATGCCCGAGCTCGTGCCAACATCCCAGATCGGAGTGATAGAGATCTCAGAGTCGCCGTCATCCGCTACGCGCCGGGGCTGTGCCAGATTGGTGAGCACATGCGACTTCTTGGGGTCATACCAGCCCGCCGCGGTTTCGGTCATCCTGGCCGGCCCCAGGACGTACTCGTAGAGCAGCTCGGCAAGGGTCATCTTGGATACGACCGGCACCACGCGGCGTAGTTGCGAGTAAACGGCGGCGTTGTACGAGAACTTCTCTCCCGGTCTCCCGTTCACGGTGTGAGAGAGCACGTCCTTTACAGTGATAGCCGCCTGACAGTCCAGGTCCTTGGCGAAGATGGAGCTGGAGCGACTGAACCGCTCACACCAGGCCGCGTAGCCGGGCGCATCAGACATCTTGAAGCCGAGGTCGAGCTTCCCTACTTCGGCTAGCCGCATCAAGACGGCCGCCGTGATCGGCTTGGTGATGGACGCAATACAGAATGACGTGTGAGGTGTCACCGGCCGTTGCCCCTCTCCATCCATGAAACCAAAGCCCTTGGCCAGGACCACCTGCTGGCTGCTGACTACAGCCACAGCCATGCCGGGTATCATCCTTTCCTTCCTCAGAACCTCGAATCTTTCCTCAAGCTGTTTGAGCTTCGCTTCCGTGCCTTCCCGATGGCTGCCATCCAGCCGTGCTTCCGTCGGGGCGGCGAGGCCGGAGCTGAGGACGAGTGTCAACGTAACCACGGCAATCCTTCGTTTCATGCCCATATCACTCCGAGTGTCCCCTTGACGGAAAAGGCCGGGTGTTGCCGCTCAGGACGCCTACGCTCACGTGGCGGCGGGCGAGAGGGCGCCGGGCACCTAGACGGTCCTGGCAGTCAACCGGTTATCCCATTCTTGTGACCGTCACGAGATCTTCCGCCGGGAGGGCCTCGCGCGTGGAAGCGACTACCTTCAGCGCACCATCGGGACGGCCAGACGCTGGTTGACTACCGGGATACAGGACGCAGCTCAGGGGCCGGGGAGAACAGCTTGATCACCACGGCGTCCGCCATCCAGGAATTCCTCAGGCGACATATGGTTCCCGCGAGTGACGGCAGGCGCCCGAATCAGAGTGCAACGGCTTGGGCGCGAACGTTTAGGCCTGAGTTGGGTGGGTTCGGCGGGCGTTCCGCCACAGAACAGGCACAGTGTGGCGATTGTCCTTGCCGGCCGGCCCGATCGGACCTCCCGTGACGCTGTGGGGACTCGCCCCGGCCTACCGGCGACCGATGGTTTCGGCACGTCGGCGCAGACCTTTCAGTCCTTCTGGCAAAGGAGGAGCTGGACGTAGGGGGCGTTGGTCCCGACCGGACCCGTGCTGTTGACCGAGATCCCGGTGACGGCGAGATCAGTATCGCGATGCTGGTACCCGGCCTTCGATGAGCCGCCCGAGGTCGACGTCGGGACGGCCGCTTCGTAGCCATGCCTGTGCCCTGGATCGTTTTTGGTGTGAGTGTGGCCTCCCACGGGCCGGTTCTCCCGGTCGGTCAGGGGACTGTAGGTCCCCATCGGCGTGCCCAACAGCGTGCCGCCCGGCGACAGGCCGACCACGTAGTGACCCTGCCCGGCGGCCAGAAGGCTCCATCCGGGCGGACAGGCCGGCAGGTTGACGAAGGTCACGGCGCCGGCGGGGACGGGCGCCCCGGTGTCGTCCGTCTCGCAGGTCACCGCGCCGCCGCTCCCCACGGTCTGGATGCTCGAGCCCGGCGGACAGGCGCCGGAGACGCGGAGCTGCCATGACGAGGAGGCGAGCCCGCCCAGCATGTCGGACGCTTCGGCCCTGAAGGACCACATGGAAGAAGTGAGCTCGCGGCGCGGAGAAATCACCTCGCCGTCGACGATCATCTCCAGCCACACCGGCTCGGTCGACTGAAAGACGAGAGCCGGAATTGGGGACAAAGAGCCGAGCACCAGGTGGAAGACGCCGTCAGTTACGGTGACCGAGGCCCACGTCTCGGTCCAGAGCTGCGTGCCGGCCGTCGCGTCGTCCCAGAGGACCGCCTGGATCGGGACCGTCCCATTGAAGGGAGAAGGGATCGCATCGTTCAGCAGGAGGCGACCCTGGTAGTGAATCGTGGAAGGGACGGCCGCGAACGCCTGCCCGCACAGAGCCGCCGAAATCGCCAGCAGAACTCCACACAGAACTCTCATGACCTCCTCCTGTGCTCGACCATGATCCGCGTTCGCCATCCCCTTGACCGTCTCAGTTCTTCTGGCAGACGAGGAGCTGGATGTAGGGGGCGTTCGTCCCGGCCGGGCCGGTGCTGTTGATGGTGACGTTCGTGACCGCGAGGTCCGTGTTGCGGTGTTCGTACCCGGCCTGCGAGTCGCCGGAGCCGGTCGACGTCGGGACCGCCGCTTCGTAGCCATGCC
This sequence comes from Candidatus Polarisedimenticolia bacterium, assembly GCA_050747525.1. Taxonomy (GTDB): domain Bacteria; phylum Acidobacteriota; class Polarisedimenticolia; order JACPZX01; family DASXTC01; genus JBOGOC01. The sequence goes on along the minus strand of JBOGOC010000110.1, from coordinate 62,463 downwards.
TGTGCCCCGGGTCGGTGATGCCGTGGGAGTGGGCACCTACCGGGCGGTTCTCCCGGTCGAACAGGGCGGAATGCACTCCTGTAGGGGTTCCCAGCAGCGTCCCGCCGGGGACAACGCCCACCAGGTACCGTCCCTGCGCCGCGACGAGGGGGCTCCACCCGGGAGGGCACGTGGAATTGTTGAAGTACATGATCGCTCCCGAGGGAACGCCGGCCCCCGTGTCGTCGACCTCGCAGGTCACGGTCCCCTGATCCCCGACGGCCTGGATGCTCGATCCGGAGGGGCAGGTCCCCGTGACGCGCCGCTGCCAGCTCGAGGCCGGCAGGCCGCCCAGTGTGTTCGTCCCCTCCGCCTGGAAGGCCCACCCGGTGGAAGTGAGCTCCTGCCGAGGCGAAAGCACCTCTCCGTTGACGCTCAGCTCGAGCCAGCGGCGGTCGCCAGACTGGAAGAGAGATGAGGGGAGCGGCGTCAGCGATCCGAGCACCAGGTTGAAGATCCCTTCGCTCACGGGGACCGAGGGCCAGCTCTCGGACCAGAGGAGCGTGCCGCCCACCACGTCATCCCAGAGGCTGAACTGCATCGGCAGGTTTCCATTGACCGGGGACGGCAGCGCATCGTTGGTGGTAAGCCGTCCCTGATAGTTGATCGTCCGCGGGATTGCCGCGAGGGCATGGGCGCCCAGGGCTGCCGGAATCACGCAGGCGAGGAGCAGGGCGGTTCCGGTTCCCAGAGTCTTCTTCATGTGCGACCTCCTGTTGTCGACCTTCACCAGACTGGAATCGTGGCCGTGCATTCCCATCGACCTCACATGCCCGGCGGCGCGGGCTCGACCTGATAGCAGAAGACCTGCCCCGGAGCAGGAACGGCGGGGTCGGAGAAGCTGCTGGCAGGAGTCACCGTGAGCAGGGACGACCCGACGTCACTGCAGTCGCCGGACCGGTAGATGGAGTAAGGCGGATCGTTCCCCGACCAGCTCAGGACGGTCGCGCCCACGGACAGCACCACGGGAACCACGCCGGTCCCGGCGAAGCTCCAGAAGCCCGACTGCACCACGTGGCCGAAGGCCGCCGAGGCCTCCACGACCGACTCCTGTCCCATCGAGCCACCGGCGCGCCAGGACGCCGAGGCCGCCTCCCCTCCTCCCGAGTTGACGCTCTTCATTGAGAGCAGATAGGTGGGGAGCACCGTGAAGATCCCATCCTGGAGCGTGGAGGCGATGGCCCCTTCGTTGAGCTCGCCGAGGACCAGGTCCAGGGACGTGGACTGCCCCAGCCCCCCCTCGACCTGGAAGTCGATCCGGAGGAGATCGCCGGTGCCCGAGAGAGGCGTCGTCCCGAACATCGAGACGATCACCACGCCTGGTGTGTTCAGGTTCACGGCGATCTGGAAGCTCGAGGTCAGGGGGGTGAGTGAGACGGCGACCGCTTCGGCGATCGCGGGGGAGAACTCCACGCGGACATCGGCCGAGCGGATCCCCGCCGCGTCGTCCACTCGCAGAGGAACGCTCACCGTCACGCCGCCTCGGCCGCCGGCGTCCGGCGGCAGGCTGAGCGCCGCCGCCCAGGCGGGCGTCTGCGAGGCGAGGAGCAGGGCGCCGCCGATCAGTGCCGCGGCGGCGTCCCGGTTCAGTCGAGCGAAGAGCTTCATGGCAAGCCTCCTGATGACACGGATCACGACCGGCCCGGTCATGGGCGGGACACCCTGGCGTGCGCGGTCGATGAGGACACCGGAATGCGGCCTTCGTCGGCCAGGCCGCTGAGCTTGAGGACGCTCTGCGAGCCGGGACGGCCGACGATCTCGAAGGAGATCACGGCCAGGGTCCCTGGCGCCTTCAGAGGCGAGGCGCTGAAGAGCCCGATCCGCGCCCTGCCCGGCGTCGCGAGGTTGGCGTTGAGCGTGAACCCGGCCGCCGCAGTCCCGGGCGCCACGGCGATGGGACGCAGCACGCTCTCCTTGAAGCGCAGGTCCAGGTCGACCGCGATCGCCCCCTCGATACCCTCGGCCGCCAGGTGCACCTGTACGATCGATCCGGTCGCTCCCTCCAGGTCGCCCAGGACGAACCGTGGCGGCGTGGACGGCCCCTGCAGGCTCGCCGTGCCGCCCGAGGTGAACCCGGGTGCGCCGGAAGGCCAGTTTCCCGACACGTCGCCGAACAGTCCCGCGAGGAAGTCCTGTCCCGCGACGTCCTGAACCAGCGGCGCGTAGCCGATGGCTCCGGCGACTCCCGTGGACGGCGAAGGAGCGACCGTCATCTGGTTCAGCGCCGGGGCAGGAACGGGCAGAGCGAACCAGTCGCTGGTCATCATGGTGGCCACGGGGAATCGCCCCAGGCTCCCGACGGCCATCTCGGCGATGAGCGCCGAGTCGAACGCCGTGTTGCGGCCGTTGCCCGAGACGTCCGCGGCCAGGAGCTGGGCGGGGGACAGGGTGATGAGCCCTACGACGTCCTGCGCGTTGAGCGCCGCGTCGTAGCTGGTCACCCCGCTCTGGAAGTCGGCCGTCTTGGCGGGCGTCACGGCGTAAGTTTCGCCCAGCCGCTTGCCGGCAAGCGTGTAGGTCCCCGCCGCCAGGGTCGACGTGGTGGCGGGCACGGAAGGACCGGTGCCCGTCAACCGGATCGAGACGAGAGCAACGGGTATCGAGCCGGGCTCCGTGCCCAGGGCCGCGTCGCGATAGTAGCGGACCATGCCCGTGAGATCGGCGTTCTGCACGAGCTGGAGCGAGCCGTTCTCAGAGCAGGCTGGAGAGAGCCCAGGAGACAGCGAGGCCGAAGTGAGCAGGAGCGGCGTGATCTCGTTGAACCCGCCGGCGAAATCGAAGCTCACGACGGCGAGATCGCCCGACCCCGACATCGGACCGGGACAGGAAATCGACACCGAGACCGAGTTGAACGAGGGAGTGAAGCCGATCGAGCAGCCGGCAGACACCGGCCCCGTGGTGACAACACCGCTGGGCTGCACCACCGACGGATTGAACGAGAGGGTGAAGTCGGCCGAGACGATCCCCAGTCCCGTGAGGTCCGACGTCAGCACGGGGACTTGCGCCGTGGAGTCGTTGATGAGCAGGCTCAGGCCATCCGGCACCGAGACCACGGCCTGCTCGCCCGGAACGAACTGCTCCGACGACGACAGGATCTGGTTCCCGCCCGCAATCAGGACGTGTCCATTCGCCAGCGGCGAGGCGATGTGGAGCATCCGCGGAGTCAGCATGGAAGCGACGGTGGTGAAGGAATCCGTGGCGGGGTCGAACAGCTCGGCGGAGGGGCTGGTCGGCGTCGGCACCCCGCCGAGGGCGGACGCGCCTCCAGCGATGAGCACGCGGCCTCCCGGGATCATCGTCATGGTGTAATGCATGCGGGCACCGGCCATCGGGCCCACCAGGGAGAAATGCCCCGTGGCCGGATCGTAGATCTCCGCGGAGGAGAGAATCGTGGCGTCCGCCCTTCGGCCGCCGGTGACCAGCACGCGGCCGTCCGCCAGCGCGGTGGCCTGGGCAAACTCGCGGCCGACGTTCATGGAGTCGGTGAACGACCAGGTCCCGGTGGCGGGGTTGAAGATCTCGGCGGAGGCGAGGACGCCCGAGTCGCCGCGGCCCGAAGCCACCAGGACACGTCCGTCGGCCAGCAAGGCCGCGACGTGGCCCTCCCGTGCCTCGAGCAGGCTTCCCGTCGGAGAGAAGATTCCGGAAGCCGGCTCGTAGAGCTCGGCCGTGGCGGTTCGCCCGCCGATCGTGGTCGCTCCCGAGGCCACGAGCACCTGACCCGAAGAGAGGCGGGTGGCGGTGTGGCTGTTGCGCGCGGTCCCCAGGTTGCCGGCTGCCGTGAAGAACCCCGTGAGCGGGTCGTAGATCTGGGCGGAGTTCAGCGACCCGCCGCCGAACGGGTTCCAGCCCGCCGCCACCAGGACGCGGCCGTTCGTGAGCGGCGTCATCGTGTGGCCGGTGCGGTTCGGCGCCACGGACATCGCGCTGGTCGCGGAGAAGGAGCGGGTCGCCGGCGAGTAGACCTCTGAGGGGGGAGTGAAGCCTCCCCCGGCGACCAGCACCCTTCCGTCGGACATCAAGGCGGCGGCATGGCCTTCTCGGGCCTGCGTCATCGAGCCACGGGAGCGGAACACGCCTGAAGAAGCGGTCAGGCAGGCCGTCGGGTCGCACATGTCGCCGACCGCGTCGCCGTCGTGATCCGCCTGCGCCGGATCCACGTGCCCGGGACAGACGTCTCCCGCGACGACGCCATCTCCGCACGTGTCGTCGGCCGTGTTGCAGAATCCGTCGGGGCCGAACAGCGTGACGTTGTCGTCGGCCGTGCTGCAGGTCCTGTCCAGCCCGGAGGGGATCTCCGCGTCGGCCGCTGGAATGTTGAGGCATCCCGAGAGCGGGCTGCACGAGTCGACCGTGCAGATCGATCCGTCGTCGCAGTCGGGCGGGGAGCCCGGCTGGCAGACACCCGCCACGCAGACCTCGGCCCCATTGCAGGCGTCGCCGTCCTGGCATTCCGCATCGCTTGCACACGAGGCGGCCGCGAAAGCGTTGAGGATCCCCTCGCCGAACGCCGTGTCGTAGAGAGGATCCAGTCCTGGAAAGGAGCCTCCATCCATGTCCGCCATGTCCGCCGCGGTCTGCTTGAGGACCGTCTTGATCGCGCTCGGCGGCAGCCCGGGCCGCCCCTGGATCGCCAGCGCGGCGCCGCCCGCCACGTGGGGGCTAGCCATGGAGGTGCCGCTGAGGGTCATCGAGCCGGCCACGGTGTTGTTCGCCGGAGCCAGGATGAGGCTCCCTGGCGCGGCGAGGTCGGGCTTCAGCTCGTCCAGCGGGTCCCCGTCGCCGTCGCTCGGGCGCGGCCCGCGGCTGGAAAAGGCGCTGATCACATCGTCCGTCAGGGGGACGGTTCCCACGTCGTTGTCGCTCGCGACGCACACGACCTTGTCCCCTGCACAGGGGGAGCAGAGCCCCCCGAACCCCGAATTGCCCGCGGAGGCCACCGGCACGATCCCCGCGTCGGCGAGCGCGTTGGCGAACATGCTGAACGCGTCGAGGCCGTTGGTGATGCCGCAGAGTCCGCCCCAGCTCATGTTGACGACCCGGATGTCCCAGGGCACTTTCTTGTCGAGGATGGCGTCGAAGCCCGCGGCGATGGCGACGGCAGGGCAGAACAGCCCGCAGCACACCTTCACGTCCGCGTAGTGGGCACCTGAGGCGACTCCTTTCAGGGTCAGCCCCGAGCCCACGTCGACGTAGGCCCCTCCCACGGCGATGCCGGCGACGTGGGTTCCGTGAAACGTCAGGTCATCGGGATCGCCGTAGGCCGGGGGGGCCGCGCATCCATCGAACCCCCCTTCGGGGAGGGCCGCGTTGCGCGCGGCGGGAAGCGCGCTGTGCGTGATGCCCGGTCCGCCGCCGTTGTCGACCCCGGTGTCCATGATCACGATGGTGACGCCGGTCCCATCGATGCCTATCTCGGCGGCCGTCTGAGGCGAGAAGGTGGCGCTGGGAAGGGATCGGACCGCGCGAGCGCCGACGTCGAGCGTCGTCTGCATGACCGGCTGCTCGACCATCGCAACGCGAGGGTGCGCAGCGAGATTGGGAATCCAGGACCGCGGGACCCCATGGAGCACCACGATGGACAGATGTTGCGCGACGTACGCCACGTTTCCGATCGCCTCGAAGTCGGCGAGATCGGTCGGAGACGGGGCGGCGTTGAGATCCAGGACGATGCCGTCGAACACCGAGATGTTCGGGTCCGCGTTGTCGATGGAGTCGGCCACGCCGTTGGCATTGACGTCGCCTGTCCAGCCGGTCAGTTCCGGGATCCATTCAGGAGGGGTGATCGGCTGGGCCGGCGTGGCGGACCATGCCAGAAGGCCCACGATGAGTGCCAGGCATTGCGCCACTGCACCGCGCAGCGGCCTCTGCAAACCTCGAACCGGGATCGTGGTGATCGCTCTCGACGTTCTCACACCTCACCTCTCTCTGAGAGGCGCCCCTCACATTCCGTCGCAAGGGATCGCGTTGCTTCGATACGTGCTTCCTTCGCCGCTGATAACACCGGGGCGGGACGGGACGAACAGGGAGGGGATCGGCTGCCCGGGCTAGCGGCCCGGGTTGTCGAGCTCGATGCGGCGGATCCAGGTCCCCGAGGCGGTCTCGGGGCCGCCGGCGAGCGAGGCGGCCAGCCGGTTCAGGCGGGAGCCCGGCGAGCCGGGTCCCGGGCCAGCGTCGGGATCGACCACGAGGATCCCCGCGCCGCGGAGGCGCTCGCCGGCCGATGGGGAAAGGAGGGCCATCGACAGAGGGGAGCCGGCGCGGGGACGGGGGAACGCTTCCAGATCGCTCTCGAGGTCGAACAGGCGTTCACGGCTCGCGACGATGAGGAAGTGCTCCCGTCCCCCGGCGCTGGAGATTCCCCAGTAGGTCGGCGATCCACGGGACGTCCCGGGGAGGCGGTGGAGTCGGCCGGCTGGCAGAGGGTTCTGCGGCTCGAGCCCGGGGAGAGGAAACAGGAGATAGGACTCTCCTCGCTCGTCCTCGTTGATGACGTACACGTGGAGCGGCACGGAAGCCTCGAACTCGAGGGCGAGCTGATCGCCCGGCGCGACCGCCGACCCCGGGGTGAGCGGCTGCAGCGTGGCGCCGCCGCGCCGCTGCATCGCGGCTCTCACGGAATAGGGCCGCGTCGTGGAAGAGCCGGGAAGCCACCCGGCCTGCCAGGTCAGGACGAGCGTCGCCACCAGAGCCAGCGCCGCGGCGATCCACGGAGCCACGCGGGGAGAACGAGCGGGCTCCGGCATGGCAAGACTGTGGTCCTGTCCGAGCGTCGCCGCAAGCGCCTGCTCGAAATGGCTCACGCTGGGGAAGCGGTGGGCCCGGTCGGCGGCGATCGCCCGCTCCACGACCGCGGCGAACGTCTGGGGCACATCGGGCCGTGCCTGTCTGAGCGGGATCCCCCGCCGCTCCTCATGGGCCTGCCTGAGCTCCGGCAGGGTCTTCGCCGGGACGGGGTACCGGCCCGTCACGAGATGGTAGAGGACCACTCCGAGGCTGTACAGATCGGATTGGACGCTCGGGGGCCCGCCGGCGAGGAGCTCGGGAGCCATGTAGAGAGGCGTCCCGCGGATATTCTCCTCGAGGGGCCCCGCCGCCGCGGGAGCTTCGCGCGCGGAGCTGAAGTCCATCAGGACGATGCGCCCACCTTCCTCCCGCATCACGTTGCGGGTCTTGACGTCGCGATGCAGCAGGCCCGCCGCATGGATCGCCGCGAGAGCGCCGCACAGGTCGACGCCGATCAGAGCCGCCTCGCGGTGGCCCAGCGGGCCGTTGCGGGAGAGAGCCTCCTCGAGGGTCTGGCCCCGCAGGAGCTCCATCCAGATTCCCGCCAGGCCGTCGATGCAGTCGGCGCCGTGGACGATCACGACATGAGGATGGCGGACGCGGGCGAGCAGACGTCCCTCCTCGACCGGGCCGGTCCTGTCCGGGCGGAAGGGTGGGTGGAGCAGCTTCAAGGCCACCTCGCTCTGGAGCCCCGCGTCGCGCGCGCGGTAGACGATCCCTCCGGTTCCTTCCCCGATCGCTTCGATCAGCTCGAGGTGCCCCCAGATACGCCGGGGCGTGGCGGCGGGGTGGGCAGCCATGATGCTGGAGACCAGCTCGAGCTCGTGTATGAGGGCGCGCGCCTCAGGGTCGGTCTCGCTCGATCGGAGGGTGGCCCAGTCGACCACCCCGCCGTCGGAGACGCGTGTGGCCAGCGGCATCAGCCGCGTCATCTCATCGCGTTCGCTCATACCGCATCTCCTGGGCCAGCCGGAGAAGCGCTCTGCCGACCGCCACGCGGGCGGCATCCGGCGTCGGTTTGCCGATCGCCTGCGCCAGCTCGGCGTAGCCCATCCCCATCTCGACGCGTGCGACGATCGCCTCGCGCTCGTCAGGTCTGAGCCGCTGCAGGGCCGACTCGTATCGCGCCAGGGCCTCGTGGCCGATCGCCGCCTCCAGCGGTGAGGGGGAGGGATCCAACTGACCGTCCCCTTCGATGGCGTCGGAATGAGGATGACGGCGGGCACGCCGCAGTTCGTTGAGCATCCGGCTCTGGAGCGCCTGGCGCAGGTAGGCGTGGATCGCCCCCTGGTGATGGGGCTCGAAGTTCTCGATCTGGTGGATGGTACCCAGCACCGCTTCCTGCACCAGGTCGTCGGTGTCGACCAGGTCGCGCGCCCACGAAGGGAGCCGATGCCTCGCCCATCGTTTCAGCGGGGGGATGATCCGTTCGCAAAGGCTGTTGAGAGCCTGGGAGTCGCCATCCCGGGCGCGGCGCAGCAGCTCTGCCGACGATTCGAGCGGCGATATAGACGAATCGACCGGTCCGCGTGACCCACGGCCGGTAGGGTCTTCCAGCATGCCTGGTCCTGACTCTCAGCCGAACCCCAGACGGCTTCATCGCCATCATACGCGTCCTTGCCGCTCATCAGAAGAAAAAAGAGCTCCCTGTCTCCGCAAGGAAGAACACCGGATTGTCGTGGAACGAACAGGACCGTGATATAGTCGCCCCGCTTCCTGCCAAGGAGTACGTCCATGCGCTCTCTTGCCTTCCGCGCACGGGGCCTTCCCTTGCTGCTGGTCGCCGCCACGGCGGCGGTCGGCGCGGAGCCGCAGGTCGCCCCTCCCGACCCCGCCCGCGAGCTCCAGTCGCTCATCGACGCCGGCAAGCTCAAGGAAGCCGAAGAGAAGGGCCGGCTCTACCTGGCCACCCTCGAACGCGAGCGTCCTTCCGACGGGCCGGCGATCGGCACCATCATCGACAGGATCGTCGAGGCGGCGTGGCGCGCCGGCCGATACAAGGATCCGGAGCTCCTGTCGCTGGCCGAACGGGCCGTCCGGATCAAGGAAGAGAAGCTCGGGCCGGTGCACCGCGATCTGATCCTCAGCCTGACCAACCTGGGCAACATCCACAACATGAACTCGCGCTACGCCGATGCGCGGACCATCTACGAGCGCTCGGTGAGCGTCGCGGAGAAGTCGCTGGGTGTCGACGACCCCTGGGTGGCCCTTCAGCTCAACAACCTCGGTGGCGTGTGCCTGAGGATGGGAGACCATGCCACGGCGGAGGCATGCTTCCGCCGGTCGCTGGCGATCCGTGAGAAGGCCCACGGGCCGGACCACCCGGACGTCGCCTCGACCCTGGTGAACATCGCCGGCCTCAAGATGACGATGGGAGAGCCTCAGGAAGCCAGAGGGCTGTACGAGCGGGCGCTGGCCATCCGTGAAAAGTACTTCGGGAAGGAGCATGCTTCCCTCTCCATCGTCCTGTACAACCTGGCTCGCATCCACCGTGACGCCCACGAGATGGAGGAGGCGCTTCGGCTCGGCGAGCGGGCCCTCGCGATCGAGGAGGCGAAGCTGGGGCCGGCCCACCCGCAGCTCGCGCAGACTCTGGGATTCCTGGGGAACGTCCACCGGAGACTGGCCGACTACGAGGCCGCCGAGTCGCTCTATGCGAGGGCCCTCTCGATCCAGGAGAAGGCCCTCGGTCTGGACCACCGCGACACGGCGAACACGCTGGGCTCGATGGCCACGCTCGCCCGCGCCCGCGGCGACTTCGTCACGGCGCGATCGCTGAGGGAACGCGAGCTGGCCGTCGTCGAGAAGGTGCTCGGCCCCGACCACGTCGACGTGGCCGGTTCGCTGCTGAGCCTCGCCAACATCCTTCATGACGAGGGAGACGACGCGGAGGCGGAGACCCTCATGACGCGCGCCCTCGCCCTCCATGAGAAATGGTTCGGCCCGGACCATCGAGGCGCGGCCCAGATGCTCCAGAACCTTGCCCTGGTGAAGTCCAGGCTGGACAAGCCGGACGATGCCGACGCGCTCTTCGCGCGCGCGCTCGCCCTGCGTGAGCAGGCGCACGGCGCGGACCATCCCGCGGTCGCCTCGATCCTCATCGGCCAGGCCACGGTACGATTCCGTTCCGGAGACCTCGCGCAGGCGCGCTCCCTATGTGAGCGCGCCCTGGCAATCCAGGAGAAAGCTCTTGGCGCCGACCATCCCGAGATCGCCACATCCCTCGTCGACCTGGCGGCCATCCATCAGCAGCTCGGCGATCTCGATCGGGCGGCCGCCCTGGTGGAGCGGGCGCTGGCCCTGCGCAGGAAGGCGCTCGGGGAGCAGCACCATCTGGTCGCCCAGACTCTCCTGGACCAGGGGCAGGTGCTATGGAGCATGAAGCGGGGACCAGAGGCGATGGACAGGGCCCTGGCCGCCGAAGCGATCGGACGCGAGCACCTGCGCACGACCTACCGGACGCTGCCCGAGCGGCAGGCGCTCCGCTACGCGGAGACCAGGCCGAACGGGTTGTCGCTGATCCTGTCGGTTGCCGCCACGAGCCGGGAGCCGGGCATCGTGCAGCCCGCCTGGGACGCCCTGGTGCGCTCGCGCGGGCTGGTGCTCGACGAGATGGCGCAGCGCCACGGCACCACAGTGGCCAGCGCCGATCCCGGCGTCCTCGACCTCAAGCAGGAGCTCGATCGGGCGAGGCACCGGATGTCCAACCTTTTTCTCCAGGAAATCTGGGACTCCACAAGCCCCCAGCAGCCGGACCGCCTCATGAACGCCCGCCGGGACGTGGAGCGGGCGGAAGGCGCACTGGCGGAGCGCAGCGCCCGATTCCGGACGGGGCGGCAGCAGGCCCTTGCCGGATTCGAGCAGGTGGCGGGCGCGCTGCCCCGTGGCGCTGCGCTGATCGCATACGCCCTCTACGAGCACGCAGGCGAGCGACCCGACATCGAGGCCCCTGTGGATCGGCGGTATCTGGCATTCGTGCTGGCGCGGACCGGCGGTGTTGCCCGCGTCGTTCCCCTGGCATCCGCCGCAGCCATCGACGCGCTCGTAGCGGAGTGGTCGAACGGGGTGCGGCTGGCACCCGCGGACGCCGCGGCCGTGGAGCGAGCCCGGGTCTCGGGTCTGGCCCTCCGCAAGGCGGTGTGGGATCCGGTGGCGGCGCATGTGGCCGGCGTCGGGACGGTCTTCGTCGTCCCCGACGGCTCGCTGCATCTGGTCAACCTGGAAGCACTGCCCGATGACGGATCGGGGTGGCTCATCGAGAAGGGGCCGATGATGCACCGCCTCTCCACCGAGAAGGACCTGCTGCGTCCTTCGATCACGGCGACCGGCAGCGGGCTGCTCGCCGTTGGTGACCCGGCATTCGACGAGGCGCCGGCGCTCGTCACCGCCGCTGCCAGGCCGCCGTCCGCAGCGGAAGCGCCGCCAGGCATGGAGGTGTACCGGGGACCTGTCCCGGGCTGCCGCGGGTTCCGGGCGCTGGAGTTCGAGCGGCTGCCCGCCTCGGCGCAGGAGGTGCAGGAGATCGCGGGGCTCTGGACGAGGAGCAAGGCGAAGAGTCCGGACGCCGCGGTGGTCGTCCTTGCGACCCGCGCGGAGGCGACGGAAGAGGTCGTGCGCCGTCAGGGGCCGGGGCGCAAGGTTCTGCATCTCGCGACGCACGCGTTCGTGCTGGGGAGCGACTGCCCATCGGCCGGGATCGGCACGCGCGGGGTCGGCGCTCTGGTGGTGTCCGGAGACGTCGCACCGCCGGCGGTTTCCGCGGGAGCGGAGAGTCCCATGCTCCTGTCCGGCCTCGCCTTCGCGGGCGCCAACAGGGTGTCCTCGGAGGGCGGAGAGGAGAGCATCCTGACGGCCGAAGAGATAGCCACCCTCGATCTGGCGGGGGTCGAGTGGGTCGTGCTGTCCGCTTGCAGCACCGGGACGGGCACGATCCAGGCGGGCGAGGGAGTCCTGGGGTTGCAGCGGGCCTTTCAGGTCGCCGGCGCGGCGTCGTTGATCATGAGCCTCTGGCCGGTCGGCGATGAGCCGACCCGGACGTGGATGCGGGCGCTCTACGAGGCGCGGTTGATGCGCCGGCGATCGACCACCGCCGCCGTCCGCGAGGCGGGGCTGCGCGTCCTGAAGGACCGCCGGGCGGCAGGACTCAGCACCCATCCGTTCTACTGGGGAGCGTTCGTCGCCAGCGGCGACTGGCGGTGATCCTCCCGCACATCATTGCTTCGGCCCCTCCCCGCAGACGGCGTTGCGTCCGGCGACGAGGAAGTAGACGAGCGATCCCGGCGGAAGCGGAACGGTCAGACCCGGCGACCCGCTCGAGGCGGTTCCCGTCACCGTCGTGAAGGGACCGTTCGTCGTATCCTGCAACACCACGTAGTCATCCGCCCCCGTCACGTCCGTCCAGGTGAATTTCAGCGACGCCGGGGCAGCAGGGTTCGGTAACGCGAGGAGCTCGAGGGTCGGGCCCACTGCCTCCGGAGGCGCCACGATCGTCACCTGCTGCGCGTCTGATTCATCCATGGCTCCACCGGGACACGAGATGGCGACGGAATAGTCGTAGACACCCGCGGGTTCGGTCGGCGGGATCGCGTGCATCAGACTCGTCGCTCCCGCCAGGTCCAGTCCATCGCGCCGCCACTGATAGCCCGAGGGTGATCCCGAATCTCCGCAGAAGGAGCCCAGAGCGTCGAGCACCCCCGAGTCCCCCTCGCAGAACGTGTCGGGCTGCGCGAAGGCGGTCGCCGCGGCGGCCATCGAGGGTGCGCCGGTGGCGTCGCAGCCGACGAGCTGGACGTCGTCCACCATCCAGCCGAGCGTGTTGTTGACGGCGTTGTCCACGGTGTCGAAGAAGAACCTCAGATCGACCGTCGCCGCCGGCGCAGAGAAGATGTTGGTGACACCGGCGTAGAGCCAGACATTGGTGGAATCGGTTGTCTGCTGAATGTCCCCATACGAGCCGCCCGTCCCGGTGGTGCTGAGCTGGACTTTGGAGAGATCGAACGTCCCCGCTTCGGCCTGCCTCCTGTACCAGTACGCCAGGCGGGCGTCGGCGGGAAAATCAGGGACCGTCGGCGCCCTCAAGGATCCGCTGTTGACGGATGCGGTGTTGTAGTCGCAGGTGGCATCCTGACCGTAGTACCAGCCCGTGCTTCCCGTGTGCTGGTCCGGCTCGCAGGCCCCTGTCGAGAGATGCCACAGACCGGTCGTGCTCCACAGGGGCGTGGCGGTCTCCGGCCGCGTTTCGATCAGGGGAGTCGTCGGGATGAACCGCACGGCCGTCGAGCCGGTCAGAAGGTTATTGGAGAAGCAGGAGTAGGCCGTGCCCTGGGCCCCCTTGCCGTTCTCGAGCCCCGCGACCGCAGCGGCGCCGCCGTCGAAGGCGCTGTTTCCGAAAATCGTGTCGCCGTACTGGACGAGGATCTGTCCCGACGACTCGAAGAGCGTCACCTCGAACGTCGCTCCGCCCGTCGCCGGATAGTGCGGGACATCCTTCCATTCGATCGTGAGCCGGCGGTTCGGGGCGGTCCCCTGGAGGAGGGTGAAGACGCCGCTGCCTGCTCCTCCGGCGGCCGGGTTCAGATCGTCCCAGAAGGGGGCGACCAGGAGATTCGAGGGATTGCGCGCCGGGATGCAGATCGGGTTCGCGGAGGCGAGGTCGCTGATGGGCGCGAAGGAGATCAGGCCATTGCTCGACACGTGGATGGTCGAATACTCCTCGCCATGGAAGGGAAACGAGAATCCTATCGGCACTGTCGTGGAGCAGTCATCGCAGGCAAGGGCAGGAAGACCGGCCCCGACGCTGGCGTCGATGAACGAGTAGGTGTCGGAGCGGGCGTAGTGCGTGTCCACGGGCTTCCCGTACCAGAGGTACACTTCTCCGGCATCGGGGCGCGCGTTTCCCGCCGAAGCGCCGGAAACCGCTCCCAGGATCACGTCGTCGAAGCCGTCGCCGTCCACATCCCCGCTGCCGACAGAGAACCCGAGGTGATCGAATGTATCCGCCCCCCAGAATCGCGACACGTCGGGCGCCGGGGTGAGCAGATCCGTGTCGGTCCACGGGCTGGACCTCCCGTAGATTAGGTAAACCGCTCCGGCACTGAGGCGCGTGCTCCCTGCGGATGAGCTGTTAAACGCTCCCAGGATCAGGTCGTCGAAGCCGTCGCCGTCCACGTCACCGCTGGTGACAGAGAACCCGAGGTGATCGGCATTATCCGCCCCCCAGAATCGCGCCACGCCCGTCGCCGGGCTGAGGAGATCCGTGTCGGTCCATTGGCTGGACCTCCCGTAAATGAGGTAGACCTCCCCAGCGAGGAAGCGCGTGTTCCCCACGGAGTCGCCGTCGTCCGCTCCCAGGATCAGGTCGTCGAAGCCGTCGCCGTCCACGTCACCGCTGGTGACAGAGATCCCGAGGCGATCTGCTTCATCCACCCCCCAGAATCGCGCCACGCCGGACGGAGGGGTGAGGAGATCCGTGTCGGTCCACTGGCTGGACCTCCCGTAGATGACATAGACCTCCCCAGCGTTGAAACGCGTGTTCCCCACGGAGTCGCCGAAGACCGCCCCCAGAATGAGGTCGTCGAACCCGTCGCCGTTCACGTCTCCGCTGGCCACACTGGAGCCCAACGTGTCAAAGGGTTCCGCGCCCCAGAATCGCGCCACGCCGGACGGGGGGGTGAGGAGATTCGTGTCGATCCACTGGGTGGACCTCCCGTAGATGAGGTAGACCTCCCCAGCGGCGTTGCGGGCGTTTCCTGAAGAGTCGCTTTCTTTGGCCCCCAAAATGAGGTCGTCGAACCCGTCGCCGTTCACGTCACCGCTGGCCACCGAAGATCCCAGCAAATCCAGGGAGTCCGCCCCCCAGAATCGCGCCACGCCGGGCGCCGGGGAGAGGAGATCCGTGTCGGTCCACTCGCTGGACCTCCCGTAGATGAGGTAGACCTCACCAGCGTTAGCGCGCGCGTTTCCCTGACCGTCGGCGAGTTCTGCTCCCAAAATGAGGTCGTCGAAGCCGTCGCCGTTCAGGTCACCGCTGGCGACAGAGATCCCGAGGACATCAGTTGGATCCGCTCCCCAGAATCGCGCCACGCCGGTCCCCGGGCTGAGGAGATCCGTTTCGGTCCACTGGCTGGACCTCCCGTAAATGAGGTAGACCTCCCCAGCGAAGCCGCGGGCGTTTCCTACAGAGTCGCCTTCGCTGGCCCCCAAAATCAGATCCGCGCGCCCGTCTCCGTTGATGTCCCCCCACGCCACGCTCGAGCCGAGCTTGTCCCCCGGATCGGCCCCCCAGAGGTTCGCCTCCTGCTCGTTGAATCGGCGGATCGCGTCGTGGAGCATGTCATAGTCGAGTCTCTGGCCGGCCTTGAGCGAGAAGTCGAGATCGAAGATCCCCCCCGTTCCTGTCGTCACCTCCACGCGGAATGGCAGCACCGTCCCGCAGGCCAGAGTGCCTGCGAGCTGGACCTGGAAGTGGGGGGAGTCGGTCAGCGCCGGGGCTCCGCGTGCCGCCAGGTTCGGCCACGAAGCGGTCTTGTCGAGGATCGTCACATCGGGATTCGTCCCGAGATAGTCGAGAGTCCCGAAGATGGACGAGGCCAGCTCATTGCCGTCGTTGTAGAGCTTGACCTTGAGGTTGACCGTTTCGCCGGGCTCCAGAGAACCGTCCGTGTTGCCCGATGTCTCCTCCACTTCCACACCGACGAAGAGGAGTCTGGGCCCCGAGGCGGCAGCGCCGGCCTGGGCCATGGCCTGGTCCGCCGGCTCGGACACCGCGGCTGCGGTGGCCATCGCCGCCATCCGGCCTCGGCCGCGCCGGCCCGTCGTCGAGGGGAGGAGCCTGTAGATCGGGGTGCCCGCGGTTCGAGCGACCCCGTCCCTGCCGGCGGGCACCGCGATCGAGATCTCGTGCACCTCGAGCGGCTCGACCACTCCCTCGACACGGACCGCGAGCGCGTACCCGTCTCCCGGAGGCGCCGTGAGGGGCGCGCTGACTCCCAGCAGGGTCGAGTACCGCCCATCACGGACCTCGATCTCCTGCTGCTCGGACCAGATCGGCGCCTCTCCGCGCTCGCGCCCGAAGAGCTCGAAGACGAACGTGCGGCTTCCCGAAAAGAGACTGCCGTCGGACTCAGGCAGCGAGCCGGCGAACTTGAGGAAATACTCGGGCCGGGAGCCGGCTGCCTGGTCTCCGGCGCTCGCATTTCCGCCGAGGAGGGCACCGATTGCGAGAAGGATGAGTCCGAGTGAACGGGCTGCTGCTGGACGACCTGGCGCGGGATGGGACACGGGTGCCTCCTCTGCACATCGGGCAGATGGTGAAGCGCAGCCCGTCCCTGCGGTTGCGGCCGAGGATGCTGTTGAGGGTCGGACGCCGTCGCAGGGGGCCTCGGGACATCCTCCCCTTGCCCGCTCGGCGATAGCCGGTAGGCGATTCTACTCCGAACTGTGCGCAGCCCGAACCGAATTCACGACCCCCCCCTCACGCGCCGTGCGTGAAGTCGCGAAGCCTATGATCCGCGGGCGTGCCGCAGGCGCACGCAGAGGCACCTGGCTGCTGCCTCGTCAGGCCGAAGGGTCTTACGGTTCCCCGGTGAGGCTCCGAAGCCCTCAGAACCGGCACAGCGGGGGAGTGGAGCACTCGGGAAAGCCTGATGCTGCAGGGAGCCCTGGCGGAAGCGTGTGGGAATCGAACGCGATTCCGGACACCACGCCAGACGAGTCGGTCAAATAGAGCAACGACTTAGGCGAGGAAATTTGGGCTGGAGTGGGGTGGGTTCGGCTGGTGTTCCATCACAGAACCGGCACAGTCCCACCTCAGAAACAGTCACGCCGATCTTCGGCCCCCACTTGGCAAGAAGCGTCGTTGCCTGCTCGCGCAGGCCACGTCGATACCATCCCTGAAGGACGGCCTCGCGGGCCTGTCGGTCGCTGCCCGGGCGAACCCGCAGTTCCATCGTGTTGTGGCCGGCCAGACGGACGGAAGGTGATTTGGCCACTTCAATCACGTAGGGCAGGTAACGGCGCCCCTGGAAGTATTGACTCTCGCCCGTGACTGTCTCTCGTTGCGACTGGCGAGCCTGCTCCACGAACGCCCTCCGCTTGCGGAGGATCCACGCGAGACGCGAGACCACGGCCAGCCGCACTGCCTGGTCGCCAGCCGCTCGATCGGGGCCGAGGTTGACGGAATGCGCCCTTTCGCATGTAGAATCGTTGAAAAGAACCAGTTTGAATTCCCAGGCGCCGGAGGGATCAGATGCCCCGACAGTCGAAGCCCAAGGATGGTTCCAGGACCGCTCCCGGCAAGCACGACTTCGCGAGCGGGATCGCCTCCGTGTCGCGGGAGACCCGCCGATTGCTTGTGGAGGCCGGTCGCGCATCGAGAGTATCCCGAAGACTCCTCGGCGATCCGGCTCTGGTCGGGTTTTTGCTGCCCACACTCGTTCATCGGATGCCGTTCGTGTCCGTCTCTTCGCCGGAATGGATGGCCATCAGGCTGGATCCGTGGCGATCGCCGATGAGCCGGTCGGGCGAGGAGCTCTCACCTGATCAGAACACCTCGATCGCCCTGCGGCTCCTCGACGGCCGGCGCGGTCGACTCGTCCGCACAATCCGCCGCGATCCGAGCGGAAGAATACGTCACGAGGTGTTCTTCGAGGACGAGACTGGCATCAGACACTACGATCTGTCATCCCTGCTGCTGCCACTGTGCGGATACGAGGATTTGTCGCGCCAGGGGGGTCCGGTAGTCATCACGGAGGGGGTGCGGGCTGCCGATGCTCTGCGAGCCCAGGGTCTCCAGGCCGTGGGGACGCTCTGCGGGCCCTTCCTTCTCCCGCCGAGGACAGCGCTGGAGCCGGTTCTCGATTCAACTTCGATCGTCCTCTGGCCCCTTCCCGACGCCAACGGGTGGGCACACATGCAGCAGCTTGCCGCGCAGCTCGCCCGGATGGGTGCGACCTCGACGCGAATCGTCGGGAGATCGCCCATGCCGATGGCCACAATCATGTCTCCTTCGAATGCGAAAGGAATGTTGAGCCAGGCTGCCGAATGGCGACCGTCGTACGCCACTCCGTTTCCGCGCCTGAGGCTTCCCCGCACAGCGGTCCGGCTGGCACACCTCCGGACACCTGTCGAGCGTTCCCATGGCGGCCGGCTGGCACGACCTGCCACGGCGATACGCCTCGCCGGCGTGCGCCGGCTCGCAGAACGACTCAAGCCCCACCTCCTTCGCGCTCTGCGCGATGAGCCCCTGTCGTTAGAGCAGCGACGCCGGCTGATGGATGTCGCTGGAAGGCTCTATGAGTCGATCGGAGATCCCTTGATGCCCTAGCAAGAATCGCCTTGAGCCGCAGTCGAGGAGGACGACATCATGTCGGTGTCACTGGATTTGGAGCAGGTAAGCGAGCGGCTCTCCCGCCTGCTCGCCGAGGCGGCGCCCCTCGAGAACGTCCTGAAGAGCCCGCCTTCCGAGATCAAAGAAACCGCGATCCACGACTTCTCGCAGTACCTCTTCATGGCACCGCCTACCCTCGGCTATGCCCTCGGGATCTCCGAACGAGTGAGGGATGTTGGGAGGGCCGGCGAGACCTTTGCTGGGATTGGGCCCGACGAGCGAGGATATCCGCTCGGCTTCGGCGGTTTGCCGTCGAGTGGAGGAATCGCCACGCTCTCGGAGACGGCCGCTGGATTCAGTCTCGTGGTGAGTCAGGTCTTCGACGACCTGCCCAGCCGGATCTTCCTTGTCTACGAGGGAACCGTCTCGGAGGGAAGCGGAATCGCCGACTCGGTGGCTGAGATGGTGGTGGTCGGAATTCGATCGGGGCTCGTCGAGGGTGAAGGCGGGCTTTACGCGCACTGGCGTGGATTGCATGAACCCGAATGGTACTGGTCGTTCGCCGACTCGCATGTGAGGCGCATACTTCTCGAGGAGATCCCAAGGCTTCGAGGGATTCCGGAATACGTCGCAGACATCACCGCAGCAGGACTGGATCCGGCGCGTGTCATTCACGAATACGTGATTCGGGATCTCAGCGATGGCGGCTTGTGGCTGGAACACAGACCGGAAATCAGGAACGCCTTGCAGGAAGAGGCCAATCGCAGGGCGTCTGAAGCGCCCGTCCCTGCACCCGAGAGCAACCTGCTTTCCGGCTCCTACCCCTTCGTCCCATACGCCCACGATACGGTCAACCTGGGCCTGCAACTCGTCTATCGACAGACTTGGGTGCCGCTCGGCTACCAGGAAGGAGAGATCCTCAGAACCCTGCCACTCGGTCCGAAACAGAGCGAGAAGGTCAGTATCAAGGCGATACATCGCACGAAGGCAACCCGCCAGATGGAAGCGGTGACGGCCATCGAGACCGCGACGGAGTCGTCGACAGCGACGAAGGATTCTCAGGAGATAGTGAGCGAGGCGTCCGATACCTTCAAGTGGAACGCGGAGGCCTCGGCCTCGGCCTCCTTCGGTTTCGGCTCCGCGAGTCTATCCGCCGGGATGGGAGGCGAGTCCGCATCATCCTCCCGGGATACCAAATCGACCCTCAACGAGACCATGGCGAAGACCGCCTCGAGGATGCGGCAAGAAACCAAGATCGTCGTTTCAACGGAGGTCGAGGAGACGACGGAGCTCTCCCGCGAGTCGGAGATCAGTAATCCGAACGACGAGGTCGCGGTGACTTACATCTACAGCCGCCTCCAGAGACAGTACGAGATTCACACGGAGCTAGCCGAGGCGAATGCTTGTGTGTTCGTCGCCGAGAGAATCCCACTCCCAAGCGAGATAACCGGCCGATGGATCAGAGGGCATGATACAATCCTCGCTCGCGCATTACTCGACGAGTCATACCGCAAGGACTTGGAGGTGATTCGCGCTCAGGAGCCCCGTTCCGAAGCGGAGGAGGTCGCAGACAAGGACCCGGCTATTGCCAATCTCATGGGTGGCATCGTCAGCCGTGGGTTGCCGCAGTTCGACAGTCTCGAAGGAACGGCACCAGACGTCTACTCTAATCCGCAGGCGAGCTACGAGCGAGAGGTCGAGCGCGAGCGTGTCCGCAGGGCCGAGAGGGAGCAGTATTCTCGCAGCGTTCGTCGGCTGCAGTGGCACATCTTCGAGAACATCCTGCACTACTGCAGAGCGATCTGGGCATCGGAAGACCCGCAGCAACGGCTCCTTCGGTACGCCTCGGTGACTGTCCCGACGGAGTGGTCGCTCGTCGGATCCTACACGGCGGAGGGGGTTCTCGAGGGGGTGTGGCGCCCGGAGCTACGGCCCACGGCGAGCCTCGCGAATCTGATCAACCCCGCCGGCCCGATCGGGTTTGCAGGCAACTACGCCATCTTTTATCTGAAGCAGGACGGTCGGTTCCCGGATATCGACGATGCGGTGGGCTATCTGCGCCTTCCGTACCTCAGGCACAGGGCCAGCGGCGAACTCCTGGGCGGTTCCCCGGGGCGCGTCACCGTCGAGGTGGATATCTCCCCGAACCGGCTCGGGACCGGCGAGTATCAGATCGACTTCGTCAGCACGCCTCCCTCTCCGTCACGATGCGAAATCAGTCTGCTGGAGGCCGATGACGTCGACGGTCGGAGCGTCTATACGGTTGTCGCCGCGACGGATATGAGCTCGTCCGGCGGCGAGCTCGAGTTCCATGGATTGCGCGTCAGGCTCGTCCCGGCTGCGGGTGAGGCGCTCCAGCACGGCGATCGGTTCGCCGTGAACGTATTCGCCGATCCACTCCTCGAAGATCCGGAGCTGAGAGCGATTCGGTTCAGGCAGGAACCACTCTCGCCCGAGCAGGAGTCGGAGTTCTTCAGCGCGGAGATGTTGAGTGAGTTCGAAGAGTTCTTCCCTGAGGTTGCGACAGCGTTCGGGGTGCTGGACCCGAGGCCTGGCCAGTGGAGCGATCTCGACGCGTCGACCCGCAAGCTCGTGCGGGACCTTCTACCCGACTACGTGCTGCGCAAGCAACACACGAGGCGGTTTCTCCTCGATACGAACAACGTCCTGCTCTCCAGGGCGGTCGACCCGGCAAGCTCCCTTGAGCCTTTCAAGTCATTGCACCGCTATCTCGATGTCCTCTCGGCGGCGGCGGATCTGGAAGCCAAGCAGATCGAGAACAGGCGTCGTCAGCGACGGATCGACATCGACAAGCTGGGCGATCCCGATGTCGAACGGGTCACGGTTGTTACGCAGGGCGCTCTGGGGGACTTTCCCGCAGTGGACCCAACGGACGACGATGCGTAACCCTCGAGCGCTGGATCACATGGAGGAAGTCGAGAGGAGGCCGGCGCTGCCGGGAGCCGCCCATGTCAGACGAGCCCAGAGAAGTCCTGCGGAGGCTACACCACGCTGACCGTTCCTATCGTCTCTTGTGGAGGGCGCGAGGCGGTGTGTCCTCGGATCCTCACGGTACGATCCCGAGGGCCTTCGATCAGTTTCGGCGGACATACCCTGACGCGGGGCCAGGGGGACTGGCGTTTCTAAGCCCTCGGCACGAAGAGGACCGCGCCCTATTCAAGGCATGGCTTCAAGCGTCGGCTGTCGAGATGGGCGAGTTTCAGCTTCGCTTGATGACCTCGCTCTGGGGCCACATCAACTGGCGCTACCGCGGACGGCGAAGAGAGGGTGAGGCCACTCCGCCCGCCGAACAGGAGCTGGGGAGCCTTGCGCGCTGCCTTGCGAGCTGGCTGGTGTTCACCTCGAGCGCGCCGTACGCAGTGCCGGAATCGGCGTTGCCTCCGCCGGCGTTGCCACCCACCCCAGCGCTGCCGCCTGGCGGTCCGCCCGAACGAGATGCAGGGACCCAGGCCTATGGGCCGGCTCAACCCCCTGTCCGCCATCTCATCTGGTACCGCTGGGGAGAGTCGCCACGAGAGTCTCGGGACCAGGACTTCATCCTGGCACGCGTGGCCCTCGTCAAGACCAACAATGACTTCGAGTTGCGTTCCCTGCTCCTCGACGAGGAGCTCGGGGGCCATCCAATCCTGGTCCTGGTCCGAAGATTCGCAACCCCTCAGGCGCTCTACGATGTCTTGAGAGCCCCGACCGAGCTGAGGAACCGGTACCTCCGTAGCCTCGTCAATGAAATCGTGGTGTTCCTGCGAGCAGGCGTGGCTGCTTTCCGGGGGAGACTCGACGAGATTCTGAGAGGCCAGGAGAACTGGGAGAACCTGCGCCCCGTGCTGAGGTTGGCGGACGTTACGTTCCGAAATGACGTAGGAGCGGCCTTCGCGGAGTCCGAACCGCTGAAGGAGCTCGCTGAGGAGCTTTTCCCGGAACTCACAGAGAGATGGGGGGCTCTGGAGAATGTCAGGGTGCTGGTGCTTGCAGCCGGGCTCGTCGTCACGGCTGTCTCAGGAGGGCTCGCATCGCCTCTCGTGGCGGGAGTGGTCGGGGCCGTGATGCTGGGGATTCAGACCGGAGTCGAGTATGGATTCGCAGCGTCCGCGGAGACGCAACGGAATCTCATGAATCGCACCGCGCTTGTCGATGAGGGTCTTCGTGTCGCGGAGGGGCCCGCGAGCGGCGAGATGGTGGACATCACCGCCGATGTCGGTCTTCTGGCGGCATCGATACTTCTCCCCGCGATGCTGGGACCCGTCGCCCGCAGATTCCTGCGCACTGAATTCACTCAGCGCGTTCTTCTGCGAGCAGCGAGGGGCCGAACCCCGCGACCGAGCCTTCAGGGCCTGCGTACGGCAGAGCGGGCGGTCGATCGGCCCATTCCCGGCACCGGGGAGGCGCGACTCCAGCGCCCCGCTGGCGTCGGGGACGAGCCGAGGCTGGGGGCTCGGCCAGCGGCACCTTCCGAGGCTTTGCCCTCCACCGGGTCGCGCACGGCGGAGAGGCAGGAATCCCCGATGACTGCCGGCTCCCGGGAGCGACGACCACGTCGTCCAGCAAGCCAGGGGAACACCGACCGCCCGGCGTCAGGCGCAGCCGAGACGCGGCAAGCGCGCCCGATCGCGGGTGCGGTGGATCCGTCGACGCACGGTCCGTCAGCGAGAGCTGCCGACACGATGGTCTCCGGAAGGCGGAGCGAGCGCGAGCCCACGCAGCGACCACCACGGGGCAGATCCGAGGCACGGCGCCAGCGGGCTGCCTCCGGTCGAGAACAGGCCTCGCCCGATCCAGCAGCCTCCGGGAGAGGGCCCAGGCTACGCAGCACGAATGTGGCCCTATCAGGGGATACTGCCGGAACAGGTCTCATCAAGGAGATCTGGGCCCATCGGGATCCGGATGGGACCATCAAATTCAGAATCGAAGGAGAACTGGGGCCTTCTCTAGGGGATCGGCGCGATCCCCGAGTACCGAACTTCAACGTGGATCTGCCAACCTCCCGGGAAATCGGACTTCCCGACTACGAGAGAGCACACCTCTGGGGCCCTGGTTTCGGTGACGAGGCTCGTGAAGGAATCATGTATGCCCCCCGTGAAGTGAACCAGGTTTTCCAAAGCCGCACAGCCGAAGCACGCCTGCGCGAGCTCCGGGATCTCGCGAGCAATGAAGGTGCCACGATCGTGCTCACAGCCAGCGCGGAGAGCTATCCACGAGCGACGTGGCGCGGGCACGAGCTGCTGAAGGAAGTGAGCTACGAGTTCAGAGTGCGCTACTCCGATGGAAGCACTGCAACGATTGGCAGAATCGATATTTCTGTGCCACCCCCAGGGTCCACGACCGGCCCCATGATAGACGTCTCCGGGGGCGCCATCGAAGTTTGGTCGTTGCGGTAGTCCGCCCTTTAGAGCATCGGCTATCCTCCTCTGGAAACAATCGCCAAGTCGACGCTATCACGGCGTCGGTGGGAGGATGGCCGCCCACAGCAGGGGAACTGACTGCCAGAAGACGCCTGATGCTGCAGGGAGCCCTGGCGGAAGCGTGTGGGAATCGAAGGCGATCCCGGACATCCTGCCAGACGAGCCGATCAAGTAGAGCAACGACTTAGGCCCGGTCGTTTAGGCTGGAGTTGGGTGGGTTCGGCTGGAGTTCCGTCACAGAACCGGCACAGTGAACTTCTGCATCATGAAGTTCACCTCGTTGGTCGCCTGCCCATGGTGGACATGGTGGAGCCTCCTTCCTGACGGGCACGTCAAGAGACCGCGGCCGGCGCCATGCGACCCGTGTCGTAGAATCACTGACCGAGGAGTCTCGGCGACGTGAGATCATTCATCAGGACACAGTCCCTCGCAGTCGTGTTCGCCGCCGGTCTCGGCCAGGCGGTCGCGATCTCCCCATCCCCGCCGGCCGACCCCGCCCTGGTGCGTGACTGGGCCCATCGCCTGCTGGCCGACGATCCGGAGGTCCGCGCTGGCGCCGAGGCCGCCCTGGTCCAGGGGGCGCGGCGCTCGCTCCCTCTGCTGAGACTTTTCCTCGACCCCGGGCACGAGGATCTGCATGAGGTGACTTTCGAGATCATCCGGCGGCTCGGTCCTCCCGCCATTCCGCTGCTGGTGGACCTGCTGGGGCACGGGTCGACCTCCATCCGGCGCAACGCCGCCGATGCCTTGATCGACCTGGCGCCTCACACGGACTCGGTTCAGCCGGCGTTGAGACGGGCGCTGGGAGACGTGGACCCGATGGTCGCGGGCGATGCCGCACGCGCCCTGGGTGCCCTGGGCAGGAGGGCCGCCCCTTCGGTGGGGGCTCTCGTCGGCACTCTGTTCTACGGGGATCCGTACGTCCGCGTCTACGCGGCGGAGGCCCTGGCGTCCATCGGTCCGGCGGCGGCCAGGGCGACACAGGCATTGGCAGGAGCCCTGGACGATCCGGTCCCCGGCGTCCGATGGGCGGCGTGCGAGGCCCTCGCAGGGATCGGCCCGGCCGCGCGGTCCGCGGTGCCGCATTTGATAGAAGCGCTGAAGGACGACTTCCTCTATGTGCGTCTTTTCGCGGCCGGGGCTCTGGGAAGCATCGGGCCGAAGGCACGGTCGGCCCGGGAGGCGCTGAGAGCGGCGGCGGACGATCCCGCCGTGCGTGACGAAGCGGAATGGGCATTGCGCCGGATCGCCGGAGTCAAGTCCGGAGATCCTGTCGCCTCACACCGTGTGCCGGCGCCTTCCGTCGCGCCCCCACTCCGGACGACGGTCATCCAGCCGGGCAACCCTCCGGTTGACTGGGACACGACCACCGGCCGGAACATCGCCTGGAGCGCCGAGCTGGGGAACGAGACGTTCGGTCGTCCCGTGGTGGCCGGCGATGTGGTCTATGTGGGCACCGACAACGCCAGGGCCCTGAACCCCGACTACCAGAAGGAAGCCGGCGTGCTCGTGGCGTTCCAGGCGAAGGATGGCCGGTTCCTCTGGCAGGACCTGGCCCCGCGAGTCGAGCGGGGTCTGCGGGAGTTTCTGTTGCCTTCGACGACAAGCGCGCCGTACGTGGAAGGGAACCGCTTGTACTACGTCACCGCCGAGTGCCAGCTCCGCTGCCTCGACACGCAGGGCTTCCGTGACGGCGAGAACACGGGCCCGTATCGGGAGGAGATCTTCCAGGACGAGGCCGCGGCCGACATCGTCTGGGAGCTGGACATGTGCGGCCGCCTGGGTGTCTTTCCGCACGAAGCCACCAACAGCGACGTGCTGCCGGTGGGCGATCTGCTGATGGTCTCCACCTCCAACGGACAGAACGAAGGCCACACGCGGGTCCCATCGCCGCGCGCCCCCAGTCTGATCGCGGTGGACAAGCGTTCCGGCGCAGTGGTCTGGCGCGCCATCGACCCGGGCGGGCAGGTCCTGCACGGCCAATGGTCCAGCCCCGTGGCGGCCCATGTCAGGGGGCGCCCGCAGGTGCTCTTCGGCGGAGGGGACGGCTGGCTGCGCTC
Source organism: Candidatus Polarisedimenticolia bacterium (assembly GCA_050747525.1). Classification (GTDB taxonomy): domain Bacteria; phylum Acidobacteriota; class Polarisedimenticolia; order JACPZX01; family DASXTC01; genus JBOGOC01. Next base: position 36,832 of record JBOGOC010000110.1, on the reverse strand, counting down.
CCACGACGCGGCGTCGGGTCACGAACTCTGGCGATTCGACGGCAACCCGAAAGACGCCCGCCTTGTTCCGCGTCCCGGAGTCCTCTCGCGCGGCTCCATCATTGCCTCACCAGTCTTCGCCGACGGGCGCGTCTTCGTGGCGATGGGACAGAGTCCCGGGCACGGCAACGCGCCCTCGTGGGTTCACGCAGTCCGTCCCGACGGCCGGGGAGACGTCACCCGGAGCGGGCTCCTCTGGACGTCTCGCGAGGTCGGTCGCGTGGTGGGAACGCCAGTTGCGAGAGACGGTCTCCTGTACGTCGCGGACCTGGGCGGAACAGTTCATTGCCTGGACGCGGCGACCGGCGCCTCCATCTGGACGCACGAGACGAACGAGGCCATCTGGGGATGCCTCCTGCTCGCCGCCGACCGGCTCTACGTCGGGAGCGCTGAAGGGGGCATGACCATCCTCCGCGCCGGACGGCGACATCACGTGCTGGGGCGGATGGCGATGGATGCCCCGCTCTATTCGGCCCCGGCGCTGATCGGCGACACGCTCTATCTGGCCACCGCGAACCGCTTGTACGTCATCGCGGCAGGCCCTGATCTTCCCTGGGCAGGGGGCATGCCCACCCGAAGCGCACCCGAACTTTTTCCACTTGCGGGTGCGGGCAGGCCGTGACGGCGGCCGCCAGGGGGTCCCGGCTCCGTGAACAGGGTCCGCTTCCGGCGCTGACGACACGCTACTGGGCCGGCTGCCGATCGGTCACACGATCTTCGCTCGGGCGCGCCGCCGTTGACGTCCGGCCCGCCCAGATTCCCCGCATGACCAGCATACGAAACACCCTGTTCCTACGACGGGCGATCCTGGCGGAAGCGTGTGGGAATCGAACGCGAAGCCGGACACCACGCCAGACGAGCCGGTCAAGTAGAGCAACGACTTAGGTGAGGCGGTTTAGGCCGGAGTTGGGTGGCTTAGGCGGGCGTTCCGTCACAGAACCGTCACAGCGCATCACCTATCGCCAGAATCTCGTGTGCTCCTCGTCCAATAGACCGAACTCCTTAAGCCGCGCTCTTCAAGCGCGTCCTGCATTGAGGAGATGCGTGCCGTTACGGACAGGTCACTCCAGCCCTCTTCAGTTGGCCGGCCCGGAAGTCTCCGACCTGGCCCACACCCAGAGGCGCAATCGCGACAGTGACCAATGACGAATGGCCCACCTGGTACATGAAGGCCGTGCCGACAGGCGGAACGGTGGCATCCGTCCACGTCACCATACCAGGCAGAGCCACGTTGGGCACCGCGCTGGCCACGCAGGCGCCGTCGAAAGTCCCGCCGGAGAACACATCCACGCCGGTGTTGGTGCCGCTGGCGTACCGGAAGACATCGTAGCCGGAGATCCCCGCAGGTTGAGGCCGCGAGGGCCACTGCAGGGTAGCCGTGGCCCCGCCCGTGACCTCGAGGCCGAACTCACCGGGCGCAGGGTTCAGGTCCGATCCGTCTCCCGTGTACAGCTTGACGAGGACGTCCTGGCTGGCCGCGCAGGCGAGATCCGAGGAGCAGCGCCCGGCCAGGCGGTACATCGTGTCTGCCGCGGGCCGCACGTTCGCGACGCGCGCCGGCGAGAACTCCTTGATGACCTCGACCACCGAGCCGGTCGGGCCGAGCTGGCTGAACTGGAACTCCAGCAATCCTCGCTCACACCGGCCCTCGACGGCCTGCGTGTTCGGGTCATCGCCGGCGGCGGACTGGAACGCATCGAGCTGGATGTGGCGTCCCGGCCCCTCGCTGCTCAAGAGCCGGTTGCTGCCATAGGGGATCGAGTTCGCCAGGTTCAGCGTGACGACGCCGCAATTGGCCGGATCCTGTGGCGCCAGGCCGGCCGCTGAGCCAACCAGAAAGTCCGGTTCACCGGACTGCGGGCCGGTCAGCGCAAACGGACCGGCTGCCGGGTCAGGAGCGAAGGCCGAGGGCGCCACCAGGAGGCCCGTCAGGACGATATTGTCGATCCACCAGCCGTCGTCTGCTTCATAGTACTGGCTGGCCGGGCCGGTTTCAGGTTCCAGCGCGGAGCGGTCCCTGCCGAAGTCCCACCCGCCCGCTGTCGTGGCGATCCAGCGCAGCCGCACTTCTCGACCTGCGAATGGCGACAGATCGACCTGGGAGCGTGCCCACACGCCGGTGCCTGTCGAGCCGAGAGAGACTGTGTCCGGAACTCCGCCCGGCAGGGCGGGACATACAGTGCTCGCGATCTCCCCGCAATCGTCCTGACCGTTGCCGTCGCTGTCGCCTCCGCACACCGATGCCGTGGCCTGCACGTCGCCGATATCGGACCACACCGGCTGACCGTTGCACATCGTCTCGTCCATGTCGAGCGAGCCGTCGTCGCCCGGATCGAACTGGCAAACGGCGTAGGTCCCCTGCACCAGCGAGTTGTAGCCGTTGCACAGAGGAGTCAGCGTTCGCCACTTGCCGAACAGGCCGGCGGGGCCCTCCTTCACACTGACCTGGACCTGGCCGCCTCCCAGCGAGGTCCCCGCTTCCGCGCCGATCGAGTCGTCGTCAGGCATCTGGATGATGTGCCAGAACTCCAGCCTGCTGGCCGGACCGGGGACCAGGGGGGGATCCATGTCCAGGACATAGGCGGCCGCCTGCCGGTATCGCGTCGTGTCGGACAGCGTCGACGCGGGGTCGAGGTGCCGGCCGAAGTGAAGCGACTGCACGCCGCTGTGCGCCTTGCCCCCGTCGGGCGCGCCGATCGCGGGGGGAGCCCCCGGCGCATATCCGGCGCCAGGACCGTTCACGGGCGAATGCAGGTGCCAGTCGTTCTCCTCCGCGACCGCCTGACAGGTCGCGGGCGCGCCGGCGGCCTTGTCCGAGGAGCAGAGCCTCGCATTCGTGTTGAAGGCGGAGCCTGACCCGGTTCCCTGTGCGTATCCGATGATGTCGTCCGCGGGATCCTGCAACGCTCTGTTCTGAGGATCGGCGGCATCGAGACCGATCGGCAAGCGGGTCCAGGGATCGAGTGCCAGGCTTCCGTTGAGATCGGTGTCGAAGTTCTCACAGAGAACCCCGGGACCCGCCATCGCCGGGATGCCGGGACACGCCGCGGGGGCGAGCCCCGCGTGGGCCACGTCCAGATCGACGAAGATGCGGAACTTCTGCTCCGGGGCGATCCCCGTCATCTCCTTTGCCTGCGCCGTCACCAGGAACTCCGCCTGGGCGGGATGGCCCGGCACCGACTGGCCGGGTCCCGGGAGTGCCGGATTGACGATGAAGCTGAGGCCGCCGGGGGGCGTCGTGACGGTGCCCATACCCGCAAGCAACCCGATGGAGACCTCGGACAGCGGCACGCTCGAGATCGAAGGAGTCAGAGGCTTGATCCCGACCATCAGATTGGTCAGAGGACGCGGGAGTCCCGTCCCGCGATCCAGCGAGGCGTTGCGGAGCGTGAGAGTCACCGAGACCAGCTCGCCGGGATCGGCGATTCCGTCGGGGACCCCTCCATCGGCTGCCCCATCGTCGGTGATGGTGAACCCCTCCAGCACCAGAGAGCCCACGGCCGCCTGGGGTCCGGCCGCGTTGTTGATGCCGAACTGGTTGAAGTTGCACCGCACCGACGCGGAGAACCCCACCAGGTCATCCGGAGCGCCACTGCCGTCGTCGTCGTCCTGGTCAGGATCGCAGTAGTTCGCGGGACCGGCGGTCGCATCGATGCCACCGCGGTCGTCGCCCCGCCCGTCGCGGTCCGAGTCGGCCTGCGTCCTGAGGGCCGGATCGACCACGTTGAACACCGTCGGGCAGGAGTCGGCGGAGTTCATCGCGCCGTCCCCGTCGAAATCGTCGGAATCGCACCGGTCGCCGACTCCGTCCCCGTCGTGATCCTCCTGCGCCGGGTTGTAGGTGGTCGAGATGGGAAAAGCTCCCTCGTTCGGACAGTTGTCGGTCACCTCGGCGACCCCGTCGCTGTCCATGTCCGCAGCGGCATCGCAGACGGCGCCCCTTCCGCCCGCGCCGGGTGCCTGGGCCGGATTCGGCACGGTCGGACAGTTGTCGATGTCGTTGACAACGCCGTCCACGTCGATGTCGCTCACTTCGCAGGAGTCCCCGACGCCGTCGCCGTCCGTGTCGAGCTGCTTGTGGTTGGGCGTGGATGGGCAGTTGTCGCACAGATCGCCCCTGCCGTCGTCATCGAAGTCGCACTGGCCATTAGTGGGCGACGGGACGCAGTCGGCCGGCGTGATCCCCACGGGCGGAGCCAGATCCATCTGCGGCACGCCCGGCGGGTTGAAGATATCGATCAGCTTGACCGGGTCGAAGCAGTTGTCGTCGTCAGAGGCTCCCTCTCCTCCGGCCAGCAGCGCCGCGGGATCGGAGTCGCCGAAGACTCCATCGGCGCCGAAGTTGGGTACACCGTCGCCGTCGACATCGACGGGATCGTTCTCACCGAGAACGCCGTCATGGTCCCGGTCACACTCGGGATCCCGGTAGATTGCCTCGATGCTCGCGTTCTGGCCGTCGGCCGGATTGACGAAGAGGAATCCGGGTTGATCGGACAGACCGCTCAGCGAGACGGTATTGTTGAAGTTGCCGCCTCCCCGCGGGGCTAGGCAGAAGATCTCCCCGGCCGGCTCGCCGGCGCTGCGAAGCAGGACCGGCACCTGCCCGATCGGGCATCCCATGGTTCCCACCGTCGAGGCGGTCGTCCCATCAATGACCGTCACGATGACTCCTTCCGTGCACTCGTGAAGGGTCAGCCTCTCAAAGGAGACGACGGCGCACTGGCTGGAGGCCGGGTCGGAGCCGGGTCGAAACGGGATCTCCGAGCAGTCGTTGACGCTCCCCGGCGCCTGGTCGACCGCATGCTGCTCGGACCACTCGATGTAGGGATCGTCGATGGTCCATCCCCGGGCTCCTACCCCACCCTCGAACAGCGTCCACCCGAACTCGAACTGGAAGGCATCCCCCGAGGCGCCGTAGAAGTCCTCGAAGCTGCCGCCGAAATCGACGATCTCGCTCCCGCTGGCGTTGGAGTCGCGGTTGCGGACCGGCCCCCAGGGCGTGCTGTGGCCGACCCCGTCAACCGCCGTTCTGCTCTGGAAGCCACGAATGTTTGCATCCGCGTCTACCGCTGGATAGGCAAGCAGCCTGCGCTCGATGAAGTTGAACTCGCTCCCTTGTACGAGCGGCTCCGCGACGCCCACCTCGTCTCCGTTCGCACCGCCCTTTCCGGGGAGAGAGTTGTCGCTGTCGCGCAGGGGCCCGAAGGTTCGCTGGGAGTGGGCCGCATTGAGCCTTGGTCCGCTCGTGACGAAGGGGATGTTCTCTGCATAGGGATCTCCCAGAACCACCGGGCCATCATCCATGATGTTGGTGTCGACGGCGAGCGAGGCGACGGTGGATGAATCTCCGAAATGCTGATTCTCATTCCATCCGATCGCCTCGATCCTCAGATCGAGGGGCATGCCGCGGGCGTCGGTGCCGGGGTTCATCTTGAAGAGGACGGGAGATCGGAGGACATCGTGGATGAACTCGGTGAAGGGACGGGTCAGGGGATCGCTGGGATTGGTATAGGCGGGACAGGCGCCCGCCGCCCTGAAGGTACCGACCGGTCCGTGGCCGGCGTGCCACACGCCTTTGGGCAGAGTGGTGCTGAGACCGACGATTCCGTTGTTCTGGGTCTGCCAGCCGCAGCCACCTGCCGTGCCGTAGAACCAGGCCAGGGCGTTCTGAGGGAACCCCGGCTTGCTGGTTCCTGTACGGAATGCGGTGAACCCACCGGCGTTGGAGTCGAAGCGCCAGGGAATGAGGCCGGCCAGACCCGCGTTGGGACTGCCGGCGAAGACAAGGGGCTCGAACTCCATCAGTTCGCGGTTGCGCGCCCCCGATCCGGGCGGCAGAGTCGCGATCACGCCGTTCCTGTCGTAGTCCGCGGCACGAGTGCCGCCGCCGGGGAAGTCCGTGTTGTACCGCAGAACCTCCATGTCGGCCTGGAGCCCCTCGCGGAATGTGAAGGCAACGCCCGCGAGCTCTGGAGCCGAGAAGGTCACCGTGAGGTCCACGGCCAGATCCGCCGGCGGGCCCCCCAAGAGCGTTACGACGGTGGGAGCGATCTTGAGCGTCCAGGCTGCGACCCCCTCGGAGCCCGGAGGGATCGTCCCGAGAACCGCGTTCGCCCGCACGATCGTGACGAAGGCGCAGGGGTTCGGGAATCCGGGCAATGGATCCGCGCAGGTGAGCGTGGCGCGCAGGTCCTCGAGCGCCTCGTGGCCGTGGTTCGCGAAGCCGACCTGGTACACCACCGACTCGTCCGCGTCCAGGAAGAGGTCGCCGGGAGCCTGCCGGACGCGTCCCTCGTCGCACCCTCCCGAGATGACGGTGCGGCGTGCGTTCTCGTCCTCCAGCGTCAGGAGCGTGGGGCCCAGGAAGGGCCGGCACCTCACCCGCGCGGTGGTGACGGCGTCAAGAGGAATCGGCCTCCCCCCAACCATCACCACGGGGGTGGGATCGTCGTATACGGCCTGGAGCGTCCAGCCTTCCATGACCTCCAGGAGGCTGTTGAAGGGGACGGGCCCGCCGACCACCGGAGTTCCGAGGTCGAGGGACGACGAGTTGTAGTGCATGGCTCGCGAGACTCGGAGCGCCGAGGAGCCGGGATCGACGGTGAAGGTGAATCCCGCCTCGGTGTCCACGATCGCTCCCGTGGAATCGAGCACGTTCACGAGGGTGTTCGCGCCGATGCTCGACGCCGGCGGAACCGGCAGGCTCCAGTCGGCCACGCGCAAGGTCAATTCGTCGGAGCAGTCGAATACATCCTTGTTGAAAGCGACCACGCTGCTCACCCGGGCGGTGCCACGAGGGTCCGTCGGCGTGTTGGCCAGGACGGGCCCGGCGGCCACCAGGGCGAACGGCTGCCCGAAGCTTCCCAGCGGGATCAGCGCGATGTCGTCGGCAACGGGCGCCGTGTCGGCGATCCCGTCAGGCCCGGCTCCGATGTAGGGGGTCCCGTCGGAGAACGCCAGCATCGTGTCGTCCGCGACGGGAACGGCGTCCAGATCTCCATCGGGGCCCGGATGGATCACGGGAGCATCAGGGACGGGTGTCGATGCCGGCGTGGCCGGGAAGCTCACCCGGACTCGATAGGGGCCGTGGTCGCCCCCGCTTCTGGTTTGCCCGAAGGCCAATGGATCCCCCAGGTAGTGCAGCATCACCGACTCGGTGGGGTTGGTGTCGTCGAAGGCGTTCTGGGGAGCGACGGCCGGTGGTTCCGGCGCTCCGGCCGCGTCGCACTCGACCCGATAGGAGAACTGCCCGTCAAAGGCGCGGAACTGGTTGCCTCGGAATATCTGTACGTAGGGGTTCACCCCCGTGGGGTCGAAATAGAGCGCCTCCCCCGGGTAGTTGGCGGCAATCGTGCAATCGCCGCAGACGGCGGGTATGCCACCGCCCACCGGTCCGCAGATGCCAGCCCCCCCGAGCGAGGTCTGGTAGTCGCCGCTGGTGACCTCCAGGTTGAGGTCGTTCGCGAGCAGCTCTCCGACGGCGTCATACCAGGCCAGGCTCACTCTGAGCTGGTCGTTGCCGTGGCGCCGGAAGAAGTCGAACGACACCGACCCCCCGACCGGAACCACGGCGATGCCGGTCGTGCTGCCGCCGGGCCCTGTGCCGCGCATCCCGCCGTCGAAATACTCGTCGGCGACCAGCAGCGCCTGCGGGACGTTGGTGACCGGAGCCACGTTCGTCGGCGAGGGGGGCCGCCGCTCCGCGCGGTAGTTCTGCAACGGAAGGGTATTGGCCAGCTCGACCTTGCCGTAGCCCTGCTCCGATGGACACATCAGCGGCCCGCGTCCTTCGCACGACTCGATCAGAGGGCCGCGCGAGGAGAAATCGGTGCTGTTGACCAGCACCGCCTTCACCAGCATCCCGGAGATGTCGGGGACTATGTCCGCTGCAGTGGCCGCGCCGGTCGGGTAGAACCCCTTGGCGAAGTAGTCGCGGATCAGCAGCGCCGCTCCAGCCACGCGGCCCGCGGAGATCGAGGTCCCCGCGGCCCCTTCGACGACGAAGTTCTCCACCTCGTCCGCCCCGAGCATGTCGTTGCCGTTGTCGCGCGACAGGACCGTCGCCGCAGAGATGAAGTAGTCGTCGGAGCGCCGCCCTTTGAGCCCCTGGCCCACGTCGAAGCCAGGCGCCACCACCAGCGGGGCGCCGCGTCCGGAGGCGAAGGTCGCCGGCCCCTTGCTGCTGAAGTTGGCGATGAACTCGGATGGGTCCGCGCCGAATCCCATGCCGAGCGGATCGATGCTGTCGGTGTGGTTGGCCCCCACGGTCACCACGTTCTTCCCCGTGGCCAGGCTGTTGATCTGGATGCTTCCGGGGGCCAGCGCCGGGACGAACGGGTCGATATCGGAGCCGTCATCCGGATCGGCGCCGTCGTTGCCCACGGCCTGGACGTGCGTAATCCTGCGGTTCAGGAAGAGGAACGCGTCCACCGTGTCGGCCCCCACGCCATAGACGCCGTTGCCGTTGCCGGCGGCATCGTCGAAGTTGACCGGATTGCCGAAGGCGAACAGCGTCACCTTCGCACCCCGGGGGTCGAGCGGGCCGGGGCATCCTGGTCCGAAGAGGTCGCAGCGGTACGCCATGTCCTCGAGCCGATCGGAAGGAAGGGCACCCGCGTCCACGTCGGACTGGAAGTTCGCGGCACAAGCCGGTGGCGAAGCCGGCGGCGTCACCGCGATGTCCTGGAAAATGACTCTCGCCCCGCGGGCCTGTCCGTCCAGTGGCAGGTCCGTCTCGCGCGAGTCGTTGAAGAAGACCCTGTGCTGCCCGATCGCGTCCACGTCATCGTAGAATCGGCCCAGGCCGAACAGGCCTCCGCTCGGGTTGCCCGCAGCCGCGGCGGTCACAATGGTTCCGTGCGTGCGCCCCCCCGACCCGATCGCGTCGCATGTGAGGAAGTCGCCGGAGGCCCCCGGGTCGAAGTCGTCACCCTCGGTGTAAGCCTCGATTCTCCGATGAAACACCCCAACATTTGCGAGGCCCGCGAACCCCCCGCCGTCGACGCAGGCCCCCGGGGCGAGGCATGGGTTCGAGTTGTCATGGGCGAAGGCCGGGCTGTCCAGCGTCAGGCCATTGTCCGCCACCCCGAGAAACTGCGGCGGACCTGCGTAGAAGCCCAGTGCCGAGCTGAAGGGGATCGGCGCTCCCGGGACGCCGGGCATGGTGAAGTCGACCGGGGGACCGATATAGGTGCCGCCGCCATCGATGCCGGCCTGCCGGAACGGCAGGATGAAGTCGCCGAAATCGCGCGGATCCAGGATGCGACCGACCTCCATCTGGGCCGCCGGCGCCAGATCCAACTGCACGTACTCCGGCGATTCCCAGAGTCCCATCACACCTGGGTCCGCCAGTAGCTCCAGCAGCCTGCTGTTGCGCAGCCGTGCCGAGATGAGTGTGTTCCCGCGCGGGTCGCGGTCGAGCCGCAGGACCTCACCACCCGCGCGTCGCACGGTGGCGGCCACTTCCTCCGCATCCTCGGCGGGCATCACGCGGACGATGACTTCGAAGAGATCGGAGCTGGCACGCTCCGGATTCAAAAGAGGTTTGCGTCCGGTGTCTGGGTGGATCTTGTCGGCCGGCTCGAAGGGACTCACGAACTGGAAGATGCCCGCCTTCCCCAGTCCCGCCGCCTCCTGCTCGCCTGCCATGCGCACCAGCCACCCGTTGTGCGGAACGTACTCGATCGGTTCGGCGCCCAGACGCCTCAGGTCCTCATGGAGGCTGAGGGAGACCTTGCCGGCGGCCGCTTCCGGCCTGAACTGGACGAGGTAGTAGAGACCGCGCCCCGGCCGGTGGCCTTTCCCTGAGCCGCCACGCAGGACAGCCGGCAGATCGTGGCGGTAGCTCCGCTTCCGTGTGTCAATGGAGCCCTTCCCGTTGGGGAGGATCAGCGTGTAGGGGGAGTCGAGGTCGCTCGCGGGGACGTGACCGTAGGGCTTCAATCCCCCCGCGTTGCTGACCGGCCACCAGGTCGGCTCGGGGCGCGGGTAGAGCTGTCGTCTGCCCTTCTCGAGGAACCGCACCTCGGCCGTCAGAGCGTCATCCGGATGTTCGGTGTCGGCGCCCGCGGTGGGGAGCGGCCGGCGCTCGGAGCCGTCGCGTCCAGGTGCCGGGCTGGTCCACGAGGTGATGGAGATGACAATAGAAAAGGCGATGCCAGACCAGAACAGCCTTTTCACCACCCTTGCAGCTCGGAACGCATGCATCTCGTGCTCCTCGGTTGAGGCCGTCGCCTGTGCTTTCGAGAGGTCCATTCGAAGGTGGATAACACCGGACCTAGGCCCGACGAACAGGAGAGGGGGTGACGCCGTCTCACCTCGCAGGTGACTCCCCGGTGAAGGCGTCCCCCGTGGAGGCGCCGTCCGGCGTGATGAACACGTCGTCAGGCGAGGTGGGCGCTCCGGCTTGTCGATCACCACGCGACCGCATGGCTGGGAAGGGGTGGCTCCTCAGGTGCGATCTATGGAGAGGAACGAAGTATACGGCGTGTCGATCCCTGGGTTCCTCCTCCGCCCGTGAGGATGGTGACTCCGGCAAGCGCCGCTATCTGGCCACCAGCGGGCCATGCGGCATCCGGCGCCTGGTGCGTGAACTGGAAGCCATCCCAGACCGCCAGCGCCGGTTCGACTCCCGCCGCCTCCACCACTCATTCCGCGATACCGTCGTCCCTATCGCCCTCGCCGCGCGCTGTTTCCAGGAGCGGCTGGACCGACATCCGCGGCTCGGCGAAGCCAATATCTGCCGGACAGCGGTGGATAGGAACTCCAAGCTGGTGGAAATGAGTCCCCCGAAAGGAGGAAGCCCCGGCCGGCCGCGCCCGGGCTTCCACAACCTATCCAGCTGCGGAGGGTGCTGCGGGCCCGAACCCGCCCGCTGTTATCACGTCCTGGAAGAAGCGCTCCGTTGCGGAACATCCAGCGACTCCAGCCTCGACTCTCGGTTGACTTGGCACCCACTGCCCCGTTTACAGCTTCGACACGTAATACCAGCCGACGACCCAAAAGTTGGCTCCATCGAAGGCGATCGCCTGTGGTAGTTCCCCAGCCGGAAAGGTTCCCAGCGGCGCTCCGTCGCTCGCTTGCAGCTTGGTTACAACGTTGCTGGATTGGTTGGCCACCCAGATGTTCGCACCATCAAAAGCGACGGCCGCCGGATTGCTGCCAGCCGGAAAGGTTCCCAGCAGCGCTCCGTCGCTGGCACGTAGCTTCGTTACACTACCGAAAAAGTTCGCGATCCAGATGTTGGCGCCATCGAAGGCCAATCCCCGCGGACCGTTTCCGACGCCGAATGTGCCCAGCAACGATCCGTCACTGGCCCGTATCTTCGTCACGTTGTCGCTATTGAAGTTCGTCACCCAGATGTTCGCCCCGTCGAAGCATAGACCCTCCGGGCCGTCACCGACCGCGAACGTACCGAGGGATACTCCATCGCTGGCACGAAGCTTGGTCAAGGAGTCGCTGGCCCAGTTTCCCACCCAGACGTTTGCACCGTCGAAGGTCACGGCCCGCGGATCATCGCCGACCGCGAACGTGCCGAGTGATGCCCCATCGCTGGCTCGCAACTTGGTCACGCTGTCGGCGTCAGAGTTGGCCACCCAGATGTTGGCCCCATCAAAGGACGCGGCGGTCGCCCCGGCTCCGGTCGCAAAGTTGCCGACCTGCGCCCCATCGCTGGCCCGCAACTTGAGCACCCTGTTGAAGAGGTCAAGAACCACCCACATGTGGTCTCCGTCGAAGGCGACCGAGCTTCCTCCGTACATGCCACCCGGAAAACTGAACCTTGCTGGCCCCTGGTTGGACTCGTACCAACGCAACAGCGCAATTTGAAGTGGTGTACGAATGCCATTGATGGGCGAGGCCGCCGAGCCTTGGACTGTACCGTCCGGGAATCTGTACCCGCCGCTCGTCGAGCGGATGGTGCCCGCAACGGTAAGCTTTTCACCCGGCGTCGCAGTGCCGATTCCGACGTTGCCGGAACTTGCGTTAATCGTCACCCGCGTAGCGTTGCCAGCCGCAAGGGCAAGGTCATGCAACGTTAGCGTGCCGAGTTGCATGCTGGCGATGCCACCGGGCAGACCCGTACGCACGACACCATCTACTGGAGCAGCCGTATTCGTGATGCGTAGTTCCGTTGTACCTGCTCCGCTCGACACCTGTAGCTTGCTGGCGGGCGTAGTGGTGCCGATTCCGACGCTGCCGTTCACGGTCAGACCGTCCGAGCCGGCGATGCTCACAGCGCCCGAGTCCGCGACAATGGTGCGGCCCGCCCCGGCGCCGCCGCGGTGGTAGGCGGAATCGAGAGTGTCGGCCAACCCAGTGGCATGCTGACCATCGAGAGTATCCGCTTCCAGCGCATAGCCCACGCTTGCTGTCCGCTGCCGTGGCACCAGAACGTTATTCGTGCCACCGGGATCCACACGTAGTTCGAGGTACACCGCAGTGACCGAGTCGGAAAAGTCGGAAGGCGTCAGGACGCACGGCTCGTTCGCGGTGCCGTCCCGGTTCTCGTCGCACCCGGAGGTGGGCGTTCCGGCACCGATCAGGTGATGGAACACCCCTTCCCCGTCGGGTGCGACGGTGACGTCCTCCTGGTACACCGGCTTGCCGGTGGACGGGATCTCGTTCGCCGTGCCGCCCCACAGCAGGGTGAAACGCACCGGCGTCGGACTCGTGATGGGGGCGCCGACGGCGTTCGTGAGCTGCCCCTGATACGAGAGCAGCGCTGGAGCGCCCTGCGCGAACATTGGCTGGCCGAACGCGATCGCGAGGGTCACTGAGCAGATAAGAAAGCATCGCATGTCCATCCACCTCCTAAACATTCCGAGATCCCGCTTGCTTGCTGTCACGGTGCCACCGCCGCGACGAAGCCACCGCGCAGCCTGTACTCGCCTCCCGGAGACTGGGAGCGCCCGGCCGCCGTCTGGCCCAGGCTCGCCCGGGCCATGGAAACCGCCGGGGACGTCATCCGGCCTCCCGCCCCGTCAAGGGTCGCCGCCTTCAGATGGAGCTCGCACGCGTCGCCGACACTGTCGCCGTCGGCGTCCTCCTGCAACGGGTTCGCGACCGCGGGGCAGTTGTCGGCGCAGTCGAGGAAGCCGTCGGAGTCGGTGTCGGCTACGTGGGGGTCGGACCCTCGAGCAAGCTCCACCGGGTCCGGACATCCGTCGCCGTCTGGATCAGGATCGAGGGGATCGGTACCGTGCACCCGGACCTCATCGAAATCCGACAACCCGTCGCCGTCAGTGTCCGACAGCAACGGGTCCGTTCCGAGCGCGAGTTCCTCGGTGTCCAGCAAGCCGTCGTTGTCGTCGTCCGGGTCGCAGGCGTTGCCCGCGGCATCGCCGTCCGTGTCGAGCTGGTTCGCGTTCGCGACGGTCGGGCAGTTGTCGCAGAGATCGACGAAGCTGTCGCCATCCGCGTCGCCCTGGCCCGGGATGGACTCGGTCTGTGAGCCGCTGCAGGGCGAGTTGTTGACACGCAGCTTGCCCGCGCTGTCGGTGCCGAGCGACCCCTCCCCCGAGTCGTTCTCGGCCGTGATCAGGTAGAAGAAGCCGTCACCCGGTGGCGGGATGTCGGCATCGGCGGCGTCGGGCAGGCCGTCCGCATCGTCATCGCGCGTGGTGTCGTTGGCCAGGCAAACCATGGAACTGGTGTAGACCCGGCCGTCCGAGCGCAAGGTGCTCAAGAGACCGCGGTAGACGTTGTAGCGGGTCGCCCGGTCGACGCCTCCCCACTCTAGGACATTGTTACCCGAGTACAGGAGGGGGGCCGCTGCTCCACTCCCGACCGCGCCCGGCGGGACGTGGGAGACGACGAACGTCTCCCCGGCGTCGGTGATCGTGGCCGGCGGCTGCTGGGGAGAGGGCGGGTTGATCAGCGGGCCTCCGACGAGCAGGTCCGCCACGGCATCGCCGTTCACATCGAATCCGCCCCCGACCGAGCGGCCCAGGAGCCCTTGCGCCTCGTCCCCTTCGAGGACGAAGCCGGGAACGGTTTGGCCCACATCGTCCAGGTCCTTCACAGTTCCAGGCTGCATCGAGCCGCCAGAGACAACGAACACCCTGCCCGCTCCATCAAGGCCGCCGACCACCTCCGACGGGACCCCGATCGCGAGGTCCTCGCCCTGAAGTCCGTCGACGTCCCCCACGAAGGCGAGGACATTCCCTGCGTCCAGCCCACCCAAGTCTTGAAAGTCGAGCGTTGGCGACGCAGCTGGCTCTGCTGCTAGGGCGGCCGAGCAAGAGCGGGTCATCGCGAAGATCGAGCTCGATGCCGACGAGTTACTGGCGGTGATCTTGGCCTTGACACTCAGGCATCGAGCGCAGACGATCGGCGGCCTCCATACCTTGACCTTCCTCACGCACAGGGCCGCGGCACTCTGCTGTGCACTGTCCCCCGGGGCGCCGGCCGCGAGAGCGCCGGTCCCCGAGGTCGACGTGAAGTCGGCGCCGCCTACCGTCGTTCCCATCCGTTCCGCGGCAAAGTCGTTCTGGAATTGCACTCCCGAGATCGCGTCGGTTCCTCCGTTCGCCACTCGATCGAGCCGAACGGGGCTCTCCGCGAGATTGGCAGCTCCGCCGTGGACGACGTAGACGATTCCGCCGTCCGGGTAGGCCACCGAGTTGACGACAGGGTCCGCACCCGGGCTGCCGATGACCACATCGTCAAAACCGTCGCCGTCAGTGGTTCCGGAGTCGAGCCACAGCGTTACGGAGCGACCGGTCTCGTCGCCGGCGGCAGCACCCTCGTAGACGACGCCGGCAGCCGTCGTGCCAGGCTCGCCAACGTCAATCAGGCTGATCTCGCCGGGCGTCAGAGGTCCGAAGAGCAGGAACGCTCGGCCTGCATCCACATCGCCCCCCGGGTCCGAGAACGGTGCCCCAAGCAGCACGTCGCTCGTGCCATCGACGTTCGGGTCCCCGCCGCCGGAGATCGAGAAGCCGAGCTGGTCCCCGGCCTCGGCTCCGGTGATCTTCACCCCGGGCACCGAGCCGCCGACGTGGGCCAGCTCGATCACGGCTCCAGGCGTGAGGTTCCCTCCTCCGAACACGACATAGGCCCGACCGGAACCGGATCCTGCCGCGTCGTTCCCGGGCGCTCCGATCAGAAGGTCCGGGACGTGATCGCCGTTCACGTCTCCGGCCGCCGCGACCGAGAACCCCGCGCTGTCTCCGGCTGCCTCACCGAGGAAGCTGACCCACTGTGTAGGGTCTTCCTGCGGGCCCGTCGATCCTCCGAAGATCAGGTAGGCCGCGCCAGAGTCGACACCATTCGGCTGGGCCCGCGGTGCCCCGACGAGCAGCTCTCCGATGCCGTCGCCGTCGATGTCCTCGACTGCGGCGACACCGCGTCCGAAGTTCGCGCCGGCGTTCGGTCCGCCGATGGCCGTCCCGGCCTCCGACGCTCCGATAGAATCCGCGGGGACCGCGGCGGCCGGAACCGACGACGTCAGAAACGAGCTGTTGAACGGCACCAGGCCGTTGCCGAGGGGATCCTCGATTCCGGACGTGAGGGAAACGAAATAGCGTGTGTCGGGTGCGAGGCCGTCCGTGGGAACGAAGGTTACGGCCCTCCGGTCGTCCGACACCGACAGGGTCCCTGCCACCTGCGTCTCGGTGCAATTCAGGACGACGAATGTCGACGTCGTGACCGTCGTCGGATCCACGGGCTCGTCGAACTGCGCGAGGATCACGGTCGCCTGCGGAACGCCAGCCGCGTTGTCCGGTGGACTGATGCTGACGACCACAGGGCCGACACAATCCACCGAACTCATTGCCTCTGCGACGCTCGGCGGCCCACAAGCCGAGGCGTCTTGATAACGCACGGTGATCGTGTCCCCGTCGACGACCGAGACGGCGCCGTCGGCAGGCACGGGCGGTGCGGCCGTCGTGGCCAGGGTGCCGGTGAAGACCCCGGAATTCGGAGGGACCTCGGTCAACCCGAGCGTTTCGGCAATCGGCTCCGTCGTGGAGGAGATCTCGATCACCGCAGTACCCGCCCCCTCCAGGTCGGAATCCGACAGGGACACCTCCAACACTCCGGCGCAGCCGTACGTTTCCGCACCGAGGGCGACCGCGCCGACGCACGACTGCAACTGCGGCGCAGCCGTCACGCAGTTGCTTGCCGAGCCAAAGCAGGCACCACTGGCGCCGACCGCTTGCACGACGTAGCTGTAGCCGCGGTCGTTCGCCAGCGCGGTGTCCGCGTGGCTGGTCCCGGCGACCGTGGCGATCAACGTCTTGCCGAACGCGCAACCGGCATGGCCCTCGGTGCGGAACACGCGGTAGGAGCTGGCGCCGGCGACCGCATTCCACGACAGGTCGAGCCGCCGGCTTCCGACGATGACGTCCAGCGACGGTGCACCTGTCGGACCGCCCGCACACCCGCTGTTCGTTGGTGCCGGAGCTGCGCAGGCGATCGCATGTCGATCGAACGCCGCATGCAGGGCGGACATGTGCGGCGTCCCGTCGATGAGGCTCCCATTGTCGTCGTCCGCGGCCAGCCATTGCATGTATGCGTTTGCAGCGCCGCAGCCGTCCGAGTCAGGACACGTGCACGCGTGCCACGCACCGATGTTGCCGCTTCCCTGGTAGAAGAGCTTGTTGCCGATGATGAATGCCGTGTTGGGCTCGTAGTCGAAAGGAGGACTCTGCAGGTCGCGCGCCACGAGGTCCCAGGCCGCCTGCCTCGCCGGCGCTGCCGCGCAGTGCACCTGTCTGCCGCAGGGTCCGGTACCCCCACCGCAATGCACGCAGTTCCAGCTCGCCGGCGTATCGGGTAGGCCATCGATGTGCCGGGCCCAATCGGCGTCCCGTACCCCCGAGCAGTCGAGGTTGCAGTGCATGCCGGTCTGCGACTCGTTCTGATTGAAACCGGTTCCGTCGGAAGTCTGACCGCACCCCCTATTGAACGTGTGGAAGAAGCCATGCCCCAGGCACGATGCCTGCGTGCGGTACAGAGCCGCGATGTCGGCGTAGGCCTCGCTGGAGTTGCTGAGCAGGCCGCCGGCGTCGTTGTCGTCGAGGCCGTGGCCCCATTCGTGGTCGATGACCGACGCCATCTCCCCGGTGTTCCGGCAGCCGCCGCCGCTCTTGTAGAAGTTGACCGATCCCAAGATCCTGTCCCAGAACGCGTTGCAAGTGCCCGCCACGTTCACGTTCGCGCGGAGCGGACCTTGCAGCCATACGTTCCCCGGCAGCCAGCCCCGCGCCATTGCCGCCTGCTGGTTCAGCTCGTAGTAGCAGGTGCGCGATGTCGCCGTGTTGCCGGGCGAGCCGCCTCCGCTCGTGCAGTCGTGGTCGCCGTTGACCCCTCCGAGGTCGATGCTCCCGGCGGCGGTTCCGTTGATCACCCCGCAGGTATCCGCCATCCAGACGAACCGCCCCTTCAGCGTCGTCGTGACGGGGCCCCCTGCGTGCTCGAACTGCCCCGCAGCATCGGTGAAGTCATTGGGCGGCAACAACCCGGTGTCTGCGTAAGGCATGGGTACCGCAGATTGCATGGTGCCGCAGGTCTCGTCCGTCGGACAGATCTCCGTGCTGGTGATCGGATAGACGCCACCGGAGACGCTTTCCGTCGCATATTGATTGGTATCCTCGAAAGCCAGAACCTCGCCCGAGTGAGCGTCGACTAGCAACTCCCAGCGTGCTGGCTCTGGCGGCCGCTCGAAGCCGAACGACCAGACCAGCCGATGCGCGTAGCCCGCGCCGATCGGTCCGACGAACCGACCGCCGTCTTGGTGCTCGGGAGGCGCAATGGGTATGATCTCGAGCTTGGGCGAGCGCCAGAGTTCGTCCTCGACGGCCCGGCCGCCAACGTAGGCGAAACCTAACTCCAGCGCCTGATCGGCCGTGATCGATGCCTGGGTCTTGAGCTCGCCAACGTCGCCCCAGCTCTCCGTACCCAAGAGCACGAGGTTCCCGTTGTTGATCGTGGCGACGATCCGAGAGTGGCGTACCGGAAGGCCATCGAACTGCTGGGCGATGCTGACTTGCCACAAGTGATCGGCGACCGGTGCCGCCGTCGCGCCCCCGAGTTGCTCAGAGTCGATCGAGAAAGCATCCGCGTGCTCCACGATCAAGGACCGGACGAGGTCGGAGACAACGACGGCGTCGACCTTGACGACCGTTCGGCTGAGGCGCTGCGCGACGTCTTGGAGCGTCAGGTCGTTCCCGACGCCGGGACCTGGCAGGAGGGGGATCGAGCCGAGTAGGTTGCTCGGGGTTCCGGAGCGAGGATCGAAGTAGACTCGGAACTGGGACGTGTGCTCGGCGAAGAAACGTTCCAATGCGGCCTGCCTTGCACCGAGCAGCGTGCCGGAATCATCGAGTACGTTCGACGTGCTGATGTACAGTTCCGGCTTGAAGAACCGTTTCTGCGACAGTACGTCACCATGCGGCGGGGGTTCCAGGGCGTTCGCCATCGAACACGTCACGAAGGTCGCGAGGGTCAGCAACCTCCAGAAGGGGACACGACCAGCGAAGTACTGCGAACGCCCATCTATGGCTATGGATCGTTGATCGCGCACTACGTCGTTCCTCCGCTACAGAAGGAACGCCGTGGCGTCCGAGGCGTGTCCAGGCCGCGGCTGCTTGGGGCCTGAAGCGGTGGTTGCAGCGGCAACAATACTCGGGCTCTCCCCATGTGGCCCCCGAGTCGCTTCTTGTCGAGTTGAATTCTGATCCCCTCCCTGCCACCGGAGATTTGAACCCGCTCGACGGTCAGCTGCACGTCAGCGCCGACGCCGGACACATCGCCGGACACATCGTACGAGGAAATCCCGAAGGGGGCGCCGTTGATGTACCCGTTCCTGACGACGATACCCCGGAGTGGCAGCTCGGCAATCGTGTCGATGAAGATGCCAGTGCCACCCAGTGCCGTATGCGTGATCGTGTGCCCGTTCAGGTCCAGGGTGACGTTGTTGGCTCGAATCCTGATGACGCTGCCGACGGAGGCGGTGATGTCCTGGGTGAGGAAGTAATGGCCTGGGGTGTTGATGACGACAGGCTGGTAGATGGGAATGCGCGATTCCGCCCCATGGACGAGAAGCCCGCTCCCGGCGAGCAAACAGACGAACGACATGACGGTGCGATTCATCGAGCCTCCTCCAGCCCCCACGACTACGCGGTGGGGGATCGCGTTATCTCGATCCGGGCGTCCCTTCGAAGATGGATAACACCGGAGGGAGGCTCGATGAACAGGAGGAGCTGTGACTATCGGCCGGGATTGTCGAGATCGATTCGACGCACCCAGACGCCTGTGGTGGTCTCGACGTCGGTGGCGAGCGATGCGGCGAGCAGGTTCAGCCGGGGCGTCAGCCGGGTGGATCCCGGAGAGGAGTGAGAGTCGAGGACGAGGATGCCCGCGCCGCGGAGCCGTTCTCCGCCGGCGTCCGAGAGGAGCGCCATGGGCCATGGCGATCCGGTACGGGGTCGGGGAAACGCTGCCAGGTCCGCCTCGAGGTCGACGAGGCGTTCTCGACTGGCGACAATGAGGAAATGCTCCCGCCCTCCGGCGCTCGACACGCCCCAGTAGGTGTCCGATCCATCGAGAGTTCCGGGAAGACGGTGCACTCGACCCGGTGGCAGCGGGTTCTCCGGCACCAGCCCGGGGAGCGGAAAGAGGAGATAGGACTCACCCCGTTCATCCTCGTTGATGACGTAGACGTGAAGCGGTGCCGAGGACTCGAATTCGAGCGAGAGTTGATCCCCTGGCGCGACACCCGATCCGGCGGGAAGCCGATGCGCCACGCCGCCGGTGTGCCGTTGCATCGCCGCACGCACGGTGTAGGGTCCGGCCGAGGCGGAGCCGGGGAGCCACCCCGCTCCCCAGGCGATAGCAAGCGCCACGATCTGTGGACCGCGAGGCGAGGGAGGTCAGGCTCCGGACCTCCAAGAGCGGGCGGCCGCGCTCCCTTCCCTTGGAAGGGGAGCTGCAGAAGCTGATCATGAGGCGGTGGGCGGCGCGGACCTTCAAGACATGGGATAGCCAGAGCCACGTCAGCGACTTTGTATTCCACCGTTACGGGCGACCGTGGGTGGACATAGCGAAGCCCTGGAACGAAGCCTGCGACAAGGCCGGCATGAAGGGCCGGCTGTTCCACGATCTCAGGCGCACCGCGGTGCGGAACATGATCCGCGCCGGCGTCCCGCAGTCGGTCGCCATGTCCATCAGCGGCCACGAGACGGTCTCGATGTTTCTCCGGTACAACATCACCAGCGAGGAGGACAAGCGGGAGGCCCTTAGGCGCACGCAGAAGCACCTGTCAGCTGCCGCTTCAGGCCGGAAGGTTTTCAGGTTCCCCACCACGCCGCCGAAGCCGGGAGAACCATCACAGAACCGTCACAGCGGGGGAGGGGAGCGGCCGGAAAACCCTGATGCCGCGGGCGGCCCTGGCGGAAGCGTGTGGGAATCGAACCCACCGCGGCACGCTCTCGCGTACCGCCAACGGATTTGAAGTCCGCGCGAGACACCAGCCCCGATTCGCTTCCGCGGAAGCGTCAGTTCACCCTCAGACAGGCGGGGCTGTCAAGGAGTGACGGTCAACTCGAGACGCGGCGGCTGGCGCGATTCCCGGGAGCGGTAGACCTCTCGTCGGCCGAGTGCCGTCGCCCGCCACGAGCGGCGTCACGTCCACCTCGATCCATTGCCCGGACGAGACGGCCCGATCGGCACGAGGGGAGTGGACACGGCCGCCGGCGCCGTGTTCCAGGTGACGCGAGAGGTGATGGCGTGACGTGACCGCATACACTTGGGGACGCGGTCCCATCGCGATCCAGATGCGGTGTGACGTCATGAAGTGACCTATCGCGCGTCCGCGCGCGCTTTGCATCACATGACGCGGCGATCGTGATCGCGGAGAGCAGGTCCGGGGACGTTTCCGTGCCATCAAACCTCGACGTTGCATTGACACTCGAGAAAACGCGGTGCTATATTTCGTTACGTGATGAACTTCATGGCGATCGCATCACATGGTTCGTGTGACATCGCGAGTGCCGCACGCACTGACGCACATGGTTCCATCACGCACGGAGCGGCCCGGCGCGTGCCGGGTTTTTTTGTGATGCCGACGTCGATCATCATCGCTGGCCGCGACGATGAAGACTCCCCGGCCTCATGCGCTTCACCCATCGCAGGTTGATCCCCGCGAAAGAGGAGAACGGGGCGTCAACCATTTCACAGGTGAAGGAGGTGGATTCAGCCTTGGCGATGAAGAGGAAGAAGACCACGAAGAAGAGCACCACCCGCAAGCCGGCCAGGAAGACTGCGAAGAGGACCTCCAAGAGGAAGACGACCCGGAGGTAGTCTCTCCAACCGTACTGGTCTGCTGCAGGCTTCGACAACAACCTGGAACGTGGGGCTGTAGCGCAGCTGGGAGCGCGCGTGACTGGCAGTCACGAGGTCACGGGTTCGATCCCCGTCAGCTCCACCAGGTTGTTGTCTTTTTTTTGGCCCCTCCTTCTGGTAGAGTGGGGCCAGTTGCCCGTAGATGACCGCCGCGGACCCCCGTTCCGCTCGTGACCGACCGCCGCATGCATGGCGCTCGAGGCGCCGCAGGGAGGTCTTGTGTCTACGGCCAGGGGGGAGTTCATCGTCCAACTCGCCAACCTGCTCAAGTCACCAGGCCGGCCGGCCGAAACGATCATGCATGTGCGATCGGTGGCCGTTCTGACTCCGGTAGGCTCGGCCGATCAGGTCGACGCGGTCAATGCGCCGGTGCCAGGATTTCTGCTGGAGGTCTGTCTGGAGGATGGCACCATCTTCCACATCAGCGTGGAGGACATGACCGGCAGGGTGCCACACCTCTGAACGGCCCACGCGCAGCGCGACCTCCGTGCGAGGGACGCAGAGCTCAGCGAGGCCGCGACAGCCGCCCGGTGAGGCGGTTCAGCACGTGGCTGCGGGAGAGGAAGGGAAAGGTGGGCCTGCGCCTGACCCCCATCCTGCGAAACTCGGCAAGCAGCCCGGCATGCCTCTTTTCGATGCGCAGTCCCTGGCAGAGCGCTTTGTGCGCCCTGCGGCGCTCGCCTGCCGACAGGTACACCCGCGCCACGTTGAGGTAGAGATCCGGGTTGTAGAACTCCATCGACAGCGCGCGCTCGCACATCTCGATGGCTTCGTGGGTGCGCCCCGCGGCCAGCGAGAGCGAGAGTCCGTAGTAGGACAGGTACTTCATCCGCGGCGCCGGATTTCCGGACCGTTCCTCAAGGTGCAGCGCCGACTCGAAGTAGGCCAGGCTGTCGAGGTGGCGTTTCTCATCCAGCGCCTGCAGACCCTTGCGAAAGCTCATCTCGGCGGATCGCGTGCTCATCGGCGGTCCTCACAGGAGAATGCCGTCACGCCCGTCGCGGGCGCACGGCACATCGCGGGTCACGCTGGAATATAGGTGCCCCCCCCGGGCAGTCAAACCCCCGGGGAGAGGACCGAAAGCTCCGAAAAGCGCTACGGTTATCGCGTGGAGGCGCGGAGCTCGGCGAGCAGGGTGTCGTTGGTGGAGATGGACGCCTCGCGTCCCAGCTTGCTCAGCAGGGCTCTGTAGGCGCTGTCGCGTCCGCGCACCTGGAGCTGCTCGCGAAGCGCGTCGCGCAGGCGCACCGTCTCTTCCGGCGTCTCCGGGCTGCGCTTGATCACCTTGACCACGGCCACGCCGTCGGTCATATCCAGCGGGCCGATCACCGATCCGGGAGCCGCCGTGAACACGGCGTCCTTGGCCGCATCGGTGAACGTGGCCGGCGCGTTCTTGCGCGGAAACGAGCCCGTGCTCTTGACTTCGAGCTTGCGCGCGTCCGCGACTTCCTTGAATCTCTCCGCGGACACGGAGGCCAGCTCGCGCGCCGCCGCACGCGCTTTCTCCCTGGAGCGGGAGGAGGCCAGGTCGCTCTTCACGCGGTCCTTGACCTCGCTGACGGGTGCCGGAGACGGCTCCTGGATTTCGACCAGGCGTGCGAAGACGACTCCCTTGGGCGTGCGGATGGGTCCCGAGGTCCCGCCTGTCGGCAGCTTGAAGATCTCCTCGGTGGCCAGCGGGGCGGGTCCCAGGTCGGCGATGGTGTCGCCTCGCGCCACGAGCCCCGTATCCTTCACGGTGAGGCCCGCTTCGGCCGCCGTCCCGTCGAACGACGAGACCTGCTGGGAGAGCTTGGAGGAGAACTCGCCGGATTTCTGATCGAGCATCTCCTGGGCCTTGCCGAAGGCGAGCTGCTGGCGGATGCTGTCCTTGACCTCGTCGAAGGGGGTCGCGCCGGCGGGACGTGAGCCGGTCACCTTGATGAGGTGGTAGCCGAACTGCGTCTTGATCAGGTCGCTGACCTGCCCCTCGGCCAGCCCGAAGGCCGCCTGCTCGAACTCCGGGACCATCCGGCCCCGCCCGAACCAGCCGAGATCTCCACCCTGAGCGGCGGAGGAGTCCTCGGAGTTGGTCTGGGCGAGCTGGGCGAAGTCGCCGCCCGCGCGGATCTGCTCCTGCACGCCACGGGCCTTGGTGGCGATGGCCGAGTCATCCGGCATTCCGGGTGGCACCTTGAAGAGAATGTGGCTGGCACGGCGCTGCTCGGGAGTCGTGTAGCGCGTGTCGCGGTTCTCGTCGTAGTGACGCCGGATCTCGTCGTCGGTCACCTGCGCGCCGGCGGCCTGCATCAGGGGATCCCGCTCCAGGAGCACGTAGGAAGCCCGACGCTTCTCGGCCGTGAGATAGTCGCCGCGGTGCGCGGTGTAATAGGCCTGAATCTCCCTGTCGGACGGCTCGCCTCCGCTCTGGAAGTCGGCCTGTCTGAAGGCGACGTAGTCCACCTCCGCGGTCTCTCCTTCCTCCTTGAGCGCGCGCGCCACCTCGTCGTCTGTCACGACCACCATGCTTCCGAGCAGGTTGCGCAGCTTGTCCAGGGCGATCTCCTTGCCCACGTCCCTCTCGTACTCGGCCACGTCGTAGTTGCGGCCGCGCAGCTCGGCGATGTACTGCTCGCGCCCGATGAATCTCCCGTCGCGCTGGAACATGGGAGCGTTGCGTATGACCTCGCCGATCTCGGCGTCGGTGGGCTGCAGGCCCAGGCGCTCGGCCTCTTGGTAGGCCAGGGTCACGCCGAGCAGCTGGGACAGCGCGATCTGCGTGAAGTCCTGCTGGGCCGCGATCTGCTCGAACTGGTCTCCGAGCATCTGCCGGTACTGAGCCATGATCAGCTGACGATGGCGCTCGAGGTCCCTCAGCGTGATGTCGTTCCCATCCACCCGCGCAACCCACGCGGCCGGCCCCGCCGTCATCCCGCTGTCCGCTGCACCTCCCCATACGAGGAAGATGGCCAGCACGAAGGAAAAAATGACGGGCAGGATGAGGAGATAGAGGAACCACTTGCGCCGGTTCGCCTGGCGCATCAGATCCAGCATGTCGGAAGCCCCTGAAAAACGGTGAGTTTACGATGGGCGGCCCGGGACGATCAAGTGCGGGCCCGGGCCCCCGGAATCCGGGGTGGATCCGGCCCGGGGCGCCTGGAAGCCATGTTGCAAGTTGCTGAATTCCAAGGAATAAGGTGGGTCGGGTGGACGATGGGCGACTTGCCTGTTATATTCTCCGGCGTTTCGTAACTTTCGGCAAATAACTGAAAATACAGCGGGATAGCGGTCGGAGCTGAGGAGGCTGTCCTCCCCGCAGGCCACGGCCGGGACACGTCTGCGAGGGCTCCGCATTGGCCACCAGGAAAGCTGAACAGCCCACGGTGATCCTGGACTGGTTCAACGTCAGCTACCGTGCCCTCTTCACGTCGATCATCATCTTGATTGCCGCCGGCGGCGTCGGCAGCTACTACGCCTACCTCAAGCTCTTCTACGAAGGCTCCCCCAAAGCCGAGGCGCGCCAGGCGATCAACCAGGCGGAAGAGAGCCTCGAGAAGGCCGGCCCCGTCGCCCAGCACGACTCCACCACCGAGCTCAAGCAGACCGCGCAGCGCCTGCTGGCCGAAGCGCGGCGGCAGTACGACGCGGCCAACTTCATGGACGCGCGCAAGGCGGCCGTGGAGTCCAAGCTCAACGCCGAGAAGGCGGTGGCCATCGGCCGTGGCGAGTCCGCACGCGAGGTGCAGTTCTACCGGGTTGAAGGGGACGTCAAGGTCAAGCGGGTGCGCGAGCTGATCTGGGTGGACGCCGAGCAGGGGATGTCCCTCACCACGGGCGACCAGATCAAGACCTCGTCGCGCGCCAGCGCCCAGATCATCTATTTCAACGGCACCATCACCACCGTGAAGCCGGGCTCTCTGCTGGAGATCAAGGACCTCTACGACAATCCGGCCACCCGCGTGCAGCACGTGCGCGAGCGGCTGAGGGAGGGGCGCATCACGGCCTCTACCCAGGAGCCGGCCGCGGCGGGCTCCTTCCACGAGGTGTCGACCCACAACACCGTGGCCACGTCGGATGCGCGAACCAATTTCGAGGTGGCCTACGACAAGGATGACGAGCGGACCAACGTGGAGGTGTTCACGGGGAAGGCCACGCTGGCGGCGGGCAGTGCGCCCCCGGTGGCTCTCACCACCGCCCAGCGGGTGAACGTCAACCGCGAGGCGCAGGTCTCTCCGGTGCAGGAGCTGCCTCCCGCGCCCGTCCTGCTGACCCCCGTGGATCAGAAGATTTTTCTGACGAGAGAGAACAGATCGCCCACGGTCGAGCTGATGTGGGAGCCGCTCGCCGGCGCGGTCGGCTACCACCTGCAGATCGCCTCGCAGCCTCTCTTCTCCCAGCCGATCGCGGAGATGAACCCGCTGCGCTCCACGGCGGCCACGCTGCCGGAGGCGAGCGAAGGCGGGTACTACTGGCGGGTGGCGGCCCTGTTCCAGGATGGGACGAAGGGGCCCTTCTCCGCCTCGCGGAAGTTCAAGGTGGTCTCGGGCCGGGTCGCGCAGGCGGGAGACACCACCCCGCCGGACGTGACCGTCGACAACTTCCTGGTGTTCGCCAGCCAGGTCATCGTGAGGGGCCGCACCGAGCCGGGCGCGCTGCTCACCGTCGAGGGGCAGAGAGTGGACGTCTACGACGACGGCTCGTTCACCACCGTGGTGGCGCTCAAGCACGAAGGGATCAACCGCGTGCTGTTCGTGGCGCAGGACATGGCCGGCAACGAAAAGAAGGTGGAGAGAACGGCCACCGTGAACCCGTGACGATCCTCATGGTCACCGATACGCCCGGCCGTATGGGCCGGCTGGTTCCCGGCTTCCGGACGGAGTCCCTTCGTGTGCGAACGCCGGCGCAGGCCGCCGTTCTGCTGGACAAGGCCCGCAAGGAGATCTCCGGGGTCGTCTGGCACGTGGCGGGGGACTCCGCGCGGCAGGCATGCGCGCTGGCGACGAGCCGCCCGGACATCCCCTTCATCGCGTTGCTGCCCGCATCGGCCCGGATGCCGGCCCGCGGTGCCGCGTTCCGTGCCACTGTGAGCGCGCCCGTTTCCGCGCGCCTGCTGGCCGACCTCGTGAAGCGGGAGGCCCGGCTGATGCGGCTGGAGGCGCGGCTGTCCGAGGCGCGGGCGATTTCCAGGGCGCGGTCACGGCGCCTCTCGGTGCTGCTGCAGATCTCGCGGGCCGCCAACACGGTGCTCGAACCGCGCAAGGTGATGGAGATCGTGATGAGCCACGCCCAGGCGCTCATCCGGACCGAAGCCTGGGCGCTCCTGCTGCTGGACGACAAGGACCAGACGCTCTCGTTCCAGCTGACGACGGGAGGCAGGATGGCGGCCATGAGGGCGCACCGTGTCCGGCTCGGGGAAGGGATCCCCGGCTGGGTGGCTCAGCACAAGAGGCCGGTGGTGATCCACGACGTCCGCAAGGACCGCCGATTCGATCCCCGGTTCGACAGGATGCTGAACTTCACCACCCGATCGGTGCTGTGCACCCCCCTGATCAGCCGTGGGCGCATCATCGGGGCCGTGGAGCTGATCAACAAGCGCCGAGGGCGCTTCACCACCGAGGACCTGGCCATGGTCACCACGCTCGTGGAGCCGGGGGCCATCGCCATAGAAAATGCTATCCTGTACCAGAAATCGGCCGAGCTCACCGTCACCGATGATCTGACGAAGCTGTTCAACTCACGCTACCTCAATGTCCACCTGAAGCGGGAGATCAAGCGCTCCCGCCGGTATGAAATGCCGGTCTCTCTCATTTTCCTCGACCTGGATGGATTCAAGAAGGTGAATGACAGCCACGGCCACCTGGCCGGCAGCCGTGCGCTTTACGAGGTGGGGCAGGTGCTCCAGGAGACCGTGCGCGAGATCGACGTGGTGTCCCGCTACGGCGGCGACGAGTTCACGATCATCCTTCCCCAGACGGGCGCCGAGGGGGCCATGGTGATCGCCGACAGGATCCGGATGGCGCTGGAGGAGAGAATCTTCCTCGCCGACCTGGGCCTTGCGGTCCGGTTGACGGCGTCCTTCGGCGTCTCCACATTCCCTGACCACGGCCAGAGCAGGGAGGAGCTGATCCAGGGGGCCGACCAGGCCATGTACCTGGTCAAGGACCGGGGCAAGAACGGCGTGGCACTGGCCCTTCAGGCCACCGCATCCGAGAAAGGACGAGTCCAGACATGGGAATGCACCTGAGGTCGCTCCTCAGCATGTTCAGCAACGATCTGGCCATCGATCTGGGCACGGCCAACACGCTGGTGTTCGCGAAGGGCAAGGGAATCGTGGTGTGCGAGCCGTCCATCGTGGCGGTCAACCAGAAGACCGGCAAGGTCGAAGCGGTGGGCCGCGAGGCCAAGGAGATGCTGGGCCGGACGCCGGGCACCATCGTGGCGATCAAGCCGATGAAAGACGGCGTCATCGCCGATTTCGAGCACACCGAGAAGATGCTCGACTACTTCATCCGCAAGGCCCACAACCGGAACATGGGGGTGAGGCCGCGCATCGTGATCGGGGTGCCGTCGGAGATCACCCAGGTGGAGAAGCGCGCGGTGAAGGACTCGGCGTTCAAGGCCAAGGCCACGGAGGTCTATCTGGTGGAGGAGGCCATGGCGGCCGCCATCGGAGCCGGCCTTCCCATCACCGAGCCCATGGGCAACATGATCATCGACATCGGCGGCGGGACCACCGACGTGGCGGTGATCTCCATGGCGGGGATCGTGTACAGCCGCACCGTGCGCGTGGCCGGCAACGAGATGGACGAAGCCATCATCCAGTACATCAAGAGGAAGTACAACCTGCTCATCGGAGAGCGGACGGCGGAGGAGATCAAGATCCGCATCGGATCGGCCTACCCGCTCGACGAGGAGCTGACCATGGAGATCAAGGGCCGTGATCTGGTGGACGGCATTCCCAAGACCATCACCATCACCGACGAGGAGATCCGCGAGGCCCTCGCCGAGACGGTGAGCACGATCATCGACGCGGTCAGGGTGGCGCTCGAGCAGACGCCTCCCGAGCTGTCGGCCGACATCGTGGACAAGGGAATCGTCGTCACCGGAGGGGGCGCGCTGCTGAAGAATCTCGATCGGCGTTTGCGCGAGGAGACGGGTCTGCCCGTGTCGATGGCCGACGACCCGCTGTCCTCGGTGGTGCTGGGCACCGGACGCATGCTGACGGACTTCAACCTCCTGCGCAAGGTCTCCCTCGACTAGCCCGCGGCCCGCGCGCTCGATGACTCGACTTCTGCGTGACCGGAGGACGGCGTTCTTCCTGCTGGTCGTCGTGGCCTCCCTGTTCGTGCTGATGGCGGTGCAGGTCCGCCAGGGTGGCCCCGTCGCCTCCGAAGGGATGCTCCTGCGCCTGGCCTCGCCGCTGCTGCGGGCCGGCGCGGCGGTCTCGTCCGTCGTGTCCGGGATCTGGGGCGACTACGTCGATCTGCGCGGCACCCGGCGCCGCAACGCCGAGCTGGAGGTCGAGCTCACCGAGCTGCGCATGGAGCTGCAGAAGCTGGAGGAGTCGCGGCTCCAGAACGACCGCCTCCGCGCGCTCCTGGATCTCAAGGAGGGGATGGGCACCTCCACCGTCGCCGCCTCCGTGATCGCCAACAACACCCTCGGCCTGTCCCACACCATGCTCATCGATCGAGGCTCGTCATCGGGCCTCAAGCCCAACATGCCCGTGGTCTCTTCGATGGGGGTCGTGGGCCGGGTGTGGACCGTCGCGCCGCACGTGGCCAAGATCCAGCTGCTCACCGATGCTCAGGCGGGCACCGCGGTGCTCGTGCAGCGGAGCCGCGTGCAGGGGATCCTGCTGGGCAACGGATCGGACATGGCCAGCCTGGACTACGTCACCATGCACGATGACGTGGCGAAGGGAGACCTGCTCGTGACGTCGGGCCAGGACGGCATCTACCCCAAGGGGCTTCCGGTCGGGACGATCGACCGGCTGGGAGAGTCCCGCGGCATCGTGAGGACCATCCAGGTCTCGGCGCGGGCCGACTTCCGGCGGCTGGAGGAGGTCCTGGTGCTGCTGAGCGCCGATCTGCCGCTCCCCGAGCCGCCGGCCCCCCCGCCCCCCGTGACCACGCCATCGGCTCCGGTGGGGCCCGCCCAGGAGGCGCGATGAACGCGCTGCTAGGGGTCGCCCTGGTCCTGGTGTCCGCCGCCCTTCAGGCCATGCTGACGGGGGCGTGGCCGCGGCTGACGATGTTCTTTGACCTGCCGCTCGTGGTCGTCATATACTACGGCATCGCAAAGGGGCCAACAGGGGCCCTGCTGGCGGGAGCCGGCGCGGGGCTCGTCCAGGATGCGCTGGAGGGTACGCTCCTTGGTGTGAGCGCCCTTTCCAAGAGCCTGGTGGGTTATCTCGTCGGCGTCGTGGGTTTGCGGTTCGCGCTGGCCCCGGTCATGTCCCGCGTTCTCGTCCTCGCAGCAGCCACGGTGCTGACTCGCTCGATCGAGCTCGGAACCCTGGCTATCATGGGCAGAAGGCTCGCCTATTCCCCATATCCGACATTGCTCGTCACGGTCCTCGGCAACTGCCTGGCTGGCGCCATGATCTTCGCCGCCCTGCCGTCCCGCTCGGCCGAGTCTCGTCCATGACGGCGCTGCTCCCATGACCCCCGATTTCAGGCACCGCATCGAGTACAAGGAATACGTCGAGGCCACCCAGTTCTCCGCCCGCATCACCGTGCTGTCGGTCTTCTCCGCCGCGGTGATGGTGGGCTACCTGCTGGCCTTCTACTACCTGCAGGTGGTCCAGGGACAGGAGTACGGTCAGATGGCCGATGAGAACAGGACGCGCCGCATCGCCGTCCCGCCGCCGCGCGGCGCCCTCATGGACAGGAACAGCCGCGTGATCGCCCGTAACCGCACCGCCTTCGACGTGGTGCTCGACCGCGAGCGCGCGCGGCAGCTCGACGACACGCTGGTCACGCTGGCTCCGGTCCTGGGGATCGAGCTGCACAGCCTGCAGCAAATCTCGCGGGGCGGAGGGCGTCCCCGGTTCGAGCCGGTCGTGCTGGCTTCGGACGTCTCGCTGGGGGTGGCCTCGTTCGTCGAAGCAAGGCGGGCAGACCTGCCCGGCATCCGCATCAGCATGAACATGAAGCGGTCCTACCCGGAAGGGACCTCCGGCTCGCACGTGCTGGGCTACGTGGGAGAGATCACGCGATCGATGCTGGAGAGCGGCCGATTCCCCGGCTCCCTGCAGGGCGACATCGTCGGCAAGGCGGGCGTGGAGCGAGCTTTCAACGACGATCTCCAGGGCCGGCGCGGCGAGAGGCAGGTGGTTGTCAACAGCGCGGGACGGATCATGGGCGAGCAGGCCCGCGGCGCCGAGCCGGTCCCGGGCGACGACATCCGCCTCACCATCAACCTGGACATGCAGCGCGAGCTGGACCTGGCCTTCGGGGACTGGGTGGGCGCGGCCGTCTTCATGGACCCACGCACCGGTGAGATCCTGGCCATGACCAGCCGTCCCGGCTACGACCCCAACTTCTTCGCCCGCCGGTTCACCCGGAGCGTCTGGCGCGACCTGGTGGAGGACCCGCGTCACCCGATGCAGAACCGGGCCATGCAGAGCGCCTATTCTCCCGGGTCGACCTTCAAGCCGATCATGGCCGCGGCCGCGCTGGAAGAAGGGGCCGCCACGCCGTCCACGGTGTTCTACTGCGGTGGTTCGGGCGTGTTCCACGGCCGGCGCTTCCTCTGCCACGAGAAGCTGGGCCACGGGGCGGTGGACATGAAGCGCGCCATCCAGGTGTCGTGCAACATCTATTTCTACAATCTCGGCAGCCGCCTGGGGATCGAGTCGATCGCCCGCTACGCGATGCACATGGGCCTGGGTGCGCGCACGGGGATCGACCTGGCGCAGGAGGTTCCCGGGCTCGTCCCCACACCGGAATGGAAGCTGAAAGTGCACAAGGACCGGTGGTACCCCAGCGAGACGACGTCGGTGTCCATCGGCCAGGGCCCGCTGATGATCACGCCTCTGCAGATGGCCATGGTGCAGGGCGTGATTGCCACCAACGGCCACCGGGTGATCCCGCACCTGAAGGCGGGCCCCGGGGACTGGGTGAAGGGGAAGGCCGAGCAGGAGCTGGTGAGCGCCCGCAACCTCAACGTGGTCCGCGAAGCGGAATGGGCCGTGGTGAACGAATGGGGCACCGGCACGCGCGCGGCCATACCGGGACGCGATGTCTGCGGCAAGACGGGAACCGCGCAGGTCTACGCGGCATCGGCCGGCGTGAAGGACGAGGACCTTCCGGCGGAGATGCGCGACCACGCCTGGTTCGTCGGGTTCGCTCCGAAGGACAGGCCTCAAGTGTCCTTTGCCGTGATCGTGGAGCATGGCGGCCACGGGGGAACGGCGGCCGCGCCCATCGTGAAGAGAGTTCTGGAGAAATACTTCGAGTCGATGGAGAAGAAGCCCATGCCCGCGGCGCCTTCTCCCGGCAAGGTGACGCATGTTCGAACGGCGAGCACTGGGTGAGTTCGACTGGGTGCTGCTGGCCGCGATGATCGCGGCCGTCGGGCTCGGTCTGCTCATGCTCTACAGCACCACGTACCTGCAGGGCGGCGCCATCTTCTACCGCCAGCTGATGTGGCTGACGGTGGCGGCGGCCGGCTTCGCCTTCGTGGTGTCGGTGGACTACCGCTTCTGGGCGAGCATCGCCCTGCCGTTGTACGTCATCTGCTGCCTGCTCCTGGTGTTCGTTCTCTTCAAGGCACGCGTGATCTCCGGAGCGCGGTCGTGGGTGGAGTTCGGGGCCTTCAACTTCCAGCCGGCGGAGCTGACCAAGCTGGCCACCATCCTGATGCTGGCCCGCTACGTCGAGGAGAAGAAGGGCTTCGGCCTGTCGGGATTCAGCCTGCTGAGCCTGGCCGGAATCGTGGGGCTCCCCGTGGTTCTGATCCTGGCGCAGCCCGACCTGGGCTCCACCCTGCCCTTCCTGCCGCTCCTGTTCGTCGTGGTGGTGCTGTCGGGGATCCGGTGGAAATTCCTCATGGTGCTCGGCCTGATCGCCGTCCTGATGGTGCCGGTGGGTTTCTTCTTGGTGCTGAAGGACTATCAGAAAGAGCGCGTGTACACCTTCATCGATCCGCTGAGCGATCCTCAGGGGGCCGGATGGCAGGTGCTGCAATCGCGCATCGCGGTGGGCTCCGGCGGCCTCTGGGGCAAGGGACTGTTCGCGGGGTCGCAGGGCCAGCTCTCGTTTCTTCCCGAGAGCCACACCGACTTCATCCTGGCCGTGCTGGCCGAGGAGCTTGGATTTGCGGGGGCGTCGTGCGCCCTCATCATCTATTTCGTGCTGCTGAGCCGCATCGTGTCGGCCGCGCGCAGCGCGCGGGATCGCCTCGGGGCGTTCCTGTGCATGGGCGTTGCCGCCGTCATCGGCGCGCAGAGTCTGGTCAATATCGGGGTGATTCTGGGTCTGATGCCCACAACGGGCATCCCCATGCCCCTCATGTCCTATGGAGGATCGTCACTGGTGACGACGTGTGTCGCACTGGGGTTGGTCCTCAATGTGAGGATGAGATGCCTGGTGAATTGAAACCCCGCCGCCGCCGTCGCGGCGGCCGGGGACGTGGGCGCCGTCGCGGCGTCAGGCGTGATGTGCAGAACACGAACACGAGTGCCGAGGCCGGCGCCGCAACCGCGCTGGTGGAG
This sequence comes from Candidatus Polarisedimenticolia bacterium, assembly GCA_050747525.1. Lineage (GTDB taxonomy): Bacteria > Acidobacteriota > Polarisedimenticolia > JACPZX01 > DASXTC01 > JBOGOC01. The sequence continues at coordinate 3,750 of JBOGOC010000110.1, read as the reverse complement.
GCCGGACCTGCCGGCGAGCCTGGGCCCATGCCGGAATCGGCGCCTCCCGCCGGAGGAGCCTGGGGCGAGGAACAGGCCCCGGCGGCGGAGTCCTGGCAGCCCGAGTACCCGGCTCCTGCCGGCCCGCCCGATGAGGGTTTCGGCGGCGAGCCGGCTCCCGTCGCCGGCGATGCCGGGACGCCGGTGGGCGAACCCCCCGCGGAAGGCGAGCTGTCTCCCGCGCATCCCACCAACGGGGATGCCGGCCGCCAGCGGCGAAAGCGAGGCACGCGAGGACGGCGGGTCAGGGGCGTCGAGCCCCGGGGACGCCGCCGGCGGAAGGGCAAAGCAGAGCCGGCCGCGGACGAGACGTCCGCAGCTCCGGGCACGGCGGAAGCGGGCGTGGCCGAAGCCGATGCCATCGTCGAGGGTGCGGCCAAGCCCGAGGCCCCGGAGAGGCGCCGTCGCGAGCGTGAGTACGGTGTCGAGAAGATGGTGGTCATCAATGGCGCTCCCCAGGAGACCCGCGTGGCCATCCTGGAGAAGGGGCTGCTGGCCGAGATCTTCATCGAGCGCGAGGCTAGCCGGACGGTCGTGGGCAACATCTACAAGGGGCGCGTCACCAAGGTGCTTCCGGGCATGCAGTCGGCCTTCGTCTCTGTGAGCCTGGAGCGCGACGCCTTCCTCTACGTTTCCGACATCTCGCCGGGTTACGACGCGTACGAAGGGCTGCTGGACCTCGACGAAGTCGAGGGAGGCGAGGCCATCCGTGACGCGGCCCCCAAGGTGAATCGCGAGGCGAAGATCGAGGACCTGCTGAAGGAAGGCCAGGAGCTGCTGGTGCAGGTGACCAAGGAGCCGATCGGCACCAAGGGAGCCCGCATCACCTCGTACGTGACGCTGCCGGGCCGGTTCCTGGTGCTGATGCCGCAGGTGGACCACGTGGGCGTGTCGCGCAAGATCGGGGAGGCCCGCGAGCGGTCGCGGCTGCGCCGCATCCTCGACAAGGTGCGCGTGCCCGGCATGGGGTTCATCGTGCGCACCGTGGCCGAGGGGTGCGAGGCGTCGGAGCTGGAGGCCGACGCCAACTACCTCACCAGCCTGTGGGACGAGATCCGCCGCAAGGCGGAGCGCGCTTCCGCGCCCTCGGAGGTCCACCGTGAGCTGTCGGTGGTGCCGAAGGTTCTGCGCGACATGCTGAATCCCAGCGTGCAGAAGGTCGTGGTGGACGACGAGGCGACCCACCGGATCGCGCTCGATCTGGTGCGCAAGCTGCAGCCGGACATGGCGAGCCGCATCCAGATGTACCGCGAGCCCTATCCCATCTTCGAGAAGTACGGCGTGCAGGCGGAGCTGGACAAGGCTCTCCGCAGCCGTGTCTGGCTCAAGTCGGGAGGCTACATCGTCATCAACCAGACCGAGGCCCTGGTGGCCATCGACGTGAACACAGGCAAGTACGTCGGCAAGCGCAACCTCGAGGACACGGTGCTCAAGACCAACCTCGAGGCGGTCACCGAGATCGTGCGCCAGCTGCGCCTGCGGGATCTTGGCGGCATCATCGTCGTGGACTTCATCGACATGGAGGAGCGCAAGAGCAAGAAGAAGCTGATCGAGGCCTTCGAGCGCGAGCTCCAGAAAGACCGCGCCCGCACCAAGGTCCTGCAGATCAGCGACTTCGGCCTGGTGGAGATTACCCGCCAGCGCACAAAAAAGAGCCTGGAGCGAATCCTTTGCCGCACCTGCCCGTACTGCTCGGGGGCGGGGAAGATCAAGGGCGCGGCCACCGTGCTGTTCGAGATCCAGCGCGAGCTGCAGAAGCTGGCGCCGAGTCTGGAAGGCAGGCGCCTGATCATCCGGGCCAATCCCGAGGTCGCGCAGCAGCTGGAGATCGATCGGCGCCTGCTGACGTCGGGGATGCCGAAGCTGGACGGCGTGGACATGGCCATCCGGGCGGACTCGAGCCTGCACCACGAGCAGTTCGACATCGTCAGTCTCTGACCGGGAGCGGGGCTATAATGGGCCGCTCACGGCCATTCCGGCTCGCGGAGGGACAGCACCGTGCCTGACAAGACACTCGCGCAATGGATCGACTCGTGGCGTGGCGTCCTGGAGATCTCCTCCGCGGGGGACGTGACGGTGAAGGACGCACGCCGTCTGCGTGCCGAGGTGATGGACGTACTGGCCCGCCTCGCCGTGTTCGGCTCAGCCCAGGACAAAGAGAAGGCGCGCGTCATCATCTGGGAGGCCGCCCGGCAGACCGGCGTGCGCCCGGCGTCGATCCAGCCCCTGTACGAGGCGATGGGGCGCGGGGCGGCGGGGGGCTTCACCGTGCCGGCGATCAACGTGCGCGGCCTCGCCTACGACGCAGCCCGGGCCGTGGTGGCCTCGGTGAACAGGGGGGGCGTAGGGGCCTTCATCTTCGAGCTGGCCCGATCCGAGATGGGCTACACGTTTCAGCGGCCCGGAGAGTACCTCTCGGTCGTCACCGCCGCGGCCGTGCGCGAAGGCTTCGAAGGGCCGCTCTTCGTGCAGGGCGATCACTACCAGGTCAACGCCACGAAGTACGCGGCGGGCGGGGAGACGCGCGCGGCGGAGATCCAGGCCATCAAGGATCTCATCGAGGAGTCGATCGAGGCCGGCTACGGGAACATCGACATCGACGCCTCCACCATCGTGGATCTGTCCAAGCCCACGGTGAAGGAGCAGCAGCGGGACAATTTCACCGTGTCCGCGGAGCTGGGCGCCCACGTCCGGCGTCATGAGCCGCGCGAGATGACCATCTCCATCGGGGGTGAGATCGGCGAGGTGGGAGGGCAGAACTCCACTCCGGAAGAGCTGCGCGCCTACATGGACGGCCTGCTCGAAGAGCTGGCCAGGAGGTCACCCGCGGGCACCACGTGGAAGGGGCCCAGCAAGGTGAGCGTTCAGACCGGCACGAGCCACGGTGGCGTGCCGCTGCCCGACGGCACGGTCGCTCAGGTGAAGATCGACTTCAACGTGCTGCGGGAGATCTCCGAGATCTCGCGCAAGGAGTACGGCATGTCGGGGGCGGTCCAGCATGGCGCATCGACGCTGCCGCTGGAGGCGTTCGACGAGTTCCCGCGGGCGGGCGCCTCGGAGGTGCACCTGGCCACCGACTTCCAGAACATCGTGTACGACCATCCGGCCTTTCCTCAGGACCTGCGCCGCGAGATGTACGCGTGGCTGGACGCGAACTGCGCGGACGAGCGCAAGCCCGGGATCACGCCCGAGCAGTTCTACTACAAGACCCGGAAGAAGGCCTGGGGGCCGTTCAAGGCGCAGACCTGGGACGTGGCCGAGCCCGCCCGCCAGCAGCTCCGGTCGGCGCTGGAAGCCAAGTTCGACATCCTCTTCCGCAAGCTCAACGTGGCGGGGACGGTCGGCGTGGTGAGAGAGCACGTGAGGGCCCCGGAAGTCAGGAAGAAGGTCCAGGGCTAGCGCGTCTCCCGCGCGGGCTCCATCTCGGCGAAGAAACGGCTGGCCGCCCGTTCCACCACGTGGATGCGCCGGCTCCAGACCCGGAAGCCCGCCTTCTTCACCTGCAGCTCGTGCGGCCCCGCCATCAGGATGAGATCCACCAACGGCGTGGTGCCGACCAGCGCGCCGTCGATGAAAACCTCGGCGTGCTCCACGCTCGCCGCCACCGTGAGCACCCCACGCTCGATGGAGCGCAGTGCCGCTGACGGTGGGCGTGGGGAGGCGGGGCGGACGTTGCCGGCGGCTTGGGCTGCGGCCGCGGCGGCCGGGGCC